>CANJIU010000023.1 GCA_947474365.1 Opitutia bacterium | reverse complement strand
CTCTCGCGGCAACCTCGCCCCGGCTGATCTCCTCGCCCTACGCTCTCCTCTTCTCAGCCCAAAAATCCTTCTCCTGCCACCTGTCCTTCTCGACGCCCAGGTGGGTCAGGATCTGTCTGGACCTCCCGGCTTTTCCAATCGCCTGCCCCGGGTTCACGCCAGCGACCATGGGGCGCGCATCGAACGTTCCCGCATCCGGTTCGCGATCGAATCGTCGACAAACGCCTCCCGCGCCGGATCCCACCGCAGCTTGCGACCAAGCTGCATCGCGATGTTGCCGAGGTTGCAGACCGTCGTCGTGCGATGCCCGAACTCGACATCGGACACCGGACGCTCCCGCGAGCGAATCGCCGACAGAAAATTATCGTGATGGTTGATGCTGAGCGGAAGTTTGATCGCGCCCGCACGCGCCGTGATTTCTTTCAGCATCGCCGGATTCGACGCGGTGTTCGCACTGCGCGACACGTCGACCCAACCCCGCTCGCCGAAGAACCGGACGTTGCCATCGCCGACCCCGTCATAGCGCGTGTGGCAGCGGAGCAAGACGCCGTTTGCGTAGCGACAGGTGAAATCGACCTTGGTCGCCGTGGAAAAAAGCCCGGTGCTCGGAAACTCGCCCTTGCCCTCGATTTCGACTGGCCCGGACTCGTCCATGCCGAGCGCCCATTGGGCGATGTCGATGTAGTGCACGCCCCAATTCGTCACCTGACCGGCGGCATAATCGAGGACGAAGCGAAAGTTGTAGTGGCAGCCCTGCCGGGTGAACGGCGCCCAGGGCGCGGGCCCGAGCCACAGGTCCCAGTCGAGTCCGGCTGGCACGGGCTCCGCCTGCCACGTGGCGCCGCAGTACTTGTTGTTCGCCGGGATCAACACCTCGATCCGCTCGAGCTTGCCGAGGCCGCCGTTGCGAATGAACTCCGCGGTGTCATGGAAGCGCTTGGACGAGCGTTGTTGCGTGCCGGTCTGGGCGACGCGCTGGAATTTCCGCGCCGTGTTCACCAGTTCGCGTCCCTCGCGAATTGTAAGCGTGAGCGGCTTCTCGACATAGACATCCTTCCCCCGCCGCATCGCCTCGATCGCCGCGAGCGCGTGCCAGTGGTCCGGCGTGCAGACGAACACCGCATCGATGTCGGGCCGCGCGATCATCTCCCGGAAATCATTATACCGGGCGCAATCCTTGTTCTCGTAGCCGGCGTTGATTTTGGCGGCTGCGGCCTCGCGATGAGCCTGATCGACGTCGCTGACGGCGAGGATCCGAGACTCGGGGAAGCCGAGAAGCGTGTCCATGTGGCCCTGCGCGATGTTGCCGACGCCGATGAATCCAACCGTGATTTGCTTGCTCGGAGCGTTCTGGCCGAGGACGCGCGACGGGACAATCGACGGGAATGCCACCGCGGCGGCGGTGACCGCGGAGGTTTTCAGGAACGCGCGTCGCGAAACGGACGGTGGCAGCGAAGAGTTCATGGTGCTCAAGATTTCGCCTGAAGCCGTTCCAGGGCCCGGGTCGCAGCGGTGCGCACCACCTCGGGTTCTCCGTTGGCCGCCTTGATCGCGGTCAACGCCCCGACGGCCTTAACATCGCCGCGCAGCGCAATCGAGCCAATCAGACCGGCCTTCGCAGGACCGCTCATCCGGCCAAGGGCGGCGCGATAAGCGTCGTCCACCGCGGGGTCGTCGATTACGTCGAGCGCATAACGAGCGGCGTCGATTGCCCTGGTGTTTTCCAAAAGAGCGCTCAGGGCAGGAACCGATTTGCCACTTCCAATGAGGGCGAGCATCCGGCAGACAAACATCCGGCCCACGTCGGTCACCTCCGGATGGCCCAGCGCCTCCAGGAGCTTGCCTTCCATCGCGGGCCGTTGGGCCGGTTCGGCGTTGAGCACCATCGATCGGACGGTCGAGCCGAAGGTCCGGTCCGTTCCGTGATCGAGGCGAATGATTTCCTTCCATGGGTCGGGAGTGCCCACGAACCATTCTTCGTAATCCCTGAATTCGCTTTTCTTGTCGGCTTTGGCGGATCCCGGGCGGAGGAGAGATTTTTCGGCCATGATCGGAGTATGCGGAACAGGGATCACACTACGACCGTGCGCCGTCGAGATACGAATGCAAACGATCCGCGGAATTTCGCCAATGCTGGGCGTATTTTGGCGAAGCGCGAGGTAAGGCTGGACCAAGAGCGATGTCCACCCGTAGAAGATCACCCCCGGCTTGCCATCGGGCCACGCCGTCCTGCAAAAACTGTCCGCTGATCCAATCCTCATGAACCCACCGCATCACACCCGGCGCACGTTCCTGAAGTTCGCGCGCCCCGCGTCCGCGGCCGTTTCGTTTCCCAATTTGCGGTACTGCCCGACCGCTCCCGGATCCAGGCACAGCCAACAAGAACTGGACCGCGCGGGTGCCAGAGGCGGTAATCTTGGTCGGACCGGCGAAAACGTCTCAGCGTCGGTGCGCACAGAAACGGCCCGGCCCGCCACCGGGACAAATTTCGATGTCGCGTCCCGGCTCCCAGGGCTTTGCCTGTTCCACAACGTGGCCCTCCGAGCACGGCGTTCCCCTGCGTGGAACTCCGCCGCGATGGGGGTCGCCCACCTTCACGAGACCAACCCATAATTTTAGTCACCAAGCCCGCCACCGTTTCACCGTCAGATTTTCCCTGCTACCTCAAACGCTTCTTCCCGTCCTGTAATGAACGATTCCTCCTCCTCCTCCAACTCCTCCACGTCGCGCTGCGAATATACGGGCGCATTCATGTTGCTCCGGCTCTTCCTCGGGCTGCGCACGCTCCTCGCGGGCCTCGAAAAATTTGAGGCCAACAAGAGCTTCTCGTTCTCCAACTACACCGAGAACATGGTCCGCATGGCCACCGGCATCAGCAACTATTCGCTGATTCCGCTCTGGGCGGCGAAGCTGTTCGCCCTGTCGCTCGGATTTCTACTCGTAATCGTCGGGGCGGCCATCCTCCTCGGCATCAAGTCGCGCGCCTCGTTGTTCATCGGCGGGCTCGTCTATGTCGGTCTGTCCTTCGGCCTCATGGCCGTGCAGGAAGGCGACGGTGTCGCATGGCTCGGGATGCACATCCTGATGTTCTCCGTGGCCCTTGTTCTCTCCCGCCACGATCGGTTCGCCCTGTGGGCCGACAAAAACGACTGAGTCGCCCTGATCCCCCAACTTTTCAATCCGAGTCGTTTCCTGCGCCGCGCAGAATGACAGATCAAGCGTCCCATGCCTGACTATTTTTCCTCCTCTCCCGTTACCCGCCGCGATTTCCTCAGCACGAGCGCCAAGCTCGGCGCCGTCATCGCCGCCGCACCGTATATTTCACGTGGCGCGGAAGTCGGCGCCGCCCGGAACGCCGACACTGTGAATGTCGCACTCATCGGCTGCGGCGCCGAAGGAACCATCCTGACCAACGCCGCTCTCCCCATCCCCGGCATCCGCTTTGTCGCCGTGTGCGACATCTGGGGTTACAACCGCACCAGTTCCGAGCGCCGCTTGAAGAAATACAACCACGAGGCGAAGCCGTTCGAGGACTACAAGGAGATGCTGGCCACCGTGAAGGACATCGACGCGGTGATTGTCGCCACGCCGGACTTCATGCACGCCGAGCACACGAACGCCGCCCTCAAGGCCGGCAAACACGTGTACTGCGAGAAGCTCATGTCCAACACGGTCGAGGGCGCCCGCTCAATGGTGCTCACCTCGCGGGAAACGAAGAAACTGCTGCAGATCGGCCACCAGCGCCGCAGCAACCCGCGTTACCTTCACGCCCGTGACAAAGTCGTGCGCGACGCCCGCCTCCTCGGCCGGATCACCAACATCTCCGGCCAGTGGCACCGCGCCGTCACCGACGATTTCGGCGTGCCGAAGGGACAGGAAATTCCGGCGGACAAACTGGCCAAGTACGGCTACTCGAACATGCACGAGTTCCGGAACTGGCGCTGGTTCAAAAAATACGCCGGTGGCGTCGTCTCCGACCTCGGAGCGCACCAGATCGACGTATATAATTGGATGCTCGGGACCAACCCCCGCATGTGCATCGCGAGTGGCGGTGTCGACTACTACAAGACCCACGAGTGGTACGACAACGCAATTGGCGTCTACGAATATCCGACCAAGGAAGGTGTCGTTCGGGCGACCTACGAGGTGCTCACCACCACGAGCGCCGGCGGCGGATACCACGAGTACTTCATGGGCGACGAGGGCTCGCTGAAGATGTCCGAAAACCCCAAGTTCACAAAACTCTACCGCGAAGCCCGCGCCCCCGAATGGGACCAGTTTGTCACCCAAAAGGTGATTTCGCGCCCCGATTCCGGAGAGGGCGCCCTCACTGGCCTCAAACCGTGGGACAAGCCGCGCCAGCGCCTGCCCATGCCGTCCAAGGTCCCGACCGGTGCTGCCGCCAGTGCCGGCGGTCCCGCCAAGGTCGACGTCCGCGAAACCGCCCAGCTCTCCGCCTGGGACATGCCGGTCACGCTCGACAAGGCGATCCACCAGCCTCACCTTGAGAACTTCTTCGACGCCATGCGCAAGGGCGCCAAGTTAAACTGCCCTGGCGAAGAAGCGTTCGCCTCGGCCGTGACGGTTCTCAAGGTGAACGAAGCCATCGCGGCGCAGCGGATGCTGACCTTCTCGCCCAACGACTTCGTCGCCTGATCTAATTCCGGGAAAATCGCCCTCGATCTGAATTTTTCCTCCCCCGACCACGTCTCCTGTTTCAACCATCGCCTTTTCTCCGTCTTCATCTCTCGATTTATTACATCATGCTCCCACGTCACCTCACCCTCGCTCTCTCCGTTCTCGCGCTGACGGCCGCCGCCAGCGCTGCCGACACTGTCGCGCTGAAGGTCGAAATGCCAAAGCCGCTTTTCGCCGGCACGCCGCGTCCGATCTCGCTCGCCAACCTGGAACCCGCCGGCGCCAAGCGGCCCGACATCATGGTCCCCGCCGGCACCACTCTGCTCTCCAAGGGCAAGCCCGTCACGAGCAGCGACGCGCTGCCCGTCATCGGCGAACTCACCTTCCTCACCGACGGTGACAAGACCGGCATCGACGGCGCGTACGTGGAGCTCGGGCCGGGAGTCCAATGGGTGCAGGTCGACCTCGGTGCCACCGCCAAGGTAGCGGCCGTCGCGGTGTGGCATTTCCACTCCCAGGCGCGCGTCTACCACGATGTAGTCATCCAGATTTCCAACGACAAGGACTTCAAGAGCGGGGTGACGACCATCTTCAACAACGACGACGACAACTCGGCCAAGCTCGGCAAGGGCAAGGACCTCGCGTACGTCGAGACGAACAACGGCCGCGTGCTCGACGCCAAGGGCGCCCCGGGCCGCTACGTACGCCTCTACAGCAACGGCAACACGTCCGACGAACTAAACCACTACTGCGAAGTGGAAGTTTTCGGCACGGCCGGGAAGTAATTTTTCGCCCGCGCGAAACCAAAAGCTGGAGCGTGCCCCGCACGCTCCAGCTTTTTTATTTCGTCTTGCGCACCGGACCCGCGCATCTCTTGCCCCGATGCCATTGCTACGTTGGCTGCCCCTCGCCCTGATCACGCTCGCCGCGCTCTGGCTGCGCACGCATGATCTCGCCCGGCGGCCGATGCATGCCGACGAAGCCAACCAGGCGGTCAAACTCGGCGAACTGCTCGACCATGGTCACTACGCCTTCGACCCACGGGATCATCACGGCCCCACGCTCTACTACGCCGCAGTACCGGTCGCGTGGATCCGCGGCGAACGCACCCTGGCCCAACTCAGCGAAACGACGGTGCGACTCGTACCTGCGCTGTTCGGAACGCTCGCGGTCGTTTTGCTCGCGCTCCTCGCCGCGCCACTCGGGCGGTGGCCGGCGTTCGCCGCGGCCGGCTTGCTCGCGCTCTCCCCTCCCGCGGTTTACTACAGTCGATATTTCATCCAGGAAACCCTGCTGGCGACCTTCATGCTCACCGTGGTTGTTTGCGCGCAAACATGGTGGCGCACCGGCCTCACGCGCTGGGCTATCGCAGCCGGCGTCTGTGCTGGATTGATGCAGGCCACCAAGGCCAGCGCCCCTCTCTTTCTCATCACTGCGCTCATCGCCCTTGGGTTCAGCCGATGGGGTTACCTCAGTCGCCCACCCGCCACACGTCGCCCGCGCCGTGATGTCGTCGTCGGCCTGCTCGCGGCCCTCGGCAGCGCCGCCGTCTTGTATTCGTCGTTCGGTACGCACATCTCCGGGATTCGCGACGCCCTCGGCGCCTACACCCACGCGCTGACGCGTTTCGGCGCAGCGGCAGCCCCGACCGGCCACGAAAAAGCGTGGTGGTACTACCTGCGGATGTTCGGCTGGTACCGCGAAGGCGGTCTCGTCTGGCATCAAGTCGCTTTCTCCGCGCTCGCCTTGGCCGGCCTGGGTGTCGCGGTCTTCCGCGCCGATCGTTTTCTACGTGGAGTCGCCTTCTACACCGTCGCGATCATCGCGGCCTTTTCTTTTTTCGCCTACAAGACCCCGTGGCACACGGTTCATTTCGTGCCGGGGCTCGCCCTCCTGGCGGCGGCGGCACTCGCGGAAATGGGCCGGCTCCGCACTGGCCGCCTGGCCGCCGCCGCCTTCACATTGATTGTCGCCGCAACCCTGTTTCAGCAGACGTGGCGGACCTCATTTCTCCGCGCGTCCGACCAACGCAATCCCTACGCCTACGTCCACAGTTCCGCCGACGTAATGAAATATCGCGCGCTGGCGGAGGCCGCGGCCGCCCGCTCCCCCGACGCTCCGATTCGCGTCATCAGCGAAGAGTACTGGCCTTTGCCGTGGTACCTGCGCGGCATGCCACAGGTCGGCTATTGGACGTCGCCCCCCGACGACTGCACGGGCGCACTCATCATCACCTCGCCGACCTTGGCTGACGTGGTGCGAGCCCGACTGAGAGGCAGCCACCGCGAATCCATCCTCGGCCTCCGCCCGGGAGTCTTCAATCTCGTGTTTACTCCCGAGCCGTGATCGCAACATCGCCCCAACTCTCGCTCGTCGTCCCGGTCTACAACGAGGCCGGCAACATTCTTCCGCTCACCCACAGTTCGGTCGAAGTCCTCCGCGGTCTCGGCCGCCCGTTCGAAATCATTCTCGTCAACGACGGCAGCACCGACCGCACGGCAGCCGAAATCGCCGAGGCGCACACGCTCTGGCCCGAGGTGCGCGAATTACGTCTGGATTGCAACCGCGGCCAGGCGGCCGCCCTCCTCCGGGGATTGAGCGCGGCCCAAGGTGAATTTTTGCTGATGATGGATGGTGACGGCCAGAACGATCCGCAGGATTTCCCCGCGCTCCTGGCCCTCGTCGAATCCGGAAAGATCGATTTGGCGTGTGGCTGGCGGGTCGATCGGCACGACTCCACCTTGCGCCGGATCATGTCTCGGACTGCGAACATTGTGCGCGGCGCCATCCTCCGCGACGGGGTGCACGACTCGGGCTGTCAGCTCCGGGTGATGCGCCGCGAGGTCCGCGAAGCCTTTTTTCCGATGGAATTGATGCAAAGTTTTATTCCCGCCCTCGCCGTCGCCGCCGGATTTCGGGTGGGCGAAACTCCCGTCCGCCACCATCCGCGCCGGCACGGCGAGTCGAAATACGGCCTCGGACGCCTGTGGTGGCGGCCGGCGGTCGCGATGGTCGTGTTGAAGTGGAAAATCGGATGGCGTTCCGGTCGGAAAGCGCGGAGTTAATCCGATTTTCGAGCAGCGAAAACCATGCACACGTTTCAACATGAGGCGATGGCGACCCATTGGGAGATCGTGATCGCAGGCCAGGAACGCGACTATTCCCAGCACGCCGCGGAGGCGACGTTTCGCGAGCTTGACCGACTGGAAACTCTCCTCAGCCGATTCATCGAATCGAGCGACATTTCCCGCGCGAACAATCTCGCACTCGGAGCGACGACCGCCATTAGCGACGAAGCGCTCGATTGCCTCCTCCTCGCGGCCGATATTTCCCTCGCGACCGGGCGCGCCTTCGACCCGGCCTACGCCTCCATTCGCCCGGACAATCTTTCGCCGGAGGTTCCTCCGTACACACTCGATCCATCCGCGCACACGCTGACGTCGCTTGCCACCCACCTTCAACTCGATCTCGGCGCCGTCGGCAAAGGCTACGCGCTGGACCGAATGGCCGAAATCCTACGGGAATGGGACATCACGGCGGCATCGCTGAATGCCGGAGGCAGCAGCGTGCTCGCACTCGGCGCGCCGTCGCCGACCGACGCCGGCTGGCCGGTTGGCCTCGGGGAGGGACCCGGCCACCGCACCATTGCGCTGCGCGACGCGTCGTTGAGCGGCTCGGGAATTGCCGTGCAGGGCGCGCACCTGATCGACCCGCGGACCGGCAGTCCCGCACCACGCACATCCCGAACCTGGGCGTATGCGCCAAACGCTGCTCAGGCGGACGCGCTCTCGACCGCATTTTTTGTCATGGTAGAAGCCGAGATCGCCGCGCTCTGCGCCGCCCACCCGCAGATTGGCGCCGCACTCTCCGCGCCGGGCGACGAATTGATCATCCATGGGGCGCTGCGCGGGCCCGTCGGACTCTGAAAAGGCGCGTCTCCTCGATCACCTTCGAAAAATCTTATTATCGCTTCCCCATAAGATTTTCGCTTCCGCTGCTTGCGTGTGATTAGATGATAGCGTTTGAAACGTGAGCGATGGACTGTTGATTGAACTCCACTGCCCCCCTCCTTCTAGTGCTGCACCTCCCCGCGAAAATATCCCTCGCGCCCACCCTCCCGGAAATGACCACGTCTGTGTTGCAATCTATGCGCCGCTTTCGACAAGAAACGGGAGCCATTGAGAATTGAGGAGCACCGCGACCAATAGAATCTTTTTCAACGTCGAATGTCGTCCAACCATCCCTACGCGTTTCTTGCCCTCCTCGCCCTCGTGGCGGTCGCGTTTCCGCTTATCTTGCTCAGCGTCGCGCAGATTTGGTTCAAGTTCTTCCAGCCGGCCAAACCGAGCGCAGTGAAGAACGACGTCTACGAGTGCGGTGTGGCACCGTCGGGGGATTCCTGGATTCAGTTCAAGGCGCATTATTACCTCTACGCGATTCTGTTCCTCATCTTCGACGTCGAGGTCCTGTTCCTTCTGCCGTTCGCCGTCGCCTTCACCGGACTCCCCACCGGCGCGCTAATCGCCATGTTTGTCTTCATGCTGCTGCTGGCGGAGGGCCTCGTCTGGGCCTGGCAGCGCGGCCACCTCGAGTGGAAATAACATGAGCGACGTCCCCACCCCCGCCCTTCCGGAAATCAGCCAGCAGGAGCGCGACGAGCTGCGTCGCCACGGGATCCTGCTTACCAGCCTGCAGGAGCTCTACACGTGGGGCTGCAGCAATTCCGTCTGGCCGCTGAACTTCGGGCTCGCCTGCTGCGCGATCGAGATGATTGCGGCGTCGATGGCGAAATTCGACATCGCGCGCTTCGGCTCCGAGGTCTTCCGCCCGTCGCCCCGGCAGGCCGACCTCCTCATCGTCTCCGGCACCGTCACCAAGAAAATGGCCCCACAGGTCGTGCGCCTCTGGAACCAGATGCCCGAGCCCAAATACTGCATCGCGATGGGCGCATGCGCGATCTCGGGCGGTCCCTTCAAGCAGGGCTACAACGTCCTCAAGGGCATCGACCGCTTCATCCCGGTCGACATATACATTCCCGGCTGCCCACCGCGCCCCGAGGCGCTCCTGCACGGCCTGCTTGAGCTGCAGAAGAAAATCAAGGGCTTCACCATCGCCGGTCCCGCCGCCCCGCGGCACCTGCGCCGCGATGACGCGTGCGAGTACCCCGTTCCTGAATTCGGCGAACACGATCTTGAGCCGCCGGCCAACCCGAAGGTGTGGGCCGCCCCCACCATCGTCCGCTCGGAAAAGGGCTGAACCCATGGAATCCGCTGAACAGATTCGCGACCGTCTGCTCGCCCGGTTTCCCGGGGCCGAGATCGCCGTCGTCGCCAACCCGGGTCCCGCCGCCCAGCACGCCCTCCAAGTCGCGGCCACCCACATCGTCGATGTCGCCCAGTTCCTGCGCGACGATCCGACTCTGCGGCTCGACCAATGCTCCAACGTCACCGGCATCGACTGGCCGGAGAAGGAAATCGTTGAAACCACCAAGGTCAGCGTGCCCGATCCCGCCGGCGGCGCCCCCAAGATCGTCGAGCAGAAAACCAAACGCGTGCAGCCGGGCAGCCTCGAAGTAGTCTATCATCTTTACTCGGTCGCGCTGAAGCACGGTCCCGTGATCCTCCGGCAACGCACTGCCAATCGCACTGATCAGGCCACCGTCCCGTCACTCACCCCGGTCTGGCGCGCGTGCGAATTCCAGGAGCGCGAGGTCTACGACTTGTTCGGCGTCATTTTCACCGGACACCCGGACCTGCGACGCATCCTGATGTGGGACGCGTTCAAGGATCACCCGATGCGCAAGGACTACGTCGAACCGGATGACTACGAGTGGGAACCGACCCCGCATGGCTCGGTGCTCACCAAGGCGAAAGTCCACTACCCGCCGCCCCCCGCAGCAACGGCCGCCCCGAGTGCAGCTGCAACCACAGAGGCCAAGCCATGAGCACCTCCGGTCTCTCGACTCTCAACCCTCAACTCTCAACCCCTCTGGGCGGCTCCCACGTCCGCGAGGTGCATGACGAGTTCCACGGCGACCTGCTCGAGGTCTCGATGGGGCCGCACCATCCCTCGACCCACGGCGTCTTCCGCATGATCGTCACGCTCGACGGCGAGCGAATCGTCAAACTCAAGCCCGTCTTCGGTTACCTCCACCGCAATCACGAGAAGCTCGGCGAAAACGTCAGCTACCTCGCGTCGATGCCGTACACCGACCGGCTCGACTACCTGTGTTCGATGACGAACAACTGGGCGTATGCCATCGCGGTCGAGAAACTCGCCGGCCAGCCCGTGGCGGAACGCGCCGAGTATCTGCGCGTCATCCTCGCCGAACTCACGCGCTTGCTCAACCACACCTGCCTCGCCGGTTTCCTCATGCAGGACTGCGGCTGCTCCGGCACGCCGCTGATGTATGCGTTCCGCGAACGCGAAAAAATCCTCGACCTGTTCGAGTCGCTCAGCGGCTCGCGCATGATGTGCAACTACCAGCGCTTCGGCGGCTGCCGGATCGACGCTTCCCCCGAGTGGATCGCCGCCGCGAAGAAACTGACCGACGGCTACGGCGCCTTCCTCGACGAATTCGAGGCGCTGCTGACCGGCAACGAAATCATCATGGCGCGCACCCAGGGCGTCGGCGTGCTTTCCCCGGAACTCGCCGTCAACGCCGGCGTCACCGGCCCGATGCTCCGCGCTACGGGGGTGAATTATGACCTCCGCAAGGTCGACGGCTACGGCGTATATCCGCGCTTCGATTTTCGAGTCCCGCTCGGCGCCCATGGCGATGTCTATGACCGCTACATGATCCGCGTCTTGGAGATGCGCGAGTCGATCAAGATTCTGCAACAGGCATTCGCGGGCCTCCCGGCCGGTCCGATCATGGACCCGAAAGCCAAGCTCCGCGGCTTCCGTCCAAAGGCTGGCGAAGCCTACGGCCGGATCGAGGGCCCGAAAGGCGAAATCGGTTTCTATCTCGTCAGCGACGGCAGCCCGAATCCCTACCGCTACCGCGTGCGGGCCCCCTCGTTCGTCAACCTCACCATCCTCGAAGACATGTGCCTCGGTCAGACCGTGGCGGACGCGGTGATCATCCTTGGCTCCGTCGACATCGTGCTCGGCGAGGTCGACCGCTAGTTTTTCGCCTGACGCGAGACCTTCATTTTCAAACCAACCCAATCAACCCAATGATCTCCCCATCACCTTTGTTTCCTTTTCCGGCCTGTCGGAAAATGATCTAGGTTTTTGCGGAGTCTGCGCAGCAACCACCTCATGCTCGGCACCGGACTACTTCAAGGCCTCGCCGTCACCGCGAAGAACTTCGCGGGGAGCTTTTATGATCCCGACCGTTTCACGACGGTCGAGTATCCCGAGGTCAAGACCAAGCTGCCGGAGGCGTATCGCAATTTCCCGTTCCTCGTCACTGAAAACGCGACTGATCCGATGGGCACGCTGCGCTGCGTCGCCTGCCAGATCTGCGAGAAGGAATGCCCGCCGCAGTGCATTTACATCGAGAAGAGCAAGGACAAGAAACCCGACGCCACGGGCAAGCCGCAGATCTATCCCGCCATCTTCGACATCGACACGTCGGTCTGCATGAGCTGCCAGATTTGCGTCGAGGTCTGCCCCTTTGATGCGATCAAGATGGACCAGGTGTTCGAAATTGCGACGACCGACCGTTTCAGTGCGCTGATCCTGAACCGCGAGACGTTGGCCAAGCCGAACGACTACTACCACACGATTCACCCGACCGAAGCCGCCGAAGTCGACGCCCGTCTCGCCGCCGAGCGCAAGGCCGCCGACGAAAAGGCGAAAGCGGCCGCCGCCGCCAAGGCCAGCGCTGCTGCCGCCAAGCCAGCCGCCGCACCCGCCCCCCGGCCCGCCGCCACGGCCCCCGATGCCCCGAAACCGCCCGCCGCGCCCAGCGCGGAAGCCCCCAAGCCACCGCCGTCCGCATGAGCGCTTACGGACTTTCTGCTTTCAGCGTTCACTTTTTTGCCGCGGTATCCAGCCGTGACGGCGCCTTCTTGGAGCGCTTCCCGATCACCCTGCGCGATCTCGTGACCGGCTTCCTGCCCGATCCCTTGCGCTGGCTCGTCAACAGCGTCGTCGCGATCGCGGTGATTCTCGGCGTTTTCGGCACGCTGTTCGCGTTCCTCACGCTGGCCGAACGGAAGATCCTCGGCCGCGTGCAAAATCGGCCCGGCCCGAATCGCACGCCGATTCCTCTCACCAAGATCCGTTTCTTCGGTCTCGCGCAGCCGTTCGCCGACGGCGTGAAGTCGCTGACGAAGGAAGATATCGTGCCGCGCGACGCCGACAAGGTGCTCCACTTTCTCGCCCCAGTGCTGTTGCTCGCGTTCTCCGTCCTCACGTTTGCCGTCATCCCCTTTGGCCGGAATCTCGTCCCCGTCGAGCTCGACGCCGGCGTGCTCTACTTCTTCGCCGCCGGCGCCGCGACCGAACTCGCCGTCTTCATGGCGGGCTGGGCCAGCCACAACAAGTACTCGCTGCTCGCCGCGATGCGCGCCCTCGCGCAGCTCATCAGCTACGAACTTCCGCTGCTTCTCGCGTGGGTTCCGGTCGTGCTCATCGCCGGTTCGCTTTCCACCACCGAGATCGTCGCCGCCCAGGCCGGATGGAAATTCAACTTCATCCCACACTGGCATGTCTTCACCCCGTGGGGCTTCGCCGGTTTCATGATTTTCATGGTCGCGGCCCTCGCCGAATCGAACCGCTCCCCGTTCGACCTTCCGGAGGCCGAAAGCGAACTCATCGCCGGCCATCTGACGGAGTACAGCGGTTTCAAATACGCACTGTTCTTCATGGCGGAGTACTTCGGCATGATCGCCCTGAGCGGCATGGCGATCACGCTGTTCCTCGGTGGCTGGCATGCGCCGCTGCCGTTCCTCGAATTCATCCCGTCCTACGCCTGGTTTGGCCTGAAGCTGATTACGCTGCTGCTGGGCTTCATCTGGATCCGGGCAACGTTCCCGCGCCTCCGCATGGATCAACTCACGCGTTTCGCCTGGAAATTCCTCGTGCCGCTCGCGCTGATCAACCTCGGTGTCGCCGCCTTCTGGTCGCTCACGCACACTTGGTCCGGGCCGCTCCAACTCGTGCGCTGGGCGGTCGCGCTGGCCTTCGTCGTCGGCCCCTTCGTCTTGATGGGTCGCAAACTCAGCGCCGGCGTCGCCCCGCGGACCTATCGCTACGCCTGATGAACACCGCCGCGCTCATCCTCATCGCCCTTGGCACTCTGGCGACCGCCGCGGTTGCCATGACGCTGCGCAATCTGATCCACAGCGCGCTCCTCCTGGTCGCAAGCTGGGCCGGCATTGCGGCCTTCTATCTCTGGGCGGGCGCCGAGTTTGTCGCGTTCGCGCAGGTGCTCGTCTACGTCGGCGCCGTGTCGATGGTCGTCCTCTTTGCCGTCCTGCTGACGCGGCAGTCGCGGGCGGACCTCGCCGTCGCTCCCGAGTCCTACTCCCGCACCGTGTCCGCGCTCCTCGCCGGTGGCGCGGTGCTCGGCGTGCTTTTCGGCGCCGTGCTCAGCACCCCTCTCTCGGTTTCCTCCAAGCCGCCGCTCCCGGTGACGGTCCGCGCGCTCGGCCTCGAACTGATGGGCACCCACGCCGCCGCGCTGCTGATCGTCGGGGTGATCCTCACCGTGTCGCTCCTCGGGGCCGTCGTCATCGCCGCGACCGATCGGTCGGGAACCAAGGAGGATGGCCCATGAGTGTCTCGCCGCTCCAACTCTGCCTCCTGTTTTCGAGCGCGCTGTTTTGCGTCGGGCTCATGGGTGCCCTTTCCCGCAGCAACTCGATCCTCGTGCTCCTCGGCGTGGAACTGATGCTCAACGCCGCGAACATCAATTTCGTCGCGTTCTGGCGCTACAGCCCGAACCCGGCTGCCGGCACCGGCATCCTGTTCGTCATCTTTTCCATCGCGGTGGCGGCGGCGGAGGCCGCCGTCGGGCTCGCCCTCGTCATCGCGATTTATCGTCATCAAAAGAGCATCCGGCTGCAGGACGCCACCCGCCTCAAAGGATGACGCCCACGTCGACACGATCCATCCTGGGAACGCAGCCCGCTGGCCCGCATTCGCCTCATGCGGGCGAGACGCCCGCGCTCCTCGCCACTTCATGAGTCTTTCCGTCCAGTTCCTCTGGCTCATCCCGGCCCTGCCGCTTCTCGCCGCGGGAATCGGCGCACTTACTCCGCGTCCTGGCCGCGCGTTGGCCTCCGGCGCCGCCATCGTGGCGATGGCACTCTCGTTTCTGGTCTCGTGTGCCGCGCTCGTCACCGCCTTGCGCGATCCTTCTGCGCACCTGGTCCATAACTTCCAGTGGTTCGATCTCGGCGAGGCCGGCGTGCGGCTCGGCTGGCTCCTCGATCCCCTCACCGCCCTGATGTGCGTGATGGTGACCTTTGTCGGCCTGCTGATTTTCATCTTCAGCACCGGCTACATGCACGAGGACCGGAATTTCACGCGGTTCTTCTGCTTTCTGAGCCTGTTTGCCGCCGCGATGCTCGGACTGCTTGTCGCGAACAGCCTCCTGCTCCTCTTCATCTGCTGGGAACTGGTCGGCCTCGCCTCCTATCTTCTCATCGGTTTCTGGTTTCACAAGCCGGAGGCCGCCGCGGCCGCCAAGAAAGCCTTTATCACGACCCGCATCGGCGACCTTGGCCTGCTGCTCGGGATGCTCTGGCTCTACGACTCGACCGGCTCGCTTCTGTTCTTCGACGGCGGCAAAGGTGTCATCGAGGCCAACGCCCTCTCCGCTCTCGTCGCGCAAACCACCGTCGGCGGACTCGCCGTTTCGACCGCGATTGGCCTGCTGATCTTCTGCGGTGCCGTCGGCAAGTCCGGCCAATTTCCGTTGCACGTGTGGCTGCCCGACGCGATGGAGGGACCGACCCCCGTCTCCGCGCTCATCCACGCCGCGACGATGGTGGCCGCCGGCGTGTTCCTCATCGCCAGGGTCTATCCCTTGATGATGGCCGATCAGGCGCTGGCCGGCGCGCCGCTGCACGCGCTCACGGTGGTGGCATTCATTGGCGCGATCACCGCACTGATGGGGGCGGTGATTGCCGTCGCCCAGAACGACATCAAGCGCGTCCTCGCGTTTTCCACCGTCTCCCAGCTCGGCTACATGATGCTCGCCCTCGGCGTCGGCTCGTGGGTCGCGGCGATTTTCCATCTGCTCACCCACGCCTTTTTCAAGGCACTGCTCTTCCTCGGCGCCGGCTCGGTCATCCACGCCGCGCACCACGAACAGGACATCCGCGCGCTGGGCGGCCTGCGCGGCCCGATGCGGGTGACGTTTGCGACCTTCGCCATCGGCATGATGGCGCTCGCCGGCGTCCCGTTTGTCTTCTCCGGCTTCTGGAGCAAGGAGGCGATTCTCCACGCCGCCCACGCGTGGGATGTTTCCCATCTTCCGCTTTACGCCGGCCTGACCGCCGTCGTGCTCACTGCCTTCTACATGACGCGGCTGGTGGCCGAGGCGTTTTTCGGTGCCCCGCGCACCCACGCCGCCGGTCTCGCACACGAAAGTCCGCGCGCGATGACCACACCGCTCGTGATTCTCGCGATCTGCGCTGTTGCGCTGAGCCTGCTCGCCTGGCCCTCGCCGTGGCTGCAGCACACCCTCGATCCCAAGGCTCATGCCGAGCCGGGAGGTTACGGCTTGATGATGCTCTCAATCGTGCTGGTCGCGCTCGGCATCGGCACCGGCTGGGCGCTGTATGGTCGCAAGCCCCGCACCAAGGTTTCCGCCGCCGACCCGCTCGCCCTGGCCGCGCCGCGCGTCATCGCCGCCCTCGCCGCTCGCCTCGGATTCGATGAACTCTACGCCGCCACCTTCGGCCGGTTGAACGAGGCGCTCGCGACATTTGCCGACGCGCTGGACCGATACGTCTGGGACGGAACCGTGCGGTTCCTATCTCGGCTCGGTGAGTTCGCGGGGCTCGTCAACCGCGAGGTCGACGAGGACGTGCTCAACGGCGGCTTCGACGCGGCGAGCGAAAATGTCCGGGAAAGCGGCAAGCTCTATTCGCGAGGCCAGACTGGAGAAACGCACGGTTACCTGCGTCTCGTTGCCGTTGGCTTCGTTTTGCTGACGCTTGCCGTCCTGCTGGGAGGCGCCCAATGAACCAACCGATCCTGCTCTCCGCGATCGTCTTTACTCCCTGGCTCGGGGCGGCGCTGCTGGCCTTTTTGCGCGGCGCCTCCGGCAGCACCAGCCGCAGCCTCGCCCTCATCTTCAGCCTGTCGACGCTCGCGATCTCGCTGGGAATCCTCTCCGGGTTCGATCCGTCGCGCACCACGCCGCAATTCGTCGAACACTATCCTTGGATCACGGCGCTCAACGTCCACTACCACCTCGGACTCGACGGCCTGAGCCTCGTGCTCGTGCTCCTCACCGGCATCATCACTCCGGTGGCCTTGGTGGCATCCTGGCGGGATGAACGTTCACCGCGCCTGTTCGGCGCGCTGTTTCTCGCCCTGCAGGGCGCCGCACTGGGCGTGTTCCTCGCACTCGATTTTTTCCACTGGTTCGTGTTCTGGGAACTCAGTCTCGTGCCGGCCTTTTTCCTGATCAAACTCTGGGGCGGCCCCGGAGCGGCGCGAGCCGCGTATCAGTTCGTGGTCTACACCATCGGTGGCAGCGCCTTCATGCTGCTCGGTTTCGCCGCGATCTTTTCCGCCACCGGCAAGCTGGATTTCATCTCCCTCGCGCAGGAGGCAGCCGACGGCACCCTCGCCCGACAACTTGCCGCCAGCGGTGGCGGCTGGCCGTACGCGGTGTTCGTCGGGGTCTTCCTCGGTCTCGCCGTCAAGGTCCCGCTCTGGCCCTTCCACACCTGGCTGCCGCCGGCCTACTCCGAAGCTCCCACGGGCACGTCGATGTTCCTCACCGGCGTGATGTCCAAGATGGGCGTCTACGGTTTCCTCCGCATCCTCTGGCCGCTCTTCCCGGGCCAACTTCACGCGGCCGCCCCCTGCCTGCTCGCTCTGGCGCTCGGCGGTGTCGTGCTCGGAGCGTGGGCCGCCATGCGCCAGACGGATCTGAAGCGCATGATCGCCTATTCCTCGGTGAACCACCTGAGCTACTGCCTGCTCGCGTTGTTCGCCGTTTCCTATGCGACCGGACGCCCGGGAGTTTCCAGTGAAGCGGCGACGGCGGCGCTGAGCGGAACGATTCTCCAGATGTTTAACCACGGCCTGTCCGCTGCGGCGCTTTTCTACTGCGTCGGCATTCTTGAAGCCCGCTCGGGCGGTCGGCGCGGTTTGGGAGATTTTGGCGGCGTCCGCACTGCGGCACCGGTCTTTGCCGGGCTCTGCGGCATTGCGATGTTCTCGTCGCTCGGACTGCCCGGACTCAACGGCTTCGTCGGGGAATTTCTGATTTTCCGCGGCGTTTTCGGCCTCAACGCCCTCGCCGCCACCATCGCGTGTCTGGGCCTGCTCGCCACCGCGTTGTTTCTGCTCACCTTCTGGCAGCGGGTGTTTCACGGCCCGTCCGCCGGTGGTGCCGTCGGGCTGAAGGACCTGTCGACCATGGAAATCGCCACCCTGGCCCCGCTGATTGTGCTGATGTTCGTGCTCGGCGTGGCGCCGCAGCTGCTCACCCAATTGATCAACCCGCTGGTCACGGCCTGGGCCGGACATCTCGTGCTGCCATGAACGCCCTGCCGTGGACCATCTACCTTTCGTTCGCCGGAGCCGTGGTGGCGCTGGCAGCGGGAGCCCGTTCTGCCGCCAACGCCCGCATCGTCGCACTCGTCACGGCCCTGGCCGGATTTGGCGCCTCGCTCTATGCGGCCGCCCATTTCGTGCCGAGCCAGGGGCTTCAGGACATCGTCAAGGTGCCGTGGATCCCCGAACTCAACCTCGGCATCAACTACCATCTCGCCGCCGACGGCATCAGTCTGACCCTGCTCGTGCTGACGGGACTCGCGGCGACCGCCGGGGTGCTTTTCTCCTGGAACATCGAGGAGCGCGCCGGTGAATTCTTCGCGCTCTATCTCGCACTGATCGGCGGCGTCTACGGCGTGTTTCTCAGCGCCGACGCGTTCGTGCTCTTCGTGTTCTACGAGATCGCGATCGTGCCGAAGTATTTCCTGATCGCGAACTGGGGTTCGACGAACCGCGAATACGGCGCGATGAAGCTCGTGCTCTATTCCTTTGCCGGCAGCGCGCTCGTCCTCGCCGGTCTGCTGTGGGCCTACGCCGCCGGTGGCGGAAAAAGTTTCGCCCTCGGTGACCTTGCCGCCGCCGCCACTCATTTCTCGCACGCCCAGCAACTGGGCATGTTCGGCCTCGTGTTTCTGGGTTTCGCCGTCCTGGCCGGCATGTTCCCCTTCCACACGTGGGCGCCCACGGGCCACGTCGCCGCACCCACCGCCGCTTCCATGCTGCTCGCGGGCGTCGTGATGAAGCTCGGCGCCTACGGTTGCCTGCGCGTCGCGATGCCGCTCTTCCCGGTCGGTTTCGAATTCTGGCAATCCACCATCACCTGCCTCGCGGTTGCCGGCATTCTCTACGCGGGCTTCGTGGCGCTCGTGCAGGAGGATTTCAAGTTCGTCATCGGCTACTCCAGCGTCAGCCACATGGGCTTTGTCATCCTCGGCCTCGCCGCGGCCAATTCCCAGGCGGTCAGTGGCGCGGTCCTGCAGATGTTCTCCCACGGTGTGATCGCCGGCCTGCTCTTCGCCGTCGTCGGCCGCATGGTCTACGAACGGACGCACACGCGCAAACTCTCCGACCTCCGCGCCCTGCCGCTCCATCGTCTGATGCCGTTTGCCGCCCTCACCTTCGTGCTCGCGGGCCTCGCTTCGATGGGCATGCCGGGCTTCAGTGGCTTCCCCGCCGAACTCACCATCCTCATCGGCACCTGGAAATATTCCCCCCTCGCCGCGACGTTTGCCGCCGGCGGCATTTTGGTCGCCGCCGCCTTCACGCTCCGGGTGATTCAAGTCTCGTTCTTCGGCTCGACTGAATCCGGCGCGACGCCGCCAGCCGCCTCGCATGGTCACGCCTCCGGTCACGCTGAACCCTACGCGCCCATCACCTGGCCCGAACGGGCCGGTGCCCTGCTCTTGATCGCCGCCACCGTCTACGTGGGTCTCAAGCCCGACATTCTCCTGAGCTGGATTACCCCGGCGCTGCAATCACCACTGATGCACGCCGTGCTGAAAGGAGGCACGCCGTGACCTCGAATTACGGACAACTGCTCCACGCCCTCCTGCCCGAGGCGTCGCTCATCATTGGCGCCCTTGCCGTGCTCGGTGTCGATGTGTTCACCGGGAAAAACAACTCCGGTCCGGCCCGGCTGCGGGCCGCCGTCACCATCGCGCTTCTGGCCGTCGCCGCCGCGATGTATCATACGTGCGACGCCGGCGTGCAAACGACGACGTTCGGAGGCATCCTGATCCTCGACTCGCTCGCCCGCGCGACGCGGCTCGGCGTGCTCGCGCTCGCGGCCTTCACCCTCGCGCTCACGCCCGGCGTCTCGCGGCTTCGCAACCCCGCGGAGTACGTCGCCATCATCCTGTTCGCCACGACCGGCTTCACCCTCATGGCCGTCGCGCAGCAGCTGCTCGTCGCCTTCCTCGCACTCGAGTTGGCCAGCCTTTCGCTGTATGTCTTGGCCGGATTCGACAAGACGAAGCCCGAATCCGCCGAGGCGGCGCTGAAATATTTCCTCCTCGGCGGCATCTCCGCCGCCTTCCTGCTCTTCGGCCTGAGTCTGATTTACGGGCTCACCGGCTCCATCGAACTCGGCGAAATCGCCCGCCAGCTCAGCGTGATGCCCGCCAACACGCTGCTCGTCGTCGCGCTCGTCATGATCATGGTTGGATTCGGTTTCAAGGCCGCCGCCGCCCCGTTCCACCTCTGGGCCCCCGATGTCTACGAAGGCGCCCCCGCGTCGTCCGCCGCCCTGATTGCCTCGGCCTCGAAACTGGCCGGTTTCGTACTCTTCACTCGATTGCTCTGGACCGGATTCGGTCCCGCCGCCGGGAAAATGGCCAGCGGTGTCGGGGCTGTCGGCTGGGTCGCCATCGTCGCGGCGATTTCTGCCGTTTCCCTCCTTCTCGGCAATCTGGCCGCCCTCGCCCAGAGCAACGTCCGCCGGCTCCTCGCCTACTCCGCCATCGGCCACGCCGGCGCCATGCTCCTCGGCGTGATCGCCGCCGGCCGCTCCGGTCCCGCGCCGTTGTTCTATTACGCCGCGACCTACGGCATCGCCACCGTCGGAGCCTTCGGCGTCATCGCGGTCGTGGAGCGCGCCGGACGTTGCCAGCAACTCGGCGACCTCGCCGGCCTCTACCGCCGCTCGCCGCTGCTGGCCGTGTGCCTGTTCGTGTTCGTACTTTCGCTCGCCGGCATTCCGCCACTCGCGGGTTTCTTCGGCAAATTCATCGTCTTCTCCGCTGCGCTGAAACTCGGCGGCCTCTCCACCTCCGCCGGGTTGCTCACGCTGCTCGCGATCGCGATGAGCGCCGTCGGGCTCTATTACTACCTGCTCATCCTGAAGCAGGCCGTCGTCGCCGCCCCCGCTCCTGACGCCTCCTCGCCGATTTCCGTTCCCACGCTGCCGGCCATCGCACTTCTCGTGCTCGCCGCGCTCATCGTCGCGCTCGGCGTCTTCCCGTCACTGGTACTGAGAATGATTTCGTAGTCAGGACGCCGGGACAGCGAAATTACCCGCCGCTGCTCACCCCCGCCCGACAAACGGCATCTTCGTCGCCATCACGGTGAGCGTCGCCACGTTGGCCTCCAACGGCAGGCTCGCCATGTAGAGCACCGCCTGGACCACGTGCTCCACCTCAATCGTCGCCTCCACCGCGATCGTGCCGTTGGCCTGGGGAACGCCCTTTTTCATCCGCCCTCCCATCGCCGTGTCGGCGTTGCCAATGTCAATTTGCCCGCACGCGATGTCGAAGGCCCGTCCGTCCAGCGCGGTCGCCTTGGTCAGGCCCGTGATGCCATGCTTCGCCGCGGTGTACGGCGAGGAGTTCGGCCGCGGCACGTACGCGGAAATTGACCCGTTGTTGATGATGCGCCCACCGCGCGGCTGCTGCGCTTTCATCATCCGAAACGCCTCCTGCGTACACAGAAACGCCCCCGTGAGGTTGGTGTCGATCACCGCCTTCCACTGTTCGAGCGACAACTCCTCCAGCGGCACCCCCGGGGCATTCGTGCCGGCATTGTTGAAAAGCAGATCGAGCCGCCCAAACACCTCTCGTGTCCGCGCAAACAGCGCCCGCACCGACTCCGGCTGCATGATGTCCGTCGGAACCGTTAGGACCCGGTCCGCCGGCGCCCCGGACTCCTGCGCCACCGCCTTGAGCGCGTCCTCGCGCCTGCCCGCCAATACGACGGCGTAGCCCGCCGCGAGCAAGCCCTTCGCCGTGCCCCGACCGATGCCCGAGCCCGCTCCGGTGACAATTGCGACTTTCCGTGACGTTTCCATTCGCCGAGTCTGCCGAAACCCGCTCGCCGAAGCCCAGCTTTTTTCCACTCCGCATCGACCTGACGAACGACAGGTCTTGAAGCGCAGCGGAATTCTTGAGTGATCACGAAGCGTCAAATCCCGGCGCAGTCTACCTCGCCCCTCACCTGCTCACACTCCCCGTTTCTCCGGCAGCAACCTCGACTCGGAACCCTCCACCATGTTCACCCTCGGCATCGATTACGGAACGAATTCAGTCCGCGCCCTCGTCGTGCGCTGTGCGGACGGCGCGGAACTCGGCTCCGCCATCGTCAATTATCCCAGCGGCCATCAGGGCGTGCTGCTCGATCCCAGGAACCACTCTCTCGCCCGTCAGCACCCCGGTGATTATCTCATCGGCCTTGAGCAAAGCGTGAAGGCCGCACTCCGCGCCGCGAAGAAGTCCCGCGGCTTCTCCGCCGACAAAATCATCGGCATCGGGGTCGATACCACCGGCTCAAGCCCGATTCCGGTCGATGCCGCCAATCGCCCACTCGCGCTCGATCGGAAATGGCGCAAAAACCTCAACGCCCAGTGCTGGCTCTGGAAGGACCACACCAGTGTCAGTGAAGCCGCGAAAATCACGGAACTCGCCGCCCAGCATCGCCCGCAGTTCATCGCCAAATGCGGCAGCACCTACTCCTCGGAGTGGTTCTGGTCCAAGCTCTGGCATTGCCTCAACGTCGCCCCCGAGGTCTTCGACGCCGCTCACTCCTGGGTTGAACTGGCCGACTGGATACCTTCCGTGCTCGCCGGCGCCGACACGCCCGCCCGCGTCGTTCGCGGCGTCTGCTGCGCCGGCCACAAGGCCCTCTACAGCGACGAATGGGGTGGCCTTCCCGACAAGGAGTTCCTCCGCCTCCTGCATCCCAAACTCGCCGACCTGCGCGACCGGCTCTACGAAAAAGCCCACGACGCCACCACCCCGGCCGGCACACTCTGCGAGGCGTGGGCGAAGAAGCTCGGCTTGCGCGCCAATCTCCCAATCGCCATCGGCGAGATGGACGTCCACTACGGCGCCATCGGCTGCGGCGTTGCCGAGGGTGTACTCGTCAAGGTCATCGGCACCTCCACCTGCGATTGCGGCGTAGTCTCCGCGAGCAAGACGGTACCCGACATCCCCGGGATTTGCGGCATCGTCAAGGGCGCAATCCTTCCCGGTTATTACGGCATCGAGGCCGGCCAGTCGGCGGTCGGCGACATTTTCAAGTGGTGGGTCGAGGTCGTCTGTGGCGGCGACGCCTCGCGGCACGTCACGCTGACGAAGGCCGCAGCCAAACAAAAGCCCGGGCAGTCCGGCCTGCTCGCCCTCGATTGGAACAACGGCAACCGCACCATCCTCGTCGACCCGCTGCTCACCGGTGCATTGCTCGGCCAGACGCTCTACACCACGCAGGCCGAAATCTACCGCGCCCTCATCGAGGCCACCGCGTTCGGCGCCCGCGCCATTCTGGAACGGATCAAGGGCTACGGCGTGCCCGTCGATCGCATCGTGTGCGCTGGCGGCATCGCGGAAAAGAATCCGATGCTGATGCAAATCTACGCCGACATCACCGGCTGCACGATGCAGGTCTCCGGCTCCTCCCAGGCCTGCGCCCTCGGCTCCGCCATCTCCGCCGCGGTCCTCGCCGGCGCCCACGCCGATTTCCCATCCGCCCAGGCCGCGATGACCCGCGTCCAGCGCCGCAGCTACCGCCCCATCCCCGCCAATCAGAAAGTCTACGACGCACTCTACCGGCTGTACCGGCAGGTTCACGACGCGTTTGGCGGCCTGGAAAAATCCGCCGACCTCTCCCGCGTGATGAAGGACCTCCTCGTCATCAAGCACGCGCAACAATAAGCCCACCGGGCGCCTCGCCCACCGAGGCAATTGACAACCCGCTCCACCCTTCCTCTCTCATCCTCCCAACCGTTTCATGAAAGCCCTCCTCCTCACCGCCCCGTCCAAACTCGAACTCGTTGATTTTCCCGAGCCCAAGCCGGCCGACGACGAGGTCCTCCTCCGGATTCGCGCCTGCGGGATCTGCGGCAGCGACATCCACGGGTGGGACGGTTCGACTGGCCGCCGCCAGACGCCTCTCATCATGGGGCACGAGGCCTCGGGCGAGGTCATCGCCACCGGGCCGCGCGTGACATCGTGGCGTGCCGGCGACCGCGTGACGTTTGATTCCACGATTTCCTGCGGCACCTGCCGGTTCTGCCGCGAGGGCGCCGTCAACCTCTGCGAAAACCGCCGCGTCGTCGGCGTTTCGCCCACCGAGTACAAACAGCACGGCGCCTTCGCCGAACGGCTCGCGATTCCCGAGCGCATCCTCTATCGCCTCCCCGACAACCTGCCCTTCGATCAGGCCGCGATGGTCGAGCCCGTCTCGATTGCGGTGCACGCCGTGCAGCGGACGAAAATCGCGCCCAACTCGACGGCGGTGGTCATCGGCAGCGGCATGATCGGTCTCCTCGTGATCCAGGTGTTGCGCTGGGCCGGCGCGAAAAACGTCGTCGCCGTTGATCTTGCTGACAACCGCCTCGCCCTCGCCGCCCAACTCGGCGCCACCCACACGATCAATTCCGGCAAGGTCGACGCCGCCGCCGAAGTGGCGCGCATTACGGACGGACTCGGCGCCGACACGTCGTTCGAGGTCGTCGGTTTCACCCCGACGCTCAACCTCGCCCTCGCCGTGCTGAAGCGCGGCGGCACCTGCGTGCTCGTGGGCAATCTCTCGCCCAAGACCCAGGACTTCCCGCTGCAGGCCGTCGTCACCAAGGAGATCACGATCCTGGGCTCGTGCGCGAGCGCCGGCGAGTATCCGCTCTGCCTCGAGCTGATTGCGAATGGCGCAGTCAACGTGAAGCCGATGATCGAGGCCGTGGCCCCCCTGGCCGACGGCGCCGCCTGGTTCTCCAAGCTCAGCGCCAAGGACGGCGGGAAATACATGAAGGTGATCCTGCAGCCGTAACGTAGTGTCCTGCACTCACCCCTCCGACACTTGGGCTCTCAGCACGTCGCTCTGAGCCCTCGACTGCGCCATTCCCTCTACGGCCCGGGCGCAAAACCATCCTCGGTCGCTCCCTGCACGCGATATTTTCCGGTGCGAACCGACCCGCTCCGAGTGTTGTAAAGTTCAATCACGCGCGTGAGCTCGGTCAGGCCGATCTTGCCGTCTTGGTTGACGTCCGCGGAGTGATAGCGGGCCAACGTGACCGCGGCGAGGTTGGCTGTCGTCGGGTCCGACGCAAATCCGTCGACCGTCGCCGTGCCCGCGACGGCATACCGCCCGGTGCGCACTGAATCGTTGCGCACGTTGTAGAGTTCAATCACCCGGATGAGCTCAGTCAGGCTGATGGCGCCGTCCACCGGTGAGGAATCGGCGGAGTGCGGCTGCCGCACCGTGAGCGTGAACGGTTGCGATGCCGTTCCACTGGCGTTGGTCGCCTGCACCGAAAACACAAACGGCGACCCCGTCGCGTTGGGTGGAGTCCCGGCGAGTGTCCCACTCGCCGCCGTAAAGGCCGCCCACGTCGGGAGCCCCGTTGGGATGCTCAACGTCGGCGCCGGTGTGCCCGTCGCCGTCACCGCGAAACCACCCGCCCCGCCGACCCAAAATGTCGCCGCGTTGGCGCTCGTCACCACGGGCGCCACTCCCGCGCCCCCCGCAGTATAGGTAATCACCAGCGACGGTTTGACCGGCCCTTCCCGTGAAAAGAACCGCACCGCGGCCGCCAGTTCGTCCTGCGCCTTGATCAGCCAGCCGAAATTCGTCGCCGGATTGTCCAGCCATCCCTGCACGTCAGCGGCGAGGCCGGCGGACGAGAAGACGACGTCGCCAAAGGTCCCAGAGGCAACCTGCGACCCACTGATCGATGTCGCGAAATCGCCCCCCGGAGTCACCCACGTGCTTGTGCCGAAAAATCGCGCACCCCACGTGGCATCACCGGCCGCCGCCGCTCCACCGCCACCCCCTCCGCTCGGCGCCTGCGACGTTCCCTCGCCCCAGTCCGCTTGCAGACGGCGCAGCTCCAACGTCACCGCATTCGGATGGGGCGTATTGATGGCCAGCGTCAGCGTCACCGAGGTGATCGTCGATCCGGCCGGGATTTGCCCCACGAGGGAAAACTGCATCAAGCCGCGCATCGTCCTTCCCTTTCCGCTCCGCCCCGCAAAAATCGAAAGTCCCTTCGCATTGCTCAGGTCCGCATCGCCGTTGCCGTAGATCGTGGTGTCTTTCGTTGGGGTCAGCGTGACGCTTGCTCCAAACGCCGAGGCGGCAAACACCACCGCCGTCGCGACGAAAACGGAAAGTCCGGCGAACCGGTGCAGGGCAAACATGGTCATGGCAGGAGGAGGATTCGTCCGACCGCAGCACATCGTCCGCCAACGGCAAACGGGAAATGGTTACCATTCGGTTGAAATTCCCCGGCGTTCGACGTCCGCCGGCCGCACCCACGGTCGTCGCCCCTGGTCAGGCTCGTCCGTCCGCACCGTAACCGGCGCGGCTACAAAACGAATTCGGAGCCGTGCCGGTTACGGCGCGGCTCCGAGGGACCCAGCAACCAGAAAGAGCGCCCCCCAGTTTCCCTGGCCCGCGCACCCTCACGGCCCGGGCGCGAACCCGTCCTCCGTCCCCGCCTGCACGTGATACTGCCCGGTGCGCGTCGTCCCGCTGCGGGTGTTGTAGAGTTCGATGACGCGGGTGAGCTCGACCAACGTCAGCCGCCCGTCCCGATCGGAGTCGGCGGAATGGACGCGCCCATTGACGACGATCGCCGTCGCCGCCCGCGTCGGATCCGGCGTGAACCCGTCCTCGGTGACGCTCGACGCCACAGCGTAGCAACCCGTCCGGACCGATCCGTTGCGGGTGTTATAGAGTTCGATGACCCGCGTGAGCTCAAAGAGACCAATGTGATAGTCCTGATCGGAATCGGCACTATGCGCGACCACCCGCTCCACCACCAGCGACGCCGGTGCCGCCACGATGGTCTGCACCGGGTCGCTCTGCGGCCGGATGATCGCACTCGCCGTGATCGTGCGGGCAACATTTTCCCCTGCCGGCACGTTCACCGTGTAGGTGAAGCGCACCGGGCTCGGCGGCAAGGTCGTCCACGCCCAGCCCAGGGTGCCAGTGTCCCCGGCCCGCGGCGTCACCGCACCCAAATCCCCGGCTCCCGAGACATAGCTCCAACCTGCCGGCAACACCACCGACCACGCCAGGCTTCCCGGTGTCCCGACATAGCCGAGTGTGCACGAAATCGTCACCGCACCACCCGGGACGTAGCCCGGACCGACGACCGCGTGTGTCGCAAAACTGCCGGTGGCCGCCCCAACCGTCAGGGACGCACTGCCACTGACGATTCCGCCGCTTTCATTGGAGACCACCACGTCGTAGAGACCCGCGTCCGCGGCCTGCGCCGCGAGCACCGTGTAGCTCGAACTGGTGGCGCCGAGAATCGCCCCACCGTTGCGCCGCCATTGATACGAGGGCGGCGGCTTGCCCGTGGTCACGACCCCGAACGTCGCCGGTTGGCCGGCGCCGACCGAAACGTTCTCCGGATTCGACACCACCGCGGGCGGGATCACACCGGCGCGCTGGGCATCGACCTCGAAGATTTCGAGTAACGCCACCCCTGTCGCACCCCCGGTTCCACCCACCGTCACGGTATAGGCGCCCGTGCTCGAGGGCACAAAGTTCACCGCGGCGTCCTTGCTCGTCGCCGGCAACGGCATCGCCCCGGCAGCGAGCGCCAGATTCGCCAGGACGCTGCCGCCGCCCCAATTGTCGTTGGACGCCAGCACGGTGCCGCCACTCGACGCCAGGACACTGAGTTGCGGACGGGATGCGCACCGGGCACTCCGAGCGACGGCCCAAGCGCGCGAATGAGGTAGCTGCGCCCGGTGGCGAGCGTGTTGACCACAAATCCCTGGATCAGCGCATCGCTGCCCGTCCCGGACTGTCCCCGCGTCGCCAGATAGACGAGTCGCGGCGGGGTGCTCGCATCGTAGATCTCCAACAGGACACTTCCCGTCGTTACACCGGCACCGGCGACGCGCACGCGGTAGGTTCCCGGAGCGAAATTCGCCAGCACCACCGCATCTTTGCCACCCACTGCAAGGGGGAACGCCCCAACCCGCGCTGTCACCGTAGGAACGTCCGCCGCGTTGCCCGCCAGGCCCCAATCCTCGTTGAACGCGACCAGCGCTCCCGTCGACGCATCGACAATTTCAATCCGCGGATCGGCAAGGGCTCCCACCACGCCAAACACCGTCAGGCTCGGCCCCACCGCCCGCACCAGCATCTGCTTGGCGCCCGTGCCCTCGATGGAAAACACTCCGGTCAGCGTCGCGACGCCGATGCCGGCATTGGTTCGGACCGACCCGTTCACCAACCCGTTTGAACCGGTCGGCGTGGCGTTTACCACCAGCGTCGCGACCTTCGTCGTCACGCTGCCATACGCGTTGGCGACGCTGAGGGAATACGTGCCCGCCTGGCTCGTGGAGACGTTGGTAAATGGAAGCGACGCCCCCGTGCCGTTTGCCACCGGACTGCCATCCTTAAACCACTGATACGTGAACGGCCCGACGCCGGCGACCGCAATGCCCAGAGTGACGCTGGCGCCGGCCCCAACCGTCTGATCCGGCGGCGCAATTCCGACCACCGGAGCCAGAGGCGATACTGACGGTGTCCCTTTGCGCAGTGTATGGTTGTAGACTTCAACGAGGTAGACGTTACCGTTCGAGTCCATTGCGAGCCCGGCCGGACCGGCAAATCGGGCAGCGGCGCCCACGCCGTCAGCACTTCCATAGTAATAACTTAGTCCACCAATTGTGCGCACAACGCCCGCAGCCACCTTGCGCAGCGTTTGGGCGTAGTAGTCGCTCACATAGATTGCTCCAGCGGCATCAACCACGATCCCGGAAGGAAAGGTAAACGTGGCCGACGATATCGGCCCGTCCACCACTCCCGCATTTTGCAGCAATCCCGCGACCGTACTCACGGTACCATCCGCTGTAATCTTTCGAATATTAACATTAAAGTCGTCAGCCACGTAAAGGTTGCCGGCTCCATCTCGGGCAATTCCTGCAAGGCTGTTGAACCGCGCGAGCGTACCGACGCCGTCATTCGAGCCGACCGCTCCCGCGGTGCTACCCGCAAAAATCGACATGGCTCCCGAGGGAGAAAACTTAAGCACATTAGATGGCGTGGTGGCGTAGACATTACCCTCTGGGTCGACTACGAGAGACCTCGGCAAGCTGATGCCACCCGCAAAAGTCGTCACCGCGCCACTTGAGACTACGATTTTTCGAATCGCCGAGTTTCCCTGGTCGACAACAAAGAGCGTCGCTCCCGTCGGATCAAGAGCGAGGCCGGTCGGGTAGCTGAAGAATGCCGCCGTCCCAATGCCATTCTGAGTACCGCTGATTCCAGTATGTCCCGCGACTGTCGTGACGCCCCCCGTCGGTGTGACCCGGCGCACGACGTGATTGTAATAGTCGGTCAGATAGACATTGCCTGTCGGATCGACCGCGACTCCCGTCGGATTGTTGAACCGCGCCGCCGCACCGGTGCCATCGGCGGCCCCGCTCACCCCGGCCATCCCAGCCATCGTCGTGAACGTATAGCCCACATTGGAATCCACGACCAGCACCGCCGGCAGGCTCGTCGCACTGCCCGCGGTGTTTGTCACCACCACCGTGTAGGAGCCCGCCTGCGCCGCCTGCACCCCGGTCAACACGAGGGTGGCGGCCGTCCCGCCCGAGACGTTCACGCTGTCCTTTTTCCATTGATACGTAAACGGGGCCGTGCCCGCCGCGTTGACCGCCAGGGTCGCGTTGAGCCCGACATTCACCGTCTGCCCCTGCGGCTGGCCGACAATCACCGGCGCAGCCGGCGTGCCGTCAACCGTGATGACCATCGCCGCCGAGGGCGCCGAGCCGACGCCATTGCTCACCACTACGGTATAGCTGCCCGCCGTCGACGTCTGCACGTTGCCCAATTCAAACGTCGCCGTCGTCGCCCCCACGATGATGTTTCCATCCTTCTTCCACTGATACGAAAACTGGCCGTCTCCCGCCGCCGACACCGCGAGCGCAAAGGTGTCGCCCTGCTTGAGCTGCCGGCCCGCCGTCAGCACGCGAACCGTCGGCGCGCTGCTGGGCGCCACCGGCCGCGTCCGCAGGATCGCGCCACTCGCCCCCGCGAGGTAGGTCCGTCCCTGAAACCGCTCTGCCGCGTAAATCGCCCCCACCACCGGTAGCGTCACCTTGTACCACTCCGCGCCGTCCACCGAAATCCGCACCTCCGTCGGCGAGGTTTCGCCCGCGCCATCCACCGGGGAGGAAAACGCATGGTAACGCCCGCCGACCGAACGCAGCGCGGATTGAAATCCGTCACCCACGTCCGCGGCGAAATTCCAGGTGATCCCGTTGGCCGAACGATAAATTCCATACGCACTGCCGAGGGCCGTGAAGAGTCCGTCCTGGAAAACCACCCCGCGAAACGACGGATATTCGCCCACCGCACGCTGCACCCACGTCACGCCATCCGCCGAGGTCAGGACCACGCGGCTGTTCCCCGTCTCGCCGCCCACCGCCATGTAAGTGCCATTACCATACGCCAGTCCGTAAATCGTCGTGCCCGTCGCCGCGAGCCCCGTCGCCCGCTGGGTCCACGTCGTGCCATCGGTCGACGTGAAGAGGGTCCCGGCGCCGCCGGCGACCAGGTACAGGCCGTTCAGGTACGCGACGGTGCGCAGATTCGCCGCCGTCCCGATCGCAAGCGGCGTCCACGCCAGGCCGTCCGCCGACTTCAACACCGTGCCGCCATTACCCACGGCGAGCCACACGTTGCCCTGCCGCACCACACTCCAAAGGTCCGCCGTCACCCCCGTGCTCACCGCAACAAACGCGTTTCCGTCGGTCGAAGTCATCATCACGCCGCCGGTGCCGAGCGCATACAGTTTGCCCCCGAGATCGCGCAATTCGAGCAACGTCGTGGGCAGCGGGGCCGTGTTTTGGTATCCGCCCACCCGCACAAAGGTGCTGCCATCCGTGGCCCGTACCATCGCGCCTGACCACGCAAACCCATAGACCGCATCCGGCCCCGCGAAGGCCTTGTAGAGGTTGCCCTGCTCGCCCGAGGCAACGGTCGTCCAGGTCAATCCGTCGGTCGATGTCGCCACCACACTCTGCTGCCCGCTCACCGTCGACTGGCCGCCGGTCGCGACAAAGCGCCCATCCTTCGACGCCACGGCGAAATAATCCGGCGGAGTCCCGGTGACGGTCATCATCGCGCCCACGGTCCAGTTCACCCCGTCGGTCGAGCTCGCGAGTACGTTGTTTTCCCCCAACGCGACGAGCCGGGATCCATTGCTGGCGATGCCGCGCAGGCGGCCGGTGGTGGTCGCCAGCCGGCTGGTCCAGGTCAATCCGTCCGGCGACGTGAGGATGCGCCCGGCGAGCGCCCCGCCACTGCCGGCTGCCACGTATTGCGTACCGGAATACACGATCGCCCGATACGCCTCCGCGAATCCATGGTATCCAAATTGCCAGGTGAGACCATCCACGGACGTCACCGAGGCGTAGGCGCCCATCGCGACGAACCTGCCGCCGGCGTACAGAATCGCCGTGAACGCGCCGCCGGCATTCTTCACCTCGTGCCACGTCTGGCCGTCCGTCGACTGCCACATCGTGTAATAACCGACGGCCACAAACCGGCCATTGCCGTACGCCACCGCCTGCAGGTTGGCGTCGGTCGGCAGCTTTTTCACCGTCCAGTCGATGCCGTTCGTCGACGTCCGCAGCGTTCCACCCGCTCCCACCGCCACGTGCGTGCCCGCGCCATACGCGTAGCCGTTGAGCGCGTTGCCCTGTGGCTTCGGGTTCATCCACTCCACCCCGAGGTCGGGTTTCAAATCCGCCTCGATGAGCCGGTTCACAATTTGGGCGCGCGTGATTCCAACCATCGCACCGCCGAGCGAGGGATCGGGAATCGCCTCCGGGTCAAACGTTCCGTCCGACGCGATGGGCGGCAGCAGCCCGCGGAACGAGAAATCCGCCGTCGCCAGCGCTCCGAGATATGCCCACTGGTCCGGCGAGCCGTCCTTGGCCACGTTCACGAACGAATTCAGCGACCGCTCCGCCTTGTCGAGCCACTTCCGAAACTCTACCTCCTTTGCGAGTTCCTCCGGCGCGATCACGAACAGCCGATTGAGCCCCGCCGGCCGGGCGCGGATGAACCCCGACGCCTGCCGGTACAATGCGATGGTCTCGAGCAGCGCCGTCCGCGCCGCGGTCCGCTCGGCAAACGCCCCCGGCTTGAGGAAATCGGGATTGTCCGCCAGCACCCGCTGCAGCGTAAGGAGGTCGCCCTGCTGCAGCTGCCACGCGGAACCGATGTTCAGGTGCAGGTCCTGCCCCGAAAACGCGTGCCCGACAAATTCCGCCGCGCGCAGCGACGCCCGCATCATCAGCACGTCGCCGTAGTCGATATTCGTCGTCGTCGGCAGGCCCGTTTCCGTCGTCGTGAAGCTGATGAGAAATCCCGCGTTGGTCACCAGTGCCAGGCTCGCCCGCGCCCGCTCGCTTTACGGGATCAACGTGGTCAGCCAGTAGTCGGACGCCTCCGTGAAGTTCAGAGTGTCGGGCAGGATCACGCGACCGGTCGCATCGCGGGACAGCGTCGCCTTCCAATGATAGACGTTCCGCCCGGTGGACGACACCCCGAGGCGGTTGAGGAAATTGTAGGACGACGTCCAATTGACGATGGTGAAGCATCGCGTGACGCCGAGCAGCGCGCCTGCGGCCTCCGCAGTCGGGTTGATGGCAAGGGCCTCCTGAAAGCGGATCTGGGCGGTGGCGAGGTCATGGGCCGCGAGCGCGGCGCGACCGGCGGTGATCTTGTCGGCTGCCGTCTGACCGAAGGCAAACGAACTGACGAGAAGCAGGAAAAGTCCGCGGAACGTTTTCATTTTTCAATGGAAGGTGGAGGCGCCCCGGAAGGAGCGGAGAGGGGTGGCGGGCCGCTGGCCGGAGACGCAGGCGGTGCCATCGTCGTGCACCGACCGGCCTCAGGGCCTTTCAGCCAGAAACAAACGGTTCCAGCGGAGACCGGCGCCGCTCCGCCCAACGTCATCGTGACGTCGGCCAATTCGAGCGCACCGTCGGCGCGGAGGCGTCCCTGCGGGGAAAGGATTTCCCGCGGCTCGGATCCGGCGAGTTGCAGGCGAACTCCGCGCAGCAGACAGCCGTCGCGCCCGGCGCCATGCAGGGCGTTGAGGATCGGCGTGCCGGCGTCCGGCCAGGTGGCCTCGGTGCCGATTTCGAGCGTCACGCCCTCCAGCACGACCGCCGGCCGCCACGCGACGCGCATGAACCCCTGTCGGCTGCTCTCCACCCCGACGCGGTCGATGCGCAACCGTCCGAAGGCCACGCCGGTCCGGTCGTCGAAGAAACGATGTAAAATCCCCTCCATGCCCGGATGGTTGAGCCCGGTTACGGGATGAGCACTGTCGGCCGCGATGCCGGGAAATGATCCCGCGAGCAAAAGACCGAACCCTATCCCAAAACCAAGTCCGAAACGCCGCGGCATGCGCAAGGGCGTCAGGTCAGCCGGTACAAGCCGGCCTCGGTCACGAAACCAAGTGGTCATCCCGAACATGGTCAGACTAATGCGCAATTAGATGAGGACAAGGATCGAAAAATTTGAACAAACAGGCCCGTCGTGCATCTCACGCGTGGAAGATCGCCCGCAAAAAGAACTGCGCGCTACGGTTGGCGAACCGTCCTTCGGTCATCCTTCGGTCATCCCTCGGTCATCCTCCGGTTATCGTCCGATTATCCGGCTAAGACGATACAACCATGCAGAAGAAAACCACGGATGGACACGAATGGACACAGATACAGAGGCGAGAACCAGCCACCGTTGGAAATCCGAAACGCCACCGAACGGTGACCGCCAAGAATCCGCACGCACCCGCACGGCTTGCTCTGAGCATCCGTGTTTATTCGTGTCCATCCGTGGTTCAAATGAATCGTCCCGGCTGAGGAGTCCTTTCGACCCCGCCGATCCCGGCCAAGACGCCGGTTCGACCTGACTGCACAGGCGCAGCCCGGGCACCCTGCCCACGCCAGACTGCTTTACGGACCTGTCCCTTACTCAAACGCACGCCGGCGACCGCTAGGTCACCCGAACACTCCCGGGAGTTACTGCGGTCCTACCCGGGCTGGCGGGGGAACCGGACCGGAAGGGGAAGGGAAGCCAAAGGGAAGCCGATCAGAAGCCAAAGGGAAGCGGAAGAGAAGAACCGGGAGTCGCCGGTCCAGCTTCGAGGCACGCCACGGCCGACACCGTAGCACAGGCAACCTGCCCGTGCTGGGATTTTTTCCGCCTGTCCCTACCGAGCGCCTCCCTTCCGAGCTCCCGGGTGCCGGTCATTGGGTGCAACAAGAGCGCGCCAACGAAGTGAATACGGCGATCGTCGATTTCCTAAATGAAGTTCGAAAGTAGGGTATCGGCAGTCTCACGCGGCGGGACGGAGCCGCGGAGCGGATGAAGAAACTTGGAAATCGACCGGGAATTTTTGATCGCCCCCCTCCTGCCCCCCCAAAAAAGTCCGGTTTCCTTCCCGTCACTCTTGATTGCGTCCGCCCGCTCCACACGTGTTCATGGGCCTCTGATGAAACGCGCCCACTTTTGCACGCTGGTCACGGCGATGCTCGCCTCGCTTCACCTCCCGATCCACGCCGCGCCGGATGCACGGGTGCTTTCGGTCGCCGAGCGCGAGAAAGCACCCCTGCTCAAGACCCTGGAACAGGTGGTCGGCGTCGAATCGGGCAGCCGCGACGTCGAGGGCCTGGCGCGGGCGGCGGAGCTGATCGCGGCCCGCCTCACGGAACTCGGCGGACGCGTGGAACAGATCCCCACCGGACCCGAGATCTACCGCATGGCGGATACGCCCGAGAGAATCGGCGCGTCCGTCCGCGCTACCTTCACTGGCACGGGCACCCGCTCGATTCTGCTGCTGGCGCACATGGACACCGTTTATCCGCGCGGCACCATTGCGCGGCAGCCGTTCCGCATTGACGGCGATCGCGTCTACGGCGTGGGCATCGCGGACGACAAGCACGGCGTCGCCCTTATCCTTCACGTGGTTTCGATGTTGCAGCAGCTCGAGTTTCGCGGCTATCGGACCCTGACGGTGCTCATCAACAGCGACGAGGAACTCAGCTCCCCGGGTTCACGGCAGTTGTTGACCCAACTGGGAGCCGAGCACGACGCCGTGCTGTCGTTCGAGTCCGTGCTGACCACCTCCGACACTGTGACGCTGGCCACAAGCGGCATCGCTTCAGTCACCTTGCGCGTGCAGGGCCGCGGCTCCCATGCGGGCGTCGCCCCGGAACGGGGCGTGAATGCCTTGTATGAGCTTGCGCACCAGATTCTCCAGACGCGGGATCTCTCCGAGCCGGACCGGGGCTTGAAGATGAATTGGACCACCGCCCAGGCCGGCGTAACCCGGAACATGATACCTCCGGAAGCGACCGCCAGTGCAGACGTCCGAGTGCTTCGCGTCGAGGACTACGATCGGCTCGAAACCAAGCTCCGGGAGCGGATTAAGCACCAGCTTCTTCCCGAAGCCGTCGTGCACCTGGATTTCGAACGGCGGCGCCCACCGCTCGAGGCGACCGACGCATCCCGCCGACTAGCCGTACATGCGCAGACCATCTACCGCGAAATTGACCGCGACCTCGGCGTGCAGGACAAGCCCGAGGGTGGCGGCACGGATGCCGCCTTCGCGGCGCTACGAGCACGCGGGCCCGTCATCGAGAGCCTCGGACTCCGGGGCTTCGGCTTCCACTCGACCAACGACGAATATGTACTGGCGTCGTCCATCGTGCCGCGGCTCTACCTCGCGACCCGATTGATCATGGATGTGTCCGCCGATAAGGCGCGGTAATCTTTCCCGGCGTCCTGGTGAATTTTTCGGTCCGGCTACCCTTCGTCGCGCACCGGCGTGGGAATGGCCTGCGGCGGTCCAACAAAAAGCCCACCGACCTAGGCACTGCGACCGGAGGAAGCAGGAAAAATCTGAGGACATCACCGACAGGAATCAGGATCCTGCGGAGGTGGGTCGCGAGGGGTTTATTGACGAAACCTTCCACCGCTCACGGCCCCGGCGCAAACCCATCCTCGGTGCCCGCCTGCACGTGATACTGGCCGGTGCGCGTCGTGCCGCTGCGGGTGTTGTAGAGCTGGATGACCCGCGTGAGTTCGCCGAGATTAATCGTGCCGTCCCGCAGGCTCCCGGCGGTCGCCCCCTGCGTATCCGCCGAGTGGTAACGCCCGAGCCCGGCCCCCACCCCGGGCGCCCGGGCCGTATCCGCCGCAAAGCCGTCCTCTGTCGCCGTCGTCGCCACCGCGTAGGCGCCCGTGCGGGACGTGCCGTTGCGCGTGTTGTAGAGTTCAATGACCCGCGTCAGTTCGACCAGCGTGAGGCGAAAATCCTGATCGGTGTCCGCGCTGTGCGTCGCAATCGGCCCCACCACCAGCGGCTCCGGCGCCACCACGAGATCCGCGCGGCCACCGTCCAAATCGCGTACGATCGCGGTCGCCCGCAGCGACCGAATCCCGGTTTCCCCGGCGGGCACATTGAGCGTGTAGCTGAACACCACGGGACTCGGCGGCAGCACCGACCAGACAAATCCCAGCGGACCGGTTTCCCCCACTCCGGGTCTGATGTCACCCACCCGGCCTGCGGCACCCGCGAAACTCCACCCCGGCGGCAATGTCACCTCCCAGCCCAGACTCGACACCGCCTGCGTGAAGCTGAGCGTGTTGGTCACAGTCAACGTGCCGCCCGCGGTGTAACCGACTCCAACCAGAGCGTGGGTCGCGGTCGTGCCGATCGTCACCACCGCCGGTGCGGAAATCGCCGTGCCCACTCCGTTGCCCGACACCAAGTCATAATTTCCCGCGTCCGCCGCCTGCACCGATGGCAGCGCGAGAGTCGCCCGGGTGGCCCCTGCGATGGCCGCGCCGTTTCGGCGCCACTGCCACGCCAGCGCACCGCTCCCGACCACCGCGGCGCGCAGGTTGACCGCACTGCCCGCCGCTACCGTCTGACTCGACGGCGGCACGACCACCAGCGGCGCCAGACTCGAACCTCCCGCCATCGTCAAATCGTAGAACTCCAGCAGCGTGTCGCCGGCACTGGTTCCGGTCGGAACCACCGCGGTATAAACCCCGGCGCCGATGCGTTGGTCGAGGAACACGGCCGCATCGGTGCTGGCGTCGGGCAGCGCGAACGCTCCGGCCAGTCCCGACACCTCGCGCAACGCGGCGGTGCCGCCCCAATTGTCGTTCTGCGCCACTGTCGCGGCCCCATCGATCACCTGCAATTGGGGATTGGGATGAGCCTGCGCATCGCCGAGCGCCGGCCCCACCGCGCGAATCAACAAACGCTTCCCCGCTGAATTGGTGATCGTCAGACCGCCGGTCATTGAACCGGCGGTCGCATCCACCCGACCACGCAGTCCGACGTAGGCGAGACGGGAACCGGGATTCAGGTCGGCGTCGAAGAGTTCCAGCAAGGCGACGCCCGGCGTCGCACCCACGCCACTTACCCGCGCCGTGTATCCGCCCGGCGGCAGCGTCGCGTAAATCGCCGCGTCCTTGCTTCCGGCCGTCAGCGGCGACGCTCCCACCTGCAGCAACACCGGGCCCAGGTTCGCCGCAGAGCCGTCACCCCAATTGTCGTTCGTCGCGACGACGCGACCCTGGGCATCGGACAACGTGAGGACGGGATCCGCCAGCGCCGCGCCGCCCGCCAGCCCGGTCAACCCAGGCCCAAGGACACGGAGGAGCACCCGCTTCGCCGTCGGCCCGTCGATGCTGAAGAACGCCGGGACCCCCGCCGGCCCCACGAATTGCCGCGCTGAATACGCGATTGGATTTGGCAGCACCGTGAGCGTGGCCGGCAAAGACGTCACCACTCCGGCGCTGCCACTTGCCGTCACCGTGTAGGCACCCGCATCGGCGACCGCGACGGGCGAAATCGCCAACGTGGATCCGGTCGCGCCCGGAAGCACGGTGTCGTTTCGTTTCCACAGGTATGTCACGGGTGAAGGAAGGTTGGTCACCGCGGAAAAAATCGTCAGCCCACCCAGCCCCACGGAGCGGCTCGCGATCGGCGCAATCGTCAGCGGCGCGACCGACATCACCGCGGGGGCCGAGGTGGCGCTGCCCAATTCGTTGGAAACCTTCAGCACGTAGGTGCCGGACTGCGCGGCCGTCACCCGGTCGAGCGTCAGTGTCGGGAAGTTCGGCCCTGGCACCGGTACGTCGTTGCGCAGCCATTGGTAGAGCGCCGGAGCGCCGCCGGCCACTCCGGCCGAAAGTACCACGGTGGCACCGACCACGACGCTCTGGTTCGCCGGGGGCGTCGTAATCGACGGCGGCGCCACCGCCCGCGTCGCGGCAAACCCGACCGAGGCGTTGGTGGGCACAAACAGCTTGCCGTCGTCGCGCATCAGCATCGAGGACGGGGTGAAATTCATCAGCGAGAATCCTGTGGCCACGAAGGTCGGATCCAACGCGCCGCTGGCCGTGAGCCGCACCAATGTCGCCGTCGTCGGCAGTCCATCGATCGACGTGAACGATCCGCGGACCAACACCCGGCCGTCCTCCTGGCGCAGCAGGCAGCCGCCCAGTCCCACCACCGCTGATACAAACGAGGTGTCGAGCGCGCCCGTGCTTTCCAGGCGCGCGACCGCGGTCCGGCTCACTCCGTTGTACGTGGAAAAGCTGCCCCCGATCAAAATCCACCCATCGGGCAGCAGCTCCACGGCGGTGATTGAACCACTCGGCCCAGAGCCGACATTGAAGAATGGATCGAGGGCACCGGAGGCCGTCAACCGCGCCAGCCGCGGCGAAGAACCTCCGCCGATGGTCAAGAACGCCCCGCCCACGAGCACTTTTCCGTCCGGCTGCGCGACGACGGTGTTCACGTTGCCGTTCATCGCGCCGGGATCGAACGACGCATCGTAGGCACCGGTCGGAGTCAACCCCGCCAGCCAGGGGCGGGGAATCCCATCCACCGTCTGGAACGCCCCGCCGATTACGATTCTCCCTCCGGGCAGCAGCGCCAGGGCAAACACCCCGTTGTCGGGCGCAGCCGGCACAAAGCTGGAATCGAGCGTGCCGTCCGCGTTGAGCCGGGCGACCCGCGAGATGGGCGTGCCGTTGTAAGAGGTGAACGAACCCGCAATCAGGATACGCCCGTCCGGTTGGCGGACTATGGCGTTGACGACGCTGCTTGCCCCGGTGCCGCCCGGATTGAACGTCGGATCCAGCGAGCCATCGGCGTTGACGCGCACGAGACGCCCGTTGACCGGCGCGCCGCGCAGGTATTGGAACGACCGCGCAAGCAGCATTTTTCCATCTGGCAACAGAGCGAACGCCGCAATCGTGCCGCCCGACCAGAGCACCGGCGCGAACCCGAAGTCGAGCGATCCGTCGGAATTCACGCGGGCCAGTCCCCGCCGCGTCGTACTGCCGGAGAGCGTGAAATTACCTCCCACCATCACCCGCCCATCGCCCCCCACCTGCACGGCATTGACGTTGTTGTTGAGGCTGGAGGCAGTGAACGAGGAATCCAAGGAGCCGTCGGAATTGAGCCGGACAACGGTGCCCGTCGACGTGGTGGTGTTGCCCGGAGTGAACCAGCCGCCAACGACCACCTTCCCTCCTGGTGCGAGGGAGACCGAGCTCACCGTGCCGTTGAAAGTCGCACCCGGGTTGAAGGCGGAATCCACCGTCCCATCGGAATTCAGACGGGCCAGGCGCGAGCGGGCGACCCCGTTGATGCTGGAAAAGGTACCGCCCACCACCAACCGGCCGTCAGATTGCGGGATGACGATGTTCACGTTTCCCGAGTAGGTGCTGCCGGCGTTGAAGGTCGGGTCCACCGCCAAATCCGGGCCGACCACCACGACGCTGGCGCGGGAGGTACCGTTCACCGCCGTGAAATTCCCACCAATGGCGATGCGTCCGCCGGAAAGTGGCGCGAGCGAAAGTCCCGAACCGGAGAGCGACAGCGGCGGCGAGGCCACGGTGAAGTCCAGCGCGCCCTCCGCGGTCAGCCGGGCCACGCCGCTGGCGGCGAGGGCATTGTAGGTCGTGAAGAGTCCGGTGATCACGACCTTCCCGTCGTCCTGGACGAGGATGCTGTTGACCGTCGAACTCGGTCCGACGCCACCCGCATTGAAGGAAGGGTCGAACGAGCCCGTCGCGTTCAACCGGGCGAGCCGCGGTCGCGAAAATCCGTCGACACGCAGAAACGAGCCACCCACCAGAAGCCGGCCGTCGGCCTGCGCGGCCAGCGCGGTGACGGGGCCGTCAATTTCCGCGGGAACAAAGGTGGGGTCGAGAGTGCTGTCCGCCGCCAGGCGAAAGACGCCCATCCGCCGCTGGCCATCCACACTCGTCACCGTGCCGGCGATGTAAGTTCTGCCATCGGCGAGCGGCAACAGCGCGCTGATGGTGGCACCGTCGACCTCCGGCCGCAGGTCCCACGCGGGATCGGGCGCGACATAAGTCGGGTAACTCGACGGCGCCACGCTCAGCCGCGCCGGGTTGGAGGTCGCGACCAGGGCGGACGTCGAAACCTGCACGTCGTAAATGTCGGCGTCGGCCCGTTTCGCGGCCGCAATCGTGAAACTCGAATTGGTCGCCCCCGGAATGAAGGTCCCGTTGCGCCGCCATTGATAGAAAAGCGGACCGCTGCCATTCGCGGTCACCGAAAAGGTCGCCGTCTGTCCGGAAACCACGGTCTGGTTGACCGGGTGATTCGCGATGAGATCGCCACCGGTCACCGTGAGGGTCGCGCTCCCGCTCGCCACGGTTCCACTGGGATTGCTGGCCACGAGACGAAACTGATCCCCATTCATGCCTGCGGTGACGCCGGCGATGGCGAGCGCGGCCGAGGTCGTCGAAAGATAAATCGATCCGGAGGAGACGTTGGAGAACCCGGTCGTGCCCGCCGGCTGCCGTTGCCATTGGTAGGACGGCGCCGGCGCCCCGGCCGCTGCCGCAGTAAAGGTGGCATTGCCGCCGACGACCTGAACGTAGTCGCGGGGCTGCAAGGTGATGACCGGCCCGCTCGAGCCGGACAGAATCGTCAAGACGAAGGCCTGCGTCACGGGCAAGCCCACGCCGTTGCTTACCACGAGGGTGAACGAGTACGGCGAACCGATCGTGTTCGGCGGTGTGCCTGAAATCACGCCGGTATTCAGGTTCAACGTGGCCCAGGCGGGCAGTCCGGCTCCACTCACCGCCAGTGTCGGCGCGGGAAACCCGGACGCGGTTACTGTGAAACTACCCGCGATGCCTTCCACCAACGTGGCGGTCGGCAGACTCGTGAATGCCGGCGCCTGGTTGACCGTGAGCGAATAGCCGACGCTGTTGGTCGTTCCTCCGCTCGTGACCGAAATGATCCCCGTCGCCACTCCCGGCGTGGTGGGCGTGCCGGAAATGAGGCCGGAGGCGATGTTGATCGCGAGGCCCGCCGGCAGGCCGGACGCGGAGTAGATCGACCCCGCGGCGGGAGGCGGCTGGGCTGTGACCTGGTACGAGTACGGCGCGCCGAACGTGGCCGTCGGCAGCGTGATTTGCGCCGCAGCACCCAGCGCTGTCGCCAGAAAAACGACAAACGCAACCACACGACGAACCGCGACGTGAATCGAGAGGAGCATGGAGAAAAATGGGGCGATCACGACGACGCGATCAGACTGAGCGCTCGCTGAACGTGAAGTCCCCGCCATCGCGGTCAACGCCCCAATCTGCCGGAATCCCGGAAGGGTGGCGCATCTACCGCTCGACGGTCACCATATCGACCGCGACCAACCGTTTGGTAGCCGCGAGCGCCCGCGAGTGGAGACGCGGTCGCGTTTTCCCGGTCCACTCGCTGGTGCTCGCGGCTACGAATAGCCATCAACGTGGAGATGCGCCCCGGGCGTTGGGATTATGACCGCACGGCTCCGGCCTTTGCGGTATCCTGGCTCGCCCCGCTCACGGCCCCGGCGCAAACCCATCCTCGGTGCCGGACTGCACGTGGTACTGGCCGGTGCGCAATGTGCCGTTGCGATAGTTGTACAACTGGATGACGCGCGTGAGCTCGATCAGGCCAATCCTTCCGTCGGGCGCCGAACCCGTCGTCGCACCCTGCGTATCGGCCGAATGGTAACGTTCCAAGCTCACCGCTGCGGCCGGGTCTCGCCCCGGCGCGGCCGCAAAGCCATCCTCCGTCGCCGCCGTCGCCACCGCGTACGCTCCGGTGCGCGATGTGCCATTGCGCGTGTTGTAGAGTTCGATGACCCGCGTCAGCTCCACCAGGTCGATCCGGGAGTCGCGACTGGTGTCGGCGCTATGCGTGGGGGCGGACGCGATCGTCAAGGGCCCGGGCGTCACGGCGAACCGCGTCGCATTTCCATTGGTCGATCGCACCAGCGCCTCCGCTTCGAGCGTGCGCGGCCCAATCTCACCGGCGGGCACGCTGAGGGTATAGGTGAATGTCACCGGGCTCACCATCGGGTTGGTCCACGCCCACCCAATTGTGCCGCGGTCGCCCGTGTGCGGCTTGACCTCGCCGGCACTGCCGCCGTCCGCCACATAGCTCCAACCGGCGGGCAACACGACCGACCAGGACAAGGCCGAAGCCTCCGACGGAAAGGTCAGCGTGTTGGTAATTGTCACCGTGGCGCCGGCCCTGTACCCGGTTCCGCCGGTGTCATGGTTCGCGATATAGCCGACGGGAATGACGTTCAACGTCGCCGCCGCCGAGGTGGCGATGCCGGAGTTGTTCTGCACCACCACATCGTAGGCTCCGGCATGCGTGTCCTGCAGAAAGGCAAAGGGCAGCTGCGCGCCAGTGGCGTTTCCGATTGGCACACCGTTCTTGCGCCACTGATACGACAGCGGGCCCTCACCCACCGCCAGCGCCCCCAGGGTCACGTTCCCCCCGATGGTCAACGTCTGTGACCGGGGCGGCACCACCACGAGGGGCCGCTTGATTCCCGCTCCGGTCAGCGGGGTGAGGTCGTAGAATTCGAGCAGGACATCCCCGGTCGCGCCCGGCATCGTCGATTCCACCGTGTAGGCGCCACTGCCGATGCGCGAATCCAACAAAACCGCCGCATCCGCCGACCCGGACGGCAATGGAAAGGCGTTGGCCGCGGCCGTCGCGGTGACGAGGGCCGGAGCCCCACCCCAATCGTCGTTGCTGGCGACGACGGCGGAAACCCGGTCGCGCACGCGGATATCCGGATTGGCCAGCCCCAAACCGGCGCCGAGCATCGGGCCGACGGCGCGAATCAGGATTCGCTTGTTCGCGGAATTGGTGATCGTGAGACCGCCAAACGCCGAACCACCGGGTGTGGCGACGGTGCTGCGGAGGCTGACGTACCCCAGTCGCCCCGCACTGTTGCGATCCGCATCAAACAATTCCAGCACGGCAAGACCCGCCACGCCCCCGGCCCCGCTGACTTTCACCCGATATCCGCCCGGCGGCAGCGACGCATACACCGCCGCGTCCTTGCTGCCGGCCACCAGGGGCGACGCGCCCACCTGCGCAAAAATCGCCGACAGGTCACCACCGGTTGCGGCGCCCCAGTCGTCGTTCGACGCCACGACTCCGCCGTTGGCATCATAGACGGTGATGACCGGATCGGAAATCCCCCCGGCAAGCCCGAGTGCGCCCAACGCCGGCCCAAGCGCGCGAAGCACGACCGCCTTGGCAACCGTCCCTTCGATGGTGAAAAACGCCGAAACCCCGGCGGAACTGACCATCTGCCGCGCCGAATAGCTGAGTGGATTCGGCAGCACGATGAGTTCGGCCGGACCCGCGACGAGCGTCGCCGTCGCATTGGAGATTCGCACCGAGTACGTGCCCGCATGGGAGGGCTCCACTTCGGCGATGGAGTACGTCGAGTTGGTCGCGTCCGGCAGGTCGGTGCCGCCCTTGCGCCATTGGTAACTCAGCGGCGGCGAACCGGTCGCGCCCACCCGAAAGACCGTCAAACCGCCCACCCCGACCGCGCGGCTCGCGAACGGGGTCACGACGGCCGGAGCCAGCGCGAGTGCCACCGGCCCCGCCGTCACCGTCCCGAGCAGGTTGCTGATGGCGACCGTGTAGTTGCCGGAGTCGGACGCCGAGACATTGCGCAGGATCAGCGTCGCCGAGGTCGCTCCAGGAATCGGCGTGTCGTTGAGACTCCATTGATAGGAAAGCCCGCCACCCGTCGCCGCCACCGCAAACGTGGCGTTGCCGCCGACGGACGTCGTGACCGAGGACGGCGGCGTCGTCACCGCCGGCACGGCACCCGCCGCGAAGATCTCGGCGCCACGCGACGTCGCCGCGAGCACGCGCCCGTCGTCGAGCAGGAGAAAGGACTTCACCGTCAAATCCGATGGCGTGGACGAAAGAAACGACGGGTCCCGCGCCCCGCTGAACAGGTGTCGGCTGAAAGCCGGCCCGCCCGAAAATCCATCGCCACCACCGCGGATAATGCGGCCGTCCAGCAGGACCACGACGCCCAGCGTGGTCGGCATGTTGTTGGGGGAACGTTGACCACCAAAAAAAGTATCGAAGCCCGTATCGACCGTCCCATTGGCGTTGAAACGCTGCAAGGTGGACAAGCCGGAAGCCACCCCGTCGCGCCCGCTGTAGAACCGGCCATCGGGAATGAGAGCAAACGCCCTAGTCGTACCGGCGTTCAAACCGGTGGGGGCCGTGAGCACGAAGCCCGTGTCACGCGTTCCATCCGGGTTGAGACGGACAACCCCGGAAAAGCTCTCGCCGTTGACGGTGCCGGATGAGCCACCGATCAAAACCTTTTCGTCCGCCGCAAATCCAACCGTCTGCACCGGACCGCCCGTGAAGATGGGCCAACTGAAGGTCGCATCATCTTGACCGGCGGTGGTCAGGCGTTTCACGAGCCAGGAGTTCGAGGACGACAAATATTGCGAGACCATCGCGCGACCTCGCAGATCGAGTCCAAGCAGGGAATTGATCGAATTGCTGGTCACCGCAAACGAGGCATCGGCCGTTCCATCGGCGTTCAGCCGCTGCAAAACGCCACTCTGGACCACGACCCTGCCGTCACCCTGCAACGCCAATCGCGTCACGGCCCCAATCGCACCAGCATCAAACGTCGCGTCCACTGCGCCGCTGGTCGCAAGTCGCACGACGCCCTGCCGGGCGACGCCGTTGACATGGGTGAAATTTCCCGCGGCATAATATATCCCATTCCCGGCGAGAGCCACCTGGTTGACCGTCCCCAGCGCGCGCGCGTCGACACCGATGAGCGCGGATACCGCCGACCCGACTGTCATGTTGTAGAATGCCGGCAGGGTCCCCGAGGCGGCGCTCCCGGACTGGACCCGCGAGACCCCGACAAACACGCTGCCATCGGCGCTCACCTGCAGCGCGACGGTCGACTGGAACGCGTCGAACGGAAACAACAACGTGTCGGCGGGAGCGCCATTCGATTCCAGCCGTGTCGGTTTCAGGACGTCCCCGCCGAGCAGCACGTGCCCGGTCGGCAGTTCCTCGAGTTGGAAGACGAAACCGCCGAGTGCGGCGGGCGCGACAAACGTCGGATCCACGGCGCCGTTGTTGTTCAGCCGCACCACGCGGTTGCGCGCCACGCCGTCCAACGTCGTGAATTCGCCCGCCACCCAGAGTCTTCCGCCAGTCGCGGCGCGTGCGACGTAGACATGGCCGCCAAAACCGGTGCCGAGGTTGGCGTCAAACGTGGTGTCGAGCGAACCGTCGCCGTTGAGCCGCGCCAGTTTCTTGGAAAACGTGCCGCCGACCACGATCCGACCGTCCGCTTGCACCAAAATCGTCCGGACCACACCGCGGACGAGTTCAGTCCCGCTGTTGATCGCCGCCGCGGCAGAAAAGCTGGAGTCCAGCGAACCATCACCCATCAGCCGCACCAGCGAAGCGCGATTCACCCCTTGGAAGCGGGCAAAGTTGCCGCCCACCAGGATCCTGCCATCGGACTGCGTCGCGAGCGTACGGACTCCGCCGAGCGAAAAAGTGAAGCTGGGGAATTGGGCGTCAAAACCCTGCCCAACGGAAAAGGTCCCATCGATCGTGAGGTCGGAATTCAACCGCAGGAGTTGCCCCGTCTGCCGGCCGTCGACCGAGGAAAACAGGCCGCCAACCAAAATTCGGCCGTCTCCCTGCCGCGCCAGGGTCAGCACCTCACCGTTCAGCGCGGGCGGCAGATAGGTGGTATCCACGACTCCGTTGCTCGAAATCCGCGCCAGATACGAGCGCGTCGCGCCGCCGATACCGGTGAAATTTCCCCCGACGAGATATTTTCCGTTCGACAGCGGCAGCCAGGCATTGATCGCCCCGAGGTCGGAGCTCTCGAACCGCGGGGCAAACGTCAAATCGGGCACGAGATAATTGATGGTTTGCGTCGGCGCGACGGAGAGGAGGGCTGGATTCGAGGACACCGACGCGCCACCCGCCGAGACGATCACATCGTAGGAATCGACGTCGCTCCGCCGCGGAGTAGGCAACGTGAAGGCCGCGCCGGTAGCCCCGGGAATCGCGAATCCGCCCCGGCGCCATTGATAGGTCAACGGGTTCGCTCCCGTGACCGATGCCGTCACGGAAAACGTCGCGGACTGGCCGTTGGCCACCAGCACGGAAACGGGCTGGGTGGAAATGACTGGAACAGGGTCATTCGAGGCATCGCGCACGACGACCGATTTGAGGTAGCCCGCGGTGGCACGGATGACGTTGTTCATCCCGACCGGGACCACCGACTCTCCCGAGGCGTTCGAGCCCCACGCGACCACGGTGCGGTCAGCCCTAGTCGCAATCGTGTGGGTGTGCGACGTCGAGATTGCGACGACGTTGGCCAACCCGGCGGGCACCGCGGTCTGTCCCACGGCGTTGCTGCCCCACGCCACGACAGAACCGTCACTCTTCAGGGCAACGCTGTGCTGCAGACCTGCCGCGACTTCAATCACATTGGCCAAGCCCGAGGGAACCGTCACCTGGCCGTAGTCGTATCCCACGCCTCCCCACGCGACCACCGTGCCGTCGCTTTTCACCGCGAGGCTGTGGGCAAAGGCCGCCGCAATCCCGGTGACGCCGGTAAGCCCGGCCGGCACTGATATCTGGCCGTAGTCATTCGAGCCCCAGGCGACGACTGTGCCGTCGGATTTCAACGCGAGGTTGTGGTTGGCTCCGGCGGCAATGGCCACCACACTGCTCAACCCCGCGGGAACCGTGGCCGCACCCAATTGCCCACCCCACGCGACCACCTTGCCACCGAACGTGAGCGCCAGGTTGTGATTCGACGCGACGGAGATGGCCGCGATGTTGCTCAACCCGGCAGGAATGCCTATGCCGCCGAGCGTGTTGCTGCCCCACTCCGCCAAGGTGCCGTCGCCCTTCAACGCCAGCGTGTGCGCGTCGCCCACCCTGACATCGACGATGCTGGTCAGGCCGGGAGGAACGGTGTTCTGACCGTAGAAGTTATTCCCCCACGGCACCACCTGCGCCGGGTTCACCACCACGCTGAGGAAAAAAGGTTCGGATCGGGCCACGGCCGGTCCGTCGGATGCGACCGCCTGATACCAGCCCGCGTCGCGCTCGGTGACGGGGTTGAAGATGAAATATTCCGTTGACCCGATCATCGGCCGACCGTTGTGGATCCACTGCCCATAGGAACCATAGGAGCTGTAGGCCGAGAAGCCCATACTGTCCTCGGATCCCAGTCGCGCGAGACCCCGCGGGATTCCTCGCAGCACAATCGTGGGGAGGTAATGCGCCCGGCCAAGACGGATGGTGTGGTTACCTGTGTCGGCCACCCAGAAATTCGGTGTGCCGGCCTGGATGGCCATGCCGAGCGGAGAGGAAAATCGCGCCGCGGCGCCGACCCCGTCCGTGCTGCCGGAAGTCCCCGGCGAACCACCAATGGTCGTCACCACTCCGGCGTAGCTGATCTTGCGCAGTGTGTGATTTCTGGCGTCGCACACGAAGAGCTCGCCACCGGAGCACGCGACTGAATTCGTCTCCCCAAAGCGCGCGGCCGCGCCCGCGCCGTCGGCAAAACCATATTGCCCGGCGACACCGGCGAACGTCGTCACCACTCCGGCAGTCGTAATTTTTCGAATGGTGTACGCGTCCGCGACGTAGATCTCGCCTTCGGGCCCGATCGCCACGCTCCGCGGGTCGGTGAAGCGCGCCGCCGAACCGACGCCGTCGTCGATACCGGAGAGCCCAACCGCCCCAGCCAGCGTAGAGACGACTCCGGCCGTCGAAATCTTCCGGATGACCTTGTTGTTGGCATCCGCAACATAGAGAACACCGGCCGAATCGGTCGCGACACCTTCGGGAAAGTAGAAACTCGCGCCACCCGCCACCCCATCGCTGGCTCCGACCACGCCCGGCATTCCGGCATAAAGCGACGTCGCTCCGACCGGGCTCACCCGGCGGATGACCATGTTCGTCCGATCCGCCACGAAAAGATCGCTGTTAAGGAACATCGTCACGGCAAACGGGCTGTTGAATTTCGCCGCCGCTCCCGTCCCATCCGCGAAACCGGCAATTCCAGGCTGTCCGGCCAGCGTGGTCACCTGTCCCGAGGTTCGGAAAATCTTCCGGATGGAATGATTGCCCGTGTCGGCCACGTACAGATTCAAATTCGCATCGATCGCGACCGCACCCGGATTGTAGAACGTCGCGTCCAACGACGCCCCGTCGGCGTTACCGAACGCCTGTCCTGCCATGGTCGATACGGCACCGGCGGGCGTGACCATGCGCACCGTGTTGGCTTCGACGAGATAAACGGTCCCGGAGGCGCTGGCGGCAATCCCGCGCGGACCGGCCAGTCGCGCCGTGCCGGCCGGGCCGTCGACCAGGCCCTGGACCTCGACCACGCCGGTCAGCGTCGTCACCGTGGCCGTCGGAGATATCTTTCGCACCGTCCGATTGTTGGGGTCGGCCACGTAGACATTTTGAGCCCTGTCGACAGCCACACCCTGCGGGTAATAGAAGCGGGCAGTGGCCCCGAATCCGTCGACATTTCCCACCTGCCCTACGGCTCCCGCCAGGGTCGTCACCACGCCCGCCGGGGTAATTTTGCGAATCAGCGAATTGTTCATGTCCGCCACGTAGATCATGCCATCCGAACCGAGGGCCACCCCTTGTGGGCTGTTGAACCGGGCCTGGCTCCCTGTCCCATCCGTCGCCCCTGACTGGCCCGCCACTCCGGCGAGCGTCGAGACCACACCCGCCGCCGTGACTCGACGCACAGTGTTCTGCACACCGTCCAGTACGACGATCGTTGAGCCGGCCGCATCCACTGCGATCCCCTGGGGACTGAAAAAGCGGGCGCTGCTGCCGGTGCCGTCCGCCGTGCCCAGCGCGTATGCTAACCCAGCGAGCGTGGTCACCACGCCACCGGCGGTAATTTTCCGAATCACGGTGCTTCCACTGTCGGTGACGTAGAGCACCCCGTTGCCGTCGACCGCGACGGCCGTGGGAGAGCTGAACCGCGCATTGGCGCCGGTTCCGTCGGCCCACCACCGCTCACCCACCGCACCCGCGACGGTCGTCACCACCCCACCGGGCGTGACCTTGCGAATGACGGCGTTATCGCCGTCCGCCACGTACAGGTTCCCGGACCCATCCACGGCGATGCCACCCGGGCCGTTGAACCGCGCCGCACTTCCCACCCCGTCGCTGCTGCCGAAGCTGGTCCGGCCGGCAATCGTTGTGAAGTCAAAGATCGGATACGTGACAGTGCCACTCCCGTCCGACGAGGCCGCGGCCACCGGGAGAGCGCCCGTATCACGCGACACGACGACGGCGGCCGGTCTCGACGTCACGCTGCCCGCGGATGATACCGCCGTCACCGTGTACGAACCGCTGTCGGTGATCCGGGTTCGCGGAAGGACAAGACTGCCCGCGGAAGTTGTCCGGACGGGGACACCATCCTTGAACCAGCGGTACTCAGCCACCGCGACATCAGCCACGCCGGCAGACAGCGTGACTGTGGCCCCTTCGGTGACGGCCGTTCCGACCGGCTGGAGGGAAAATGACGGGCTGCCCGCCACCCCGTGGGGCGAAACGCTGAGAGCGAGGACGACGCCAGCCCAAAGCATGCAACGACGAAGCAGTCGGCGAAGTCCGTCCGCCCGGTCGGGATCGGTGAAGACAGTTTTCACGGTAAAAATTCGGACACAAAAAAGGCGCTCATCAAGAGCGCCTATATCAATTCATCAGGGGGGCGAATTCTCCAATCGCCAAACCAGTCCAGTTAACTGCCGGCCTGAAACGTGACGGCCGTCGGCTTCAGTGTCGTCAACTTGCCGGCGCTACGCACCAATACGGTCGGCGTGGCGTTGGCCGAGGCGGCCCCGGCCGGGTAACTCACAACCATGGAAAACGCCGCGCGATTCGCAGGTACCGAGGTGTACGCAAACTCCAGCGTGCCCGTGGTTCCCGCACTCGGAGCAACGGAGGGCGCATCGGGGCCCACCACACTCACGAGGCTCCAATTGGCCGGAAGTTCAATCGCCCAACCAAGCGCGCCAGGCTCACCCTCGTAACTCACGGTGGCAGTCAGGACAACCTGACCAACCGTCGCCGCCAACCGGTTGCTATCGGCGGAAAGCGTGGCGGTTTGGGCAAATGCGGCAGCGGCGGAACAGAACAGGGCGGCTAAGGCGAAACGTAGGTAATTCATGGTTGCCAAGTGGGTTTAAGTAACTGCCCAATCGAAAACTCCCGGACGAACAAGGGCAAGCACCGAAGCTCAGGATCTTGGTGCGTTTTCGCCCCGCCCCTCTTCGCCGCCCCGACGCATTTCTTACGGCCCCGGAGCAAAACCGTCCTCCGAGTTGAGCTGCGCGTGATACTGCCCCGTCCGCACCCCTCCGACCCTGGCACTATAAAACTCAATCACCCGCGTGAGCTCGGTGAGCGTCAACTTGCCGTCGCGGTCACTGTCGGCCGAATGATATTTCGTCAGCGTCACCGTTGCGCCATTGGCCGTTGCCGGATCCGGCGCAAAACCGTCCGAGGTCGCCGTCACCGCGACTGCATACCGACCGGTTCGCACCGTGCCATTGCGGACATTAAAGAGCTCAATCACGCGGGTGAGTTCGGCGAGGTTGATCACACCGTCCGCCGGCGATGTATCGGCCGAATGACCGGGCGTCGGCGTGAAGGATAGGTTGAGCGTGACGAAGCCCGAGTCTCCATCGAACCCGTCGACCGCAAAATAGTACGTGGTGCCGCCTGCCGCGGAAAACGTCAGCGTGCTGTATTGGGTAATCCCCGGATTGAGATCGTCGGAAGACGCGAGGGTCGTGAGCGCTCCGACGGCGGAACCGGTGTAAACGCCAAGCGTGGTGTCGAAGATGCTCCCCTGGGTCGTCACCGCGGCGTTCCCTGCGGCGGGCGCGATCCACCTCCACCACACGGAGCGGCCACCCGCGTTACCCGCATGGAGCGGTTCGCCGGGCTGCTTGGTGGCGTTGGTATTGTAACCCGTCGCCTGGGTGGAGCTGCCGACCAACGTCAACGTGAGCGCACTGCCAAAACTGTCATTGCCGGGAACGCCAGGCGGGCCGTAGAGCCGCTGCACCCCGGCGATGTCGTCTGCCGTGGCCGCAGCGATATCACTCACGATGCTGTTCATGATCGCGCTGACGGATTGGGTCGGGGTGGCCTGATCGGGATGATCGAGACCGAGGACGTGGCCCAACTCGTGGATCGCGACTCGCCGCACGTCGACGGCACCGCCGTGGCTGCCGAGTGAGTCGCGATAGGAATCCCACGTGCGGTTCGAGTTGAAGATGATATCGGCCTCGCTGGTGTCGTTGCCGAGGTGCCGTGACAACGTGACCGCCAGTGTACGCGAATCGAACGCGGTGCCAAAAATCGTCGTGTCGAAAACGATTTCGTTGACGCCATTCGTATTGCCCGCGGCCCCGGCCGGCAGGAGTTGCGGTTGAAACTGCGCGGAGCCCAGCGAACTGTTCCAGGCCGACATCGCCGCCTGAAGCGTGGACGAACGGGTCGAACCGTCACCCGGGAAAACCGTCGTGGCGTCGACCTTCACCTGCATCGCAATCGCCCCGGCCGGCCACTTGATCGGCAGGTTGGTGGAGGAGTTGGTGATGAAGACAAATCCCCACGCGACCGGAGCCGCCACCAGCGTGAGGAAAATGCGAAGGGCCGTCGTCATCAACCGCGACACGATTCCGGCGGCTTCGAAAAGCGCAAGCCACGGACGGCCTCGTTTCGATGGAAACGACATCCCCATCGGTTCAAACCCGCTCGCCCCGTCGCACGTCCTCTCCCCTGGTTCCCGCTCCCCACCCACCTCACGGCCCCGGCGCAAATCCATCCTCGGTGCCCGCCTCGGCGTGGTAGGCCCCGGTGCGGGACGCCGCGGCGCGGGCATTGTAGAGTTCGATCACCCGCGTCAGCTCCGTGAGGTTGAGTTTGCCGTCGCGATTCGTATCCGCCGAATGGTAACGCGCGAGCGTGACCGCGTCGCCATTTCCCCGGGCCAGGTCAATCGCAAAGCCATCCTCCGATGCTCCCGCCGCCACGGCATAGGCTCCGGTGCGCGTCGTGCCGTTGCGCACATTGTAGAGCTCGATCACCCTCGTCAGCTCGACCAGCCCGATGCACAGATCGCCATCGGTGTCCGCGCTGTGACCGATCCGCAGCCGCAAGATCAGGGGACTGGGATCGACCGGAATGATTTCCGGCGCGCTCCCAGTCAACCCGATCTGGGCTGACGCGGTGAGCGACCGATCGACGGTCTCGTTCGCCGGCGATTTCATGGTGTAGGAAAACGTGAGCGGGCCCGCCGGAACGAGCGTCCACTCCCACCGCAACGTGCCGGTGGCGCCCGCGGCCGGTTTTACTCCGGCCGAGGTGCCATTGTCGGCGACAAAACTCCATCCGGGCGGGAGCGTCACCGACCAGGCCAGCCCTCCGGGCGTGCCGGCATAGGACAATGTATTGGAGATTTCGATATTCCGGCCCGCCACGAATCCGGGCGCGACCACGGCGTGGGTGGCAGCGCTGGCATTGACCGTGAGCGCCGCTCCGAGGCTGGTGGCGCTCCCCCCGCCGTTGGTGACAACCACGTCGTACGTTCCGACGTCCGCGACCTGCGCATTGGCAATTTCCAGATTCGCGCCGGTCGCAGTGGGGATCGGCGTCGAGTTGCGGCGCCAGAGAAACGTCGGCGCCGGCTTGCCCACGGCGACGACACCGAAGCGGGCGGTCTGCCCCGGGGCCACAAACACGGGCGTCGGATGGGACACGATGGCCGCCGGAATCGTGGCCGCCCGGAGCGAATCCGCCTCAAACACCTCAAGCAGCACGATGCCCGCCGCTCCCCCCACGCCGCTGACTTGGGCGGTGTAGCTACCGGTCGTGGTGGCGGAAAACGCCAGCGCCGCATCCTTGCTCGTCGGCGGCAACGGCATCGCCCCAACCGACGCGGCCAGATTGGCCAATGCGGTGTCTCCGCTCCAATTGTCGTTGGTGGCCAGCGGAGTGGTGTTGTTGCTCAAATAGACGGACAGCTGCGGGTCCGCCAATGCGCCTGGGATGCCCAGCGACGGCCCCAGTGCCCGCACCAGATAACTGCGGCCACCAGCCAGTCCCGCCAGATTCAAACCCTGCACCACGGTGCCGCCCGCGGCTGCCACATATGCTCGCGTTGCCACATACGTGAGCCGTGGCGTCGTGTCGGCGTCATAAATTTCCAGCTGCACCGTCCCGGTGCTTCCCGCCGCTCCGCTGACGCGCGCCTGGTACGTTCCCGGCGGGAAACTGGCGAAAACCGCCGCATCCTTGCCACCGGCGAGGAGCGGAAACGCCCCCAGCGACGCGGTCACGGTAGAAACCTGCGCGGCGTTCGTCACCGAGCCCCAGTCGTCATTGACCGCGACGATCGCCCCCGTCGCCGCGTTGACAATCGTGAGGAGCGGGTCGGCCAAGCGGCCGGGTTCGCTAAAATTCACCAGCGTGGGACCGACCGCACGGATCAGCATCAGTTTTGCCAATGTACCCTCGACCGAAAATGCTCCGGTGAGCGCCACTCCTCCCGCTCCACTGTCCGTCCGCACATTCCCCACGAGCATGCCACGGGAAAGGCCCACGACCAACGATGCCGCGGGGCTGGTGGTCGACCCGAGCTCGCTGGTGACGACAACACTGTAGTCACCCGCATTGGCCGACTGCGCGTTGGTCACGGTGTAAGACGCGTTCGTCGCCCCCGTGAGCACCGTTGTGCCGAGCCGCCATTGGTAGGTGGCCGGAAATTCGCTGGTGGCAGTCACCGAAAAGGTAGCCGTCCCGCCGGTGGTGACGATCTGGCCCACCGGTGGCGTCGAGATCACCGGTAACGTCACGGCGCGGGAAACCGTGAGCGGCGCGTAGCCGTTGCTCGGCATAAAGAGCTGGCCGGCGTCACCCATGACGAGGGTGCCCGGCGGAATGCCCGTCCAACTGGAGAAACCGGCGGCGGCAAAGGCCGTGTCGCGCGTGCCATTCGCATTCAGCCGAGCAAGAAAAGCGGTGCCCGACTCGGCGCCCGCAGCCGGAAACGAACCGTGCACAATCACCTTGCCGTCCTCCTGCACCAGCAATCCGTAGACCGACAACACCGAGAGTGGCGCGAAGGTCGTGTCGAGCACGCCGGCCGCAGACAGCCGGGCAACGCCGTTGCGAGTGGTCCCGTTGAAAGCGCCGAAGAAGCCGCCAATGACCACCTTGCCGTCGTTTTGCACGGCCACCGCCGTAATGTTCGAGGTCGGACCAGTTCCGATGGTGAAGGTCGAGTCCTGGGTGCCGTTGCCATTGAGGCGGGCGAGAAAGTTCGCCGCCAGGCCGTTGTACGTGGTGAACGCACCGCCGATGACGATCTTTCCATCGGTCTGGACGGTCGAACAATAGACCGAGCTGCTCGCCCCGGTTCCCGGATTGAACGTCGTATCCAGATCGCCACTGCCGGTCAAAACCGCCACACGGTTCCGTGCCACGCCGTTGACGGTCGTAAATACGCCTCCGACAAACACCCGCCCACCCGGGAGTAGCGCCAGGGTGTAGCCGGCACTGCCGCCCAAGCCCGCGCCGGCGTCGAACGTGGGGTCAAGCGTGCCGTCAGCATTGAGGCGGGCGATGCCGTTCGCGGTGACTCCGTTATACGAAGTGAGAAACCCGGTGATGATGATCTTTCCGTCGGGTTGGGTAATCGCGGAATAAACGTTCGAATTCGCCCCGCTGCCACCGTTGTTGAAGGTGGAATCCACGGTCCCATTGGGCAGAATCTGGGCGACGGCGGTCGGCACCGTGATTCCGCGCAACGTCGTGAAAAAACCCGTGATCAGCAACTTGCCGCCGGGCAGCGGCAGCACCGAGTTGATCGATCCCGGCGAACGGATCGCATAGTTTCCCGCGGTGTCGAGTGAACCGTCGGGATTGAGCTTGGCAAACCGCAGCCGGGTGGTCGCGGCATTGCTCGGATTGAGAAAACTCGAAAACAATCCGCCGACGATCATCCGCTGCGACGGCAGCACCCCGATGGCATTGACCGTACTCGTGAATCCGAGCGTGAGAAATCCCGCATCGCGCGCGCCGTTACTGGTCAGGCGGGCAAAGCGATTGACGGTCACGCCGTTGTGACTGGTAAACGACCCGCCAGCGAGAATCTGCCCGTTGACCAGCAGGGTCAGCGCGGAAACGGTCGAATTGAAACCGGTTCCCGTCGCCGTGGTGAAAGCCATGTCGGCGCTGCCGTCGGAGTTCAAACGCACGATGTTGCCGACAGTGGTGGCGGCTGCGCTCGTGAACAGGCCGCCGACGACGAGTTTGCCGTCGGTCTGGAGTGCGAGGGCATTCACCGTGCCATTGGGCGCGGGATTGTAAGCCGTGTCCAAGGTGCCGTCGGCGTTGATCCGGGCGAGCCGCGAGCGGGTTGTGAAGTTGCCATTGATGTCCTTGTACCCCGTGGTGAACGTCCCGCCGATCGCGATCTTCCCGTCGCCTTGGAGGGCGAGCACATTGACCGTCGACGACATGCCCCGAGTGAGGAACCCGGTGTCAATCGAGCCGTCGGCATTGAGGCGGACAAGGAAGTCGCGCAGGGAACCGGCAAAGGCGGTGAAACTGCCACCGACTAGGACCCGGCCGTCCGGCTGTATCACCAAAGCCAACACGGTGGAATTGGCCGCCGTCCCGGGATTGAAAGTGGGGTCCAAACTGCCGTCGGAATTGAGCCGGACCAGACGGTTGCGCAGCACCCCATTCACACGGACGAAATCGCCGCCCACCACCACCTTTCCGTCGGATTGCACGGCCAGCGCCCGAATCGCGTTGTCGAATTCCGGCGGGACAAACGTGGCATCGACTTTGCCATCCGCGCCAACCAGGGCGACGCCCGTTCGCCGGTTGCCGTCGATGCTGACAAACGATCCCGCCAGGTACGCGCGCTCCGCTGTGAGCGGAGCCACGACGTAGCCGGTCCCCCCCGATGACTCCGGGCGCAAGTCCCACGCCGAATCCGGCGCCACCCCTCCCGGGTAGGAAACTGGAGTGACCGCCAGACGCGCCGGCTGGGAGGCCACCACCGAAAGACCCGCCCCCACCAGGACATCGTAGACGTCGGCATCCGTCCGGCTGAGTCCGGTCAACGCCAGAGTGGCACCGGTCGCCCCACCGATCGGCACTCCGTTCCGACGCCACTGATACGAAAGCGGGGCCGCTCCGGTGGCACTCACCGTCAGCGAAGCCCCCTGACCCGCCGCACCCACCAACCCCGCGGGATGCGAAGTGATGGTGGGCACGGTGGCGGTGCCGCTGAGCACCGCGGCGGAACTGGTAATGGACCCCAGGCTGTTTCTGACCGTGACCGTATAGCTGCCGGCGTCGGCCAGCTTCAGATTGGACAACGTCAACTGGGAAGCAGTCGCATCGTCGATCGGGAGCCCGTTGAAATTCCATTGATACGTGGGCGCCGGCACACTCGTGGCCGTGACCGCAAGGGTGACCGTTCCGCCCAGCGAGGCCGTCACGCTCGCGGGTGGAACTGAAATCGTCGGGGCGGCGGCGCCGACGATGCGGAGCACCTGAATGTCGTCGATCGCGATGCCATCCGTTGAAATCGGGAGGTCATCATACTGGTTGAAGCGAATCTTAAACGACCCATTGAAACTGAGCCCCCGCGCCGCCAGGAACGGATCGAGATCGACAACGAACTTCGACCAACTTCCGGAAATCGCGGGCGTCGCGGACGTTCGCAGCGGCTGGACCTCGTACCAATTCGTGCCGTCAGCACTGATCGCCACCCCGTCAAAATCCGCGCCACCGACGAACGGACTCGCCGGCGGACCGTTCGGCTCGTCGCCAAACGCCTTTGCCCAGAACGCGAGCCGCACCCCCTGCTCGCCCGCCAGGTTGAGCGTGAGCGTTGCCTCGTTGCGGGAAAAGTTCGAGGTGCTGCTCGACGAATCCATCGTCAGGTGGCGCGTACCGCCGTGCGGTCCGTTGGCCGTGGTGATTTGCGTGCGAAAGGTTGCCGTCCCCGTGACTGTCCAGCGCGCCACATCGAGCGTGCCCGATTCAAACGTCTCGGTGAAGATCGGCGTGCTCACCGGCTCGATTTCCAATCGCACCGTGCGGGTCTGGGCGAAGCCGTTCCCGAGGTTGGTGAAGACAATTGGCACCGGATAGACACCGTCGACGAGCGAATTTGCGGTCGCGTTGAGCGACGCCGTGACGGTGATGCTGGCACCGGGAGCGAGCGTCCCTCCGCCGGACGAGAGGTCGAGCCACGAGGAGTTCTTCGCGGCGCTCCAGGTCAGCGCGGCGGCTCCATTGTTGGACACGGTGAAATTAGCCGTCGCCGGGGCAAACGGGCCTCCCACCTGCCCTGTAATTACCACCGGGGGAATTGGGGTTATCTCCAGATCGTCCGGCAAATCGAAATTCTCAATCAGACCCGTCGTGGTGGAACTCGCCGGGGCAAATGCGCTGAAACCCATGCCGCGTTTGGAGAATGCCGCCCACAGCTCCGCGCGGTTGGCACCGCCGGTGGCCACGCGATCGGCCTGTAGGATCGCGTCGCGAGCCTGGAGAAAATTCGGGTTGGCCGGCGCCAGTTTCATGCCGTCCGTCACCAGTTGGAGGATGAGTTGATTACCGATGGCAAAGCCGTGTTTCTTGATCAGGTTCGCCCGCGCCTCCCACAGGGTGACGCACCAGACTTCGCCCATGTTGTGCACCTCGTTGGCCGTGGAGCCAATCGCGCTGCTGCGGGGCACGCCGGCGTGGGTGCTGGCCTGCACGGGATCGATGTCCCGAAACGTCAGGGGATTCTTCGTCATGTCCGTCGAGTACGGATACCGCCGGATGCCGTAGTAGTAGTTCTGGGTTACGCTGCCGAACTGGTACGTCGCGTAGCCTCCGCTGGCGTAGTTGCCGTCGACGTCGTCGCCTGCATTTGAAAGCAGCGCCAGGCCGTAAAAGTCGGACCAGCCTTCCCCCATCCCTCTCGGGACGAGCGCACTGATCCCGACGCCACCGCCAACCAGGCGATTGCTCAGCCCGTGCGCATACTCGTGCAGCACGATTTCATGATCGAAGTCACCGTCGCGATCCGGCGTGGGACCGCTGAAAACATACATCTGCATGCGTCCGGGCGACCCGTCGGGCGGGGTGGAAAAATTTGCGTTGTTGGTGCCCGAACCATCCTGCGCATCGGCCTGGACGGCGTCGTTGCCCTCTCCGCCGCGACCAAAATTGTCGTTCTGAAAATTGCCCGCCGCCTCGGTGAAGCCCAATTCGTAGAGTTTGTCGTGCATCCAATTGCACCAATAGAACAGGTCCACGACCGCCGCGTCGCGATACGTGCTCGGCGCCTGGGTCAAGTCAAGCGGCGGATCAAAGACCCGATCCGGGCCCGTAGCCTGGGGACGCGGCAGATCCGCGACGTTGTCGGCGTTGGTGTCGGTATGGGCGTCGACATTGTTGCCCCTCGTCTCAAACACCCCGTCGTTGATCCAGCCGTTGGGCGAGGCGGTCAGGTTGAGCGCGGAAAGGGTGACGAGGGTCCGCTCGACCGTTGGCGGCTGGGCGGTCGAAGGCGTGGCATGCCCTGGCGAGAACGGAGTCGGGCTGTCGCTGGTGAACACGCGGTACGTCGCGGGTCCGACGTCCGCGGTCAGGTTGTGCCGGATCTGGATTTCACCGGTCTCCGCATCGACTAGAATGCGGTACATCAGACTGCGCGTCCGGCCGGTGCAAATGACCTCCCAGCAGAGCCGCAGGGTGCTTCCATCCATTGGCAGCCAGACCTTGCGGACGTCAGCATCCGTCAGGGAAGGCGCGACAAACCTCTGCCGCGAATCCGCCCCGTCCGGTACGCCAAGTTCCGTCACCTCTTCGGTGGCCAAAGTCTCGCCGATGTCCTGCGCCGCGAGAGCCACTGCGGCGCGCGCGGATAGCACAGGAGCCGGACCTGAGATCTGGCTAAGGCTTTTTCCCCGGCGGGATGCCGCCGCCGGATCGGAAAGCATCGTGCTTCCCGCGCCGACCAGTTCCCCGCGGCGCGTGACATGCGCCTGAAACGTCGCCTCAAACACCCGAACCCCGTCGATATGTTGCTCCCAGATCGTAGAGCGCAGTCCGTTGTGAGGCGTGACGAAGTCGCGCTTTACGCGCGCGGCCGTCAGCACCGTCGATTCGTGTCCAAACAACCCGGCGTGCTCGTCAACGAAGGCCTTGATGCGCCGATGGGGGTCATCCACCGGCAACGTGCCCAGGGCTGCCAACGTCGCCGGGGACTCGGCCCCGACGGGCCCCGTGAGAAACGCATCCGTCGAGCCGACAAAGGCCGGAGTGCCAAGCAAGGCGTCACGATGGATGCGCACTCCCCTCACCTGCCCGCGCAGGGCCGCTTCGGCCACCGCACGCGCGGCAGTGATTTCTCCTCCAGTGGGCGCCGCGGTGGCGGCGGAAACCGTTTCCGCCGCCGTCACCGCCGGGGAGCGTCGATCGAAGTTGGGATAACCTTCGCGCAATGGCTCCGACTCCTGCGCGGTCGCCGCGAGGACTGACAGCAATCCTAGGACGAACCAACCACGGACCAGCTTCCCTTTTGATGCGAACAGGCTTCGTTTCATGGTGAGCGAATGAGTTGGAAACGATACCCTGGCCGTATCGGATAGGGCACGATTTTGACGGGATTTACGGCGCCGGGGCGAAGCCGTCCTCGGTGCCAGATTGCAGGCGGTAGGCCCCCGTGCGAGTGTTCCCCGTTCGAACGTTGAACAATTCAATCACGCGGGTCAGTTCGTTCAGGGTGAGCTTGCCGTCGCGCGGGGTGGTGTCAGCCGAATGGTAGCGGGTCAGCGTGACGGTTGCACCGTTGGCCGTCGTCGCATCCGTCGTGAAGCCATCCTCAGTCGTCGTGGTCGCCACGGCATAGCGTCCGGTGCGCAGCGTGCCGTTCCGGGTGTTGTAGAGCGCGATCACGCGAGTCAACTCCGGCAGGCTGAGGGCAAAATTGCCATCGCTGTCCGCACTGTGAGGGACCGGCGTGATCGAGAGCGGAGCGGGCGTCACGGCCACCTGATAGGTCGTACCGGACTGCTGGGGTTTGACGAGAGCGGAGAGGGTCTGGGTCGTGTTCGCGCCCGCCGGAACGTTAAGCGTATACGTAAACGTAAACGGGCTCGCAGGAATGGTGGTCCACGACCAATTCACGGCTCCAGTCGCGCCCACCAACGGCTTCACGTCTCCCTCAATGCCACCACCACTCGCATAACTCCAGCCCGTCGGGAGAGTCGACGTCCAAGCCAAGGCCGAGAGCGTTCCCGTATAGGTGACGGTGTTGGTGATCGTCACCGTCCCACCGGCCACGTAGCCGCCTCCCACCATCGCGTGGGTGGCACTCGCCGGAGCGGCGCCGGCATTCACCGTCAGCTTGACCGGTGTGCTGGGCACGCTGCCACCCAAGTTAGTAAGGACGACACTGTAGTTGCCCGCGTCCGTCGCCTGCACATTGCTCAGCGTCAGGGTCGCACTGGTTGCATTCGGAATATTGATCCCATCTTTCTGCCACTGATAGGTGGGAGGAGGCGTGCCGGTCGCCGTGACAGAAAACGTGATTGGGTTTCCCGCGGTCACGGTCGCCGGCAGCGGAGGCGTGGAAATGACCGGGAGCACGGCAATGCTGACGACCGACTGCTGCACCGCTCCCAACACCGCACCGCCGACGAGCGGGGCGCCGAGGTTGACGACAAAGGTCTCCACCGGTTCGTCGATGCCGTCCGCCGTAAGCGGCACGGAAATGGACTTTGCCGCCAGATCCCCGTCGGCCCAGGTCAAGACGCCGCTGGTCGGGGTGTAATCCGCCGCCGTGGCCGTTCCGGGCACAGTTGAGTACCCGACACTCAAAGCCCCCAGGCCGCCCCCGGTCCGCGTGACCGAGAGCGTGGCAGCCGCGCCCTCGCCGCCCGCGACCGCCGCGGAGGCAAACTGCAGCGTACCGGGGGCCTTCGCCAACCCCGAGACGACCCGCCAGACCGGGCGATTGACCGCGCTGCCCTGAAACGCTCCCACATCACCGGCGAAGAGGACGCGACCATCCGGCAGGAGGACAAGATCTTCAACCGACGCCCCAAATCCCCCCGCCGCTATGAAACCATTATCCACGACGCCGGCCGCCGAAAGACGTACCAGTCGGTTGGCGGCGGCCCCGTTAAACTGGGTGAAGGTGCCACCGACCAGGAGAGAGCCATCGGGCAAAAGCAGAACCGCCTGACAGGCGCCGTTCGTGGCCGGCGCAAAGGATGCTTCGAGCGCACCAGTCGCGGTGAGCCGCGCGAGTCCGCCCCGCGCCGTGTTGTTGAACGCCGTGAAAGTGCCCGCAATCACAATGCGTCCGTCGGGTTGGACGACGATTCTGGATACAGTCATCAACGTGTTCGGGTCGCCCAGCGCATTCGCGCCTTCAACCACCCCGGTGAACGTGGCATCGAGGGCGCCGGTGCCCGCAACCCGGCAAAGCCCCGATCGGTCCGCACTGCCACCCAGATAAAATGTGCCGCCGACCAGCAGCTTCCCGTCGGGTTGCAGGGCGAGCGCCTCGACCCGCCAGTTGGCCGTCTCCGCAAAATCCGGCCCGATAAACCCGGTATCAAGCGAACCATCGGCATTGAGCCGCGCCAGATATTCACGCGCCACCCCGTTGTAAGTGGTAAACGCGCCGCCGATGACAATCTTGCCGTCCGGTTGCGCAAGGACCGCATGGACCTCCCCGTCTGGACCCGTGCCGGTGGTAAACGACGTATCGAGGGTGCCGTCGGGAAGCAGTCGGACCACGCGCACCCGGGCGGTACCGTTGAAGGTCGTGAAATTACCCACGACCAAAATCTTGCCGTCGGGTTGCCGGGCCACGTCACGTACCGGCACCGTGGCTGCGCCGCCTGCCGTTGCAAACGCCGGATCGATTGCACCGGTGCCGGAAATCTTGATCAGCCCACCACGATTGTAGCTGGTAAGGCTGGAATCCTGCACCGAGCTGAAAAATCCGCCCAACACCAGGCTCCCGTCCGGCAGGGGGAGAATTTTCCTTACCGTGTTGTTGATGAAGTTCGACGTGAACGACGGATCGCGGACGCCGGCATCCGCCACGGTGACCGTGGCCGTCGGATTGCCCAGGACCGCCCCCGTGGCACCGCTGAGCGTGACCGTGAGATTTTCCGAGGTTTCGACCACCGCGTCGGCGACAATCGCGATCGTGATCGTCTTGTCGGACATGTCGCCATCCGCCCAAGTCACCGTGCCCGTCTGCGTCGTGAAGTCAGCGGGAGTCGCGGCGGTGCCGGCGGCCGTCGCGTAATTGACGCTCACCGCACCCACACTGTTTTGCGTTCGAGTCAGCGTAAGGGCAACTCCACCGATGCGCTCGTCGACCACATAGGTGTCCTGCGACCACTGCACCTTCGGCTGCAGCACCACCTGGACGTCGAGATACTCCTCGTCACCGCTGCCCCCCTGCCCGACCGGCTTAAACGAGATGCCGGCGACGGCGTCCGTGAAGGTCGCGCCAATCGCGAGCCCGGCGTCGTTCACGTTGGTCCCGGGAGTCGTCATGTCGAGGAGATTGCCCCGTTGATTGGAGTTGTACCCCCAAAGGACATACGCGCCGTTGTTGAACGAGGCGTTGCCCGATCCCCGGCGGTAGCCAATCCAGTAGTCGCGCGTGGCATCGCGCACGATTTTGAGTGCCCGGGCGTTGGCGAGATTCGGCGTCGCCGAATCGAAACGATAAACCCGGAACGTGCCGGACGTGGCCGCCAGCGCCACCGCCGTGTCCGGAATCCATTGCAGGATGCTCTTGTTCCAATGGCTGAAGCTGTGCGCAATCGTCTTCCCGTCACCCATCACATCAAAGATATCGCCGTATTCGACCGAAGTACCCGCAGCGGAAACCGGATTGCCATCCGTGACCTGCCAGAGGCTGGCGTGGTTCAGCCCGTAATTATGGCCGATCTCGTGCGCGACCGTCCCAAAGTCGAACTGGCCGTTGATCCAGAAATTCTTCCCGGTCACAATTCCAAGGCCACCGTAGTTTATTTTCGATCCGGAAATCGAACTGACGTTGGAAAACACAACTCCGATGCGATCATAGCTGTCGACGTTGATCCCGGTCGCCTGCGCGGCGGCCCGGGCATCGCTGTGCAGGAGGTCATTGTTGTCGTTGACGGCGTAGGTGGCTGCCGTCTGCGGCATCCGGAGTACCGCAGTCACATCCGGCGAGTCGCCCGCCACGGTCGGTGCGACCACGAGGGAGGTTTTGCCGTAGCTGCCCTGGACATAATAATCCCGCACGCCGTCCGTGCCATTGAACAAATTCACCACGACGTCCTCAGTGATCGGCACGGCGCCGGACGTGCGGACAGGAACCCCGGGCAGGTCGGAAAAATCCACCCGAATGACGAGAGTCTTCTTCGCCCCGTGCGTCCACTCCTGGGTGGGGCGGCCGGTGACGCTACTGCTGCCCGGCTGGTTGTCGGCAGCATGGTGGTCGTAGACTTTCTCGCCGGCGACGAGCTGCTCCTCCAGGGCCGAGACGTGAATGGGATCGCACAGCACCTGAACCTTGCCGTTATACTCAATCGCGACCGGAGCCGCGACGTTGAGCTTGGTGTCCGGCGCAACGGATGAGGTAAGTCCGGAGACACTACATACGAGATCGAGCGGCCGCGCCGCCGCCACCTCGCCCGCCTCCAGCACACGCAGGGGCGAGTCGCTGACGGCGAGACTGCGGTCCACGGCGATGCCAATGATCGACGCGGCCGCGAGACTGGTCTGACCAGCCCGCCTTCCGTAGACGTAGGCCCGGTATTCCTCCCGACCGATCAGCGCGGATCGAAAGACCGGTTCGGTAACCGTGACGCCCGGCGCCGGAGTCACGGCGTGAAGCGCCAGTTCACCCCGGCCCGAGACTCGTGCTTCGAGCACCGCCAACACTTCCGCCGGCAGTTCCTGGCGCACAGTCATCGGCACCGCCACCGCGAGCGCGGAGCGGGGATCGCTGCGAATGAGACCTGCCAGAGCCGTGCGGCGATTCTGCCCCAGATGCACTCCCTCCGCAACGAGCCGCAAACGCGCGTCGGGCGCAGCCGCAAGATACCGATCGGTCCAGTGGCGAAATTCCGCGAATACAGGACGAGCCTCTGTCCTCCAGGCCGAGGCCGGAAGATCGCGGGCCCGAACCGCGCCGGCGGCCGGTGGCCCCACTGGCGACGGCGTATCGGAGGGACGGGCAGCGGATACGGCAGCACTCAGGGCTGGACGCGTGCCGCGAGTCGCCGCGGCGATCGCAGACGAACGCGGGTTCGGGTCGTGACGCAGAAGGAACAACGCGGCACCGCCCAACGCGATCAACGCCAACACGCCGATCAATTTCAGAAACTTGTTCATTCGTATTAGGGGCAGGAAGCCTGCAGTTCTCTCCCCGCTGGCCTAACACCGGGAACAGTGAAGCCGGGGGGATTTTGAATGATAGAGCGTGACCAAAATTCCGGTCCAAGAACATTACATTCGAACCGCGGCACGCGAAAATTCGCCACCAACAACGCAGCGATTCTTCCGATTCACCAAGTCCGTCAAAAACCGGTGCAACCGGAAACCGTTTATCCCAATCCCCCAATTTTCGACTGTAGTCATTGTGAGGTGCGCGAAGCTTGCCGCGGCGATCGAGCAGGGTGGCCATGTCGCAACGCTGTTCACAACGACAGTTCAAATGAGCATAGAGTATTGGCAGCACACTACTCCCACCGCTCCTCACAAACTTGTCGCCTTGCAGTCTCGGACAGGTTGCACCTGCCACGATGAAAGCCCCGGTACCCGGAGGCACGACGCCCCGGGTACAAGTGCTTCAGCGGTTTGTTCGTGGAACGACCCTAGCCGCCAGCGCCCTTATGGCGCCGAGGCGAAGCCGTCTTCAGTACCAAGCTGTGTCCGGTAGGCACCGGTTCGGGTGGTGCCTGCCCGGGTGTTGTACAGTTCGATCACCCGCGTGAGTTCGACGAGGGTAATCTTGCCGTCCTTGTCCGAGTCGGCGGAGTGGTAACGCGCGAGCGAGACGGTCGCGATGTTCGGCGTCGTGAGATCGACGTTGAATCCGTCCTCGGTTCCGGTGGCCTGGACCAGATAGCGGCCCGTGCGCACCGTGCCATTGCGCGTGTTATAGAGTTGGATCACGCGTGTGAGTTCGTTGAGGTCGATCTTATAATCGCCGCTGAAGTCGGCGCTATGCTTGACCAACACCGTCACCACCGCTGGCACCGAGACGGTCGTGCCGGCTGTGTTCGTCATCGTCACGGTGTAGCTGCCCGAATCCGCTCCGGTCGCATTCGCGACGAAGTAGGTCTGCGGCCCGAAGCCGGTGGCGCTCGTGACATTAACTCCATCCTTCTTCCACTGGAACGTCACCGTGCCCGGCTTGCTGACATACGGTGCGTTGAGATGAATCGGCGACCCGGGCAGCACGTTAAGGGGGGCCAGAGGCGCCAACATGGCCGGCGCAAAGGAAGCCGCCCGGACGGAATCGACCGTGTGGACCTCCGTCATGACAAAGCCCGCCGCCGTGCCGACACCTGAAACCTGGATGGTGTAGGCACCAGGCGCCAAGGTGACCAGCACTGCCGCGTCAGAGGCATCCAAAGGCATCGCCCCCACCGCCGCCGTGGCCGCGGCAAGCTCAATCAGATTGGAGTTCGTGGTCCAGTCATCGTTGGCGGCGACCTGCGTGGCTCCAGTAAACACCTTCAACGACGGATTGGTCAACGCCCCCAGCGCCGGCACCAACGGCGTGCCAACCGCGCGAATCAGGACCGTCTTGGAGCCCGTGCCGGAGAGAACGAAGCCCGTGGTGTTCGTCCCCCCCGATTGAATGGCCGAACGCGATGAAATGTGCGCCAGGCGATTGGCGTCGCCGGTATCGTATACTTCCACCATCGCGCGACCAGTCGTGCCACCGACTCCGGTGACGTGCGCGGTATAGGTACCAGGCGCCAGGGTGGCAATCAACGCGGCGTCCTTGCTGGTCGCCGAAGAATATCCGGCCGCACCCGCGGCGGCAAAGGCGTTGGTGAGAGCAGTTGTCCCGCCCCAGTCGTCATTGAACGCGACCACGGCACCGGTCGCGTCGTACACCGCCACCATCGGGTCGGCCAGACTCAGCGACGATGATGGGCCGACCGCACGAACAAGAACGGATTTGGCCGCCGAACCCTCAATGGTGAAGTTCGCCATGAGGGCGTTCTCACCCAGGCCCACATTTCCGAGACTTGAAACCACCAGCATCTTCGGGCCAGCGACGACCGTGAACGAGGTCGTCGCGGTCAGTGTTCCGCCCGGAGTGACAATCGTCACCACACCACTCGTCGCAAAGGTCGGGACCGCCGTCGTAATCTGGTTGTCCGAAACCACGGTAAACGATGACACGTCGACGCCATTGAAGCGCACCGCGGTCGCCCCAGTGAAGCCAAAGCCGCTGATCGTGACTGGCGTGCCGTTCGACGCCGTCGCCGGAGCGACAGTCGGTCCGGTCCCGATTGAAACCACTCGGTGGAAGGCGGGAAGAACATCACCTGCGCTGCCGACCGTGCCGAACACGTGCAACTGGGTTCCAGCAAACACGAACCGCGCATCGGCAGTCGGCACATCGAGTACACCGAAGCCCGGCGCCCATGCCGTGTCGAGCGTGCCATCGACCCCGAGGCGGGCCAAGCCGGCCACTGCCGTACCATTGAAGGAGTCGAAACGGCCGGCCAGATAGAGTCGCCCGATGCCGTCAGAACCAAGTTCCGTGACATACGGGCTCGAATCCGCGTTGGCATAGGCCGCTCCGACACCGACGAAGGTCGTGTCCAACGTGCCGTCTGCATTCAAGCGCGCGAGACCGCGGGGCGCATTCGTGTAGGAGAGTTTGAAACGCCCGCCCACATAGACCCGGCCATCGGGCATCTGCACCGCCGAACGGACGAGATCGGCCGCGACGTAGGTTGAGATGGGATACTGTTGGGCCGGTGTAGCCGGATTCAGCGGATCCGTGACTGCGGAGGTAAAGCCCGTCGCCGGCGTGATCGTGCCGAACGACGGCGCGTTGAACGTGGCGTCCACCGCGCCCGTGGCGGTAAGGCGCAACAGGCGCAGGTTGCCGTCGACGGCGGAGACGAGCACCAAGGCCCGGCCGTCGGCGAGGACTTGGACGACCTTGAGGCCGCCCGTGCGGATCATCGTGATCGGACCACCCGTCGACGAGCGTTCGACCACCGCAAACGATGAGAGCGTGGGCACGTAGGTCGTGTCGCGGGTGCCGATCGCATTCAGGCGGATAAGCGAATCACCAATCGCTCCCGCCAGTGCCGCCTCAGGCGTGATGCTGCTCTGGGCCAACATCACCTTGCCGCCGGGCGCAGCACTCAAACTGGCTGACAGAAGATTATATCCGCTTGGCAGCACCGGCACAAACGACGCGTCCGGCGCCGCGTTGGGAGTGGCCCGGAGCAGTTCAGAGCCACCGGAATTGACGTCACTCGCATTGCTCGGAGCCCCGGCAATGACAAAAATCTTGTCGCTACCCGCCGGGGCGATCGTGGTGTAGGTCATGCTCCGATCACTGCTCGGCTGCGTGGCAGAGAGCGACCCGTTGGCCTCGAAGCGAGCCGCACCAGGCGTGTACGTGGAGCCCACGCGGTTGAAATTGCCCGCCACCCAGAAGCTACCGTCGCTCAAGACGACGCCTTCGCTCGGATAAGCCGCCCGGCCCCAACCACCGGTCTGGAACGACGCATCTGGTGTACCATCGGCCGCCGTGACGGCGATGCCATTACCCCAAGTCGGCAGCGCGAGGTTCTTGCCATAGATGCTGAGCTGGTCCGGCAGGTAAAACCGATTGTCGGCTCCCTTGGAGATCCAGACCGCTTCTTTGCCCAGGACGCGCGAAGTAAACGTCGTGTCCGGCGAGCCGTCGGCGTTCAGACGCAAGAGCCGATCGGTAACTGCGACAATCTTGTCGTCCTGCAGGATGTTCAAGTAGCGGATTCTGAAGCCGGAGGCGATCCCGAGCGCGGAACGCAGGGGCTGAGCAAAGGTCGTGTCGAACACACCTGCCGTACTGAAACGAATCGCCTGAATCGCGTCGGGACCCGTGCCCCGCGCGGTGTAGCGGAAGTCGCCGACAATCACCGGCCGGCCGTCCGACTGGAAGGCGATGCCGCGGGCCTGGTTGCTGCCAAACCCAGCCGGAAGGTTCGCCGGTGCCGCGAACGCAGCGTCGAGCGTGCCATCACCCGCCAACCGGGCCATGTTAATCCGAGATGTGCCGTTCACGGTGGAGAATGGACCCACCAGGTAGATGCGACCTGAGCTGTCGACGACAGGGGGACCGAAGATATTGGAATTCGCACTGAGGACCACCGGCGTGAAACCCGCACTGTCGAGGGCGCCAGTACTCGTCAACCGATAGACTGACGGCGCAGCAGCACCGATGGCGGCGGCCGGAGCGTTGGCATCGAGATTATCCGTGGCTACGACGATCACCTTGCCATCGGCCTGGAGCGTGATGAATCGAATCCCACGGGCGAACTGCGGCGCCGTGAACGTGTTGTCGAGAACTCCGGTGGACGAAACTCGGATGACGGTGGCCGAATCGCCGGCGTTCACGGCAACAAGGACCTTGCCATCCGGCTGAAGCGCGATGTGCGACACGTGGCGATAACGGGGATCCAGCTTGAAGGTCGGATCCAACGTGCCATCCGCCTCGTTGAAACGGGCGAGACCACCGACAAGCTTGCCCGCGACCATGTCGGGATTGCGATTAAACACCGACCACGGGACGTAGACCTTGCCTGCGCCATCGTGGATCGTACGGGCCGGGCTCTGCTCAGTCGAAAGCTCCGTGAACTGCTGCCACGGCACATTGTCCGGCGTCAGCACGGTCAACACCGCGCTGTTGCTGGTGGTCGTGCCGTTGCCGTCGCCCACCACCACGTTGTAGCTGGCCGCATCACCCGCGGTGATACCGGACAGGGTGAGATCCGATGTCGTCGCACCTGGGATATTGGTCGTGCCCTTACGCCATTGATAGGTAAGCGTGGCGCCGGTGGCGATCGTCGTCGCCGAAACGCGGAACTGCACCTTGCCGCCGGCGACAGCACGGCGCGACGTCGGTTGATCCGCGATGACCGGAGCGGTCGTGACACTGACCGGCGCGACGACGCTTGGAACGGACACGCCGGAGGCAGTAACGACGACATCGTAATTACCGCTGTCCCCAGCGACTGATACCGGAATCGTAAACGTCGAATTGGTCTGGCCGTTGATCGCGACTCCACCCTTGCGCCATTGATACGTGACCTGCGCGGCGGAGCCGGCGGCGAGCACGCGGAGCGAGACCGGCTGACCGGGGGTAACCGAACCAGCGATGAACGGCTGCTGGGCGATGACCGGCGTGTACGGCGCCGAGACAATCGCGCCACGGGTCGAACTTACTCCGAACAGGCGATTCTTGTAGACGACGGTTTCAGTGAGACTGCCGGAAATACCCAGGTGATGCCCCTCCCACGCGACGCCGTCGGGCGTCATGTAGACGGCGTTTGCTCCAGATACGATGAATTGACCACCCGTGAATTGAACGTGATTATAAAATTCATTTCCGTTGAAATTGCGGGAGGTCCAGGTGACGCCGTCGGGTGACGTGAGAATCGTGCCGGATGCACCGACGGCCAGGAACAGGCCGTTACCGTAGGCAACTTCGGTAAGCTGGGCGACAGTGCCCGACGTCCTGGCGGTCCATGTCGTCGCATCCGGTGACGTCAGCACTGTGCCGAGCGCGCCGACCGCCACGTAGGTTCCTGCACCGTAGGCGGCGCCAAAGATCCGATTAACCGTTGGAGTCGAAACCGTCGTCCAAGTATTGCCATCCGTCGACCGACGGATGGTGCCAAGGTCACCCGTGTTGATGTAAACGCCATTGAGCACCCCGATATAGCTGCCATTTACGGTCGTCGCAAAGGTCGTGCCGCCCCACGTCGCACCATCGACCGAAGTGCGCAACACACCCGAAACTCCGGTGGCAAGGAATCGTCCACCTGCGTAGGTGACGTCGTTCAACTGCGCGGTCGACGCGTTGTTTGCCAACGTCCAATTCACCCCGTCCGTCGTACGCGCGATGATCCCTCCAACACCCACCGCAACCATGACATTGCCGTCGGTTGCGAGCGCCTGGAAGCTCGTCGCGTCTCCCACATTGGTAACACGAGGTGTCCATGTAATCGTATCGGGAGAAGTGAGGATGACTGCGGGAGTCGTCTCAAAGTCGCTGACCACTACCCAGGTGCCGTTGGCGTAGGCGATTTCACTCAAAACCGTGGTCGTCCCACTCTGGCGCCGAGTCCACGTCACCAAGTCGGACGAAGTGTAAATATTTCCGCCCTCACCGGCTGCCACATAGAGCGAATTGGCATAGTGAATCGTATACAACGCAGTGCCGTGCCCAGTGGGGCGTTTCGTCCAGGTGATGGCGTCCGGGGAGGTGTAGAGTTCGCCCGTCTCTCCGCCGACGAAAAAGAGCCCGTTGGCAAATCCGAACAACGAAATCGATTCCACGGGCAGGTTGCCCTGCATCGACCATGTAATTCCATCAGTGCTGCGCAAAACCCGGCCGAAGTTGTCGTCGTGAAACACAGCGGCAAACGTTCCATTGCCAACTCGCCCGGCAAAAATCTTGCCCAGCGGCGTGCTGAAGCGTTCGGTCCAGACGAAGCCATCGGGCGACGTGAAAATCTTGCTTTGGCGGGAAACAGAATCGCTGGATGCTTCCGTCCCGACCACAAACAGCCCCTGACCAAAGGTAATCGAGTTTGCCGGTTCGTAGACCCCCAGATTGCCCAGCTGCCACGACTCGCCGTCCAGCGAAACTGCGACAGAGCCAAGGACTCCCAATTGCACGTGCCGGCCGTTGCCTGACGCAAATCCCGCCACCCGGGATTGATCGAACGAGGGCAGCTGGGTCCACGTTACTCCATCAGGGGAACTCAAACGGATGCCGAGCGAGCCACCGACGAGAAACCTGCCATTGACGACTGTTATGGGACCCAGCGCGCCGTTGCCGACACTCGGGTTGTGCTGGGTCCAACTGGACTCTTCGTTGACGAACAGTCGGCTCGGGATTGAAGACACCGGCGCGCCCAACGAGTTGGTGAGGGTGACCCCATAGGTTCCCGCATCCGACGGTTTCCACCCGAGAATCGGATACGCCACGCGGGTTGTATCAATGATACCGCCTGAAATGTTGGTTCCATTCTTCTGCCATTGTGCGGTCAAAGGGGTCGACGCATTCACCGCCACTCGGACCGGATTGATGGTTCCAGCTTGGATCACCGGTCCATACGGGAAACCCGTTTGCGTCCGAATGACCGGCGCCGTCGCCACCACGCTGACCGGCAGCGGAATGCTGGTGACCGAGCCCGTCGCATCTGTGATTGTGACCGTATAGCTTCCGGAATCGGACGGCTTGGCGTATTCGAAGCCCACGGTCGGCGACTTCGATCCGAAGGTTCCGCCGATCCCATCGACCAAGTTTACATTGTCCTTCTTCCACTGATAGGTGAACGGCGCCGTGCCGGCAACGCCCACATTCAACGCAACGGCATTGGCCCCCGGCTGGTAAACCCCACCGAACGGCTGGGAGATGATCATCGGGGAGGCGGTGCCTTCCAACAAGGAGAGCCCGGAGTGGGTCCGGTCCGGATAGTCAAACCGGGTGCCGAGCAGAAGCAGCGAGCCATCCTGGTTGAAGAGGAGGCCCGTCGGCGTGGCCACGCTCGCATCGATGGCGAAACGGGCGCCCAGCGACGGGTCCAAGGTACCGTTCGTCGCCAATCGCGCCAGTGTGCCGCGGCGCGCAGTGTTAAACGTTCCGAACGATCCGCCGACCACAATCCGACCGTCGGCCTGCAGGGCGAGCGAGTTGACCGTGTTGTTAAAGCCGACGCCCGACTGGAACCCGAAATCGAGGGACCCGTCGGAGTTGAGCCGGGCGATGTTGCCCTGACTGTAGTCGTTGAACGTCCCGAACGCTCCACCGACAACGATCTTGCCATCAGACTGGACGAGCAGGGCGTTCGCCGAACCGCCCAGCCCGGTCCCGACCGCGAAGCCGGTGTCAAACGAGCCATCGACATTGACGCGGGCGATGCCGCTCGAGCTGTTTCCAGCAAACGTGGTGAACGAACCACCCGCCACGATGCGGCCATCGGGCTGGACCGCGAGCGCGGTCACCGTACCGTTAAAGCCCTGCAAGGTCGCGAAACCGAGGTCGGGAGAACCAGCACCGAGGATGCGCGCGATCCGATTGGATGAAACTCCGTTCAGCGTCGTAAAGGTACCGCCGGCGACAATCCGGCCATCGGGAATCTGGACGAGGGAGTTGACCTGACCGTTGAACCCCGTGCCGATTGCCCCCGCGAACGCCGTATCGGTCGCACCATCCGCCGAGAGGCGGACAATCCGATTGGCGATCGCATCCTTGTAGGTCGTGAAGGAACCGCCGACCACGAGCTGACCGCCACCCTGCAAAACGATAGAACGTACGGCACCGTTGAAGCCGGTACCGGAATCGAAGGTGGTGTCCGTCGTACCATCGGCGCTGAGCCGCGCGATATTGAACACCGCGACATTGTTGACGTGGGTAAACGCTCCGCCGATGACCAGCTTGCCACCCGCGACCGGTTGGGCGGCGATCACGGTGCCCGGAGTACGTACCGAAGCGACCACACTCGGGTCGGGTGCACCGGCGGTCGTGAGGCGAGCCAAGCTGAACTGCGGAAGATCATTCAGGGTGGCAAACGAGCCACCCACCAAAATACGTCCGTCGGCCTGCACGGCGACGGCGTTCACGGTTCCGCCAAAGCCGGTGCCCATCGCGGTTCCGAAATCGGAATCGATGGCACCGGTCGCGCCGTCGAGGCGAACAAGCCGGTTTGCCACCGTGCCGTTATACGACGTGAACACGCCACCCGCGACAATCTTACCGTCGCCCTGCACGGCAATCGACAGCACCTGCGAGCCGGAGAGGAAACCACTTCCCGCCGGGATCGAAGGATCACGCGAGCCGTTGGCATTGAGCCGGGCAATGAAGCCCACCGGAGCGAGCGCGAAGCTGGTGAAGCTGCCACCCGCGAGAATCTTCCCATCACTCTGCAGCGCGAGCGACGACACGGTCGTGTCGAAACCGGCACCCGGCGCGAACGTCGGATCAACCGATCCATCGGCAGCGAGACGGAGGATACGCGGCGCGAGGACCGCGCTGTTGTAGGTCGTGAACGAACCGCCCGCGACGATCTTCCCATCGGGCTGCACCAGCAAGGCCGAGACCGTGTTATCAAACCCGAGACCGATCGCAAACGAGGGGTCGTAGGAACCGTCCGTATTCAGTCGGACAATGCGGTTGACGAGCGTGCTGTTGTAGCTGGTGAACGCGCCACCGACGATAATTTTTCCGTCACCTTGAATCGCGATGGAAGTCGGATTGCCGGAGAAGCCCGCGCCATAGGCGAATGAGGTATCCCGCGAGCCGTCGGAATTGAGCCGGACAATCCGACTCGCCGCGACACCCTCGACGTTAAAGAAGCCACCTCCTGCAATGATTTTACCGTCCCCCTGCACCGCCAATGCGTTGACCGTTCCAATCACTTTGACCGGCACCCAAGCCGTATCGAGCGACCCGGTCGCGAGGAACCGCGCGATACCCTGACGGACAACGCCGTCGATCGAGGTGAAATTGCCCGCAGCATAGAAGCGACCGTCGGCCAGCGATGCGATCGCCGTGACCTGGCCGCTGGTTTCAATCCTCGTCGCGAAGCTGTCACGCGGCTTCATGGCGCCCGGGTAGGTGGCGGGAGCAACCGTCAGCGCCGCCGAGGAAGAGACGCGACTGGAGAGACCGTCGCTCACCACTACGTCATAGAAGCCGGCCGCATCCAGGCCGGGAGCCGTGAAGTTGAGGGTGGCGCCCGTCGCACCAGCGATCGGCACGCCGAATTTGCGCCACTGATACGTCGGGGTGCCGCCCGCCACCACCGACAACGAGGCGTTGCCGCCACCCGCGGCGTTCGCCGCGACCGGTTGCGTCGTGATGGTCGGAGCGGCATTCGCTCCACTGAGCGTCACCGGCACGCTCGTGACCGAGCCGAGGCCGTTGGCGATGCGCACCGTGTAGGTGCCGCCATCGGCCGACTGTACATTCGTAAGGGCGAGTGTGCTCTTGGTCGCGCCATCTACGGCGACACCGTCGCGCGACCATTGATAGGCAGTCGTCAGATCGACATCGGCGATGGCGACGCTGAAATTCGCGTTCTGTCCGATCGCGGCAACGACACTCGTCGGCTGGGTTGTGATCTTCGGCAATCCTACCGCCCGGAAACGGATGACACCGAATCTATTTTGACCGAACAGCGTAAACTGATTCGTGCCGACCAACATCGTGCCATCGTCGAGCACGAGTGTCTGCATCGCTGGCAAATTCACCGTAAAATTGAGCGGACTCCCCGTCAGGTTGGCAAATCCACCATCAAAAGTACCGTCGGCGTTCAGCCGCGCCACCATCGACGTATTAAGTTCCGTCGTGCTGATATTTGTGTCGGGATCGAGTGTACTCACGGAGCCAAACAGGCCAGTCACGAGATACTTGCCATCCTCTCGACGGATGATTGCGGAAACGCCGCTGCTCATGGACATGCCGACGCCAAAGGCGGCGTCCAGAGTGCCATCCGCATTGAGCTGGGTGATCCGCGTCGTCGTGATGCCATCATAGGCTGTTTGGTCACCGCCGATGATAATCTTGCCGTTCTTTTGGACCAGCACCGTGCGCACTTGGGCGCTCGGTCCGCCACCCGAAAGGAAGTTGGGGTCAATCGAGCCGTCGGTGTTCAAGCGCACCAGGAAATTTTTCGAGACTCCATTGACCGACGTGAAGGAACCACCCGCGACGACCTTGCCGTCGGCCTGTTGCCCGATGCTGAAGACCGTAAACGCCGTGGATCCGGCATTGAAAGTGAAGTCGAGCGTACCATCGGCATTGATCCGCGCCACACCACCACGACCGGTGCCGTTGTAACTGGAGAACGCACCGCCGATGAGCACCCGTCCGCCCGGCAATGCGAGCAGGGAGTTAACGTTTCCGTTCGGACCGCCCGCACCAATCGCAAAGGAAGGATCGAGCGTGCCGTCAGCGTTCAACCGGGCCAGCCGATTAATCGTCGCACCGTTATAGCTGGTAAACGAACCGCCGATCACGATTCGACCATCACCCTGGAGTGCTGTGGTAAAGACCGAACCGGCCGTTCCAACCCCACCGGGATTAAACGTCGTGTCGAGCGAAAGGTCCGGATTTAGACGTGCCACACTGCCAACGGCTGTTGCTCCAGAGTGCGTGAACGCACCCGCGATGAGCACCTTGCCTCCCGGCAGGGCGAGCATGGAGCTGATGGTGCCGACTGACCGGAAGACGGGAGGCGCCAATGTGGCGTCGAGGACGCCCGTGACCGAGTCGACCCGCGCGATTGATCGGATCGTGGGCAGCGGCTGGTTGCCGACGTTGGTAAACGAACCGCCGAACACAATGGCCGCGTCGGAGGATCGAATGAAGATGCTGTTGACCGTGCTGCTGACATTCGGATTGAACGAGGTGTCCAATGCACCCGTGGAACTGACCCGAATCAAGCGGTTGAACGTGGGGCCGCCGTTGTAGGACGTAAACGCGCCGCCGACGATCCAGCGGGAGCCGATACTGTCGTACGCGAGCGAATTCACCGTCGTGCTGGGTCCGCCCGAATTGAAATTAATCGCCGTCACCACCCCGCCGGTGATCGTGGTAATCGCTGTCGCGCCGGTACCACCCCCGCCGCTGAAGGTAACGGTCGGGGCGGCAGTGTAACCGCTGCCGCCGTTGCCCAGGGTGATCGTGGTCAGTTGGCCGGACACCGCGTCGAACGTGGTCGTGGCCGTGGCACCGGTGCCGCCATTCAAATTGAAGGCGATGGTGGGGGCCGACGTGTAGCCACTGCCCACCGGAGGATTGTAATTGAACGTGGTGTCGATCGCACCGGTCGATAAGAGCCGCACCAAGAACCGGGCGTTGTTAGTGACACCGTAGGAGGTAAACGCCCCGCCCACAACGACTTTGCCGTTCGGCTCGAAGCCGATGGCGTTAACCGTATTGTTGAAACCCGTGCCGACCACGAAGCTCGCGTCGTTGGTGCCATCAACATTGAACCGGGCAATACGGTTCAAGCTGATCGTCGTGACCGCATGGGTGGTGAATGTTCCACCGAGCACAATCTTGCCTGTCGAGGGATCCAACGCCAGCGCGTTGACCTGATTCGCGACACCCTGGGACGCACCGATGAGGAACGTGGGATCAAGTGCTCCATCCGCGGTTAGCCGGCAGATGCGATTGGCGGTGGAACCGTTGTAGGTCGTAAACGCGCCACCGATGATCAACTTGCCGTCCGTCTGGCGGGCAATCGCCAGAACCGTCGAACCCGCTCCACTTCCGCCCGGGTTGAACGTGGGATCAACCGTGCCGTCGGCATTGAGCCGCTTTAGGGCGCCAATTGCGACGCCATTGATCTGATTGAAGCCGCCACCCACAATAATCTTGCCATCCGGCAAAACGAACAGCGCGTTCACCGGATTATTGAACGCTTGGGAAAAGGTCGGATCGAGCGTGCCATCCGCGTTGAATCGCGCCAGCCGCCGGATCGTCGTGCCGTTGACGCGGACGAAATCGCCACCCATGAGGAACTGGCCGTTGGTGCCATAGGGCACCACGATGTTGGCGACGCCACCGGTTTCGTTCTCGAGTTGGAGATCGAATGCGGGGTCAAACTGGACGCCGATCGGGTCGGCGGTCGGAGCAACCCCCAGCCGAGCCGGGTTTGACGCCGTGGTGCTGAAGGCATCGGAAACCGTCACGTCGTACATGTCCGCGTCGCTCATCTTGGCGCCGACGACACTGAAGCCCGTACCCGTTGCGCCGGTGACTGGCAGGCCATTGCGCCGCCACTGGTAGGTCAGCGACCCGGTGCCGGTTGCCGCTACGCTGAAGCTCGCGGTTTGACCCGAGACCACCGAGACGTCAACGGGCTGGAGGGTGATGACCGGTGCCGGCGGGTTGCCGGATACAAACGACGTGGCGCTGTCGATGCTCGTGGTACCGTTGGAAACGCGCACCCAGAACTTGAGCGGCACGTTGATCGCGGGCGTCGTGAAGTTCGGAGAATTGGTGCCCACCGGGTTCGAAATGTCACCCGAGGCACCGGCGTACCATTGATACGTCAATCCCGTTCCGGTGCCAGCCACCGAAAGCGAAGCCGTCTGACCAGGAGGCACCGAGATCGCGGCCACCGGTTGCGTGGTGATCTGGAACGTGTCGGAGGCCGGGCCGGACGAGAGAATGCCTCCGGCGGAACTGCCGACCACAAAACGACCGTTCCCGTAGGTAATGCCCGGAGTGCCTGGGCCCCAAACTTCCGATGAGCCGGTGACTAATGTCCATGTGACCGCATCCGACGATACCAAGTAAAACCCCGTCGAGGAGGAATTGACCGCGACAAACGTTCCATCGCCGTAGGCCACGCCACTCAGGGTGAGACTGGCGGCGACGAACGGCCGGGCGGTGAGCGTCAGGCCGGCTGGAGCCGTCAGGCTTTGCGACGTGAGAATGGTGCTCGCTGCACCGACGATGACGAATTGGCCGTTCGCGAAGGTGACCGCGTTCAGAGCGTTGGTCGTGTTGGTGGTGACCACCGACCAAGTTACGCCACCGTCCGCCGAGGTAATCGCGCCGCCGCTCGCGCCGACCGCTGTGAACATGCCGGCCCCGTACGCGACCGCCGACAAATTGGTCGTCAGGCCCGTCGCGGCCACCTGCGTCCAGGTGACGCCGCCGTCGGTGGACCGGAAAGCAACACCCAAGCTGCTGACCGCGTTGGCAACGGCGACATAGGCGCCATTTCCATACGCGACACCATTGAACGTGAAACTACCCGCCGGCGTGCGATTGGTCCAATTCACTCCGTCTGGGCTGGTGAGGATCGTGTTGGTACCAGCCGCGACGAAGAGCCCGTTGCCGAAGGTAATCGAGTTGAGCGCATTGGTGCTACCCCCGGCGTTGATGCCCGCCGTCCACGTGACGCCATCGACCGACGTCGCGAAACCCGAGCTTTCCGTCGTGACCGCGACGAAGCGACCATTGCCATAGGCGATGCTGCGATGAGTCCGCGGCGAAACGGACTGGCGCAGCGTCCAGGTGGTGCCGTCAGGAGACGTGTAGATATTTCCCCCGCTTCCGGCTCCGACGAACTGATTGTTGACGAAGAGAACCGAGCGAATCTGTCCGCCGTTTAACGACGTACTGGTCCACGTGGCGCCGCCATCGGTCGATGAAAGAAACGTACCGCCATTCGTGCCAAGCACGTACTTGTTCAGCGCCGGGCTGAAGGCCGCGCTATAAAACGTGGTGCTCGCGAATTGGGCCGCACCCGACGTGCCGCTGATCGCCCGGGGCGTCCACGTAATGCCATCAGGCGAGGTGACGATGCCGCCACTGGCATTTGTGAAGGTGGTGCTAGAAGTGGACGCGCCGGTGGCAAAGAATTGGCCACCCGCAAAGGTAATCTTGCTGAGCGTGGAGGTCACACCCGAGGTTTGCGCCGTCCAGGTGGTCCCGTCGGTCGACGTACGAACTGCCCCGGAGGCAGCCACCGCCACAAACTTGCCCGCCCCAAACGCCACCGCGTTGGAACTCGCCCCGCCCGAGGTGCCCGTGGCAAAGATCGTCCAAGCGGCTCCGTCCGGCGACGTCACGACATTAGTCCCGTTGGTGACGATGACCCACTTGGCGCCATCACTCGCGACGCCCGTGAGGCTCGCGGTCGTCGCGACCAACCGCTGCGTCCAAGTGACACCGTCCGGCGAGGTGAGCAATGTGCCGGCAGCGCCGACCGCGACGAACTGTCCGGAGGCAAACGCGACGGAATTCAGCGCGTTGACGCCCGTGAAACGGCGCGTCCACGCGATGCCATCAGCGGAACTCCAGAGTGAACCACTGAGCGATGCCGCGACGATGACGCCATTGCCGAACGCCAGGCCAGATTCGAAAGTACTGACGGTCGTCTGAGGATTCCGCAATTGGAAATCGGGAAACACCGTGAGCGACGTCGCACTCGTTGCACTCCCGTAGAGGGTTTGAACGAATACCGGTCCGCTGACTGCGGACGAGGGCAAGGTTGCCGTGATCGACGTCGGCGAGTTGACCGTGAAGGTGGCCAAGCCACCGTTGGGCCCACCAAAGCGAACCGCTGACGCATCGGTGAATTCCGTGCCGGTGAGGGTCACGGTGGCGCCGGGACGAACACCGGTCGAAGCGACGTTTGAAATCGTCGGCAGGGCGGTGAGTGGCGCCAGACGGATCAATCCCGTGCGCTCGAAGTTGGACGCAGTCAGCGCATTGACCGCGAACAGCGCCTTGCCGTCGTCGAGAATAACGAGTGATCCCGGTTGGGGTTGATTCAGCAGCTGCGGCGTGGCTCCCGTCTGGAAATTGAGCGACGGGTCAATCAACCCATCAGGCCCAATGCGGGCGAGATAACGGGAACTCGGCGCCCCGGAAAACCCAGTCGTGAAATTACCCTGTACGATCGACTTGCCCGAACCATCTTCCTGGCGGACGATGCTGTAGACTCCCACACCGGTCGCCGCATTGGTCACCGTCGTTCCCGTGTTATACGTCGAGTCCAACGTGCCATCGGTATTGATCCGCACGAGGGCGTTCACCGCGAGGCCGTTGTAGGCCGTGAAATCTCCGCCCGCTAAAATCTTGCCGTCGGACTGGAGTTGCAGCGTACGTACCTGGCCCGTCGTCCCAGTCACCGGAATCGAATTATCGAAGCTGCCATCATTGTTGAACCGCACGAGGTTCGCACGAGCCGAACCGTTGACGGTGGAAAACGTTCCGCCCGCCACCACCCGGCCATCGGGCTGAAGTGCGAGCGCATTGACGGTGAAGGCAACCGAGCCGGCATTGAATCCGAAATCAAGCGAGCCGTCCGCTAACAATCGCGCCACACCGGCGCGCGGCTGACTGTTGATCGTCGAAAAGGCGCCGCCGACGTACACTCCGCCGCCGGGAATCAAAGCCAAAGCATTGACCGCACCGCTCGCCCCGCCAGCCGCGTTGAACGTCGGGTCGAGCGAGAGGTCGGCATTCAGCCGGGCAACACGATTGGCGACGACACCGTTGTACGTCGTGAAATTGCCGCCGATCAAAATCTTCCCGTCCCCCTGCAGCGCAGACACGAGGACCGAACCGTTCGGCCCTGCCCCACCCTGATTGAGTGAAACCGACGCGACCACACCGCCCGAAACGGCAGCCGTGGCGATTGCAGCCGAGCCGCCTCCATTGGAGACCGCCACCGAGGGCGCCGACGTATAGCCGCTACCACCCGCGGTCACCGTAAAGCCGGTCACCCGACCCACCGTGGCATCAACAATGGCCGTGGCAGCCGCTCCCGTGCCGCCGCCACCACTGAATGTCACCGTCGGCGCTGCCGTCGTAACATACCCATCGCCGCCACCCGACAGCGGCGCGAGGTCAATCGACAGGTCGGCGTTCAACCGGGCGATGTTCGGCGCTGGGGTCGAGCCAAGATGTGAAAAGGAACCCCCGATCAAAAGCTTTCCTCCGGGAAGCGCCATGATCCGGTTGACCGTGCCCGCCGCCCGGAATTGCGTGACCAAGGTCGAGTCGAACGCGCCAGTGGTCGAATTCACGTGAGCCAGCATCCGCGCCGTCACTCCGCCCACGGTGCCGCCACCTGCGCTGCCAAACGACCCACCGATGATGACTGAGCCGTCCGTATGCACCATCGTGGCGAGCACCGTGCCGTTAGAATTCGGGTTGAAGGTCGAATCAATCACACCAGCAGCGCTGAGGCGGATGATACGGTTGAAGGTCGTCCCGTTATAGGCGGTGAACGAACCGCCGACAATCCACCGGTTACCCGCGGTGTCGTAGGTGAGAGAGTTGATGCCGATGGTCGTCGAAGTGCCCATCGCCGTTCCGATAAGGTTGATGGCCGTAACAACGCCCCCGGTAATCGTAGTCGCGGCCGACGCGCCCGTCCCTCCGCCACCCGTTAGCGTCACCGTCGGCGCCGAGGTATAGCCACTGCCACCCGTAATCGTGAAACCGGAAATCGACCCACCGGAGATCGTCGCCGTCGCGCTTGCCCCGGTGCCGCCACCACCGCCAAACGCGACCGTGGGTGCAGACGTGTAACCCGTACCCGCCCGGGCGTTGAACGTCGTGTCAAAACTGCCCGTGGCCGTGAGCCGCGCCAGGTGGTTGACGGTCGAACCGTTGTAATTGAGGAAGGTGCCGCCGACGAGCACGTTGCTCGTCGTGTCGAAGGCGACCGCGCTGACCGTGTTGTCGAAGCCCGTGCCGATCACGAACGTCGTGTCGTTGGTGCCATCGGTATTAAACCGGGCGATACGATTGAGGCTAACGGTTGTGACGGCATGCGTTGTGAACGTGCCGCCGAGCACGACCTTGCCGGTGAGTGGATCGAGGGCCAAGGCGTTGACGGTGTTGGCCACGCCCTGCGTCGACCCAACTGCGAAGGTTGGATCGAGGGTGCCGTCGGTGTTGATCCGGCAGATCCGATTCGCGGTCACGCCGTTGTAGCTGGTGAACGAGCCGCCGATGATCAGCTTGCCGTCGGCCGGCTGCCGCACGATGGCAAGGACGGAGTTGGCTGCTCCCGATCCGACATTGAACGAGGAATCGATCGAACCGTCGGCATTGAGCCGGACGAAATTATTGCGATTCTGGCCGTTGACGGCGACGAAAGCGCCGCCGACCACGACCTTCCCGTCGGGCTGCGCCAAAATGGTGCTGACGGTGGCGTTGATGTTCGGAACAAACGTGGTGTCGACGGAGCCGTCGGCGATGTTGATCCGCGCGAGCCGGCGGATGTTGCTGTTGCCGTTGACCCGGATGAAATCACCGGCCACCAGGACTTGGGTGGCGTTATATGGGACGACCGCCACGATCTGTCCGACAAAATCGGCTTCCACGGGAAGGTTGAACGTCGGATCAAGCCGCAGGGCCCCCGGATAGGACGCCGGCGCAACGCCGAGGCGGGCGACGTTGGAGGTCGTGGTCGTGAGGCCGGCCGTCACCACCACATCATAGACGTCGGAATCAGCCTGCACCGCACCAGTGATGGAATAACTCGTCCCCGTGGCCCCGCTGATGGGATAGCCATTCTTCCTCCATTGATAGCCCAGCGTACCGGTACCGGTGGCCGCCACCGTAAAGGTGGCGTTTTCTCCGACTTTGATGTTCTGCGAAACTGGCTGACCCGTGATCGAGGGCGCGGCCGTCGAGCTGGTCAGAGCGACCGGTGCACTCGTGGTGGAGCCGGATTCATTGGTGACAATGACGGAATAAAGCCCCGCGTTGTTCGCCTGGGCATTGGCCACCGTGTAACTCGACGCCGTCGCTCCGGGAATGGGATTGGAATTGAACAACCACTGGAAGGTGGCGGGTGAGGTGCTGACCGGCGTGACACTGAACGTGGCGCTGCCGCCGGGGGCAACCACCTGCGCGACTGGCTGTGTGGTGATCTGGGAGGTCGGGGCGGCTTGGGTCGCGACCAGGCCGGTCAGGTTGTCCGAGGTGATGAACTGGCCGTTGTCGCGCATCACGATCGGGGCAAAATTGACGCCAGAGCCCGACAAACCACCCACCGCAAAGGTCGTATCGCGATTACCGTTCGTCTGTCCAAGCCGCAGCATGCCGGTTGAAACGGGATTCGTAAAGTTAGTGCCGTGCCGCGCCAGGACTGCGCCATCCTCCTGCACGAGGACCCCAGCGCCGGTGTAACCGGGAGACACAAACGTGCTATCAAGTGTCCCGGTACTGGAGAGGCGGGAAACACCGACCGTGGCCACCGCGTTGAAGGTCGAAAAATTCCCCCCCGCGACGACCTGACCAATATTGGCGACCGGGTTGAATACCAGCGCAAGGGAGTATATCTGGCTGTTGCTGCTGAAGGCCGTGCCGGTGGAGATAAAAGTCGTGTCGAGGGCTCCGAGTTGAGTGATCCGCGCGATGTCGGCGCGGGCGGTGCCGTTGTACGTGGCGAACTGCCCACCGATGATGATGTTTCCATCAGGCTGCACCACCGAGGCGAACACCGTGTCAGCCGCGCCTGTCGTCGGCGCAAACGAAGGATCGCGCGTACCGTCCGGCTTGAAAATCGCCACCCGGTTAATGGAGAAGCCATTCGCAGTCGTGAAGCTTCCGCCCACGAACAGACGCCCGCCCGGCAGCACCGACAAGGTGAAGACCTGACCGTTCACCAGAGAGTTGGAGCCGATCGTTGCCGTGGCACCGGCGACCGTCGTGGCACCGGCCGCGCCAAAACTCACCGCTGGGGCCGAGGTGTACCCGGTTCCGGAACTGCTCATCGTAACAGCGGTAACAGCGCCGCTGACCACCGTCGCCGTCGCGGCGGCTCCGGTGCCACCACCACCGGTGAACGTCACAGAAGGGACCGCCGTGTAGCCCGCGCCACCGGGACTTACCGTGACACCGGTGACGACACCACTGGGATTGAACGTCGTGTCGAGCGTGCCGTCCGCATTGAGGATCGCGATCCGATTGCGGGTTACACTATTGTAGGTCGTGAAATTGCCACCGATGGCGATGCGTCCATCGGGGAGCAATGAGGCCGCCGTGACCGCGCCACCCTGCGCACCGAGACCGAAAACGCTGGCAGACGCCGTTGCACCTGTCCCCGGCCCGCTGAATACAACCGTCGGCGCCGAGGTGTAGCCCGAGCCTGCCGCTGTGATTGTGATCGTCGTCACCGCACCATTGGCCACCGTCGCCGTAGCCGTAGCACCCGCACCACCACCGCCAGACAACGTGACAGTCGGAGCGCTGGTGTAGCCGGAACCACCCGTGAGCACAGGGATGACAGTCACACCCCCGTTGAGATTAAAGGTCTGGTCGAGCGTGCCGTCGCTATTGAAGCGCGCGATGTTGAAGGACGAAGCCGCACCACGGACAGTGGTGAATAGGCCTGAGACGATCATCTTGCCGTTGGCCAGGGGCAGAACCGTAGCAACGCTGTTGCCGGTGCCGCGCGTCGGAATCCAGCTCGCGTCCAGTGTCAACGTTGCGTCGCTGTTCAGCCGGGCGCAGACCGTACGGAGATTCGACACCCCAGAGACAATGATATTAGTGAAACTACCTCCCAACAACACCTTCCCGTCCGCCGCCAGGGCAACCGCGTTGACGTTGCTACTCGGAACCAGACTTGCAACGGTCGTATCCGGCGCGCCGGTATTCAGAAGCCGGCAGAAAAATGCCCGACTGACTGGCGCAGTCGAACCAAAGTTTCCGCCCACCAAGGCCTGGCCGACAACCGAGCCCGTGTCGTCCTGCAGCGTGATCGCGTTAACGGTGGAGTTGAAGCTCGAGCCAATCGCGGTGTTGAACGCCGTATCGAGCGCACCCGTACTGGAAATGCGGGCCAGCCGAACGGACCCGACTGCGTTGTAGGTGAGAAACGAGCCACCCAAGAGGATGGCGCCGTTGCTAGCTTGGACGGCCAGCGCAACAACGGTGTTGTCCGGACCCGCCGTCGTGCCCGTACCGATGTTCAGTGTCGTATCGAGTGCCCCAAGGTTTGTCAGGCGGGCGAGGCGATTGACATTGGTCGCGGGTCCATAGGTCGTGAACGAACCACCGACCACAATGCTGCCGTTGGCCTGCAGCACGATCGCATTGACGGTATTGTTGAACCCGGTCCCGGAATTAAAGGTCGGATCGGTAAGGCCGTTCGTATTTAGCCGGGCGATACGGTTGACGCCACCCACCCCATTGACGGTGGTGAAGCTGCCACCAATCACGATGAGTCCGTCGGCCGGTTGAACGGCGATGGCGTTGATGGGGTTGTTGAGATTTGGGTTGAAGGAATTGTCGACTGTTCCATCGGTGTTCAGCCGAACCAAGAAGTTGCGTCCCAAATAACCGCCCAAACGGAAAAAGACGCCGCCGACAAGCAACTTGCCATCGGACTGCAAGGCGAGCGCGTTCACTTGATTATCCAACGTCGGAGGATTGAAGGACGTGTCGAGCGTACCGTCCGCTTTCACCCGGAAGAGCATCGGCCGACTGGTCCCGTTGACGGTCGTAAACGAGCCACCCACGTAGTGACCGCCGGGCGCCACGCTCGCACCGCTGGGAATTGGCGCGATGGCCAGGCCGGTTCCACCCACGTATTCCGTCCTCACATTCCACGCCGGGTCCGGCACCACGAAGCCCGGGTAGCTGGTGGGGGCGACGGAGAGCCGGGCCCGCGCCGAGGTCACCGGGTTCGCCGCATCGGCGGAATCGGTCACGACCACATTGTAGTAGTCGGCGTCGGTTCGGCTCGCGCTGGTGATCGACGTGAAGTTCTGGTTCGTCGCGCCCGCGATGTTAAAGCCGTTGCGCTGCCACTGGTAGGTCAGCGTGCCGGTGCCGGTCGCCGCCACGGTGAGCGTGACCGGGGCCCCGGCCGTGACGGTGACATTGGCGGGTTGGGTCCCGATGGTCGGCGCCGCCGACGCGACGACCGGCAGCAAGGAAAACAACAGCGACGTGAGGTGACGACGAATCTTCATGGCGTGGATTCCGCGGAGCGGAGTGGGAAATTTCGGAAATTCAGAAAACTACGGACAACAGCGTTCCTTGGTCCACGCCGGTGGCGCGGAATAAGTGGACAGGAATTCCCCCGCTCCGGTCGACTCAACCAGAGCGGAGGAAGGGCGGGTTACTAGTGATTATGTCAGGTGGGGCTTAGGGGCTATGCAAGGGAACGATTGGGTAATATCAGGGAAGTTCGTACACCTCGATGAGGGCGACACCAGTGGTGTTGCCGACGCCGAGGACCTGGGCGGTATAGGCACCGGGAGCCAAGTTAATGATGAGCGCGGCATCCTGACTGCCGGCCGCGAGGGCAAAGGCTCCCGCTTGGGCGGAACCCGTGGTGATGGCGGCGGCATCCGGCGACGTGCTCCAACCCGCGTTGGTCGCCAACACCGTATTGCCGGAATTCACCGTCAACGACGGACGAGCCAATACACCCGCGACGCCAAACTGCGTCAGCGCCGGGCCGACACCGCGGATGAGGAGCCGCTTCGGCACCGAGCCCGAGACAAAGAAGCCCGCGATGAGAGAGTTGTCCCCCGTGCCGGCCGTCGCGCGGGTCGCGATATTCACGATCCGTTGGTCGCGCGGGATGGCACCGACGGTTGCGTCGTAGACTTCCACGAGGCTGACGCCGCTCACCCCACCCTGCCCAGTAACAACCGCGGTGTAGGCACCGGGTTCGAGGGTGAGGAGGAGCGCCGCATCGCGGCTGTTGTTGGCGAGGGCAAAGGCGCCCACGCGGGCCGCGGCTGCAGCCACAGCGGCGGCATTGCTGGCCGTACCCCAGTCGGTACCGACTGCGACGGACGTGGCACCACGGAAGATTTCGAGACGGGCGGCACTCAGCACTCCGCCCACGCCAAAGGTGGTGAGGGTCGGACCAATCGCGCGGACCAGCACCGGCTTCGCCTGCGGACCGGAAATCACAAACCCGGCGATCAGTGTGTTGGCCGTCGTGCCCGTCAGGCTGCGGGTGGAAATGTTCGTCAGCTTCTCGGTGTCGTCGCGGGTGGCGTTGGCGCCAGCGAAGGTTGTCGCCGGTCCGGTCGCGGGTGTGACCGTCGTCGAAATCGTCGAGCCGTCCGGAGCAACTGTTCCCGCGACACGAGCATTGGCGGCGGTCGTCACTGCGATCGCGCCATCTGCGGTAACTGTGCCGGTGCCGCCATCGGCCGTCGTCCCCGTGACATTGACCACGAGAGCCTGACCCGCAGGACCGACCAGGGCGTAGCCCTGACCCGACGCACCCACAGCGCTGGTCTGATAGAAGCCGGCGACTCCGGACGTGGCGCCCGTGCGGGTCGCAACCGGAGCGGAGAACGTGAGGTTGAGCGTGGACACCGTGCCGGTGACCGTACCGTCGACGGCAATCTTTCCATCGATGTGATATTCGCCTTCGTGGGCGGCAATCGCCGGATTCGAACCTGATTCAAACGCGGCCGCGACCGGTTGGGTGGTGCCAAAGTTGCCATCGGCGTCCACCATTACATCGCGGCTGACGAGGGCCACCCGCGCGGCGCTCGCAAATCCGAGGAACACGCCCGTGCGATCCGTCCGAACGATGAGGGCAAAGGAACCCCCGCTGCCGCCAAACGTGCCGAAGTAGGTGCCATCGATCGGCACCGCCACGGGCGCCGGAGGACGAACGGTCAGCACGGCGGCGTTTGAGGTCACGCTGCCGGCGCTATTCGAAACGACCACACGATAACTGGCGGTCGTATTCGCGGTGGTGGTGTTGACCACGTTGGTCAGACTCAGCGACGCCGAGGTGGCACCGGCGATGGCGACGCCGTCTTTCTGCCAGCTGTAGGACAGCGGAGCCGTTCCAGTCGCCACCACCGTGAAGCTCGCAGAGCCGCCCGAAGAGATCGTTTGCGCCACCGGCTGGGTCGTGATGGCGGGAGTATCAACCTTGGTCGCCGGGGTGACCGTCAGCACCGCACCGGAGCTGGTGACAGAGCCATTGGCGTTGGCAATGAAGACCGAGTAGGTGGCCGCATCTCCGGCCGCAACCTTGTCGATGGTGTAAGAGGCACCTTGGGCGCCGCTGATCGGGGAGGTTCCCTTGAACCACTGGAAGCTGAGGAGCGTGCCGGTCGCGGAAACACTGAACGTAACCGGTGTGCCTTCGACGACCGATTGACTGGACGGCTGACTCGAGATTGTCGGAACTGGGCCCGTTGTCGTGGTAACGACCGTGGTACCACCACCGCCACCGCCGCCACCGCCACCACCGCCACCCGTAGCGGCATTGATGGTAATAACGAGCGTCGAGGTCGGACCAGTACCGGTGGCGTTGTTCGCGCTGACGATTATCGAAGACACACCCGTCGCGGTCGGCGTACCAGTGATTACACCGGACGTGGTGTTGCCGGTCAGGCCCGCCGGGAGCGTGCCGATATTGAAGCTGGTCGGTGTATTGGTTCCCGTCAGATTATACGTGAAGGGCGAGCTGACGTTGCCGCTGGCGGCGAGAGTGCTGTTAATCGCGGAAACCTGGCCAACGGTGAAGGTGATCGTCACGGTCGCGCCGGTACCGGTGGCGTTGGTGGCGTTCACCGAAACCGAATACACTCCTGCGACGGTCGGCGTACCGGAGATGACGCCCGTCGTGGTATTGAGCGTAAGCCCGACCGGAAGACCCGATGCGCTGTACGACGTCGGCGAGTTGGTCGCGGAGATCTGAAACGGCGTCATCGCCGTGCTCAAAGCAAGCGTCGAGGGCCCCGTCGCACTTGTGACCGGAGCGCCGACCGCGGCGTTGATCGTAATACTGAGGACCGTGACTCCACCTGTGCCACTCGCGCTGTTGGCGCTCAGGTTTACCCGTGCCGGCGTACCGTTGGTCGCCGCCGTCGGCGTTCCGGTGATCGTCGGGGCGGTCGCCGTGCCGCCGAGGACGAGCCCGGCAGGCAAGGTGCTGACGTTAAAGCTCGTGACCGGATTGGCCCCGGTCGGAACGGTCGCCGTCACCGTGTAGGTCGGCATCGCCGTACCCACGGTGAGGGTCAGCGTGCTGCCGCTCGAAATCGACGGCGTACCGGCCGCAGCCGCGATCGTGATGGAGATCGCGGCGCTGTTGGTAAACCCACCAGACGTCAGGGACACCGAGCCCACGAACGTACCGGCCGCCTGAGGCGTGCCGGTGATCAAGCCGGACGAGCCGTTGATCGCGAGTCCGGCAGGCAGCCCGGTTGCCGTATAAACGACCGGAGGTGTGGCGTTGGAAGTAACCTGGTAACTGTAGGCCTGCCCAACCTGGCCAGCCGCACCCGTGATGGTCGTCTGGGCGCGGAGGACGAGCGGGGCCAAAACCAGAGCGGCCAGCCCGAGCATGACGCGCGAGAACGAGAAAAACGTGGATTTCATGAGAGGGTAGTTTGAGGATGGCTCAGTTACCGAAGGAGATGCTGGCGGCGATATCGAAGATAACGTCGACCGAAGCTCCGACTCCGTTGGCATTCGTGCCGGAGATTTTCACGATATAGGTGCCCGAGGAGGTGGGCGTACCCGTGACATCGCCGGTCGCGCTGTTCAGCGAGAGCCCAAGTGGCAAACCTATCGCCAGGAATGATGTCGCAGCCGGCGTTGCCGTGACGGTGTAGGTGGTAAACAACGTACCCACCTTACCCGTCAACGTGCGGGAGCTGCCGATAAGCGGTGTGTTTGGCGCTGCCGCGATGTTGACAGTGAAGAGGCCCGGCGCACTCGTGCCCGCGCTGTTGGTGGCACGGAGCAACAAGGCCAAGCTCGTCGGGGCGGTCGGCGTTCCGGCAATCGCACCCGTCGCGCTGTTAACCGTCATCCACGCCGGCGCACCAATCACCTCGTAGGAGGTCGGTGTACCCGTGGCAGTGATTTGGTAGGTGAAGTTTGTTCCGACCTGGGCCGAGACCTGCGTCGCACCCGTAATCACCGGAGCGGAGAGCGACGGCTGGATATCAATCGTCAAATCACGCGTCGGGCCGACGCCAGAGGCGTTGGTCGCCACGAGGCTGGCCACCGTCTTCGCCACGGTGGTCGGCGTGCCGGAGATGATACCCGTGTAGGGATTCACCGCGAGTCCGGACGGCAGGTTGACCGCGTCACGGCTCGTGGGGGTATTCGTCGCGTCGATGGTGTAGGTGAAGGCAGCACCGACGTTGCCCGTGGCGGAACCCGCGCTCGTCACCACCGGCACATTGGCCGCGGGATTGATTTGGATCGACAGCGCCTGCGGCAGGCTCGTGCCACCATCGCTGGTCGCCGTGAGACTGACGCTGAACGGCCCGGGGCTCGTCGGACTGCCACTGATTAGGCCGGTCGACGAATTGAAGGTCACGCCCACCGGAAGTGTGCCCGTGAGGCCATAGCTCGTGATGGTACCGGGAGAAGCGACAATCTGATAGGAGAACGCCGTGCCGGCCTGGCCCACCGCGGTGGCGGCGCTGGTGATCGCCGGAGCCGTGGGGGCCGGAGCGATCGTAATGGCCAGAGGCGACGTGGCACCGAGTCCGGTGGCACCGGCCGCAGCGAGCGACGAGGTGAACGTACCGGAGGTGGTCGGCGTTCCGGAGATGACTCCGGTCGTGGGATTCGCCGTAAGGCCCGGGGGCAATTGACCCGTGACCACGTACGACGTCGGCGAGTTGTTGGCCGTGATCTGATAGGTGAAGGCCAGTCCGACGCGACCATTCGCGGTTCCACCGCTGGTCACGATCGGGGTGGCAGGAGCCGGCGCGATGGTGATTTCAAGGGTCTTCGGGTTGCTCGCACCATCGGCGTTCGACGCCGTCAAGGTGACCTTCGCGGGCGTATTGACTGCCGTCGCGGTTGAGGGCACACCGGAAATAACGCCGGTGGTGGCGTTCAAGGTGAGTCCGGCCGGGAGCGGCGTCGCACCGTAGGACGTCGGCGTGTTGCTCGCGGTGATGGAGTAACTGAAGACCTGGCCTACCTGGCCCTGAGCCGAGCCGTTGCTGTTGACCACCGGCACGGTGAGCGGAGGCGCGATGGTGATCGTGACGGACAGCGCATTTCCGGTTCCCGTCGCGGCAATCGTGCCGGCGAAGAAGACCGTGTATTGGCCAGTCGTACCGGCGGCAGGGGTGCCGGAAATCGTGCCGGCCGTTCCATCGAAGGTCAAACCGGTCGGCAGTGTGCCGGTCATACCGTAGGTCAACGCCGGCGGTACCACCGCGGTACCTCCCGACGTGGCCGACAAGGAGTAATTGAACACGACTCCCACCCTGCCCTGCACCTGCGGCGCACTCGTGACAACCGGCGCGTTCGGATTCGGGGTGACGGTGATAACGGCCACTGCATCGGGGCCTTTGCCGTTGGAGTTGGTCGCCGAAACGGTGAGGTTATACGTGCCGACCGTCGTCGGAGCGCCCGAGATCACACCGGTGGTGGCGTTGATCGTGACGCCCGCGGGCAATCCGGTCGCGGCAAACGTCGCGGTCGGGGTGGACGGGGAAGCGCTGAGCGTGATATTCGGATTGATCGCGACGTTGGCCGCGGTCGAGCGCGTATTGCCACCCGTACCGAAGACAATCGAAGGAGCCTGATCCGCCGGATTGATCGAGATGACGAGGTTGGCCGAAGCGCTCAGACTGGAGCGGGTCGCCGTCAACGTCACCGCGAACGAGCCGCTCTGCGCCGGCGTGCCAGAGATGACACCCGTCGAGGTATTCAAGACGAGAGGCGTCGGAAGGGTGCCGGAGGTGATGGCGTAAGTGGTGGTGCCAGCGCCGAAGTCCGGGGTAAACGAGAACGGAACGCCCACTTTACCTGACGGCGTGAGCGTGCCGTTGTACACCGGCGCGGCCGGATTCGGCTGCACGGAAATCAAGAGCGGCAATACCGCGGAACCGGTCGCGTTGGTGGCGGTGACTTGCACCGTGACGTTACCCACAACGGTCGGCGTGCCGGTGAACACTCCGGTGGTGGTGTTAAACGAAAGCCAACCCGGCAGACCCGTAACCGACAGGGTCGGACCGGTCGCCGGATTCGTGGTGACCGTATAACTGATCGCGGTTCCCGCCACGACCGACACGGCGGCCGGGCTGGTGATCACCGGGGCCGGCGGTTGCACCACCAGCGCGATGGTGCGGGAGTCGGAGCCCGTTTCATTGGTCGCCGTCAAAACGATGCTGTAATTGCCTTCCGTCGTCGGCGTGCCGCTGATGACACCGGTCGCCGTATTCAGCGCCAAGCCCGGAGCAGGAATAGCCGGCGTCGTCGAAAAGATCCGGCTCGCCGAAGCCGAGAGCGCGTTCAACGTGATCGGGCCGAACACGAACGAACTGCCCCGGACCGCGGTTTGACTCAGCGGCGGGAGCGAGAGGATCTGCGGCGCCACCGCGTTCACCACCAAGGTCTGGGTGACGCCGGTCGCGGCATTGTAGTTCGTGTCGCCCGCTTGCGACGCGGTGATGGTCGTGCTGCCGAGGCCCACCACCGTGACGGTGCTGCCAGAGACCGTTGCCACCGCGGTGTTCGAACTGGCGAAGCCAACCGGGAGGTTCGAAGTCGACGTCGCCGTGAGCGCGTAAGGCGCCGCGTTGATCAACTTTGTACCACCGGCGCTCGTGAAGGTGATCGTCTGGTTCGCCTTGCTGATGACGACATTGCCCGAGGCCGTGCCGGTATAATTATTTTCCTGAATGGTCGCGACAACGGGATACGTTCCCGCATTCGTCGGAGGTGTTGTCGCATTCGTGGTGCCGGTATAGGCAAACGTCACGTTGAGCCCGGTCGGCGTGGTCGTGGCCGTGGCCGCCTTCGCCGTTCCGTCAAACGTCGCGGTCAGATTGCCGAGCGCCACGGTGGCGGCTTTCTTGGCGACCGTCAGCACGCGCACGACGGGCGTCGCCGCAGCAAAGTTCGCGTTGCCCGCCTGGCTGGCCGTGATGTTCGAGGTGCCGGCACCCACGATGGTGAGCGTCGTGCCACTGATGGTGGCGACGGCGGGATTGTCGCTCGCAAAACCGACGGTCAGGCCGGTCGCAGTGGTCGTCGCACTCAGCGTGATGTTGGCGTCGCCAAAGGTCTTTCCGGCCAATTCGGTGCCGGCAAAGGTAATGGTCTGGCCCGCCGCGAGGACGGTCAGGACCTGCGGAACCGCGGTCGCCGCATTGTAATTGGAGTCACCGGCCTGCGACGCCGTGATGGTGATCGCACCCTTGTTGACCAGCGTAACGGTGCTACCGGCAACCGTTGCAACGATGTCAGCCGGGAGGCCCGATGCCGGCGTGTTGTTCGACGTCGCATAGCTCACGGCGAGACCGGAACTCGTGGTCGCCCCGAGGGTGAAGGTACCTGAGTCGACCGCCTTCGATGGAATCGCTCCAAACGTGATCGTCTGGTCGGCCTTCGTGATGACGAGGGGGCTCGTGGCCGAACCGATGTAACGCGGGTCGTTAATCGTACCGGTGACCGTGTAAGTGCCGCCCGCATTCGTCGGAGCGGTGGTGGACGAAGTCGTGCCCGTATAGGTGAAGTCGACCGTCAGCCCTGTCGGCGTGGTCGTAGCCCCGGCCACCCGCGGCGCGCCCGTATAAACTTGGCTCAGGTTGGTCAGCACCACCGTCGCCGCCTGCTTGGAGACCGTCAGCGTCTGATTGGCATCGGTCGCGGCGTTCCAGTTAGCATCTCCCACCTGGCTCGCGCGGATGACCGTGCTGCCACCCGTGAGGATCGTGATCGTGCCGGTTGGCGTAATGGTGGCCACCGTCGGGGTCACGCTCGTGAAGGTGACCGGCAGGCCGGAGCTGGCGGTCGCCGTCACCGTGAACGGCGCGTCGCCAAACGTCTTGGCCGCGATGGTTCCGAACGTGATCGTCTGGGTGCCCTTGCCGACGACCAACGTCCCCGTCGCCGTACCGGTGTAGTTCGGGTCCTGAATCGTCGCCGTCACGCCGTACGAACCGACGTTGATCGGCGGCGTACTCGCATTGGCCGTGCCGGTGTAGGTGAAAATCACATTCCCAGCGGCAACCGAGGGATTGGTCGTCGCCGTTGCCGGCTTCGGCGTGCCATCGTACGTCGCCGCAAGACTACCAAGCGTCACCACGGACGGCGCCTTGGCGACGGTCAACAGGCGGACGACGGGAGTCGCCGCGGCAAAATTGGCGTTGCCGGCCTGGCTGGCCGTGATGTTGGCCGTGCCCGCGCCGGTGATGGTCAACGAGCTGCCGCTGATGGTCGCGACCGCCGGGTTGTCGCTGGCGAAGCCCACCGTCAACCCGGTGGCTGTCGTCGTCGCGACCAGGGTGATATTGGCGTCGCCGAATTTCTTCCCGGCGAGTTCCGTGCCGGCAAACGTGATGGCCTGGCTCGCGGCGAGCACCGTCAGGACCTGAGGCACCGCCGTGGCCGCGTTGTAGTTGGCGTTACCCGGATGACTCGCCGTGATGGTGATGGTACCCTTGTTGAGCAACGTGACGGTGCTGCCTGCCACCGTGGCCACAACATCCGCCGGCAAGCCCGAGGCCGGCGTGTTGTTCGAGGTCGCGTAAGTAACGGCAAGGCCTGAGGTCGAAGTGGCACCGAGTGAAAACGTACCGGAATCAACCGCCTTCGAGGGAATCGCGGCAAAGGTGATTGTCTGGTTCGCCTTCGCGACGACCAGCGGTTGGTCAACGGACGTTGCGGCCGCCACATTCGTGTTGCCCGCCTGGCTCGCCGTGATGGTCGTGTTTCCGGCGCCCACGATGGTCACCGTGCTGGCACTCACCGTCGCCACTGCCGGGTTTGAACTCACATAGCTGACCGGCAAGCCGGAACTCGCCGTCGCCGTCAGGGCGAAGGTGCCGTCGCCAAAGGTCTTCGCTGTTAACGCTCCGAAGCTGATCGTCTGCGTCGACTGTGCGACCGTCAGCGTCTGCGGGACAGGCGTGGCCGCACTAAATTCCGAGTTACCCACTTGGCTCGCCGTAATCGTGGTGCTGCCCGCGCCCACGACCGTGACCGTATTGCCGGAAACCGTGGCGACCGCCGTGTTGCTACTCGCATACGTCACCGCCAAGCCGGAACTCGCCGTTGCACCGAGCGTGATCGTCGTCGAGGGGAAGGTCACCGGAGTCAGCGCCCCGAACGTGATCGTCTGGGCAATCTTGTTCACCGTGAGCACCGCCGCAGCGGAGTTGACAGTTCCCACCGCATTCGTGGCCACCATCCGGTAGCTCGCGGCGTCAATGGTAAGGGCTCCCGTAATGAGAAGAGTGGTCGTCGTCGCGCCGGAAATCCGGCCACCATTGCTCAAATCGGTCCAAGTCACGCCGGCGTCCGTTGACTTCTGCCACTTGACCGTCGGCACCGGGTTGCCGTTCGCTGCGGCGGTGAACGTCGCATTCTGACCCGAGGTCACGGTCTGCGTCGGCGTCGGCTGGGTCGTGATCGCAGGTGCGGCTGGGGGAAGTGTCACGACAATGCTCGCCGGCAGGTAAACCGAGGTGAGCGTGTTCGCGGTAACGTCGGAAATTTCGTGCAGGATCGGAGAGTCTCCAAAACCAATCGTCTCGGCCGCCGACGGGGTCAGCACCGTGAAATTAAGGATGATCAACTGCCTGGAACCGGCCGTGAACTTTGAGCCTGTCGCCAGCGAAATCGCAAAGCCGACCTTACCGTTCGCTTTTTGGAGTTCGTTCGGGTTAATCGTCGCACCAGTTGCATCTGGTCCCGCGACAAAACTGTCATAGCGCAACACCGCCTGATTGAACGTCACGCTAAAGCCCAGCGCATTCTCATCACCCATACTCGAAAGCACGATTGCCGCTGTACCCGCGCCTGAGATCTGATTGCCCGTCACCACGGCAGAAACCGCCCGCTGTGCTGCCACCGTCAGCGTCTGCGTCGCATTCGTCGCCGCGTTAAAATCAGCATTTCCCGCCTGGCTCGCCGTGATGGTCGACGTGCCCGCCGCCAACACTGTCACCGTGCTGCCGGAAATTGTCGCCACTGCCGTATTGCTGCTCGTATAGCTCACCGGCAGGCCGGAACTCGCCGTCGCCGTGAGGTTGAACGGCGCCGCTCCGACCGGGACGGTCGCCAGAGCGCCGAACGAAATCGTTTGGTTGACCTTGCCAATCGTGAGTGTCGCCGCATTCGAGTTGGTTGTGCCCTGCGTATTCGTCGCGACTGCCCGATAGCTCGCCACATCCGCGGCCAACGCACCCGTAATCAAGAGGGAACCGGTCGTCACCCCGGAAATCCGGCCACCGTTCGCCAAGTCGGTCCACGTCGCACCTGCGTCCGTCGACTTCTGCCACTTCAGTGTCGGGGTCGGATTCCCTCCCGCAGCGGCGGTAAACGTCGCATTCTGGCCAGAGTTCACCGTCACTGCCGCGGGCTGCGTCGTAAACGTCGGCGCAGTCAACGGAACGGTCACCACGATGGTCGCTGAATTGTAGGTCGCCGTCAGCGTATTTGCGGTGACGTCGGAGATTTCACTCAAGATTGGGGAATCACCAAAGGCGATCGGCGAACTCGCACTCGCCGTCAGCGCCGTGAAATTCAGCACCACGAGTTGGCGGGTTCCGGCAGTGAACTTCGAGCCCGCCGCCAGTGCCATCGCAAAACCAACTTTGCCCGCCGTCGCCTGCGACACGTTCGGGTTGATTGTCATCCCCGTTGCGTCCGTGCCCGCCGTAAAACCATCGTAACGCAGGACGGCCGCATTGAAGGTCACACTGAAGCCAAGGGCGTTTTCGTCTCCCTGGCTGGCCAGTACGATCGCGGCAGTACCGGCGCCGGTAATTTGATTGCCGGCGACCGAAGCCGACACCGTGCGCTGGGCCCAAACGGTGCCGGCCAACGACAGAGCCAGCACCAACATGCTACGGATAAAACGGAATGAATTCATGACGATTGGGAAATTCCTGACAATTCAGTACAAAAGTGGTTGGAACCTATGGGGCTTACGGATTGGGGGCCGTCGGGCCGCCGGCCGGCGTCAACGGATCGAGACCCGCCGCGTAACGACCCGCTTGCACCCAATCGGAAATCGACAACACGCCGTTACCCAGCGTGGCGCGGCCGGCACAATCGGCCTTTTGAAAATCGATGCCGTTCGCCACCGTATCCAAGCCGGCGACGATACGACCCACCTTTACCCAGTCCGTGATGGAGACGACCCCGTTGCCGTTCATGTCGGCCTCAAAACCCGACGAGACCGTGACGTTGCCATCCTGATAACCGGCGGTGAGCGTGTTCGCTGTCGCATCGGAGATTTCACGAAGAACCGGACTGCTCCCAAATATCACCGGCGCAACCGTCCCTCCCGCCAGCGAGGCATTCAGAGTGAAGGTAACCTTTAGAACTTCCTGCGTCCCGGCGGCCCATGTCTGACCTGTCGCCTTCGCCAGCGCGATCCCGATCTTGCCCGTGGCAATCTGTGAAACATTGGAATTAAGCGTCGCGTCCGTTGCCTGTGCCCCCGCCGCTACACTCACATAGGTAAGTTGGGTCGGGTCAAAAACGATGCTAAAGCCAAGCGCATTTTCCGCTCCGGTCGCCACCAACTGCACCGGCACCACCGCCGTACCACCAGCAGCAACACTCTGGCTGACGATCCGTACGACGCGCGGCACAATCGTCAATTTCGCCGCCGAACTCGTCGCATCCGGTATCACACCGTTGGACACCACCACCACATAATCACCTTCATTCGCGGCCTGGGCGCTGGCGATCGTCAGACTTGCCGCCGTCGAACCGGAAAGAAGTTGCGGCGTCGAAGTGCTCTTCGGGGTAAAATACCATTGGTAAGTCAGGGTTCCGGTTCCGGTTGCCGTGACACTAAACGTGGCAGTCGTTCCGACCAGCACCGGTTGGTCAGTTGGCTGTTGGATGATGACGGGGGCCTGAGTGACCGTCAGCGTTGCCGCACCATCCGAATTCACGGAACCGCTCGTATTGGTCGCGACCACCCGAAAGCGATCATTGGTCATCGCAAGCGTGACAGCAGTGACCGTGAGCGTGCTCGTCGTTACCCCCGAGTACGGCGCCGCAGTCACATTATTCCACGTCGCGCCAGCATCCGTCGACCGCTGCCATTGCAAGGTCGGAGTCGGGGAACCGCCGGCAACCACCGTAAACGTGGCGTTCTGTCCGGCTTTTACTGATACACTCGCCGGCTGAGTAATGATGCTCGCGGGCTCCGGAGTGGACGTCAGCGTAACCGATGCCACCGTCACCGGCGTAAGCACGCCGGCGTTGCGATAATCTCCACGGAAGGTAATGACCTGATTTCCCGTCAACCCCGCCGGATAGTTCAGCACAAACGTGAACGAAACCGGGCTCGTGGGAAGGAGGCCGGTGTTGGGGTCAGACAGGTAGGTAAAGCCAAAGATCGAACCGGAATCCGCCGGGGCCGTAGTGTCGTTGGCAACCGGTGCAAGGCCAGGGACATTGGTTCCGCCCACGCTCACATATTTCCAGGACGCGGCCGGCGGCTTCGCTCCAAAGCTCACCGTCGACACGGTGGCCGGATAGGCCAGGCTCACCGTAAACGTGAGATTGCCACCCGCCGATGAATAAGACGTCGCACTGGGGGTAACCGTGTAGGTCTGGGCCCAGGCCGAAAGGGCGGAACAGGCGAGCGCAACCGCGAGGAAAATCCGTTTTTTCATGGGGGGAGAGAAATGGGTAAAGATCGAGCGTAGCTAATTGGTGAAGCCAGAACCGGACAGTTTCTTACGGACGTGTGGGAAAATACGCGATGGATCGTTCCCGGACTGCGAACCTACACGGGGCAGCAAAATTCCAATCAAACGATGAAATCAGGTTACGCATCCAGTAATCCAGAGATTGCATCCGATTCTCACCAACACGTACTGTCAACTCTCTGTAATAGAGGACCGTAGGTAGTAACACGCAAAAAACTGGCAAGACTAAGGGAAACCCCCTGCCGAACGAGAGAGAAAACGAACGGAAGCGAGCGGTAGCTTCATGAGGAAGTGCGTTGAGTCGGACGGAAATTGCGCAGTCTCGCCCCGGCTTTGCCGCAACCGGACCACGCTACGCTACCGAAGATTTCGTCCGATCGCATAAGCCATTTGGCCCATTTCCACCAAAGCCTACCGCATCGAAAGCGAAGGTCGAAGGGCACCTCGCCTGCAAACCGTCTCATCGTTCCGATGAGCGGATTCCAGTTACGGCATGGCAGGCGGCCGGGCCCGACCACTGGCCACGCGCGGGGACAGGGGCGACGGGCGGAATTTTCACCGTTACGGCACTTCGTACACCTCGATCAAGGCGGTGCCTGTCGCACCATTGGCCGAACTCGCCTGTGCGGTATAAGTACCAGGGGCCAGATTTACGATAATTGCCGCGTCGGCTCCACTGGCCGGAAAGGCGAATGCCCCCACCCGCGCGCTCGCTTCGGCGATCATCGATGCGTCGCTACTCGTCGACCATCCGGCGTTTTCCGCCACGACCCGGTCGCCGGAAAAAATCCGCAACACCGGACGGGACAAGACGCCAGAGACGCCAAAACCCGTCAGCACCGGCCCGGCCGCACGGATCAGCACCCGCTTCGGACTATCGCCCGAGACCACCACGCCCGCGATCAACGTGGCATCCCCCGTCCCGGCACCCGCCCGCGTCGAGATGTTCACCAACTTCTGGTCGTTGGACGCTCCACCCAAATCATACACTTCAATCAGTCCGACGCCCGCGCGACCATCCGCCGCGCTGACCACCGCGGTATAGGATCCGGGAGGAAGCGTGGCCAGTACGGCTGAATCCGCACTGCCGGCCACCAGGGCAAACGCACCGGCGCGGGTCGTCGCGGCCGCAATCTCCAGCGAGTTGGCGGCGCTCGACCAACCCGTGTTGGCCGCCACCGTTACCCCGTTGCGCACGAGAGAGAGTCGCGGGGCGCCGAGCGCCGTGCTCACCCCAAAGCTCCGCAAGGTCGGTCCCACAGCGCGAATCAACACCGGCTTTGATTCCACGCCGGTGATGACGAAGCCCACGATCGCCACGCCGTCATCCCCCGCTCCCACCGTGGTGCGGGTCGAAATGTTGACCAGCCGCTGGTCCGCCCGGGCCGCCGCCTGCTCCGAGTATCCGGAAAGCGGAGTCTGTGCCCCCCTGGCATCTCGCACCGTCCCGGAAGCCGCGCCGTTTTCCGCCGATACCTGCAGCGACACCGTCGATTGCGACGGCGTGGAAACCGCGATCTGGCCGGCGCCATCCACCGTGCCCTCGGCACCCTCACCCACTGCTCCCGACTGCGTCAGCACGAAGGCCCGGCCTCCCGGCCCGACAATGGCAAAGGCCTGCGCGGCGTTACCGGCCGCAGCGACCTGATAAAATCCTGCCACCGCTGAACTGGCGCCGGCATCGTTCGCCCGCGTCCCCGCGAGTTGACCCGAAACGCCGCCCGACACCGTGCCCGAGATCGCGCCACCCGCGGCAATCACACCATCAAACGTGGCATCCGCCACCGCAGCCGCCGTCGCGGGCAGGGTCGCCGGCGCGAGGGCCGCGGACGCAGGACCGCCCAAACCACCGGAGGAAAACTGAAACCGTCCATTCTCATCGACCGCGACCGTGCGCTGCACGTATCCCGTCGCTGCCGCTGCCGCGTAGGCGAGGAAGACACCCGTATTGTCATCACGGATCTGCAGGGCAAAACCACCGCCACCGGGCAGCGAACCAAAATACGAACCCGCATAACTCCGGTTGAACGCGGTCACGACCGCGTCGTTTGAAACCACATTGCCGGCTGAATTCGAGACAGCGACGGAGTAGACCCCAGCCTGCGCCGCGGAAAGGTTGGCGAGCACCAATTCCCGCGCCGTCGCACCCGACACCGGCGCACCATTCAACCGCCATTGATAAATCGGTGCCGGAGCCCCCGTGGCGGTGACCGAGAGCCGCGCCGTGCGGCCCACCGCCAGCGCCATCGACACCGGCTGCCGTGAAATCGTGGGCGCCTGCGGAGTCGCGGAAACGCCCAGGGATGCCAGCGAACTTGACGCCGTCCCCAAGGCATTGCTGACGACCACGTCGTACGCGCCGACATCACCCGTCTGGACCGCGGTCAACGTCAGCGACGAATTGGTCGCGCCGGCCACGGCCAACCCGTTCTTCCGCCACTGATAGGCCGGCGCAGGGTTGCCGGCCGCCACCACGCTGAATACGACATTCTCCCCCAACAGCGCGGCAACCGGAGCCGGCTGGCTCGTCAGCACCGGGGCGGCGGCACGATTGGCGACGGTCACCTGCGCCACCGCCGAAGCCACGGAATCAGCGCCCGCCGAAATCCTCACCTGGTAGCCGCCGGCCGTTGCCGGGGTGACATCGCGCAGCGCCAGTTCCGACGTGGTCTGGCCGCCAAGCGCCACCCCGTCTTTGAACCACTGATACGTCAGGGTTCCGGTTCCCGTTGCACTTACCGCGAGCGACGCGCTTTCTCCCGCCGCCAACGACTTTCCGACCGGCTGCTGCACGATGGCGAGGCCGGCCGGAGCGGCGGCGTACCGCACGGTTGCGCCGCCGGAGGTCACCACACCCGCACTGTTGCTGACCGTGACGGTATAGCTGCCGGAATCGGAGGCCAGGCCCGCGAGGGCCAGTGTCGCGCTGGTTGCGCCGATCATCGGCACGTCATTCTTGCGCCACTGATACGCGAGCGGGTCCGAACCACTGGCGACCACCGCGAGCGTGGCGGGCGTTCCGATAGTTCCCGTGAAATCCCGCGGTGAAACACTGATGCTCGGAGCCACCAATTTGGCTGCGACCGCCACCACGGCCCCATTGGACGTCGCGGACCCGCCACTGTTCGAGACCACCACGGAATACGTGCCGCCATCCGTCGTCGCCACGTTCGCGAGCGAGAGGACGGACGCCGTGCGGCCGACAAGGGGCACGCCGTCCTTGCGCCATTGATACGAAAGCGGCTCCGTGCCGGAGGCCAGCACGCTCAAGGTGACGTTACCGCCCACCACCACGGAAGCACCGGTCGGCTGCACGCCAATGACCGGGGCCACGACGACCACGCCGCCACCTCCACCACCACTGCCCCCGCTGCCGCCACCAGTGCTGCCGGCTGGCGCCGCGATCACAATATCGGCCGCGGTCGCATCGACCCGCGCACCACCCGCGGCGTCGCGCAGGATGGCCGTGATGCCAGTGAACGTTCGGTTTCCCGTGCCACCAGCTGGGTAGTTCGCCGTAATGGTAAAGCTGACGGGGCTCGCCGGAACGGTCAGGTACGCGAACTCAAACAGGCCCGTCGTTACGTTTGACGGAAAAATCGCCGGGGGATTGGCTCCCGTGGCTCCGCCAAAAGACCACCCCGACGGAGCAGACATCTGGACCCCCAATGCCGACAGGCTGCCTGGATAGGTCAATTGCACGGACAGCGTGAGCGTACCTCCCCCCGCCGAGTACGTGGTGACGGACGGCGTGACGGTCAACGTTTGCGCCCGCGCCGCGATAACGCCACCGAGTAGAAATAAGACCAAAAAGAGAAGTCGGTTCGTGCGCATGGGAGCCGGAAATTAACGGGTAGGACGTGAGAAAGCCAACATCAGCCCTCACTTCAAAGCGAAAATCCGGTCGCCGCCTCAAGCCGGGGGCGCAACGGGCTTATCGGTCGTCGAAAAAGGCAGGGACGGATCTCCGAGCCATCCGCAAGACCGGTGCGAAACTTAGCCGGACAAATTCAGTCGAGAGCCAAGAGCAGAGAGCTGCGAGTAAAACCAAACGGTGAACGTCGCTTTCAGGTCGGTCGGAGTGCGCGGCCGCTCTGAAGGCGCCGATTCGTCTATTATTTTGAGAAAACCAAGATTAGTCCGATCTGGGGAATTGACACCTCTCTCGCCACCCCGAACCTCGATCGACCTCAATCCCTTGGCTTCGACAAACTCCAACATGGAGCCCGCACACCACCCCGCCCCGACTTCGGCCGACGACCTCAAGCTGTCAGGGCACCGCCGCCGGGAACCGTCGCGCAGTCATCGCCGGGCCGACAAACGCAAACGGCAAAGGCAGGGCATCGCGATCGCCGTGTTCTTCGCGGCGATGCTGATCGCGGCCTTCGTCCTGATCGGCAAAGGTTGCCGTACTGACGCCGTACCCACCAGCGCGCCCGCCGCGGAGTTTTGAGGGCCGGGCGCCGGCGCCATCGGATGGCCACGTTGCGCTCCGCGGACTTGAGTGCGTTCGAAGCGACACGGGGTTTCGGCCGGCCCTTCGTGACTCCCCTGCCAGCAACGTCGCGTGAGACAGGAACCTGACGACCCAAACAGCCGGCGGTCGGTCAGTCCGGTTGCAAAGCAGCAGCCCCACCCGCCGCGGCGGGGAAAATCCGGCTTCCGTCGCTTCATTAGGGGGAAAAGAAGCCTCGTCTCCTCTCACGCTCCGGAATCCGCCACGAAGCGGGTCCGGCGGTGGCGTAGGTCGAAGTTCCCGTTTCCAACGGCGACGGGGGCGTCGCCGCTCCAGTTCTGACTGATCGTGGGCTGAAACCTGGGAACGCGACGCCCCCGTCGCGTGGATTTACCGTGCTAAATCCGGCTTCCGTTGCCCGCATGGGGTCGGTCATGTTCGCGCCCACCCATGCATGCCGCACCCGCCGAACGTTCCGATTCCCACCCGGCGCTCGGTTTGCCGTGGCGGATTCACCTCCTCGCGTGGGGCGCCCTTCTGGCCCTTGGGCTGGTGTTGTTCGGGATCTCGCGGCACTATCAGGACCGCAACATCTGGCGCGATTGGACCGAAGCACGCGGGCTCCGAAATTCAAACTACGCGGAGCGCGTCTACGCCGACCATGTTTTCCGGACTAAGGCCAACACCTGGTCAAATCTGGCGTACGTTCTCGTCGGGTTCTACGTGCTGGCGCTGGCGACCTACGACCGCCGAAGGGAGGCCGGGAAATCCGGTGGCTTCGTCACCGACACGCCGGCGATGAGTATTCTCTTCGGACTCGCATGCTGCTATTTGGGCTTCGGCAGCGGGCTGTTCCATGCCTCGCTCACCCGGTGGGGCCAGCAGGTTGACGTGGCGTCCATGTATGCGCCACTGCTGTCCGGGACCGCACTGCATCTTGGGAGATGGCTCGGTGAGTCGCGAAGCCGCCGGGATTTGCCCGCGCTTAACACCTGGCCGCTGCTGGCGGGAACCGTCGTCGTGCCGAGTTTTCTGCTCTACCACTACAAATGGTCGATGTCGGCCAACCTCGTCCTGACCACATTGATCGTCATCACCGCGGTCGGCGGAGTCGTGGACCGGTTGTTCTCGAGGCACCCCCTGCCGTTTCGCTGGCTGGGCTGGTCGACGGCGGCGTTGATCGCCGCGATCACGTGCCGCCAGCTGGATGTCGCCGGGAAGTTCAGCGGTCCCGACTCGTGGCTCCAGGGCCACGCGTTCTGGCACGTGTTGACAGCTGCATCGCTGGCCTGCCTCTACGCCTACCACCGGTCAGAAACACCCACGATCGCCTCCTCGCACGGTGCCCCCAAGTGACGACGGGGCGGGGCAACCGCCGTCCCGCTTCTCCGTGCCCGGCGCACGGGCGTTTCGCCTGCTGTCGGCAGGGCAACGCTCAACTCGATAAAGGAGGCGGTGCGAGCGGGGTTCGCCATCAGACGGGTTTCTGTCGTTTACGGTAAACGGCGAACCCCAATACCATCAGGCCGAACAGACCAGCGAAGGTGGACGGTTCGGGAATCGAACTGACGGATACATTATCAAAATAGCCCGAATAGGCGTTGATCTGCGCTTGGCCAAGGCCGAGGTAGGTATAGCTGGTGTCCCAAGCGCCACCATATCCCGTGGTCGACCATTGCCCCAGAAACGTCCCATCGACGGAAAAACTCACCGTGGCACTCGAACCTCGCACGTAGTCGATCGTGACATGGTGCCACGCATCAAAGCTGAAATTTCCGGAGACCGCCGACGCATAGGTGCCAGTCGGATCGCCGAGCACGTAAATGGTTTCATTGCGGAAGCTGACCATGCGCTGCAAGGATCCCGTCCCAAGTCCCGACCATAGATCAATTACCTGATAACCGATGCCCCCGTTGCTGGACGGCTCGTAAACATCCGCCTCAAAACGGAACGTGCTGGGCAACGTCACCTGTCGAAAGGCAAAGGCGGACCAGTTGTTGGCGTTGGTCAACTTGAGGGCATGATCGCCTCCGGCCGGGTCCGTCACCACCAGGTTGGTACTGGGAGCGGAGGCCGCATTGAACTGTGCGCTCCAATTCGCAGTCGGCCAGGCGTTGTTGGAGTATGATTCGAAGGTGTCCGTGAAAAACTGCGCCGACACCGTGCTCGCGCCAACCAGGACCGCGACCAAGACCCACCACCACCGGGCGGTTTGACAAACGTCGCCGATTCGTGGCCGCGTGGGCTGGAGAGCGGATTTGAGGGGATAAACGAACATCGGTGGACGAGTTGCTCTTTTCGAATAGCGGACTCGTCACCCACGAGCTCCCGAGCGGAATCAACGCCGTGATAGTAGCGGAGAGCGGCCGCCGGGGTGACGCGTCCCTTGTACTTATTGGGGCCTTTTTTGTACTGCCTTGTCCCCATTGATTCCCGACGCCGGCCACTGCACCTGTGGTCCAATATCTGCTAACGCTGCGTCAGCGAAACATGAATTTTGCCCAAAAATATTGCACCAAGCACACGATTCCCACCGACGCCTACGAAGAGACGGTGCTTCGCATCACCTTGCGGCCGGCGGCCCGGGTCATTCGGCCGATCCTCAACCTGAATTACGACTACTTTGCGGTGGATCGGCACTTCATTCGTCGCGTCGGGCTGCTGACCAGTTTGGCCGATTTCAACGGCGAGGCCGAGGATTTCGTGCAAGACCCGCGGAACCGCGACTTTCTCCACCGCACCCTGCGCCTGCGTGTCTCGCGCCGCCGCCTGCGAAGTCTGGTGCGCGAGACGCTGAAGGACGCGCACAACTAGCGGCGACGCTCCCATTCGGGCGGGAGTACAGGCCGACGGGCCCGCATTCCCACGCAAACTCTGGAGGCGCGGGTCGGAATTGAACCGACGCATAGAGGTTTTGCAGACCTCGGCCTTACCACTTGGCTACCGCGCCCTATCCGAAGAGCGCCCGAACTTGCAGGAAAAAAACCCCTGCGCAAGCGCCGAAATCTCAAAGACGAAAACTCGGGCTCATCTCAATTTCTGAAAACTGGGGACGCGACACCCCCCGTCGCGTGGTTCGAAACCGCGACGAGGGAATCGAAAAAGGCAGGGGGGCGGCTCTCCGAGCCGTCCGCAAGATCGGTGGGAATCTCGGCGCGAAAAACGGACGCCCCGGAGGTGCATCCCTACCTGCCTTTAGAGGGCGTCGAAAAAGGGTCTTCCTGTTTGTCATTCTGAGACCCAGATCAAGCCGCGGCGGCTTGCGTGGAACAAGCCAATGAACTTTGGTGGCGAGAGTCGAAGCCGTGAGGCGCAGCGTGGCCGTCGCTCGCATGGTGCTTTTTTGCCCGTGTCTGAGAGTGGTTCCGGTGGCCG
>CANJIU010000022.1 GCA_947474365.1 Opitutia bacterium | reverse complement strand
TCCAACGCAAATATACGACAAAAACCCGTCCCTCCCGCCGTGCTCCGCACGGCGCTCAGCAGCCCGTCAGAGTTGGGCCTCCCGTCGCCGGAAAAATTTTGGAAAATCACCCCCAAGCCTGATTTTCCAAGTCCGACGGGCTGCTAGGTAAAGTCAGCGCGAAATCAGTCAGTACTCGGCTCACGCCCGCGATACCCGGGGATCGACTGCGCAAGTCGTCATTCGCTGGCAACGGGTGAATCGATGGGCAAGTCCCCGACGTCGTGAAGGTCGCTTCGTCCTCGCTTAAAGGCGGACCGCCATCCCGAACCAAAGCATGAAGCGAGACGCCGATTGAGATGGAAGAGGACACGTCAAACTGAGTTCGCGATGATCGCAGGAACCGCGCTTGAAGGCCGGGCACAGGAATTTCCGCCGGTGACTGGCAAGGTCGGCGAACCTAACTCTGCCGGCAGAACGTATTCGGGACCACCCTCCGACCTTTTACCGAAAGTGCGACCAACACCGCCTCGCCAACGCGCGGCCCTTCGCAGCCAACGACCGACGATACTGCTTGCTCGACCTCTTCACCAAGCCGTAGTAGATGCCCGATGATTCGTTGCGGTACAGGCACTCGCCAATCTTGGAAGAGACAGTCGCTGAACGCGTTTCCTTCACCTTCGATGGATTTGGGTTCACCCCGAACTCATCCGGTTACAAGAACCAGTGCCCGGTCGCGGCTAATCGTCGGATTTCTTCGATTCCAAGGCATTTCACTTTAATGGTTTGCGGTGGTAGCTCAGCTGGATAGAGCAGCGGTTTTCTAAACCGCCGGTCGGGTGTTCGAGTCACCTCCACCGCGCCATTCTCCCCCACGGATGAAGGGGACGCGCCGAGTTGGAGCGAAACTTCCGGAGCCTTGAAACCTGTCGCTCGATCCGAAATCACTCCCACAAGTGACGCTCGTTCATTTCGGCCTTTTCGAATCTGAAAAGACCGCCTCGCGCATAAAAGTCACGATGTGCGGGCTTGAAGCTGGTGGCAGCCCGCAGCCTACTGGCGCTCCAACCCCGCGCTCCGGGATTCGCGACAGCCCCCATCCCCGAAAGCCGCCCCTCCCGTCTCATGAAATCCAAAACTTTCCTCCGATTGGTGACGGCCTCACTCGGCCTCGCCTTTTCGCCTTTTTCGCGAGCCCAATCCAACCTCGCAACCGGCGCGGTACAGGGTACGGTCGTGAACGCCGCGACCGGCCGTTTCGTCGAAGGGGCCGCGGTCGTGCTCGACGACGCGGCTCGCAGTGAACGCACCGACAGCCAAGGTCGATTTTCCTTTGGAGGAGTCGCGCCGGGGCACCACCGCGTGGTCGTCGATTCCACCGGCGTGACCCGGGGCGACGTGTCGGTGGAGGTTGTCGCCAGCCAGACGGCAACGGTCACCCTACGACTCGAATCCGAGGTGATCGCGATGCAACCGTTGATGGTAACCGCCCAAGCCGAGGGCCAAGCGCAGAGTCTGAACCTGCAGAAGAACGCCGAAAACATTCGCAACGTCGTCTCGGAGGATGCCCTTGCCAATTCCCGCCTCGGTGAGGTCGGCGAGGCGCTGCAATCAATCCCGGGAGTCTACCTTGAGGTGAGCACTCACCAACCGGTGCGAGCGTTCATCCGCGGCATGTCCTCGGACATGAATTCAGTCACGTTTGACGGCGTGCGCATCGGAACCTGGCAGGGCACGCGGGATGCCCAGGTAGGGTCGTTTCCCGCCGAAAATCTCTCCCGGGTCGAGGTAATGAAAACGATGACTCCGGATCAAGAGGGCGATTCGATCGGTGGAAGCATCAACCTGGTGTCGAAGCGCGCCTTCGACCTCCCGGCGCGAATGGTTCGCATCGGCGCCGGCACGTCGTACAGCAACCAGCAGCAGAACTGGGACAAACAATTCAGCGTCGACTACGGCGATCGCTTCGGGGCCGGAGGCCGCATGGGGGTGTTTTCCTCGCTCAACTTCTACCGGACGGATCGCGCCTACCATAACCTCGCGGAGGCCTATCAAGTCAGTACCGCCGATGTGTTCAACATCTCCACGCAGACGATGCTTGATCGAATCGAGAAGGGGTCATGGAAACTCAAATACACGGGCAGCTTCGACTACAAGGTGAGCGATGCGACGGTCGTGTCGGTCAAGGGCCTGTTCAGCGACGACCGGCGCTTCCTGGCGGACTATCGTTCCGTGATGCGCCCCGGGGCCCGCACCAACATCACCCCCGACAGCGCGACTTCCGCGGTCGGCCGCATCGACGTCGACCGCCAGTATCGTGAACCCGAAACGATCAACTACCAGATCGCGGTCAGTCTCGAACACACGATGGATCTTTGGAAATTCGACGGCGCGATCGGCTTCAACCGCATCACCAACACCTACAGCGAGACGATGACCCCGTTGATGTCGTTCAACAATGTCATCCTCGCGTACGACCGCACCGTACGGGACTTTCCGATGTTCACCGTCACAAACGGAGTGAACCTCAACGATCCGTCGCGCCTGTCGCTCAGCACCATCACTCGCAACCAATACGACTCCCGCAACCTCGGGTACAACGTCAGCGGCAATGCAAAGCGGGACCTCCTCAGTCTCCCGTTCAAGGCCTACGTGAAGACTGGATTTCGCATGCGCAGCAACGACTGGAAGCAGACCCTCGATAATCAGGGCGTCTGGAACTACACCGGCCCGCTCACCGCCGGGCAGCTGGCAACCGTGTACGTGAACGACCGCTTCCTGCGGCAATCCGAGGGCCGCGCCCGGATGCCCACGACCCTGTTCCCCGACATCCACAAATTCATCGACGCATTCTACAACCGCCCGGGCGAATTCGCGCGGCAGGTCAACGCGTCGGAACTGCTCCTCGCCCGCGGGGCGAAGGGTTTCGTCGAAAACGTCTACGCCACCTACCTGATGGCCAACGCGCGCTTCGGTGATGCCACCGTCATTGCTGGTGCCCGAGTAGAAAAGACCGACCTCGACGGCTGGGGCCACCAGGTGTCGACGCCCGCCGGCATTCTCACGCGGGTCACGCATGTCGGCACGAAAAACGAATCTACCAACCTGCTTCCAGGGGTAAATCTCATCTATGCGTTTTCGCCCCAATTGCAGCTGCGGGCGGCAGTCACGAAGACGATCGCGCGGCCGAATCCGCAGGACATCCTGCCGGTTCGGACGATCAACGACACCACGCGCATCGTCACCGACGGCAACCCGGATTTGCGCGTGACCGAGTCGGTTAATTATGACGTCGGCCTGGCGTATTACCTGAAGCCGCTCGGGGTGCTGTCGGCGACGGCATTTCAAAAAGAGATCGACGGGTTCTATGCCGACGAGACACAGACTGTACCCGCGGGTGAGTTTCGCGGCTATCAACTCACCCATCCAAGCATGGGCACCGGAGGCCGAATCAAGGGACTCGAGGCGGAGGTGCAGAAGCGCCTCACGTTCCTTCCGGGTGTATTCAGCGGGCTGGGCATCGGCGTGAACCACACCTGGCTCAGCGCCGAGGGAACGTACGACAATCGTCCCGGGGTGAAGCTGCCGTTCAACGGGACCGCCCGACGAAATTGGAACGCCAACGTCTTCTACGCCCGGGGCCCAATCGACCTGCGCGTATTCGTCAACTACCGCAGCGCCTATCTGACCGCCGTCGGAGCGCGCCCAGCTCTCGACCAGTACGAGGATGGCCGAAAGACCGTGAACTTTTTCGCCAAATACGCCGTCAACCGCCGGCTCACGCTCAACGTCGATGTCAACAATATCACCGACTCCGCGAAGCGCAGCTACCAAGGCGATCCGTCAAATCCGACCTCGATGCGCTATTTTGACTGGGCGGTGAATTTTCGCGTTGGTCTCAGCCTCTGATCCATGCCCCGACACCTGAAACTTTATCTCTTTGCGGCGTTCCTCTGGGCGGCCGGCGCGAGCATCATCGGACGTGCGGCCGACCTCGATTTGCCGCCACCCGGGGCCTTCACCATCGTGGTCATTCCCGACACCCAGGGCTATCGGGGCGTCGCCACCAAGGCGGAACCGCAGAGCGTCGAGCCACTGACGAATCCGGTTTTCGCCAATCACATCCGCTGGATCCGGGAGAATGCCGCCGCGCAGCACATTGTCTTCGTCAGCCATGTTGGGGACATCGTGGACATCAACAACCCGGCGCAGTGGAAACTCGCACGGGAGAACCTCGACGGCCTCCGGGGCGTCGGGCCCTTCGGCCTCGCCGTCGGCAACCACGACATGACGAGTGCCGGGGATGCGTCGCTTTTCCGCCGCCATTTCCCTGCCGCCGGCTTTCGCGACTATTCCTGGTACGGCGGCACGTTCGAGCCCGCGAATCCCGACGAGGCGGCCTACGGTGACAACGTGAACAGCTATCAGCTTTTCTCCGCAGGAGGACTCGATTTTGTTTTCATCCACCTTGAGTGCAACGCGCCCGATCCGGTCGTCGCCTGGGCCGGCGCCATCCTGGATCGTTACCGCGATCGCCGCGCGCTGATCAGTACCCACATGGATCTGGGCATCCGCGAAAAGCCCAAGACCGGCGAAGGCTTCATCTCCGATCCGAAGGGGCGAATGGAGTGGAGCAAGGTTCACGGCAAACGCGGGAACAGCCCGGCGCAGCTCTGGGAAAAACTTTACCGGCGGCACGCCAACCTCGGGTTTGTCTTCAGCGGTGACCAAAGCCGGGTGACGGCGATGCAGATCTCAGCCCCCGGCGACCAGGGCAATGTCGTCCATGCGCTCATGTCAGATTACATGTCGGCCGGCGGACTGCGGCTCTATCGCTTTCTGCCCGCGGAAAACCGGGTCCGTGTCATCACCTTCGATACGACCACCCGCCGGCTGATCGACCGCATGGTGTACGTGCCGGAGTACACCCGGCACCAATTCGTCGTCGAGTATCCAATGGCGGCGAAATCCCGCTGAGGGCGGGACATCGCCTCAGCCCAGGGCCAGCGGACCGCCACTGCAGAGGTCGGTCTTGCCAAACGTCGGAAGGCGGTGCCCGGCACCGTGCGCCAGCGCCAGGTGGAGCCGGTTGTGCGGGACCTTGTCGAATTTCAGCGAGCGTCCCATCTCGAAACCGAACCCGCCGCCGAGCAGCATGAACGGAATGTTGTCGAGCGTGTGGCTGTTGCCCTTGCCGAGTTCGTTTGTCCAAACGATGAGCGTATGGTCGAGCATCGAGCCGTCGCCACCGGGCTCCGGCGTCGCGGCGAGACGGTCGGCGAGATAACGAACTTCACCCGCAAACCACCGGTTGATTTTGATCAGCTTTTGCTGTGCCGCCAAATCCGTGTCGGGCTCATGCGAGAGGCCGTGATGCCCGTCGGTGATATCCAGCCAGTTCATCCGCGCACCACCCACCGACTTGGTGTATTGGAGGGTGGCAACGCGGGCCATGTCGTTGACGAACGAATTGACGAGCAGATCAATCTGCATGCGGCTGAGCCGGGGAACGTTGTCATTCTGATCGGCGACGCCCCGTTCAAGGTCCGGCGGGCCCTGCCGCAGCGTCTGACCGGCGCTCTCGGCCATCTCGCGCTCAAGCTGGCGCACCAGCGCCTCATGTTCCTCAAGCACGCGCCGGTCCTCGGCGCTGATCATCTGGCGGACCTTGGCGAGCTCCGACTTCAACGGATCGAGCACGCTTCGCAGGCTCTCCCGATCCTTCATCTGCCCGTAGAGCTTTTCGTGCATCTGATACGGATCGGAGATCGGCGCGACCGGTTTGCCCGAACCGGCGTAGGACATCCGCGTCCAGGGATCGGCGCGGTCCTGCACCCCCACGCCGAATTCCAGCGATCCGAAACGGGTGCGGGTCTCCGGCCGGCTCTGGAAAAAATTCTTGAGCTCCTGGTCAATCGAGATGCCGCTCGCCCAACCGGCGGGGATTGATTTTCCGCCGCCCTGGATGTTTCCCGGCAGCAATTCGATTCCGGTCAGAAGGCAGCTCATCCCGCGCATGTGCCCGTCACCGTCGCCTCGCACCTTGTTTGAGATGCCTTGCAGCAACAGCATGCGGTCCTTGAAGGGATCGAGCGGGGAGAGGATCTCCTTGAGTTTGAAATCGCGACCGACCTCATCCGGCCAGTACGCCGGCGGAATCGTGCCATTGGGCGAAAACACCACGACAAGCCGCTGCCGGGGACGCGCGGGCGCCGCGAGCGCCAGGCTGGGCAGACCGACAATGAACGGCAGCACGGCGGCCGAGAGACCGGCCTGCTTGATGAACGTACGGCGATGCAACGGTGTCATGGGAGGGGACGAGGGGTGGTGGCGGCGATCATCGCCGGCTCAGTGTTGCGGAGCGCGTTGAGCGTGGCGATTTCGACCATGAGCTTCCTGGTATTATAGCCCGAGGCGATGAAAGAATCACGGAGGCGGACGATCGTCTCGGCGCCGAACGCCATCAACGGCTGCTTCACGAGGTGGTGGAAGAGCTGCTCAATGAACGCGTGATTGGCCCGCTCATTGGCGATGGCGAATTCCGCCACATCCCGCGCCCCACCGAGCCGCACCTTTTCGCCCTCATCGACGTTATACTCGCTCACTGCATCCACCGGCCGACCATTTTCCGTCGTCCGATACCGTCCAACCGCATCGTACCATTCGAGACTGAATCCCAGCGGATTGATCACGGCATGGCAGCCCTGACAGTTCTCCGAGCGCGTGAGTCGGACCACCTTTTCCCGCATTGTCATTCCCGGATCAAACGAAGCCTCGTCAAACGCCTGCGCCATCGGTGGCGGCTTCAACGCCCGTCCGACGATGCTCCGGGTGAGAAACACCCCGCGATGAATCGGCGAACTGGACGTCTTGTAGGAAAGCGCTGCGAGCAGGTACGGGTGGGTGAGAACGCCCGAGCGCTGCCCGTTCGGAGTGGCGATCGGCACAAATTCCCCGGGCGGCGGCGGCGGCAGGCCGTAGAACGTGGCGAGGCGTTCGTTTGCGACCAGGTAGTCGGCCCGCAGCAACTCGCGAAAATCGGACGCTTCGCCCCACACCACTCCATCCACAAATAGATCGAGCGAAGTCCGCAAGTCGTCCACCACGTCGGGCGAAAAGCCCGGGTAGAGTGCGGCGTCCTTGCGCACATCGTCCACATAGCGGATTTGCAGCCAATGATGAAAGAACTCCCGCAACTTCGCCCGAGTGCGCGCATCGGTGAGCATGCGTTCCGCCTGGGCGGTCACACCGGCCCGCGTGCTCAATTTTCCCTCGGCTGCAGCCCGCAGAAGTTCGCGGTCGGGGACGGAATCCCAGAGCGAAAAAGCCAACCGGGCGGCCACCGCTTGGTCGCCCGGCGCCGACGTTGGCAGCTCCACATAGAGAAACTGCGGGGACTTGAGCGCGAGCAACACCACCCGCCGGATTCCGGTTTCCAAATCGGGCGCGCCCTGGAAAATAGCGGTGACATAGCGCTGCGTCTCGTCCGCGGTCAGCGGCCGCCGGAACGCGTTTGCAACGAATCGCGCTGCGACGCCCTCGATCTTTTGCGCCCGGGCCGCGTCGCCCGGACGTGTGCCGGCGAGGCGGTCAAGCCGACGCACGACATGATTGGCCACCTCGAAGGCCGCGCTCGTCGTCGCCTCATCCCATGCCTTCGAAACGGATTCGCTCCGTTCGTACCCCTGACTGCTGTCGTCCGCCGGAAACCGCGTGTTCACCACGAAGGTCGGCGCCACGACGGCCGGCGAGAGATTGCGCGCCGGAATCGGGCGTTCGCTGCCGTGGGGCGGCTTCCAGCGGAGCGAGAGCGCGGGAGTCGGGGTCGCACCTGCTTTCCCGGGCAACGCCCAAAAATCGATCCCAATCGGATAACTTCGCCCACCGATCAGGCGCACCGTCGCACGGTGGTCGGGAAATTCGGGATTCGACACATTGACGTCGAGCGTGGCGTCGCCCGCGTTAAAGCCGGGATTCTCGGGGTTGATCCACACCCGGATGCTGTTCGGCGTGCGGACAACAAACTCGTAGTCTCCCGTCTCGTCGGGCGTGACGGAACCGCGCCACTGCATCGAAATTTCCGCCGAGGCCGCGCGCGTGCGGGCGGGACTGGACTCGTCGAAGGTGAAATCCAATTCGGCGTCCACACCCTTGTGCACGATCTTGGCTGCGTCAAAACGCCCGCGCAGAGCCACGTTGTAATAGACCGCGCTCAAGCCCCGCCCCTCTGCCACGAGGGCATCCGAGGGCCCTGACATCTGGCGCAGCAAATCGGCGACGGTGACGGTGTATTGCCGGTTCGTCAGATGCGCCACCTCGATGCGAGCGGGATGATTCCTCGCCTGGGCCGCCCGCGAATAAAAGGATTCGTAGACATAGGACGCGACCGCCTCCGCTTCCGCCGTCGACAGCGTCTCCGGCGTATCGTCCGGCATGTTTTTCGCGATGTAGCGCGTGAGCTTGGGCAGCGCCAGGTCGCCATAGAGCGCATCCTTGTACTTGCCCTCAACCCCCTGCCCTTTCTGTCCGTGGCAGTCGGCGCATTTCCGGCGATAAATGCTCTCGCCCGACGAGGAAACCTTGGTTGCCACGCCCGTGCACGACACGGCGAGAATCACGGCCAAGGCGACCCCGCCCAACTGAATTGCCTGCAGAGTAGTCCGTCCCATCACGTCGTCGCGCACTCCACGCTATTTGGAAATCGCCGCCGCCAATTTTCCCAGCCCCGCGATGTTGCGGGCGAGGCCCACCTCCGCATCGACGTCCGTCCGGTGATTGAGCACGCCGACCAGTCCGCGCCAGCCACTGGCCTGGATGATGCGCATCATGCCGGCCTCGTTCTGTCCGTCGCCAAGATAAACGATCTTCTGGGCGTCCTTCAGGCCCGGCACCGCGGCCATGCCATTGAGGTTCACGGCCAGCACCGAAGACTGGATCTGCGGCCACATCCAGGCGAACCGCGCGACATGATCGTGACCATGGTGAAAATTATAAACGAGGCCGACGTTCGTGGCTCCGTCCGCGCGCAGTTGCGCGAGGACCGCTAGCTGGTTCTCCGGTTCCCCGAACCAACCGCCGTGATTGTAGAGCCCGACCTTGCAACCGAGTCGCGCCGCCTCGTCGACAATCGGGCGAATTCGCTTCACCTCGCTGGCAATCCTCGCCTGTTGCTCGGTTGCACTCTTCACGGGTTCGCCACCTCCCGACACCCAGAGTTGCGGATGAATCTGGTGACGCGCGATGACGTCGAAAATCTTGCGCGCGTTGTCGTCGAGCTTCGTCGGAAACCACCAGGCCACGATTTCGACGTGATGCTTCGCCATCTCCTCGACCTCGGCGTCAAACGTCGCGACGTGCTCCGCCCGCCAGTCGTAGGCGAGCCGATGCAATTGCAGCTTTTCAAGCATCGCGGCGCGTGCCGCCGGATCGCGTTTCTTGACGTCGAAAGGCACGATGCACCAGGCCACAAGGTTGTCCCGTGCCCACAAATCAGAAGGAGCGGGAGCGGCGGCACCACGGGGCAATCCGAACGAGAGGGAAATTCCAAGCAGCGCGAAAACCAGCAAGAGGGACTTCGACTTCGGGGTCATGGCGTGGTATTCAACGATTGGCGCAGCGGGAGGCGAGCATTACCCTTCAACTTGCCGGCGGCTAAGCTTCGCACCACTCACGTCTTGCCGCGGAGCCAAATCCAGAGGTGGCCGAGGCGCTCGCGAAGTCCGCGTTCGCTGCCGCCGATGGCCCAGAATGACCACGTGTAGTCGTCGATTCTAAATCCCGGATCCAGGTGCGTCGAGAAATCCGCCGGGCTCGCCACCGTGTCGATCCCCGCGCTGCGGAAAAGCGCGTAGGCCCGGGGCATGTGCCAGGCAGACGTGACGAGCGCGACGCGACCTTCGGAAACGAGGGCTTTCACCGCGCGCGATTCGTCCTCGGTGTCCCGGGCGCGGTCAATGACAAGCAACCGCTCCTCCGGCACGCCGAACGCGAGGGCCGCGCGGGCGATGTAGCGTGCGTTGGGCACTTCGCCTTCCCGGCCGCCACCGGTCACGATCAACTTGGCGTCGGGCAACGCGCGCCAGATGCGGAGCCCCTCCACAAATCGCGAAAGCGATGCCCCCGAGAGCAGATTGCTAGCCGCCAGGCCAGGCGTGACGCCGTTACCGCCACCGAGGACCACGACGTAACGGCACGAGGCGATCTCCGGCGGGAGCGGCTCACCGGCCACAAATTCCGGAATGGCCGGGTACTCCAGCTCCAGCGAACGCACGAGTGACTTGGCGACAAACTTGTTCGTGAAAATCAGCAGCACGACAACGGCGAAGCCGACGCTGAATCGGCCGAGCCTCCGATACCGGGTGTAGCGGATCAGGACATATCCGACGACCACCGCGATGAAGCTGATCTCCAGCGGCATCATCCAGGCGCTCACGGTTTTCTTCAGCCAAAAGAGCATGGGGAAAAATAAGAGGAGATCGTGACCCTGACGCAAGGCGTCCGCCAGGGAGGCAGAGAATAGAACGCGGCCTCCCGGCTCACGCGAGATAGGGAATCGTCATCGGCCCCTCGGGCATGACCGCAATCGGCGCATCGGGTCCAAGGCGTGTCAGCTCCTCTCGCACCCGCGCCGCGAGGTCGGCCACCGGCTCGAGGTGTGCCCGACGAATTTCGTCCGCGGCAATCCGACTATACACCCCCACCCGCGCCCGCACCAAGATGAGCGCCAGCAGCTGCACCTGCCACTGATCCTCGATCGGTGTCACCGCGCGATTGATGGTGTCGAGCATCGCCTGCGGTGAAGCGTGGGAAAAAAGGAAATTTTTGAAGCTCCCGTGGTCGGGAAAGCCGTCGCCGCATTCGGCCGCGGCGAGAATCAGTCCGCCGTCCGAAACCACCTGCGCCGCCGCCGACATCCCTTTCACGGTCTGGTAGAGATTCTGGTCGAGGGGGAAGCCGCTGTTGGAGGTGACGACGATGGGAAAAGCGTGGGGGCACGGGACCATCGCGGTCTGCTTCGCGAAGGCACATCCCGCGTCGTGCGCCGTGATGACATCACCGCAGAAAAATCCGGTGATTTCCCGCCGACGATTTTGGGTCACGTTGATCAGAAAATCGACGGGCAGCAGAGCACCGTTGGCCCGCACCTGGGCCTGGGTCGGGTTGCCAGCGACGACGCCCCAGGTGCTGCGGGGGTCGCCGATGACCTGCGCACGGTGGTAGTGCTTGATCGCGTCGAGATCGGCCACCGCTGGAAAGACGCCTTTGTAGCCTCCCGAAAACCCAGCCATGAAGTGCGGCTCGATGAAACCCATTACAATCCGACGATCTGCTTCGACGTAGGCGCGGTTCATCGAAACAGCCCGGCCATCGATCGTCGTGCCGGCACGGGCGATCGAGGCCGGGTCGCGCGAATCATGATTGATGATCCGGTAGCGCTCGAACACCGCGTCGCCGACCATCTGACGGAGTTCCGCCGGCGTGTTTGCGCGATGCGACCCGGTGCCGTTGATGATCGTGATGTTCTCCGCCGGCACGTGGGCCAGCTCCTCGAAGAGCCAGGGCAGAAGCCGCTCGCGCGGCAGCGGCCGCGTGTGGTCGGGAATCAGCACTGCCACGCGCTCGCTTGCACGCACGAGGTCCCGCAACGGAGCGGTTCCCATCGGCGTCCGGACGGCGGCGCGAAACGCCGCGGCTTCATCCGGCATGCCGGGCACGAACCGCGGCTCAACGACGGTTAGGTTTCGCGACGGGAGGTCGAGTTCGAGTTCACCCCGACCAAACTGCAATGCCACACGGCGGGTGTTCATCTCGTGGGTTCTATGGGTCTTCGCCCACTTGGCGAGCGTCGGTTGGGCAGCGAAAGCAGGACGGGGAGACCTGTTCGCGTAGGTGTGCCCAGCCCGATTCTCCTGACGGCAAGCCGGTCCTCCGGAGCGCGAGCCGCAGGCTGAATTTCCCCACCAACGAAGGCGTGCATCCTGGAGCGTCGGATTGCGCCGGATGCAAACTCGTCGCTTGACGGGGAGCAGCCGGAGGTTGCTTCTTCGCATCGTGACAGCCACAACTGCCGTCCGAACATCCACATGCGCAGAGCCAACACCGGCTGAGTTGTCGAGTTTGTGTCGGGGCTTTTTCGATCAGGTGCTCTTCATGCCGCTGTTCGCGCTCTTGGTAATGGGCACGGCGAGTGCGATTTTCGCGGCGGGTGACCCTCGCGCGATCACAACCGAGACGCCGCCGTGGCTCGAGCTGCAGCCCGGCCCGCATTATTGGCCGCGCGTGCGAACCTGGCAGGGAATTCCAAGTCTGGAGCGGGCGCCAAACGGCCGTTTGTGGGCGACGTGGTACGCGGGGCTCGTCGGCGAGGGCAAGGGCATGAATTACCAACTGCTCGTCACCAGCGAAGACGACGGACATTCGTGGTCCAAGCCGGTTGCGGTTTATGACCCGAGCCGCCAGCTGCTCGGAGGCGATACGAGCGACGGGCACGTGTGGCTGGATCCAAAGGGCAAGCTTTGGTGGTTCGTGCAGCGGGTAATGGCGGTGCCGGGTGCGAAGCCGTCGCGACCGAGGACGACCTGGGGGTTTTATACCGACGATCCGGGTGTGGCGAATCCGACCTGGAAGGGGCCGGTCTTCGTGGGCTTTGGCAACTCACTCAACAAGGCGACCATCCTCGCGGACGGCACGTGGCTGCAGATGATGGAGGGAAACGCGCCCGAGGCGGCCTACGGCGGCGGGCCGGTCCCCACCGGCAAGGTGGCAAACGTGTACCGGTTCAAGGGCTACGACGCGGGTTTCGAGCCGTATGGATATTCGGCGATCAAGGACTCGCCGTTCACCGAGCACATGGTGGTCGAACGCAGTGAAGGCTCGCTCTGGATGCTGGCGCGCACGCGCTACGGTATCACGCAGTCGACCTCGACTGATCACGGGCGCACGTGGCGCGAATCGGCCGAGCCGCTTACGCGAGGGTTCGGGATCAACACGCGCTTCTTTCTGCTCAAGCTCGCGTCCGGCCATTTCCTGCTGGTCGCGAACAACGATCCGAAGAAACGCACGAACTTGACCGCGATGTTGTCCGAGGACGACGGCCGCACCTGGCCGTACCAGCTCGTGCTCGATGAGCGAGAATCGGTGAGCTATCCCGACGGCACGCAGGCGCCCGACGGATCGATTTACGTGACGTACGATCGCGGCCGTTACCTTTTCGACCTGCAGGAGATCCTGATGGCCAAGTTCACCGAGGCCGACCTGAAGGCCGGGAAAATCGTCAGTACCTCGGGCCGGCTGAAGCAGACGATCAACAAGCTGAAGGACGAAGGCGGCGGCGTGCGCTACTCCGGCGAGACCCAGGAGATGCTGAAGGCATACGATCAGTGGAAGGCCGGCGGCGCCGGCGCGAAGTCGCCGAAGCGGGAGGAAGGCGAAAAGGCCGAGGCCGCGAATTTCCAGAGGAAGCCCTGAGGCCGTGGTACCAAGAAGGCACGTCCTTTTTTGCATCGTGACCTGAGGCGTCTGTCGCACTTTCGCACCCCAAGTTCTCCGCGCCCGTTCGTAATTTTTGACCGAGGCACACCCCATGATCACCCGCAAGTTATTCCCCCATAGCTTCATCGTTTTAGCCATCGCAGCCCTCGCCGGGCTCCGCGGCGCCCAAGTCGACGGATCGAAGGTGAAGCCCGCCGACGACGTCATCGCCCTCAGTCCGTTTACGATCACGGCCGATTCGATCAACGGCTACACGGCGTCGCAGACGCTCTCCGGCACGCGGCTGCGCTCGGACGCGCGCGACATCGGAGCGGCGATGTCGATTCTCACGCCGGAGTTTTTGGACGACATTGGCGCGATCGACATCACCAGCGCGTTCGACTTCGTGCCAAGCACGGAAACCTTCCGCCTCAGCGCGACCGACACCGACGGCAACTCCTCGCGCTCAGGCAACACCTCCACGGTGCGCGGCTTCAACTCGAGCACGCTCAGCCTGAATTTCTTCACGACGAACATGCGGATCGATCGGTTCAACACGGACACGTTCAACTTCAACCGCGGGCCCAATTCGATCCTCTTCGGCGCCGGCTCCCCGGGCGGGTTGATCGACGCGTCGACCAAGCAGGCGCATCTCCGCGGCCGGCAGACGCGCATCGAGCTCCGCTACAACGACGCCGGCTCGGGCTCGAAGCGGATCGTGTTCGACGAGAATCTTGCGTTCAAACCGCAGCGTTTCGCCCTGCGTGTCGCCGCGCTCTGGCAGGACGGTTCGACGGCCCAGGACCCCTCGCGCGACGACCGACGATCGATCTTCCTCACCGGCACGAAGAACCTATTCATGGATACAACGGTGCGTTTCAACGCCGACCTCGGGCGCAGCGATCGCCTGCCCGGCCGGCAGTACGTGGTGTTCGACCGCTACACGCCGTGGGTGCAGGCCGGGCGGCCGATGGTGACCGGCACCGCGGCGCCGGCGAACCGCAATGGCCTCGTCGCGACCGGTGCAAACTACCTCGTCAAAATCGAGCACTCGAATCTGCCCGTGATGAACTGGGCCGGACTCTGGCGCAGCGCAAATCCGACCGTCGCCGGCGCCAGCCGCACCGACATCAGCTTCAACGACGAATCGATCCTGCCCTTCATCACCAACGCCAGCGGGCCGAAGGATCTCGTGCACTACGATTACCAGACTTACTCCGCGTTTGTGGAACAACGCATCGGCGGCCAGCTCGCGATTGAGATCGCGGCGCAGTACGAACCGCTGCGCCGCACGGAGACGATCGCGTTGCGTGGCGCGGACTACTCGATTCTCGCGGACGCCAGCACGCGGTTGCCGGATGGTTCGCCGAATCCGTATGCCGGCCTGCCGTTCATCGAGATGGGCAACGTGCCGCTCTCAAACGCGCAGCACCTCGACAATCGCCAGACGCGCGCGACTGCGTCTTACGAACTCGACCTGCGCGATCGCGGGAGCAAGTGGTTCAACCTCGGCAAGTATCAGTTCGCCGGCCTGCTCGGCACGTCGTGGGAGGAAATGAACTTCGAGACGTACAACGAGCTGAACACCGTCGGTAACCCACTTATCTCCAACGCCGCGAATCGCGTACATCGTCGCACCTACATTCTTCCCGAAGGTCCGCACTACTTCGATCCCGACTACATCGACGTCAATCAGTCCGCGGGCACCCCGGCCACCCTCATCCCGGCGGTGAGGTCAAAGTGGGCCCGAGTGACCGCGAACCGCCACACGTACACGAAGCTCGGTTCGTCGATGTTTGTGGGCCAGGGACATTTTCTCGCAGACCATCTGGTCCTCACCTACGGCATCCGCCAGGATCGCTCGAACGTCCGCGCCGAGAACTACACCGCAGCGCCCGACACGACGTACGGACCGTGGAATCGCGGTGGCTTCTGGGTGGACCCGGTCTATGCGACAGCGCAGACGCGCACGATGGGCGGTGTGTTCCATTTCACGAAGAACGTCAGCGCCTACTACAACATGTCCGACAATTTCAATCCGCCGAGCGGCAACACAATCGACGTCTGGCAGCACATCGTGCCGCCGCAGCAGGGCCGGGGAAAGGACCTCGGCCTGAAGGTGTCACTCTTCGACGGCCACCTGCTGGGATCGGTCGGTTACTTCGAGACGACGCTGCTCAACGAGACCAACTCGACGCTCCGCTCGCAGGGCAACAAGAGCTCGGTCATCAATGACCTTTGGGCCGCGGTCGATCCGTCGAAGGCGACGCCGCGCGAGGATTGGAGCGGCGTGCGCGACACGGCGTCGCACGGGATGGAGGCGCAGTTCGTGTTCACGCCGACGCCGAGCTGGCGGATCATGCTCAACGGCTCGCGCAACATCACGAAGTCGTCCAATCTGATCCCCGAGGTGCAGTCGTACATCGCGACGTACCGGCCGCTCTGGGAGGCGAAGCGAAATTCGCCCGCCGTCAGCAATTTCGGCCCGACCGTCGGACAGGTGCTCGCCGCGCTCGACAGCGCGATGGCGCTCACGCTCGCGGAAACCGGCCGGCAGGCGCTCGGTCAGCGCGTGTGGGCGGCGAACATCGTGAGCGATTACCGCTTCGGGCGCACGAGCCGGTTGTCCGGGTGGAACGTCGGCGCCGATGCGCGCTGGCGGGGCGCGCCGACGATTGGCTACCGCGTCGACGCAGCCGGAAATTTCATCAACGGCAATCCGTTCTGGGGAAAGGAGCAGACGATCGTCGACTCCTGGATCGGCTACCGCTTGAAGTGGCGCGAATCGACGATCGATGTGCGCCTGCGCGTGGACAACTTGCTGGACGACGCTGATCCCTACCTCTACCGCGCCGTCGACGACGGCAAGGGCAACGCCGTGCCGACCGTGCGGCTGAAGCCGACACCGAGGGCGTTCACGTTGTCGAGCACGCTGACGTTTTGACCCGTTCCTTGCGCACGCTTCGCTCGCTTTTCACGGCCCGCGCCACGTTCGGCTTTTCTCGTGTCGCCGCCGTTCCTCTTCACATCCCGTTGCCAGCCGTCGCGTGATTGCTCAACTCTCCCGTTGCCCCATGCCCCTCATCACCTCGAACAAAACGAAACCTGAATACGATGTCGTCATCGTCGGCTCCGGCGCGGCGGGAGGGCAGACCGCCTACACCTGCACGATGTCCGGCGCCAAGGTGCTGATGCTCGAGGCCGGACGGAACTACGATCCGGTCCGGGAGACGCCGATGTTTCAGACCAACGCCCAAGCGCCGCTGCGAGGCACGAACACGCCGGACAAACCGTACGGCTTTCACGACGCGACGGTCGATGGCGGCTGGCAGGTCCCCGGCGAACCGTACACCAACGCCTCGGACGATCCGGCGCGGGCGTTCTGGTGGTGGCGTCCCCGCATGCTGGGTGGACGCACCAACCATTGGGGGCGCATCTCGCTGCGCAACGGACCCTACGACTTCAAGCCCCGCAGCCGCGACGGACTCGGTTTCGACTGGCCGATCAGCTACGAGGACGTCGCCCCCTATTACGACAAGGCGGAGATGCTCGTCGGTGTTTTCGGAACCAATGAGGGTTTGGAAAACACCCCCGACTCCCCGCCCGGTTGTCTCCAACCCGCACCGGCACTCCGGGCCGGCGAACAACTGGCCCGCGCCCGCGCGAAAAAACTGGGGCTCCCCGTCGTACCGATCCACCGCGCCGTCCTCACCACCAAGCAGGACGCCTCGGTGTTGCCGGCAAAGCTCCATCCCAACAATCCCACCGCCCAGCGGATCCTCGCCGACGCGATGCGCCAGCGGCAGGCCTGTTTTTGGGCGACGCCCTGCGGCCGAGGATGCTCGATCAAGGCCAACTATCAGTCGACCACCGTGCACCTGCCGCCCGCGCTCGCGACCGGCAATCTCGACATCGTGGCCAACGCGATGGCGCGCGAGGTCGTCACCGATGCCAGCGGCCGCGCCACGGGCGTGATCTACATCGACAAGACCACGGGGCAGGAGGCGATCGCCCGCGGACGCGTGATCGTGCTCGCGGCAAGTTCCGCGTCATCGGTCCAAATTTTGCTCAATTCCCAGTCCGCCCGCTTTCCCCAGGGGCTCGCCAACTCCAGTGGCAAGGTCGGCAAGTACATCATGGATTCAGTCGGCGCTTCCCTCGGCGGCCACGTGCCGGCGCTCGAAGATCTTCCGCCGCACAACGAAGATGGGGCTGGCGGCGCCCACGCCTACGTGCCCTGGTGGCTCTACAAGGAACAGCTCGCCGGGAAACTCGGTTTTGCCCGCGGATACCACATCGAGTTCGCCAGCGGAAAACGGATGCCCGCGATGGGCACGGGCGCCGGATTGGAACACCTGACCGGAGGAAGCTACGGTCGGAAATTCAAGGAAGACGTGCGACGCTACTATGGCGCCACGATCGGCTTCGCGGGACGCGGCGAGATGATTCCCAACGATGATTGCTACGCCGATCTCGACCCCAAGGTGAAAGACAAATGGGGCATCCCCGTCCTGCGTTTCCATTGGAAATGGTCGGAACACGAACTGAAACAGGCGGCCCACATGGAGCAGACCTTCGCGTCGATTATCGAGGCGATGGGAGGAAAGGTCCGCGCCAAGGCAAAAACCGACGGGTCGAAGGCGATCGAACCCGGCGGCAAGATTATCCACGAGGTCGGTGGCACGATCATGGGCGCGGATCCGAAAACGTCCGTGACGAACAAGTGGGGCCAGACGTGGGACGTGAAAAACCTTTTCATTACCGACGGCGGACCGTTTTGCTCGAATGCCGACAAGAATCCCACGCTGACGATCATGGCGCTGGCCTGGCGGGCGAGCGATCACCTGCTCGACGAATTGAAGAAGGGAAACCTGTAGCCCGCTGCACGCGACGCGCTCAAGGAGCCGTTGCAGCATGGTGTAGAGCCACGACGAACCGCTTGAGCTTCGCCTCGTCTTTCACGCCCGGCGCCGACTCCACCCCACTGCTGATGTCAACGAAGCGGGCGCCGCTCGCCCGCAGCGCGTTGCCGATGTTCTCGGGATTCAAACCACCAGCGAGGATCCAGAAATTCTCGGGGTGCGCCGCGCGGAGCCGGGCGAACTTTCCCCAATCACCCGTCTGTCCCGAACCGCCGAAGCCGGCGGCATGAAACGTGTCGAACAGGATGAACTTGGCCGCCTTTCGCGCCACCTCCGACACGTCGATCTCCGGCGGCAGTTTCGGCGCGAGCCAGAGGTGTTTTGCGCCAACCGCCTCCGACCATGCGGTCAGCTGCGCAGCGGGCGTGTCGATTGGATGATGAATCTGAAAATAATCGAAACCAGCGTCGCGCCACGCCTTCAGGTCATCGACCGAGGGAGAAACCGAGACCGCGACCTTGCGGCGATCAGGGAGCCGCGGAGCCATCGCCCGGTATTGGGTCAGGGACAGATGGCGCGGTGATTTCGGATAAAGAATGAAGCCGAGGTAGTCCGCGCCGCAGCGATCGGCAAAGTCGGCGTCGACCAGCGAGGTGAGTCCGCAGACTTTGAACCGGATGCCGTGGATCATGATGACACTCCCGCGCCGGCGCAGTGACTAGAACGCGTTGATCGCCCCGATCACGTGCCCGACCTGGGCGTCGGTGAGTTCCGGGAAAATCGGCAGGCTGACGCAGGTTCGCGCCGCCTCTTCGGAAACCGGGAATGCGCCCGGGCCGCGACCGAGATGCGCGTAGCATTTCTGCAGATGCAACGGAACCGGGTAGATCAGGTCGGTGCCGATTTCGTGTTTCGCGAGATACTCGCGCAATGCATCACGCCGAGGATGGCGGATGGTGAATTGATGAAACACCGACCGACCGTAAGCGGGCTGGTCCGGCAGGCGGGTGTCCGCGAGCTTGATGCCGGAGAGGTACGCAGCCGCGATTTCCTGCCGTCGCGCGGTCCAGCGCGCCAGGTGGGGCAGCTTCACGTTCAGCAACGCGCCCTGAAAACCATCCATCCGAAAATTCCCGCCCACGATGTCGTGGTAGTAGCGGCGGTCAGAGCCGTGCACCCGGATGTGCCGCGCCCGGGTGTGGATCGCCTCGTCGCGCGCCACCAGCGCGCCGCCCTCACCACAACCACCAAGATTCTTCGTCGGGTAAAAACTGAAGGTGCCCGCGTCGCCCATCATGCCCACCGGAGTTTCCTGGTAGCGCGCTCCAACCGCCTGGGCGCAATCCTCGATCACGAACAGCTTGTGCCGTCGCGCCAACGCCATGATCTCGTCCATGCGGGCGGGCTGGCCGAAAAGATGCACCACGATGATCCCCTTCGTCCGGGGCGTAATCGCGGCCTCCACTTTCACCGGATCGAGATTGAACGTTCCGGCTTCAACATCGGCAAACACCGGCGTCGCGCCAGTGTAGCTCACGCCCCAGACTGAGGAAATGAACGTGAAGGGCGGCGCGATCACCTCGTCTCCCGGTCCGAAACCGGCGATCATGCACGCGATGTGGAGGGGCGACGTGCCGCTGTTCAGCGCCAGCGCCCGCGGATAACCAAGGGTCGCGGCAAACGCCTGCTCGAAATCCTCGACATCCTTGCCGAGACAAAACCGGTTCGCGTCGTACGTCGCCGTCAACGCCGCCAGCGCCTGCTCGCGCAGGGCGCGGTGCTGGAGCGACAAATCCAGGAACGGGACTTTCATTTGCCGAGCTTCTTAACCAGAGCCTCCACCAGACTGTCGAGCCCGGGCGTCTTGGCCGTGAAATCGATCGGCACGCCCAGCTTTTTCATCGTCTCGCTGGTCTGCGGTCCGATGCTGCCGGCGAGCGGCCGCTTGGCGGCCTTCGCAAGCTTCAGCGCCGCGGCCTGGTCGGCAAACGACTGCACCGCCGAGGAACTTCCGAAGAGTATGGCATCGGCTCCTCTCGCCCGAAAATCCGCCGCCACTGGGTCCGCCGTGAGGTCGGTCTGTTCGGTCTTGTAAACCTGCAGTTCATCCACGATCGCCTCCGCCGCCTCGAGCTTGGTCACAAGTTCGTCGCGGTTCTGATTTCCCGTGATGACCAGAATCTTCGCACTGTCGAGGCTGCCGGTTTCGATCAGCGTATCAGCGAGGGCCGCCGCAGTGGAGATCTTCGGCTGGCATTCAATTTTGAGATGATGCGCCGCAATCGCCTTCGCCGTCGCCTCGCCCACCGCGGCGAAGCGCAACAGTCCGAGCGAGCGGATGTCGTCGTAGATGCGGAAAAACTCCTCGAAAAAGTACCGCACGCCGTTCGCGCTGGTGAACACGATCCAATCGTAGCTGCCGAGTTCGGTGAACACGTCGAGCAGCACGTGTTTGTCGATTTCCTTCGAAATGGTGATCAGCGGAAGCTCGACCACCTCGGCCCCGAGGGCGGCCAGTTTCCCGGCAAGCTCGGAGGACTGTTCCCGTGCACGCGTGACAGCGATCCGGCGCCCGGCCAGAGAGGGCGTGGCGCTCATGCCAGCAATCCCAGTTCGCGGAGGATCCGCGTCGCCGTTGCTTCGGGAGCAGCAAAGTCCGCCGCGGAAATCCGGAAATTGCGCACTCCGGTCCGCTCGTGGAAAAGGTGCAACGTGTCGGCAGTCGCATGAGCCGCGAACGCGGTGTGGCAACCGCCGCCCAGTGCCGACTGAAACGCGCGTTCAAGGCTCACGGCCCGTGCCGTCGTCGCATCAAACGTCGCTGCGAATTTCGCCGCATCGTCCTCACGGCATTGAATAGCAATCGCGCCCTGCCCAACCGCCGGGACCATCTGTTCAAAATCGAGCGGCGCAAATTCGATCCCCGGCCACGTCTCGATTCCGAGGCGTTTCATGCCTGCGGCGGCCAGGACCGTGCCGTCGGCGACGTGCTGCTCCCCGATCTTTCGCAGGCGGGTGTCGACGTTGCCGCGGATTTCACTGAATGCGACACCGGGAAACATCAATTGCACCTGCAGGCGACGACGCGGCGAGCCGGTGGCGAGCGTCGCCGGAGATTCCACTCCCGTGCGCAACACCAGCACGTCGCGGGGATCGGCCCGCGGCATATAGCCGCCGATCGCCAGCCCCGACGGCATCTCGCCCGGCAAATCCTTCGTGCTGTGCACCGCAACATCCGCTTCGCCCTTCAGGAGCGCAGCCTCGAGTTCGCTGGTGAAAAGTCCCTTTCCACCGCGCTGCTCGAGCGACCACTCCGTCTGGCGGTCGCCCGTCGTGACAATTTTCAACAGCTCCGTCTCAACGCCGAGGTGGTTGCGCAAATGCGCCGCCACCATTTCCGTTTGCGCGAGGGCCAGCGGACTCTTGCGGGTGGCGAGGACGAGTTTGCTCAAGGTGGCGGGAGCCGGTCGCGATCAGCGGGTGGAACGGAGCAAACGATGCCCGCTACCCGCCGACCGCTTCTCGCTCGTACGATTTAGGAATACGACGCCTGAACGCCCTTGATGTTTTTCTTGGTCATCCAGGGCATCATCGAACGCAGGTAGGCACCGGTCTTCTCGATCTGGTGCTTCTCCCCGGCCTTGAGCAGCGCATTGTACTTCTTCAGGCCGCCCTTGTACTCCTTGACCCACTCCTGGGTGAATTTGCCGGTCTGAATTTCCTTCAGGATCTTCTTCATCTCGGCCTTCACCTGCTTGTTCACAACGCGCGGGCCACGGGTGATGTCGCCGTATTTCGCGGTCTCGGAGATCGAGAAGCGCATCCCGGCGATGCCGCTCTCGTACATCAGATCACAAATGAGCTTCAACTCGTGCAGGCACTCGAAGTACGCCATCTCGGGCTGGTAACCCGCCTCGACCAGCGTCTCGAAGCCGGCCTGCACCAGAGCGCTCGCTCCGCCGCACAACACGGCCTGCTCGCCGAACAGATCGGTTTCGGTCTCTTCCTTGAAATCAGTCTGGAGCACGCCGGCGCGGGTCGAGCCGATGCCCTTCGCCCAGGCGAGCGCGGTCTTCTTGGCGGTCTTGGACTTGTCCTGCGCGACGGCGATCAGCGCCGGCATGCCCTTGCCCTCGGCGTAGAGCCGGCGAACCATGTGGCCGGGACCCTTCGGGGCGACCATGATGCAATCGATGTCCTTGTGCAGCTTGATCAGACCGAAGTGGACACTGAGGCCGTGAGAGAAAAGCAGCGTCTTGCCCTTGGCGAGATTCGGGAGGATGTCCGTTGTGTAAACATCGGCCTGCTTCATGTCGGGCAGACCGACCATGATGACATCGGCGCGACGCACGGCCTCGGCGGTGTCGTAAACCTCAAAACCGTGCTGCACGGCAACGGCGCGGGATTTCGAGCCAGGATAGAGGCCGATGATGACCTTGCAGCCGCTGTCCTTGAGGTTGAGCGCATGGGCGTGGCCCTGCGAACCGTAGCCGAGGACGGCGAGCGTTTTGTTGGCGAACACGCCGAGATCGGCGTCTTTATCGGTGTAGACTTTGGCGGGCATGGTAGTGGAAAATTTGAGGGCTGAGGGATAAGGGTTGAACGCTAAGTCGGTCGGCAAAACTGCGGGCTAGCGCTTCAGCGCCAGGCGGCCGGTGCGGGCGAGTTCGATGATGCCGAAGGGTTCGAGGAGGCCGAGGAGGGCGGCGATCTTGTCGTCCGTGCCGGTGAGCTCGATGATGAGATTGTCAGCGGCGAGATTCACGATCTTGGCCCGGAAGATGTCGGCGATCTGCACGATTTCGGAGCGGGTTTTCGTATCGGCGCGCACTTTCACGAGCACGAGTTCGCGGGCGACGGCCTGGCCTTCCTTGAAGTCGGTCACTTCGACGACGTTGATCAGCTTCCGCAACTGGCGGACGCAGAGCTCAAGCTGGCCCTCGTCACCATTCAGGACGGCGGTGATGCGGGACAGCGATGCGTCGTGGGTGGGCGCGACGTTGAGAGAGTCGATATTGAAGCCGCGGCCGGAAAACATTCCCGAAACGCGAGCCAATACGCCGAACTTGTTCTCAACGAGGACGGAGATCGTGTGTCGCATGAAGTGTGATGATTGAAAAATGGTGGACGCTGAGGGACTCGAACCCCCGACACCCTCGGTGTAAGCGAGGTGCTCTAACCAACTGAGCTAAGCGTCCGAGCCGAAGGATAAGCAAAGCGGCCCAAGAGTGAGTATGACAAGGAATTATTCCGGATGCAGTTTGGGCGGGAATCCGGCATCAGGCCGTCGTCATCGCGGATTTGGGCTTCAACCACCCTTCGCGCACCATCAATTCGGCGTTTTGCACCGCGTTCAAAGCGGCCCCCTTCCAGAGGTTGTCGCCGCTGACCCACAGCGCGAGGCCATTGTCGAGCGCGGTGTCGAGGCGGATGCGCCCGACGCCACATTTGACCTTGTTCGAAAAATCGAGCGGCGTCGGATAACGTTGCTTTGAAGGATCGTCGACGAGCTCGGCTCCGGCAAAGGCGGCGATCGCCGCGCGAGCGGCCTCCACACTCACCGGCCGCTCAAACTCGGCGTTCACCGCCACCGAGTGCGCCCGTACCACCGGCACTCGGACCGTCGTGGCCGAGACCTTGAGATTGGGGAGGCCCATGATCTTGCGGCTCTCGAGCATCATCTTGGTTTCCTCGCCCGTGTAGCCATTGGGTCCAAACGAATCGACCTGAGGTATCACGTTGAACGCGATCTGGTAGGCGTAGACTTTCTTCTCCATCGGAGCCCCCTTGGCGTGGGCCTGCACCTGGCTTTCCAATTCACGCACCGCTTCGGCGCCGGTGCCGGAAACAGACTGGTAGGTCGCCGCGAAATAACGCTTCAGGCCAAACGCCTGGTGCAATGGCCAGAGCGCCATCAGCGTGACGGCGGTCGAACAATTGGGATTCGCGATGATGCCTTGGTGGGTGCGCAGGCCCTCGGGATTGATTTCCGGGATCACGAGAGGCACCGCTGGGTCCATCCGATAGTGGGAGCTCTTGTCGATCACGAGGCAGCCGGCCTTGACCGCATCCGGCGCCAGCGCACGGGTGACCGAACCACCTGCAGCAAAGAACGCCACATCCACGTCGGCAAACACCCCGGGTTTGGCCTCCTCGATGATGTATTTTTTGCCGGCAAACGTCACCGGCTTGCCCGCCGACCGCGCTGAGGCGAAGAGCCGCAGCGAGGCCATGGGAAATTTACGATCGTGCAAAAGCTTCAGCAGCTCTTGACCGACGGCACCGGTGGCGCCGACGATACCGACATTGATGGATGCGTTGTTCACGAGTTTGTCTCCAGTGGAGTTGGTTAACAAAACCTGCAGCCGGCTTGGCATCAAGCCCGGAGAACGGGTCCTTGCGGTCCGCATCAGCACAGCGACCCTTCAGTTCTTTCGGGGAGGTGCACTGGTCCGAAGTTACGTTATCTCCACTTCGAAACGCCCCCCTTCGAACGTGAAGGACTCACTCGGCACCCCGCGAGGCTTGCACGAAATCGCCGAGAGAATCGGGGCAGGCCAGCCCCCCGGCATGGTCTTCAAGTCGCGCGTCCCCACCGGTCGCCACTTCTCCGAGATCCTGGCTCGCGAGCCGGACAACGAAAATCTGATCACGACGCGCATTCTCTGGCTGCGCGGCCTTGAGCCCGGCGTAAACCGCGGCGGAAACGTCGACACCTACGAACGTTACGTCTACATCCACGGGACCAACCACGACGAGCGAATCGGCGAGCCGCTCAGCGCCGGTTGCGTGCTGATGCGCAATCTCGAAATCGTCGAACTTTACGAAGAGGTCCGCGTTGGCGACCAGGTCCTCATCACCGACTGAACGATTGGACCCAGGGCGAACCGCCCGCGCTCCCACCGCCACGCTCAATTGCTCGCCATCGCAACGCGAGCCTGACCGCCGCCGTTAATCACCCGAACGCGGTCGCCGTCCATAAACAGACCGGTCGAAGACTCCTGCGTAATCGTCACAGTACTGCCGTCATCAAGGCGGATACTGATCTCCTGTGCCCGCTTTCGGGTCGCCACTTCTTCGACGGCCTGCCCCCCGACAGCGCCGACCACTGCGCCCGTGGCCCGGACCACGGCACCACTGACGCCGCGGCCACCGCTGGCGGCCGCCCCACCCACCAAGCCTCCACCGTACATCCCGATCTGACCCTTTTGTCCCTCGATATTCACTTCGCGAACACTTGTGACCGTACCGAGTTCGGACCGCTGCAGGACGTTGGCCTGTCCACTTGGGACCGTCCGCCTCGAAGACGGAAACGTACAGCCGACGAACAAAACAGACAACCCGCCGGCCAAAACGAAGAGGGGGAGTTTCGATTTCATGGCGAAAAAACTAGGTCCTACGACCCCTGTTACGACGCAAAAGTTTCCTCACAGTTACTCGTTTCGGCCAAAGAGCAGGCGCAAGGAATTGAGGCAAACGACCAAGGTGCTTCCCTCGTGGGCGGCCACACCGATGGCCAAGGGAACCGCACCAAACGCCGTTGCGATCACCATCACGATCACCACGCCCAAGGAGATCGTTAGGTTTTGTCGGATGACCGCCCGGGCCCGCCGGCTCAGCCGGTGCGCCGAAAGGAAATTTTCGATGCGGTCGTGCATCAAGATCACCTCCGCCTGCTCCAGAGCCGCGTCGCTGCCGCGGGCGCCCATCGCCACACTCACGTCGGCAGCGGCCAGGCACGGTGCATCATTTACCCCGTCACCAACCATCGCCACTTTCCTCCCCTCGGCTCGCAGCGACTGAATCGCCGCCACCTTGTCCTCTGGAGACAATCCAGCTCGCACCTCATCGAGGCCGAGTTCGTTTGCCACCGCCTCGGCCGTGTGCCGTCGGTCGCCGGTCAACATCACGGTCTTGATGCCCATCGCCTTCAACTTGGCCAGCACCCCGCGGGACTCGGCGCGGATCTGGTCTTTGAGCAAAACACGTCCCACCAAGTCCTGGCCGATAACCCACACCTCGCTCAATTCGGCGGCGGCGGCCGGCAGCTTTTTTGCCCACTCCGCGAGCGGGCCGCTCTCCAGCAGTTCGCGCCGGCCAAGAAGCAGCGTCGCCCCACCAACCTTGCCCCGGAGCCCCTGCCCCGTGATCGACTGAAAATCGTCCAGCGCGAGCTCGCTCACGCCCTCCACCTTGGCGTGCCGCACAATCGCCCGCGCGATCGGATGCTGCGATTTCGCCTCGAGGGTCAGCGCGAGCTGCAACACCTCCCGTTCCCTCCCCTGCGGATAACTCTCACAGCCCACCACCGCCAGTTCGCCGGTCGTCAACGTGCCAGTCTTGTCCAGCGCCACCGCTGTGATGTCCGCGAGTTTTTCGATCGCAGCGCCACCCCGGAAGAGAACTCCGTGCCGCGCGCCCCAGGCAATCGCAGCCAGAATGGCGGACGGAATGGACAGCACGAGCGCGCACGGACTCGCGACCACCATGAGAGTCATCGCCCGGTAGAACGCCGAACGGGTCTCAGGGGTGTTGGTGAAAGCCGGGAGGTGAAATGCCAGCCACCAGACGAGAAACATCGCGAACGATCCCCCGATGACCGCGTAGGTGTAGCCCGTGCCGAACCGATCCGTAAACCGCTCGCTCGGGGCCTTGAGCTTCTGCGCCGTCTGAATCAGGCGGATGATCTTCTGCAACGTGCTCTCCGCGGGCAGGCGCGCGACCGAAAACTCCACCACACCCCAAAGATTGATCGTCCCGCTGAAAACCTGATCCCCGATCCGCTTTTCAACCGGGTTGGCTTCGCCCGTGAGCGCCGATTCATCACTGGCACTTTTGCCGCCCACCACCACCCCGTCGGCCGCGAATCCTTCGCCCGGCTTCACCCGCACCGTTTGACCGACCTGGAGTTCCTCAACCGCCACCTCCCGTTCGGACCCATCGGGCTGCACGAGCGTTGCACGTTTCGGCGATGTCTTCAGGAGCGCACTGACCTCCCGCTGCGTGCGATCGAGCGCGTACTCTTCCATGGCACCCGAGGCGGAAAACAGAAACAGCAGAAGCACCGCCTCTCCCCAGGCTCCGATGAACATCGCCCCGATGGCGACCGCGAGCATCAGGAAATGGATGTCGATCTCCCGTTTCCGCAGATTTCCCCAGGTGTCGACCGCCGCGTCCCACCCGCCTGAAATCAATCCCACGAGAAAAAACGCCTGACCGAGCCACGGTACGCCCGGGACAAACCGCGTCGCCAAAGCCCCGGCGATCCCAGCCGAGCCGCAGACTGTCGCAAGCACGGCGAGCGTCCGCCACTCCTGATCCTCGGGCTTAACCTCGGCGCTGATCTCCGGCCACTCCATTTCGCGCCAGAGCCACATCTTTTCCGCGGTCACGCACGAGTCGCGGCCGACGATGGTCGCATCCCCTTCCTGCCGCAGCGAGAAACCCGCCGGCGCGCGCATGGTCCCACGGGCCGCGAGCTGCGCCTCGACCGCCGCGATGGTCGCGGCGAGCTTCTCCTCAAGACCCGCGAGTTCGACGCGGCCGACGGTCGCGACCGACACTTTGTGCGCGCCCGGGTCAATCCGCACGGCGCTGACACCAGGTTGCAGTCGCAAAAACTGCACCAACTCGTTCACCCATTCATGGTCCGATGGTTTGGGATCCGCCATGGGCAAAGCTTCGCCGACACTGACCGGTGCGGCAAATTCATTTGCTACGCAACCATTGCCAATCATTGGTTCGCTGACTCAACGCCCAGCATGATCGGCCTTCGCGACGACACCGGCTCCGCGCCCCCTCCCATCAGTCACGCGCCCGCTCTCGTCGGAAAGATCTTCGCCGAAGGCGGCTGGCTGCAGGATGGTCTAAAGCTGGAACACCGGCCACAGCAGGAAACCATGGCGCGCGCGATCGCGGCGGCGGTTCGGGACGATTCCCCGCTCCTCTTCGAAGCGGGCACCGGCGTCGGAAAATCGCTCGCCTATCTCGTTCCCGGGATCATCCAGGCCGTGGATCAATCCCGTCAGTTGATCGTCTCCACCCACACGATTTCCCTGCAGGAGCAGCTTGAGACCAGCGACCTCCCGAAATGTCGCCGACTTTTCCGCTCCCACCCCGATCTCAAACCATACGCCGACTTCAAATCCGCCGTCCTCGTCGGCAAGGGAAACTACCTCTGCACCACACGGCTCGGCCACGCGCTTGCCGATCGCAGCACCCTTTTTGCTGACGCCGACTACGACGAGGTCCAGCGCATCGCAAAATGGGCTGAGTCCACCGAAACCGGACTCCGCCACGAACTTCAGCCGCCTCCCCGCCCGGAGATCTGGGATGTCGTCAACGCCGACTCGTCCTCGTGCTCGCGCAAGCATTGCGACTGCGAAAAGTGTTTCTACCAGCGGGCCCGGGCGCGCATCCGGTCCGCCAACATCATCATCATCAACCACGCGTTGCTCTTCGCCTTGATCAATGCCGGCGGGGCCAAGGCGGGCGGCGCAAAGACCGACAGCCGCGGGGTGTTGTTCGCGGACGACTTTGTCGTGCTCGACGAGGCGCATACCGTGCCGGAGGTGGCGACGGAAAATTTTGGGCTTTCGCTCTCCAGTTACAGCGTGGATCGCGCACTCAAATACCTCTTCAATCCCCGCACGAAGCGTGGGCTTTTTCGCAAACTGGGTGGTCCCGAGGCCCAGCAATTGGTCATCGATGCGCTCGATGCCGCCAAGTTGTTCTTCGAATTCATCGGCAGCACCCTCCTGGCACAACGGCCCATCGTCCGCGTGCGCGAGGAGGGAGCGGCCGAAGCGAGCCTCGACGGCCCGCTCGGAGCGTTGCACCGCCTGCTCGGGAAACTGGGCGACAAACTTGAGGACGGCCGCGAGCGCGACGAACTGCTCGAACAAAAACAGCGCGTCAAAGGGCTGCAATCGGGTGTCAACGAATGGCTCACCCTCGCCGACAAGGGCCACGTCTACTGGGCGGAGCGAGGCGGACGGAAACAGACCATCGTCGCCTTGCGGAGCGCGCCCATTGATGTCGCGCCCGCGTTGCGCCAGCATCTCTTCGGGTGCGGTACCAGTGTCGTCTGCACGAGCGCGACCCTTGCGATGGGCGGGCAAATCGAGCCATTTGCGGAGCGCATCGGCGCGGACGGGGCGCGCGCCGTTGTCGTGAAGTCACCGTTCGACTTCGCCCGCAACATGCGCGTCTACGTTGCCAGCGACGTGCCACTGCCGTCCCCGCAGGAGGCCAAGCTCGCACTCGACGTCCTCGGTGGCTACATCGCCACCTGCGTCGAAATGGTCCGGGGCGGCTCCCTCGTCCTCTTCACCAGTTACAGCGACATGCGGGCGGTCGCAATGGCACTCGAGCCCGCGTTCGCCGCAGCCGGACGGCCCTTTCTACTGCAAGGCGCCGGCGTGTCGCGGACCGACCTGGCAAATCAAATGCGGAGCACCGGCAACGCGGTGCTCTTCGGCACCGACAGCTTTTGGACCGGGGTCGATGTCCCCGGCGACGCTCTCGCCCAGGTCATCATCACCCGGCTCCCCTTCGACCCGCCGACCCACCCCATCACCGAGGCACGCTGCGACCACATCCGGAATCTCGGAGGCAATCCGTTCAATGAACTCACGCTACCCGACGCGCTGATCAAGTTCCGCCAGGGAATTGGGCGGCTGATTCGCACCGCGACGGACCGCGGCGTGGTGACGATTCTCGATTCGAGGGTGCTGGCGAAAACCTACGGGCGACTTTTCGTCGATTGCCTCCCCCAACCCGAGTTCACGGTTCTAACGAGAGAATCGTTAAAAGCGAAATTTCATCCTTTCGCCTGAGCCAGACCTGGCTACGGTAAAACCAACACCATGCTTTCGCTCCGCGCCGCCGCGCTCACTGACATCGGCCGTGTCCGCCGGGAAAACGAAGACCGTTTTCTCCTCGATGAAAAAGGAATGCTCTTTGGCGTCGCCGACGGTGTCGGCGGTCTCCCGGGCGGGGGCGAGGCCGCCCAACTCGCCGTGGAGGACATCTCCGGCGGTGTGCACGCCACTCCGGTCGGCACTGAACCCGACTTGGTTGTGATTGTTCACCACGCCAACCGGGCGGTTTCCCTCCTCGGGCAAAAGATCAGTCCGGCGATGGGGATCGGAACCACCGTCACCATCGGCCATATCCGCGACAACATCCTCAAGATTGCCCACGTCGGCGATTCCCGCTCGTACGGCAGCCGCAAGGGCGAATGTTGCCGACTGACCGAAGATCACTCCGTGGAAAACGAGGCTCGGATGCGCCGCGCCCGCGGCGAAGTGGTCTATTATCACGAAGCGAACCGCAACGCCCTCACCCGTTGCATCGGCCAGCCTACCCCCCCCGAAGTCGACATCATCTCGCGGGAGATTCAGGCCGGCGACCGTTATCTTTTTTGCACCGATGGTGTGACGCGGATGCTCCCCGATTCCGAAATCGGCGAATTGCTGATGAAACACTCCGACCCCACGACCGCCGTGAACGAAATTGTCGCGCTGGCTGTACGGCGCGGCGGTCCGGACAACGCCACCGGAGTTGCTGTCTTCGTCGACGCCGTCTAGCTCCCGTGGCTTCCCGGTCGGAGCAGTTTGCCGCCCTGGTCGCGCGACAACCGGAAAACGAAATGTTTCGGTTTAGTCTCGCCCAGGCCCTCGTGGCCGAGGGACGTGGATCCGACGCCGTGGCACACTACGAAGCCTGCGTCGCGAAGAAATCAGATTGGATGATGGCGCGCATTCTCCTCGGAAAACTGTTGCTGCAACTGGGCCGGCGGGACGAAGCGCGACCGCTCCTGGCCGCTGCGCTGCAACTCGCCGTGGACCAGCACCACGAGGATCCCGAGCGCGAACTGCGGGCGCTGCTCGCCGACCTGGGACCGTAGGCCGAGGGGGCGACCACTCAGCGGGCGAGAGGTAACGACAGCGCGCGGGCGGCGTCGATCATCCGCTTGTCAGTCGAAAACAGGGGGCCCGCTTCGATGCTCGCAAACGTCGCCAAATGGAGCGCGTCGAGGGTGCGCAGTGGAACCCGCGGATGAACTTTCGCCATGATTTCGGCTGCCTCACGCACCAGCAAACCGTCGAGTCGCATCAATTCGATTGCATCGTCCAGAATGTGGCTTTCGAAAAGATCCCAGATCCGAAAACGATGTTCCGGCGTCAGCACCCCGGCACGCTCCTTCGCGAGCAGCGCGGACCACAACTCGCCATACAGCAACTCGGAGGAAACAAGTTTGTGGCCCGCGACCATCTTCTCGCACGCGGAGGAGTCCGCCTCGCGGGTGTACAGCTTTACGACGACCGACGTGTCGAGATACATCTCAATAACCGGAGTCGCGCAGTTCCCGAATGGTCGGAGTCGAATCGGGGGTCATCGGCAAGGTCGCACGGAATGCCTCCAGGGACGTCCATGGCTTTCCGCCCACGACCGGACGGTACCGCACCAACATGGCCCGCGGCTCGCCGTCCGAAGTGATGATTACCTCTTCACCAGCCGCGGCCCGCTGCAGCAGACCCGAAAGATTGTCCTTGGCCTCACGCACCGAGACCAAAGTCCGACGCCGCAGGATCTGCGATGCCTCCTCCTCCACCATCCCAGGCGTCACCGGTTTGGCGTCCGCCCGGGCGCCCAATACTCGTTTCGATTTCATGTGGCCACACGTGGCCACATGCCCATTTTTGTCAAGCGCTATGCCGTCTTCACGGGATGCCGGAGTGCCCACAATTGCTTCGCCTGGGAAATCGTTTCGGCCAGCACGTCGGGCGTCAGCGACTGTTTCGGATCGTCACCGATGCCGTGACTGGGGCTGACGTGGGATTCGATGCAGAGTCCGTCGGCACCGTACGCGACAGCGGCGAGCGCGCAGGCGGGGACATAGACAGCCTTGCCCACGGAATGCGACGGGTCGACGACGACGGGAGCCCAGGTCTTTTCCTTCAGAAGCGGAGTGATGCTCTCGTCCGGATGATTGCGATAGCCATCGAGCGTGGGCGCGGTGCCGCGGGGACAGAGGATGATGTTGGGGTTGCCGAAGGCCGCGATGTATTCCGCGGCGGAGATGAACTCACTGATCGGCCCCATATGCATGCCCCGTTTCAGGAGGACGGTCGTCTCGCGCTCGGCAACAGCCCGGCCGATCGCCCGCAGCAGAGAGTAATTGAGCGCGTTCCTCGCTCCGACCTGGAGACAGGTCACGCCCGCATCGAGCGCGAGTTTGATATGCGCCTCTTCCATCACCTCGGTGTCGACGGGCAGGCCGGTGCGCCGCGCGGCCTCCATCAGGATGTCGAGTGATTTGACGTCACCCTGAAACGTATACGGGTTGGTGCGCGGCTTCCAAACGCCGCCACGGATCATGTGGGCGCCGGCTTCTTTCACGGCCGCCGCCGTCTCGTAGAAATAATTAGGGTTCTTTGGATCAATCGTGCACGCTCCCGCGATCACGAATAGTTCCTCGCCGAGCGTCACTCCGCCAATGGTGATGCGATGGCTCGCGAGATCCGAACGCTTGTCCATCAGCTTGAACGGCGACTGGATCCGGTCGATGCGATCGATGAAGGAAAGCCCCTCCAACCGGTTGATCATGAGTTCATCGCGCTCATCGCCAACGATGGCGTAAATCGTCCGCACCGCGCCGATAATTGGCTGAATCTTGCAGCCAAACTCCGCGACGACGGCAGTGACCTCGTTGAGTTGTTCCGGAGTAAGGCGGTTCGATTTTGGGAGAATCATGACAGGCGAATCGCGAGAATTCCGCCCATTCTCCCCCGCCTGTCAAAGGAACTTCTCAAAATCCCCCGGGAGGGGTGCCTTCGCGGCAAAGGTGTGGCGGGCGCCCTTGAATTCGTAGGCGAACGACGACTCGAGCGAGTGCAGAAACAACCGTTTTGTGCCGGCAAGCTTCGCGAACTCCCGGTTGCGGGAAAAGTCTCCGTACGTCTGATCGCCCACGATCGGCAGGCTGCGCTTCGCACATTGGACGCGCAATTGATGGCTTCGGCCCGTGCGCGGCTCGAGTCGCAACAGGGTCAGGCGCGGCTCCCGCTTGCCCGCGCGGACCACGCTCATCTGGCTTTCCGCCGGCACGTTTCCCGAATGGGCGGCGGTTCGAATGTGCCCGCCGCGTTTCTCGACGGTCAGCATGTCGCGCCACAGCTCAAGCGGCTGTCGCGGGCCGCCGAACACAAGCGCGAGATAGATCTTTCTCACCTGCTTCCGTTTGAACTGCGCGCGCACCTCCGTGGCAAGGTCTGCATCGGCCGCGGCGAGGATGCACCCGGACGTCGCGGAATCGATCCGGTTGAGCAGCCAGAGCCGCAGCACATTTCCGGTCCCGGCATCGTTCCACTCGAAAAATTCGCCATCGAGCACGTAACGCGCGTTCAGCAGTGAACGCGGCTCATCTCCCGGGGCGTTGGGATGTGAAAGCACACCGGCCGGTTTGTTGAACGCGGCGAGCCCGTTCGCATCGTGCGTGAGCAATTCCACCCGCCGGCCCAGCGGCAGTGCCGCCCAAAATCCCTCGGGCACCGCACTCACTGATAATAGAACGTGAACGTCATCTCCTGCTGGGTGCCAAGGACAGCCTTCATGTCGTCGGTCCAGGGCCCATAGGGCGCACGATCGGTGATCGCACTGACACACGCACGGGAAGAGGTTTCGTTCGCGGTGGTGTCGACATTGACGATTTGGGAAATCCGCCCCTCGTCATTCATCACAAACTTGACCGTCACCGTGCTGCCCACGACGGGGTTGGCCGACTGCTGGAGGATGAGGCGCTCCCACTGGATTTGCACCGTGTCGATCATCCGCTGGAGGTAGGCGCCGTAATTGCTCCACTTGGCGTCGACGGCGATATTTCCGATGTTGGTCGTGCCAAATTTGTTCTCAGCGAGGATCGCCGGCCGCACCTGTTGTTGCTTCACGACCTGCGGGCGGGCGCGCGGGCGCTTCGGATCGATTGCCGGCTGCATCGAAGTCGCGCCTTCCATTTCCTTTGCGTTCTTCACACCGTCAATCTTCTCGGGAATCGGCCGCGCGTTATCGAGGCGCTTGGCCAGATTGCTGCCGATCCCGTCCTTGGCTTCACCTTCGAATTTCTCACTGCCGGAAAGCGGATTCTGCTCCGCTTTTGGCGGCATCACTTTCTGGTCCGCCTCGGGAACTGCGCTCGGCGGTGGCTGGGCCTCGACGTGCTCGATCGGTTGCGACAGGCGCCCGCTGACGATCTGGTTCGATTCAAAATCCTTCTTTCCCTCCATCGCCGGCTTGTCGCTCTTACCGTCAGGCGTGGGCTTTTCCTGGGCCACCTGCTGGTTCTGCGCCGCGAAATTATTGGTCTTGTCCGGCGTGTTTTCCGGAGCGTCGGGATTCGTCTCGACGAACTTGAAAGGGTCCTTGGGCTTGGGTGGCGCCTTGGCAAAGGTGTCCGGAGCAATCTCGATGTTGAACTCCCGGGACGTGGTGTGCGGGCGATTGGCCAGCGCCACATCGTCGTAACGCAGCAGCAACGGCCCCAGCAACCAGAGCAGAAGGTGGAAAAGCAAGACGGCCATCAACCCGATCGCCGTCGAACGCGAATCCGGATCCGACCACACGCGCACGACAAGCCGTCGCAACGTGTTGCTCGGGGTCGGTGAGGCGATGGTTTGGCTCATGGTAATCGGGCAGGACGCCCGGTGGAAGGGGAAGTCATGACAGCAGACCGCACCGCGTCAAAATTTGTTTCGTCGTTTCCACCGGCAGCCCAACAATGTTCGTCAGAGAGCCGGTGAAGCCTTCCACAATCAACTCCCCGTGGTCCTGGATGCCGTACCCGCCCGCCTTGTCGAGCGTGTGAACCAGCGCGAGGTACGCTTCAATCATGGACTCGTCGAGTTGCCGAAACTTCACTTCGCTCGCCACCCCTTCGTCGATTCGCAATCCGTCCCGGCGGCGCCGGACGGCGATTCCGGTAAACACGGTGTGACTCCGCCCGCTCAACCGGCGAAGCATCGCCCGGGCGTCCGCGGCGTCGCGCGGTTTGTTGAGCGCATGGTTCTCGACGAAAACAGTGGTGTCCGCCCCGAGCACAATCGCATCCGGGTTTCGTTCGGCCACCCAGTCCGCCTTCAGGGCAGCGTTGTGGGCCACCATCACGCGCGGGTCGGTTGACGCCTCCTCGTGTTCGACCACATCCGCCACGCACACCTCGAAGGGAACGCCCAGTTGCCCCAGCAATTCCCGCCGGCGAGGCGAGGCCGATGCCAAAATCAGACGCGCCGAACCGTTCACGCGTCAGGGAACCTTTTCCGACAGAATCGCGCGCACGTCGCCCTTTGACCGCGCCAATTCCACCCGGCTCAAGTTGTACTGGTAAACAGCTTCGACAAAGTTGTCGTCCGCGATCGCCAGCCGGTTCTGCGCGTCCACGACTTCACGGTTGTCGGCCACTCCCTGTTGGTACCGCTGCTGGGCCAGCCGCAACTCCTCCTGTGCGAGACGCAGCCCCTTGTCGGCAACCAAAATCTGCGCGTTGCGCGAACCAGCGTCCTGCAAAGCCAGCCGAAGCTCCGAGGAAATCTGCATCTCGAGATTATGCAGGCGTGTCTCCTGGGCGCGTTGCCGTGACAACGCCACACGGCGATCGGCACCCGAACGCATCCCGTCAAAGATCGGCACATTCAATCCGAGTCCGATCGACCATTGATCCTGTTTGCTGTCGTCGAATCGGCCTGAAGCGAAACCGTAATTACCGGTGAGCGCGAGCGACGGCATCCGTTCAAACGTGGCGGTGCGCACGTCGATTTTCGCCTGCTCGAGCGATTTTTGCAGCGCCAGATAGTCGGCTCGCTTTTCGAACGTCGATTTTTCCGCTCCCAACGCGAAGAGGCTGGTTTCTGTCCGGCGCACTTGGAAGTCCGCCAACCGCATCTCCCGTTCCGCCTCCAGATCCAGCAGCCGTTTCAGGAAGAGTTCGCTGCGCTGCACGGCCGTCACTTGCTGGAGGCGAGCCTGCTCGGCGATCGCCACCTGAGATTCCGCGCGCGTCACGTCAATCTGCGTGGCCACTCCCGCATTCAGTTGGTTGCGTGCAAGGTCATAGAGCGAACGCGCTCGGGAAATGTTGGAATCGAGCACGGCCAGACGGCTTAGGTTGCGCAGGTGGGTGAAGTAGGCGTCCGCCACGTCCGCCATCACGGTTTGAACCGTGAAACCGTAGTTGGCCCGGGAGACTTCCGCCGCCATCCGGAAACTGCGCAGGTTTGAAAGCCGATTCGGGTTCAGCAACGCGTAGCTGCCCGAGATGAGCGCGTCGAAACGGCTCGCCGGCCGACCGGAGGCCACCACAACCGTGGCGATGCTCACGCCTTGGGAACGCCGTTGCTGGATCGAGGCATCAAACACCGGGAGCACCGACGCACGCTGCTGCGCAACGGCCTCCCCGGCCTGGTTGACGGTCTCCCGGCTTAACAGCACCGTGACGTTCACTTTTTCCACCGCGGCGAGGGCCTGCTCCAGCGTCAGCGTGGGCGCAGTTTCAGCCGCAATCGTCAGACCGGTCAGAAACAACTGGGAAACAGCGAAGCGAAGCAGAGCGATGCGCATAGATGATATTCAGAGCAAATCGTGCGCATGACGTACAGCGCAAGCCCGGGTTGCGAGTTGTCAGGCTCAATAAAGGTGTTCACGTTCCGACCTCCAATTCATGCGCATCGGCCTCGCCCAGCTCAATCCGACCGTCGGCGACCTCGTCGGCAATCGCCGCAAAATCCTCGAAGCCTACGCCGCCCTCGTCGCGGCGGGCGCCGAATTGGTCGTGTTTCCAGAGCTCGCGGTCTGCGGCTACCCCCCGCGGGACCTGCTCTTCAAGCGAAGGTTTGTTCCCGACGTCGCAGAATCCCTTGCTGAGATCGCCGCCGCCGTGGGCGCCGTCCCGGCCATCATTGGCACGGTGGAGACCAATCCGTCCGGACGCGGCCGCCCTTTCTTCAACTCCGCCGCGTTCTGCTATCGTGGCAAGGTTGCGGCCGTCGGCCGCAAATGTCTGCTTCCGACCTACGACGTGTTTGACGAGGATCGCTATTTCGAACCCGCGATGTCTCCGGCGATCATCGAGCACGCGGGCCATCGGATCGGCGTCACGATCTGCGAGGACATCTGGACGCACCCGATGATCAGCACGCGTCGGCTCTACAGCGGGCGGGTGCCGATCGAACAGCTGGCCGAGGGAAAATGCGACTTCATGGTCAACCTCTCGGCCAGTCCGTGGCATAGCTCGAAGGAATCCGTCCGCGAAAATCTCGTCGTCGGGGATTCGGCGCGAGCCCTCGGCTGCCCGGTCGCCTACGTCAATTGCGTCGGCGGCAACGACGAGTTGATCTTCGACGGCCGCAGCCTGGTCTGCGACGCTCAGGGCCGCGTGATCGCCGGCCTCGCGGCATTTTCGGAGGACCTGCGCGTCGTGGATCTCAAGCCGGGCGCAGCGTCCAATGCGCCACAGGAGGTTTCGTCCCTCCATCCAACCTTCGCCCAGGACGGACTCAAGGACATGTTTGACGCCTTGGTCTTGGGTCTTCGGGACTACGCCCAAAAAAGCGGTTTCAAGCGCGCCCTCGTCGCCCTTTCGGGTGGCATTGACTCCGCGGTCGTCGGAGTGATCGCCGCCGCCGCGTTCGGCCCGGAAAACGTCATCGGAGTCTCTCTCCCCTCATCCATCTCGTCGCAGCATTCACGCGACGACGCCCGTATTCTCGCGCAAAACCTCGGCGTCCGCTTCGAGACCATTGCCATCGCCAACGCCGTGGCCGCCTGCGAGACATCGCTCGGGCCGCTCTTCGCCGGGCGCCCGCGCGATGTCGCCGAGGAAAACATCCAGGCGCGCGTGCGCGGAGTCCTGATGATGGCGCTGTCGAACAAGTTTGGCGCGATTCTCCTCACGACCGGCAACAAGAGCGAAATGGCCGTCGGCTACTGTACGCTCTACGGCGACATGTGCGGCGGTCTCGCCGTGATCAGCGATGTTTTTAAGATGCAGGTTTACGCGCTCGCCCGCTGGATCAACCGGGAGAGCGAAATCATCCCCGCCTCGTCGATCGAGAAACCACCGAGCGCCGAACTGCGCCCGAACCAGACCGATCAGGACAGCCTGCCGCCCTATGACATGCTCGACGCCATTCTGAAAGGCTACGTCGAGGAGGGGCTCTCGCGCCGCGATCTAATCGCACAGGGCTTCGCGGAAGCGGTCGTCAACGACGTCATCCGCAAAGTCGATCTGAACGAGTACAAACGAAAGCAAGCCGCCCCTGGTCTCAAGATCACCCCCCTCGCCTTCGGCGTCGGACGCCGCATCCCGATCGTGCAGAAATATGTGAGCTGAATTCGGCCCCCATCCATGTCCTCTCCTGTCTCCGACTCCCTCTTCGCCCGCGCCAGGCAACTTATCCCCGGCGGCGTAAATTCCCCCGTTCGCGCCTTCCGCTCCGTCGGCGGCGCACCGTTCTTTGTGAAGTCCGCCCGCGGCGCCATGCTCACGACGGCGGACAATCGTGAGCTGATTGATTTTGTCTGCACCTGGGGGCCCGCGATCCACGGCCACAATCACCCGAAAATCAAAGCGGCCATCGCCGCCGCGCTCGAGCACGGCACGTCGTTCGGCACGCCCAATCCTTACGAGGTGGAAATGGCCGAGCTGATCGTGCGGTTCGTGCCGTCGATCCAAAAGGTCCGCATGTGCAACAGCGGCACCGAGGCCACGATGTCGGCGATCCGTCTCGCGCGGGGCTTCACGCGGCGCGACAAGATCATCAAATTTTCCGGCTGCTATCATGGCCACTCCGACTCGCTGCTGATCAAGGCCGGGTCCGGCGCGCTGACCCACGGCAACCCGGACAGCGCGGGCGTGCCGGCGGCGTTTGCCAACGAGACCGTCGTGCTGCCCTTCAACGATCGCGACGCCCTCACGGCCGCGTTTGCCGCCAACCCCGGCCAAATCGCCTGCGTGATCATCGAGGCGTATTGCGGCAACGTCGGGTTCATCATGCCCGACGCGGGCTATCTCCAATTTCTCCGCGAGATTACCGCGAAGCACGGCACCGTCCTGATTTTCGACGAGGTGATGACCGGCTTCCGCATCGCCAAGGGCGGCGTGCAGGAGCGGGAAAAAATCGTCCCGGACCTGACCTGCCTGGGCAAGGTCATCGGCGGCGGGTTGCCCGTCGGGGCCTTTGGCGGTCGCACGGAGATCATGGACATGCTCGCTCCGCTCGGCCCTGTCTACCAGGCGGGAACGCTCAGCGGCAACCCGCTCGCGATGGCCGCCGGGATCGCCGCCCTCCGTCTGCTTGAGGACGACGGCTCGGGAATGGATCCTTATGTGCGCCTCGACATCCTCGGACGCCAGTTGCGCGACGCGGTGCTCGCCGCGTGTCGGACAAAAGGCATCGCCGTGCAGGTCCCGCAATGCGGCTCGATGTTCAGCATCTTTTTCACCGCCACTCCAGTGCGGGACTACGCCACCGCGCTCACCGGTGACGCCAAGCTTTTCGGTCGATTTTTTCACAGCTGCCTCGAGGGCGGCGTCTATCTCGCGCCGAGCGCCTATGAAGCGGGTTTCCTGAGCACGGCCCACGACGGAGTTGCTATCGAGCGCGCCTGCGAAATACTGTCCGGAGCGATCGCACGCCTTTGATTTCCGGGACCAGGCCGGCGACGTGTGCGAGGCCACTTCATGAACATTTTTGTCTCACTGCGGATCGGAATTTTCCTCCTCGCTTCTGCCGGGGTGTCAATTTTTGCCGCCCAGCCGATTGAGGCCGCAATCATTCCGCTCGACGAATTGAAGGCGGGCCAGCGCGGCGAGGTCTGGACTGTTTTTCAGGGGACGGAGCCGGAGCCGTTCGCCGTGGAGGTCACCGGCGTTCTTCGTAACGCGCTCGGCCCGGGCAAATCTCTGATCGTGTGCCAGCTCACCGATCCCCGCGTTCAAGGCATGGGCGCCGTCGCCGGCATGAGCGGAAGCCCGCTCTACGTCGAGGGACGCCTCGCCGGCGCGTTGAGCTACCAGATGCAACGCTTTGAAACCGTGCGACACGCCGGATTTACCCCCGCCGCCGATCTCGCCGAGGTGCGAGACAAGTCCACGCTCCAGTCAAACAACCTGGTGTCCACGGAGCCACCCTCCCGTTCGCCCGACTCGCCGTTTCATTCGCTGCAACCCGTGTTCACGCTCGGCGGTCTCAGCCCCGCAGTGGCGGATTTGTTCGCCCCCCGTTTTGCCGCGCTCGGTCTCGCCGCCTCCGCCCTTGGAGGCAGCACGCAAACCGCTGCAACGCTCGCGACACCGAGCGGCGATCACACGCCGGCGCCGCTTCACCCGGGAGCCGCGGTCTCGGTCGCACTCGCCACCGGCGATATCACGCTGGCGGGCACCGGCACCGTCTCGCGGGTCGACGGCCAGAAAGTCACCGCGTTTGGCCATCCGATGCTTTCCCTTGGCGAGGTCGCGTTACCCCTGTGCGCCGCCGAAATCGTCACGATCCTTCCCTCGCAAATGCAATCGATGAAGATCGCCAACACGGGCTCGGTCATCGGCACGATCACGCAGGACCGCCTCTCAGCCGTTTCCGGCGTACTCGGAGCGGGGCCAGAGATGACTCACGTCGAAGTCACGGTCACTCCCACCCGCGGCACTCCCCGAACCTTGAAATTCTCGGTGGCCCGCCAGCAGCAGCTCACGCCGACCATCGTTGCTGCAGGCGTCACCCAGGCGGTCCTCGGGTCGAACGACGGCGGTCTCGCCAACGGATTCCGCTTAAGGAGCAATCTGACGTTCCCAGCGGCGGCCCACCTTGAATTTCAATCGCTCTATTCCGGACCGCAGGGGTTTGCCCAGGGGCTCAACGAATTCGTCCAGGGACTAGCGGCCAATCTACAGAACCCTTACGCCAAGACGTTTCCCGACACGGTGACATTTTCGATCGAGCCGCTGGAAACCAACCCGGCGGTCACCCTCGACCTGTTTCAACTTTCCCGCACGACCGTCAGCGCGGGTCAAAAGGTGCAGGCCACTCTCGCGTGGCGCGACTGGCAGGGCGACGCCCATCGGGAGATTATCGACCTTCCCATTTCGCTCGCCTGGAGCGGCAAGCAACTGGAGGTCATTCTCGCGCCCGGCCGCGCACTCGACGAACTCACCGGTCGTCCGCGGGTAATCGCCGCGTCCGAACTGCGCAGCTTCGACGCCTACCTCGCCGCCATGCGCGATGACCGGCCCACCGACGGCATCTGTCTCGCCATCGTGGAAAAAACCTCCCTGTTCAGCGACCAGACCGTCGCAACACCGGACGCCCCCGGCTCGATCGAGCGTATCGCCCGCGGGTCCGATGAAACCCGTTTCCGACGGCGCGAAGCCTTGCTTCCCCTCTGGGAAAAACACCTCCTGCCAGGCAAACTGCTCGGTTCGATCGTACGCAAGCCGTTGACGGTGGTGGACTGATTCCAAGCGCCCCGCCGCGACGCCCCCGTTTCCCCGCCTTGCATTTCTGTCCCGATCGCTTCCGTGTATCCGCCGTGCTTCGCCGGAATTTCCTCCTCCTCCTCGGTCTCGGTGCGCTCCTCGGTTCGGCCTATGCCGAACCGCTCTCCAAGAAAACCGACATCGATTTTTTCCGCGACGTTCCCAGTCGCAATTTAAAGGGGCTGGCCACCCGTTCCGACGGACGCCTCGTCGCCGGTCCGACCCTCACCGAGATCGCCGCCAAGCCGCCCGCCGATCTCCTCTGGTGCCTCGAGCCCACCGCCGACACCAACACCTGGCTCATCGGCAGCGGCCCCGAAGGTCGAATCATCGAGATCACTTTCGACGGAACCAATCCCGGGTACAAAACCCGCGACGTCGTGAAGCTGGACGATCCCCAGGTCTTCGCCGTCCGACGCCTCGCCGATGGCGCCATTCTCGCCGGAACGTCACCCAAGGGCGCGCTCTACCTGATCCGTGACGACTCCGTGGTCGCGCGCACCGCCCTGCCCGTCGATTCGATTTTCGATCTCGTCGTCGTGGATGAAATCACCGCGCTGGCCTCGACGGGAAATCCGGGACGAATCTACAAGATCGACCTCGCAAAATTCGCGGCCGCCGGTGTCGGAACGGAGAAGGTCACTGATACCGCCCTGCTGGCCGAGCGCGGGATCACGGTCTTCGGCGAGATCCGCGATCGCAACGTTCGCCGGATCGTCGCCTTGCCGGATGGCCGAATTGCCGCCGGATCCGCCCCCAAGGGGAATATTTATACGTTTCCGCGCGAAGGAGGCGCTCCTGTGATCCTCCAGGAAAACCGCGACGCGGAGGTCACCGACCTGCTCCCACAGCCCAACGGCGACCTGTACGCCACCGTCGTGTTCACCTCCACGTCCAACGAATCGCGCATCACGCCGCCGGCCTCCAAGAGCGGACGCGACACCAAGGACGACACTCCGCCACCGGCCGTTCCCGAGCGCTTCAGCGGCCGCAGCGCACTCATCTGGTTTCCCGCGAATGGATTCGCCGAAAATCTCACCGCGCGCAGCAACACCGCCTTCTACCGCGTCCTCCGGCGCGGCGACATGCTGCTGATCGCCGGCGGCGAGCAGGGCGAACTCCTCGGCTACGATCTCAAGGCCCGACTCTCGCTGTCCTTCGCCGGCAGCCTCTCCGCACAACTCAACGGTTTTGCGCCGATGGGCGGCACCGACAAGTTTCTTGTTCTGCGCAACAACGCGCCCGGCCTCGCCATCCTCGAATTCAAGTCCGGTGGCCCTCGCGAGGCTGAAACGCGCCGACTCGATCTCCAAGTTTCATCCCGGCTCGGCGCCCTCCGTTTCAATCGCCAGCGCAACCTGGCCAACGCCGACGTCACTCCGGAAATCCGCACCAGCAACGGTGGCGACGAAATCGAAGGCTGGGCGCCGTGGTCCAGCCTCACGGTTTCGCCCGACGCGGGCTGGCGCGGCGAAAACATCCGAGGGCGCTACGTGAAGCTGCGAATTCGAATCGCCGATTCCGCTCCCGCCGCGGGTTTCGAAATCGATCGCCTGTCCCTCTTCGCCCTGCCGCAAAATCGCCGCCCCGTGCTCCAGGAATTTCGCGTTCTCACTCCGGGATACGGCGTCATTGCCGCCCATGAGCAACCGCCCCCCGCCGTCGTGACGGTCAGTTCCCTTCTTCAGGGCCCGAAGGAAGACGACCGCCGCCGCAGCGCTTTTCTCGCCAGCCAGGTCGTTCCCTCGCCGGGGACACAAATGATCCTGTGGACCGTCACCGACCCCGACGGCGACATCACCCTCAGCACGCTTTCCATCCGCCGCGACGGCGACACTGTCTGGACCGACGTCGCCAAGGAGACGCGCGACGGCTATGCGCAATTCGACACCAAGAACATGCCCGACGGCGTGTACTTCACCCGACTCGTCGCCACCGAGACCGCACCACGGCCTGCTGGCGAGCGGTTGTCGCAGACGTTCGAGACCGACGATCTCGTTGTGGATCACACCCCGCCCGAAATCATGGAGGCGACCGCCGTGGCGAACGGGGCATCTGTCATCGTCACCGTCCACGGCCGCGACCAACTGTCGCTGCTCGAGGGCATCGAGGTGATCTTCAACAACAGCGTCCGCGAGACGGTCGAACAACCGATCGACGGCGTCCGCGACGGCCGCGAGGAAACATTCGTTCTCGAAGTTCCCCTCGCCCGCGTCTCCAACGCGAATTCCCTCGAAGTCACGCTTTACGACCTCGCCGGCAACGGTACGGCGAAGCGCCTGACGTGGTGAGCTGGCCGCGGGCTCTTTTGCCGCGGGATTTCCCCCGAGAAGAACCTACGCCCGGGGATGAGCCTTGGCGTAGATTTCCTGCAACCGTGTCATGCTCACGTGCGTGTAGAGCTGGGTCGTGGCGAGCTGCGAGTGGCCGAGCAACTCCTGCACGAGCCGTAAATCCGCTCCGGCGTTCAGCAGGTGCGTCGCGTAGGAATGCCGCAATTTGTGCGGCGTGAGGTCCATTGGCAAACCCGCCAGAGCGAGATAGCGCTTCAACATCTTCTGCACTGCCAGGACCGTCATGCGGGAGCCGTTGGCGTTGCAGAGTACGGCGCCATCAGAGCCTTTCTCCGGGGCAAATTCGTCGCGGACCTTTTTCAGCACGGTCACCGCCACCCGGCCGAGCGGGCACAACCTTTCCTTCTGCCCCTTGCCGACGACCCGCGCCACGCCGGAATCGAAATCGATTGCGCCGAAATTAAGCGCGACGAGCTCGCTCACCCGCAGTCCGCCACCGTAGAGCAGTTCCATCGCGAGGCGATCCCGCCAGGCCGCGTGCGGCTCGATGCCCCCGTTCTCCAGCAGCCGCTGTGGACCGCTGAGCAGCAGGGTCATCTGTTCCTCGGTCAAAAATTTCGGCAATCGCTTCTCCAGCTTCGGCAGCGGCACGTTGAGCAGCGGATTCCGTTTCAGCCGACCGCGTTGCATCCAAAACTTGAAGAACGTCCGCAACCCCGACGCATGGTTGTGCAGGGTGCGCCGGTCGAACCGGCGCTGAGCCTCGATCACAAAATCGCGCAGGTGCCGCGCTTCGAGGGCGTCGAACCCGCGCGTCCACAGCCCGACATCGGGACCGGCCAGCCAGCGATAAAGATCCTCAAACGCCTGCCGGTAATTGCGCACCGTGTACGTCGAGTAGCGCCGCTCCTTCGCCAGAAAATCCTCGAACGGCGTCCACCACTCGGCCAGGACGTCGGGCGGAACCTCAGGCGCTGCCGACATGGTTCGCAGCAGCCGGCGTCTCCGTCACGCCGGACATCACCCTCGTCGCGTGGAGCCGTAGCGCGCCCTCCGGGTCGAGCCCCTTCGCGCGCGCGGCCGCCGTGAGCTCGAAGAGCATCTTGCCGAGCGCTTCCGCGTCGAGTTGCCGCCCGAGGGCCTGCACCTGGGCGACATCGACAACGCCATCCGTCGGAAGATTCTTCTTTTCAATTTGCTTCCACACGGCTTCGGCAAACATCAACGCCGGTAACCGCGGCGGCAGCTCCTTGAAAAGCCCGCCGGGCGCCTGGGCCGGCCCGTGTTTCTTCTCCGTCGCCTTGATTTTCTCCCATTCGACGATCACCTGCTCCGAAGTCTCCAGTTTTCCGGTGCCGAAGACGTGCGGGTGGCGGCGAACGAGCTTGTCGTTGATGTCGCGCGCGACGTCGTCGAAGGTAAAGAGCCCCTGTTCCGACGCGATCTGGGCGTGAAACACCACTTGAATCAGGACATCGCCAAGCTCCTCGCGCATGTGCGGCAGGTCGTTCCGGTCGATGGTGTCAATCAATTCGCTGACCTCGTCGATCAGGCAGCGCACGAGCGTCGCGTGCGTCTGCTCCTGGTCCCACGGGCAGCCGTCGGGCGCCCGCAGCCGGGCCATCGTCGCCTTTAACTCGTCAATCGCAGTCATGCCGGGAAGTTGCCATGGAACGCGTCGAAGACACGGAAATTTTTTCGGCTTTGAGTTCCGCGGCATCCGTGTGTTCCGTGGGCTCTTCATGTCCGACAAGCTCACCGAAATCATGGCGTGGAAGCGCCGCGAAATCGCACCCTCGCTGCGCCCCGTCACCGAGGCCGAACTCGCGCGGCTCGACGCCACGCTGCCGCGCCCGCCGTCGTTTGCCGCCGCCCTGCGCCGGACGGACGGAAAGCTCGCCGTGATTTCGGAGATCAAGCGCCGATCCCCCTCGGCCGGCGACATCCGGGCCGGCGCCTCCTCGCTTGAACAGGCCCGCCGCTACCAGGACGCGGGCGCGGACGCCCTCTCGGTGCTGACCGATGAAAAATATTTTGGCGGCACGCTCGCCGACTTGAAGGGGGTGACGGCGCACTTCGCGGCGAATCCGCCGTCGAAGCCGTGCATCCGCAAGGATTTCATGGTGCATCCGCTGCAGGTGCTGGAGGCCCGCGAGGCGGGTGCCAGTGCAATTTTGATCATCGTGCGCGCCCTGGTGGACGAAGAAATCGGAATTCTTGCCGGCGCCGCCCGGGCCGCGGGCCTCGACGCGCTTTTCGAAATTCACCACGAGCGGGAAATCCCTGTGGCGCTGAAGCACGGGGCGACAATCATCGGGGTGAACAACCGCGACCTCTCCGTCTTCACGACCGATCTCGGTCTGAGCGAGCGGCTGATTCCGCTGTTTCCGGCCCACGTCACCGCCGTGAGCGAGAGCGGAATCTTTTCCGCCGCGGACGCCGCGCGCGTGCGCGCCGCCGGCGCCAAGGCCGTGCTCGTCGGCGAAGCCCTGATGCGCGCGGCCGATCCCGCGGCGTTGATCGCCGCATTTCGCGGGAGCGCGGGTGGCCCGCCCACCGCCTGAAATTCGCGCACGTTTACCGGACTTCCGCTCCCACCCACCACATTCTCATCACCATGAAGCAACGCCCCATCAGTGCCTACACGAAGGTCGGAGGGATGTATTTTTTCCCTCGCACGCTGCAGAAAATCCGCCTCCACGACCGCGGCGAACTCCACGAGGAACATCATGAGTTCCTGGGCAAGGGCTTCGACGGCCGCCTTTGCCACTTCCTCGGCGTGTCCTATGAGGCGCTGAAAGTCCGCGCGCTGGCGGGCGGCACGGACGACGAGATTTTCGCCTGGTGCGAACAGAACGGACGAACGATTTCAGACGTGGACCGCCTGATCTGGAACGGCTTTGCCGCCAAACGCGGCTGGCGCGATGACGCAACGCCCACTTTGGAAAAGCAGAAGGCGGAGAGCGGCCTCGCCCATCGCAGTGATTTGCAGACGTTCTTCGACTACTACGAAGTCGACGAAGGCCGCGCCCCGCGCTGAGCCATGCCGCTTTCCCCCACGGCCACGCGGGAGCTGCTGGCCCAGCTCGGGCATTCGCCGAAACGGTTTCTCGGACAGAATTTCCTCGTCGACGGCAACATCGTCCGCAAATCGCTCGAACTCGCCGGCATCGTCCCCGGTGACACCGTGGTCGAGGTCGGCCCCGGACTCGGCACGTTGACCACCGCCCTGCTGGAAGCCGGCGCGTCCGTCTGGGCGGTCGAAAAGGACCGCGCGCTCCACGCCCACCTTGAGAGCACGCTGCTGCCACGGTTTCCCGAACGGTTTCACCTCCTCGAAGGCGATGCCGTCGAGCACCCCCTCGCGGGATTAACGGTCGTGGGTGACGCGCCGGATGGGAACGCACCGAGCTTCAAGATTGTGGCCAATCTCCCCTACGCGATCGCGACGCCGTGGCTCGACGCCGTGCTCTCCGGCCCGCTCCCCTCCCGGCTCGTGCTGATGCTACAGCAGGAGGCCGCCCAACGGTATGCGGCGAAGCCCGGCTCAAAGTCATTCGGCGCGATCTCCGTCTTCCTGCAGGCAGCCTATGCGGTGGCCCCGGGGCACAAGGTCGCCGCCTCCTGTTTTTTTCCGCGTCCCGACGTGGAGTCGCACCTGCTCAATCTCGTCCGCCTCCCGGCGCCGTTTACGTTTTCCCCGGCCGTCAAAACCCTCGTCCGCGGCTGTTTTCAACAGCGTCGAAAACAAATCGGGGCGTTGCTCCGCAGCCGGCTTCCCGGCGCGGACTCGAGGTGGCGGGAACTTCTCGTAGCCCAGGGGCTCTCGGAGCAGGCCCGCCCTGAAGCCATCCCAGTTGAGACCTGGTCGAAACTGTCCAAGGTTTTGCCAGCGTTGGCTTGAAAGCGGACGTTTGCCCGATACTTCTTACCCCTCTCATGTTCCGAATCACGCTCGCGCTCTTCCTTGCCACCCTCACCCACCTCGCCCAAGCGCAAGGCTTGCAGGGCAAAGTCGAAGGCAAGACCTACGTCTCCCCCACCGGCACGTTCAAGGTGGTGATTCCCGTCCTCCCCGAACTCGGCGGCGACATCACGGACACCCCCAACGTCGTGACGTTTCAGGATGATTTCAACGTGCATGTCAGCATCGCATCCTTCCAACAGGACGCCACCCAGCGCTGGGAACTGTCGACGCGCGGGTTGAAGGACTACCTGATCTATTTTTTCAGCAACTTCGTTCTCGCTGACTTCAAGCAGGCGTTTCAGGGCGTGCAGATTGAAAGCGCCAAATTCATTCCCGGCATGCTGGAAGGTTCGCTGCTCACGTACATTCTCGTGCCCGGCGGCACGATGTTCCGCGATCGCGTGCCGCAGCTCTCGGCCGACCGCGTGCCCGTCGCGAAGCGCGGCAACCTCCTGTTCGTCCGCAACGGTCACATTTTCGTCATCACCACCGAGCTCGCCGAACGCGTCATCGAGGGTAAGACTTATAGCAAGACGACGGCTGAAGAGGACGAGCTCCTCCGGAACCGGTTGAACGACATCGTGGGTAAAATCACCTTTGCCAAGCCGCCCGCCGCGGACGCGACCAAGAAGTGAAGGTCTGCCGCCCGGAGATCGTCAACGTCACCGGCCGGCCGATGGACTCCCGGGCGAAACCGCGCCGTCTTCGACAGGTCGCCGCGCTTCTCCTCTGCTCGGTTGCGCTCCTCCTGGGCGGGTGCGTCTATCTGCGCCTCCTCGAACTCAAGTTACAGCTGGGCAAGTTTGATGAGTACTTCGCGCTCCAGACAACCGACGGCCTCACCCTGGTTTTTCAAGAGCCCGTCCTGCGCACGGCCGACATTCGCTGGATCGGCGTGAAACCGGAGCAGATCAAGACCCTCGGTCACGCGGAACAGTGGGAGGTACGTTGGGTGAAGCAGCTTCCGCCCGGTGTATCGGAGAAGAACATTTTCGACATCACGCTCGAGCTGGGTTTCGCCGACGGCAAGCTGACGCGGGCCACGATCCCGGAACGATACTTCGCCGTCATGCCAAAGGCGTTTCTCATCGGCGTCATCCGGAGCGTCGGCCACGGGAAGATCGACGCGTCGAGCAAGAAGATCGACACCGCGGTATCCGCCCCGGAGGTCGCCGCCGTCCGCCCCAAGCTCGCAGCCGTCGATCAATTGCTCGGCAAACCGAGCGAAGAGCGCGTCGAAGGGGACAACACGATTGTCCGCTACCGCTACGTGCCCGCCACAAAGGAATCGCGCGTCGGCGTCTTCGACATGCATCTGACCTTCGACACCAAGAGCGGCGAACTGCGGAAATGGCAGGGCTTCACCCCGGTGGGAAGGATCGGTCTCGACTTCAAGGCCGAGCGGCCAAAATCGTGATCACCTCCTGCAATTGTCCCCGCTCCCACGGAGGAACGGACGCGCTTCCCTCCGCCCCGATCGTTCAGACACGTTACACGAGTTGCGGGCGGAGGTAGGTGTGCGTGTTGCTCTGGAGCTCAATCCTGATGCCGAGCGCATCGCCAATCTCGCGCGCCTGGTCGAGACATTCTCCCGCAATTTCGGGCACGAGGTTGAGCATCTGCTGCGAGTAAACAAAGGTCCAATCGCCGCGCGTCACCTGCCAGTCCGGCCGGTCGCCAAACGGGAAGAGCTGTGAAAACAGCACGGCGTCCACTCCAAGCGTGGCGGCCAGTTCGACGAAGCGCGGCGCCTCGGCAATATTCTCGGCCATCAGTGTCATGTTCATGAACACCTCCAGTGATTTTCGCGGATGGGCGCGCCGCTCCGCCGTCATCGTGGCGATGCCCTGGCGGACGCGGGCAAAGTCGGCACCGCGGATCCGGGCGTAGGTCTCGGGCGTCGCGGCGTCGCAGGAGAAACTGATTTCCTTGAGGCCGGAGTCGAGCAGCCGGCGCGCCCTCTCCTGCGTCACGAGAATCGCGTTGGAATTGGCGCGAATGAAAACGTCCTCGCGGCCCGCGCAGTCCTCCACCAACCGCCAGAACGCCGGTGCGAGCATCGGCTCGCCCAGCCCGCTCACGATCATCCGCGCCGCAGTGGCCGCATAGTCGCGCACCCGGTCGAGCACCCCGAGCGGCATGTGCATCGGCCGTTCTACCGCGTGAATTCCGTGTGGACACATCACGCAGCGCAGATTGCAGACGGTCGAGACCTGCAGCACGAGGTCGACGGGGCGCGAGCGAAGTACGGTCGCGCCGCGGGTGTATTCGAGCAGGGCGAGCGCGGCGTTGGCGGCCGGCTTGGGTGACGGATTGGTCGTGCGTGAGACCAACCGGTACTCGCGCCCTTCGGCACAGCCATGCCGCCCATAGTGTTCCAGCCCGGAGGCAAACTGGCGGCGCCGTACGAGATCGCGCACGTCGGCGTGCGTTTCCAGGTACCACTCCTCGTCGAAGCATCGCGCCAGTTCTTCATCCATCACCGGCCGTTCCTCGGGCGGCGTGAACGCCAGGTGCTGTTGCTGATGGGGGCAGTCGGTGGAGCGGCACACCCGATGCACGCGTCCAACGAAGAGCGACGCGCGGAGTTCCTGCATCACCGGGCCGTTCCAGATTTCGTCGGCTGTTTGCGTTCGGAGATCGCCGACGGGTTTTGAGCCATGACCGCACGGGAGCACCTCACCCTCGTGGGTGACAATCATCCAGTGCCACGGATACATGCAGTTTCTTACACTCATGGGAAAACGGGGAAGAGGTGGTTCGAGCCGCCGTTGACCGGGACAACCCACACTGGCAAACCCGCCATCGGTGTGTCGCGTTTTTTCGGAAGCGAAGGGCTTGCCACCCTCCGGCACTGAAAACACAAAACCCGATCGCCGAGTCGTCCACTCCTTGTGATCCGCCCGTACTCCTCTCTGTCGCTCCTCCCTCTCGGGCTCGCGCTCGTTTGCGGCCTGGCGCCGCAGGCGCGGGCCGACGACTGGCCCCAGTGGCGCGGTCCGACGCGCGATGGACAATGGCGGGAGTCCGGCATCGTGGATGCGTTTTCTTCCGCCGTCCTGCGACCCACTTGGGTTGCTCCGCTTGGACCCGGATTCTCAGGGCCGACAGTGGCGGGTGATCAGGTCTTCCTCATGGATCGCGTCACCACGCCGACGCAGCAAGAGCGCGTGCTCAGTTTCGATCGGCATACGGGCAAGGCCAGATGGACACACGCCTACGCGTGCGAATACCGCGACGTCGACTACGCGCTGGGACCGCGCGCCGCCGTCACCATCGCGGACGGCCGGGCATTTTCCTGCGGAACGATGGCTCACGTGCGTTGCCTCGACGCGACCGACGGTCGGTTGATTTGGGCGCGCAATCTCGCGGCGGATTTCAAGAAGGCCGTCAATTTCTGGGGCATGAACTCCCCGCCGCTGGTGATCGGGGATCGCGTGATATTTCAAATCGGCGGCGAACATGGAGCGTGCCTCGTGGCGCTCGACGTCCGGACCGGACGCGAGGTCTGGCGAGCGCTCGACGGCGGCGCGTCCTATTCGCCGCTCCGCCCGATCCAGTTCGGAAAGCACGAGGCGGTGCTCGCCTGGACGGCGCAGTGGCTTGCCGTGGTCGACGCGAAAACCGGCGCGGAACTCTGGAAACAGCCCTACACTTTCAGCCGCATGGCTCACAACGTCGCCGACCCCGTGCTCGACGACACCGGCCGTCGCGTGTTGTTGACCGCGTTCTACGACGGATCGCACCTATTTGCGATCGACGCCGCCGCGGAAGCGGCCGCGCTGCTCTGGCATCGGGCTGGAATCAACGAAAGAAAAACCGTGGCGCTGCACAGCATGGTGACGACGCCGTTCATCCGCGCCGGTCACGTCTACGGCGTCGACAGCTACGGCGAGACGCGTTGCCTCGACCTCGCCACGGGCGACCGCGTCTGGGAGGACACGACCCTCCTCACCGGCGCGCGTTGGGCGACCGCCCACTTCGTCCAAAACGGCGACCGCACCTGGGTCACCACGGAACATGGCGATATCGTCATCGCCCGTTTCACGCCCCGGGGAGCGGAGGTGATCAGCCGGGCGCGGTTCATCACGCCCGACACCCACATCAACGGACGCGAGGAGCCTCTGACATGGTCACACCCCGCCTATGCCCACCGCAGTCTTTTCGCCCGGACCGACTCCCAACTCGTCTGCATCTCCCTCGCGGCTCCGGCGCCGTGACGATCGTTTAGGAACGTCTCCCTGACGTTCTGAAATGGGGAATCGCCCACGTGGCGTGCGGGATACGTGGGGAAATTCCCGCGGACAAAATCTCGCCGACGGCCATCCGCCAGAGGGAACGGACTACGACCACGGTTTGGCACACGGGATGCAAAACCCAATTGTGCGTGCGCCATTCAGACCCCGCGGGAAAAATCGGGTTACGCTGGGCAGGATCCCGGTCAGACGACCGGGAATACTCGAAATGAGGATAGCGGGTTTCGAAACGTCGATTGTCATCCTGAATTGCAGTGAAACCCAGTCTCTCTCCACCCAGCTTTGGCTTCGCCGGTCCACCGGCGGACATCACGCGCCTTACCATGGCTGAGGAAACGCCCCGCGGTGATTTTGCGACGCTCTATCGCGCCACGGTGGCGCCCCTGCGGCGTTATCTCACCCGTTTGTTGGGCAACCGCACCGAAGCGCAGGACGTGGCGCATGACGCCTACCTTCGCATCTACCCCTCGGCGGAAAAACGCACGTTGCAGCAACCGGAAGCAGTGCTCTACACGACGGCCCGCCGACTCGCGATCAACCGGCTCAAGCGCCGGAGCATTTCGCCCATTTCCAACGACGTCTCGGGGCTCGACACCACGGCTGCCGCCACACCGGGAGTGGCACAACAGGTGATCGCCCGTCAGGAGTGGCGGATGTTGGAAGCGGCCATCGCGCAGCTCCCCGAGGGCTGCCGCAATGTCCTTCTCCTCCGCAAGGTGGAACTCCTCTCCCATCGCGAAATCGCCGAGCGGCTCGGCATCGCCGTCAGCACCGTTGAAAAACAACACGCTCGCGCCCTTCGCCTCCTGCGAGCCGCCCTGCCCGCGGAATACGGACCCGGCGCGCAAACGGCCGAAGACAGCCGGGTAAACGGAAAGGCCGGATCATGAATTCTCCCTCCACCCGCCCCCTTCTCGCAGTCGACGAGCAAGCCGCTGGTTGGGCGGCCCGCTTGGACGGCGATACGCTCGCCCCCGGCGAACGTGCGGCTCTCGACGCCTGGCTCGCCCAGGATCCGACCCACCGTGCCGCCCTATCGGAATACTGCCAGCTGTCCGCGGATCTTGAGGAGAGGCTGCCGGCCTTGGTTGCTTCCGGGGCAATCAAGATGACGGTGCCCGGAAAATCCGCGCATCAGCCCCTGACCTTTCCCCGGATCGCCGGTATCGTCCTCGCCGCCGCCGCCGCGGTCGCCTTCGGGATCTGGACGATGCGCCCCTCGCCGCTGATCGAAAACTATGCGACCGCGGTCGCCCAACGCGCCGCCTACGTCATGGCTGACGGCACGCGGGTCGAATTGAGCGCCCACACCAGCCTCCGGTTTGAAAACAACGGATCCGGGCGGCGGGTTCGCCTCACGGGAGGCGAAGCTTTCTTTGCCGTGAGCAAGGATCCCGCGCGCCCGTTCACCGTCGAAACTCCGGCAGGAACGGTGCGGGTGACTGGCACGACCTTCAATGTCCGCACCGACCCGACCGCGACCGCGTTGAGTGTGACCGTCGTCGAAGGTTCCGTCCAGGTCCGCCCGGGCGCGATGACCGGCACTGAGGCGGCGCCCTATTCGCTCCGCGCAAATGACCAGCTCTTCGCCCGCGCCGGCGCGGTGACGGTAACGTCGCTCTCCTCCGCCGCCCTCGACGATGCGCTGGCGTGGCGGGAAGGCCAGATCGTGTTCAACGATGTGCCGCTCCGCGAAGCAGTGGCTCGATTCGCCCACTATCATGGCCGCACCGTCAAGGTCCCGGAAAACCTCGCCGGCGAAAAAATTGGCGGACGCTTCAGTCTCGATGATTGGAACGGATTTCTCGCCGCCCTCGAAGTGGCGCTTCCGTTGAATGTCGTCCACGACTTGAGCGGCACGGTCTTCCTCACCCCCCGTCCGGGTGGCTGAGGCCCGGTCCGACTCACCGTCGCGCCTTCCGTCCTGACACCGCTCCCGTGCGCCACGCGTCGATCACCGCACGCCTCCTTGCTACGCTTGCCGCGAGCCTCGCCCTGCTGCCGCCTGCGGCCGCCGCTCCGCCATCGACACCGGAGGCAACGGTCAAACGCGCCGGACGGGAATTCGATTTCGACCTTCCCGCCCAACCGGCAACCCACGCGCTGCTCGCATTCTCCAAGCAGACGAAAATTGAGGTCCTGTTTTCGTTCAATGCCCTGCGGCTGACCCAATCCAAAGCCGTCAACGGACACTACGACGCCGAAGAAGCGCTGCGGCGCATGCTGGATGGGACCGGTTTCTCCGCGCGGCCCAACGGCGGCGACAAATTCGTCGTCGCGCCCAATAGCCGCAAGAGCGGCTCGATAAAGGGCCAACTCCTGTTGCCCGACGGCAGTCCGGCGCGCGAGGTCCACCTGGTACTCCTCACCACCCGCCAACACGCCGCCACTGACGGCATGGGCGCCTTCACGTTTCTGGAAGTCGACCCTGGAACGCACACCCTGGCCGCGACCGGTGACGGACTTCAAACACTCCACCTGGCCGGACTGGAGGTGGAGCCTGATCGCGTGCTCGCTCTCGCGTCCCGCACCATTCTGCCGACCGACGACCCCGCCCGCCTCGCGCCCTTCTTTGTCAGCGAACGACCCTCACGCCGGGATCCCTTCGACCGGAGCGAGGCGCAGTCCGGGCCGCGAACCGCCGGATCGAACCTCGACCTCGCCCGCACCGAAAACGACGCCCTGCCCTTCAACATCTACAACCGCGACCAGATCGCACGGAGCGGAGTCGTCAACCTGAACGAATTCCTGCAACGCGAACTGCTCGAAGCCGACGCCGCGACCCGGCCGCCGGAGCAGGACGGAGCACTGCCCTCGTTTCTGGCCGGCAGCACGAACCTGAACCTGCGTGGATTTGGCGCCGACCAGACGATCGTTCTGGTGAACGGCCGACGGCTGCCCGAAACGTTGATCAGCGGCTCCACCAATCAGACTCCAGACGTAAACTTCATTCCCCTGAGCCTCGTGCAGCAGGTGGAAATCCTGCCAATTTCGGCGTCATCGCTCTACAGTGGCAACGCCGTGGGCGGCATCATCAACATTGTGCTTCGACCCGGGGTCGACGCCGAAGCGACCGAGGCTTCCGTCACGTACACCAACGCCCTGGCCCGCTACGACGCCTCGCAGTCGATCGCCTCCGTCCTCCACAGCCGCTCATTGCTCGGGGGCACACTCAAGGTACGCTTCAACGTCAGCGTGGCGCGCGCGACTCCACCCACCGAGGCGGAACTGGGCTACCGCCAGCGTCGCCCCACCCAGAATTTATCGCAAAGCACGTCGATCTACCGCGCCACGCCCAACGTGCGCAGCCTGGCCTTGCTTCCGGTCAACCCTGGCGATTCGCCCTCCACGGTTGACCCACCGCCGCTCCCTCCCCCGCTCTTCGGCCCGGGTACGGCCACCGTCACTTCTGTCGCACCGGGCGCGGACGGAACCGGTGGCCTCGCCGCGTTCAACGGCCGGCAGGGCCAGCGGAATCTCGCGTTCTTCAACTCCATCGGCGGTTTCGCTTCGTCGCTCGACAGTGTCGACTACCCCTACGGCCGCGCCCAGGACCGCACCGCCGGTTTTGCGTCGATCGTCTATGACGTGTTTCCCTGGCTGCAACTTGGGCTGGATAGCACCTACACCCGGACGGTGGTGCATCGCGGCTACGATGTGATCGCGGGCGATCTCCGGTTGCGCGCGGAATCGCCGTTTAATCCGTTCCAGCAGGAGGTGACCGTGTCGCTCAACGAAACGGCCCCTGATCTCGGGGAGAATCACAGCGAGGCGCGGCTGGAATTTGGCGCCGCGGTGCTGAGCGCGCTGTTCAAGCTGCCGCGGGACTGGCGCCTGCTGCTCGATACGCAATACGGTCGGAACGTCGCCAAGTACCGCGGCATCGCCGGCGCTGACTACGTGCGCTGGCAGCAGATGGTCGACCAGGGCCGTTACAACCCGCTGCGCGACACTCAGGTGTTCGGCCCGCCACGGGAGTTCTACGACCGGGTGCTGGTTTATCGCGGCGGAGCCGGAAGGTTCGTGACGGTCGGAGACTACTCGACACTCGACGCGTCACTCCGGATGACGAATCACGCGGTGGGGCTGCCCACGGGGCGGGCCACGGTCAATTTTGGGGGCGACTACCGGCGGAACGAACTCGCGAAGCAGAACGACGAGCGACGTTTTGCGGATGGCACGCTCGCGACTGATCCCGTGCGCTACGCCGGACGTTCGCTCGAGCGCTACAGCATCTTCGGCGAGGTGCAGGCGCCACTCATGCCAAATTCCTGGCTGCCGCGCGTCATCCGCAGCGTGGACTCCGACTTCGCGGTGCGTTACATCGCCTCGAACGAGTCCAAGGAGTCGAACGTGGCGCCCACCTTCGCGTTCAAGGCGCAATTCCCCGCCGGCCTTGCGCTGCGCGCCAGTGTCAGCACGTCCAGTCGTTTTCCCACGCCGCAAATGAGCCGGCTGGGCGGGACCGCTTCGGCCAACCGCGGGATCATTGGCATCGACTTGAAGCCGGCCTACGATCCCGTGCAAAAGCAGACGTACAACGTGCAGCACGACGAGGTGCTGTTGCCTGATTTGCGGCCGGAAGGGGCGGTCACCCAAAGCGCCGGGATCCTCTTGCGCCGCGGGAACGAGCACCGGTTTCGGGCGGGCCTCGACTTCGTCGACACCCACAAGGTCAACGAACTGATCGCACTCGATGTCCAGACGATCCTGAACCTCGAGCATCTCTTTCCCGACCGCGTCGTGCGCACCACGCAGCCCGGACCAGACGGGCGGACCGGCGTCGTCACGACGGTGATTGCGGGCACGATCAACTCCGCCTGGCGACGATCCCAGAACTGGAACGCGACGTTCGACTACGCCTGGACCCGGTGCGGCGGAGGCACGCTCGAAGCCTACGCCCGGGCGCTCTACTTTTCCCGCTACGATCACCTGCTCCTCCCCGGCGCCAATGTCGTCGACGAACTCAACCACCCCGAGGGCGCATCCTCGGGGCTGCTGCGATACCGCGCAAACCTGGGCGCGAGCTGGTCGAACCAGCGGTTTGGATTTGGCGCCGACGGGCACTATTACCACTCGCGCGTGTTGCCCGTGATTGAACGGCCCAGCCAGGGCGCCGATCGAATCCGCCCCTACTTCCAAACCGACATCTACGTCCAGGGCGAAATCGGACGCTGGGTCGGTTGGCTGCCAGCCGGACTGCGCGCCCAGCTGCGGGTGAACAACGTCTTCGCCACCCCGTATCCAAGTTACGCGAACGCCGGTTCCGGCGCGGGCGTACAGGCCTATGGCGACTGGCGCGGTCGCGTCTACTCGGTCTCGCTCACGACGACGTTTTGAGGCGTTCGCCGGCCCGGTCACCGTTTTTTGGACCGTGCGAACAATCGGATGGCGGGTTTGGCCGTGAGGATTGTCACAGTGGGCAATACCGTGATCCCGAACCTCTCCATCTCCCCCGAGGACGACCCCGAGTTGCGCGAGACGTTGAAGCGCTGCTCGCCGGCCACCTACTACGCCGCCTGCAAATTCCGTGCGAACGGCGATCCCGAAGACTTGCGCTCCATCGTGCTCGGCGTCGTGGAACGCTTCGTCGATCGTGACCGCCGGGCGCTTCTCCAGGGATCGGCCGAGGCTTCGACCTCGCTCCGGCTGCGCGAAGACCTCGGCCTCGACTCGCTCACGATGATGGAAATCATCATGCTCGCCGAAGAGGTGCTGCAGTTCACGATCAGCAACGAAGAACTCAGCCGCCTGTGTACGCTCGGAGAAGTGCAGCGATTCATCATCGAAAAGGTCACCTCCCCGAACCCGGGTTCGACCGCCCAACCTGCAATGCCGACATCAACGTTGGATTCGACTGACGCTGGCCCGCCAGGACCCAAAGTCGCAGCGCCCCTTTTCCCCGTGGGCGGATAAAGTCCGGTCGCGGAGAAAGTCCGTTTTTGCCGGCGACCGGTGAGAACCTGGGCGAGCAAAGTTGCCTTGGCGCACCGCAGATCGGACAAAGATTGCGTGGTTATTTTGCTACATCCACCAATTGGCAGGACGAATAAGAACCATCGCCCGCACGATCGACGATTCACTTGCCTCCCAACAACTCGACCGGCTGGTCGCCGAAATCGCCGGCGCCTCCGCTGAACAAAGCACAGGCCTCAGTGAGTTGAAAACCGCCGGCAGCCAGATGGACAAAGTGACCCAGCGGAATTCGGCCACCGCGGATGTGTCGTCCGTCGCGGCCGCCGAACTCAAATCTCACGCCGGCGATATCAGTGGAGTGGTCGGCGCTCTCCTGCGGAGCGGTGGTGGCAAGCGGAACTCCGACGCCGCCGGCATTCCGGGTGAATCCCTTCCGGGCGGAAAGTGGCAGTCCGATCCGATTTCAACGGACGAGTCAGCACCGCCAAGCTCCAAGCTGAAACCAGCGCGCTCGGCTCCGCCGTCTCGCATCCGCCGAGCCCCTCCCGTCGGGACGACATCCGGCAACTTCTTCGAGGCCCCAGAGCCGCACGTCGAAACCGCGCGGTAGTTGACGGGCTCCCCTGCGGTTTTGCAGGACCTGCCCGCCCACCCCGACGCTGCCGCGACAAGCGCACGGCATCGGTCCCCAGATCCCACCCGACTTACCCCATCGCCATCCGGCGGGAATTGTGAAAGGCAAGGACGGATGCCGCTCTCCGATCTCACCCTTCGCGATGCCGACGAGGCCGACCTGCCTGCCATTGTTGCAATCTACAACGCCACGATTCCGAGCCGCATGGTCACCGCAGACCTCGAACCCGTCACGGTCGAAGCCCGCCGACCGTGGCTCGCGGCGCACCAACACCCTTCGCGGCCAATCTGGGTCCTCTGCCGTTCCGGTGGCGAGGTCTGCGCCTGGCTGAGCTTCGACACCTTTTACGCCCGCGCCGCCTATGACGGCACGGCAATGATCGCGATCTATGTCGCACCGTCACATCGCCGCCAAGGCCTCGGACGCCACCTGCTTCAGCTCGCGATTGAGCGTTCGCCGAGACTCGGCCTGCACACGTTGCTCGGCTATATCTTCGGCCACAATCAACCGAGCCTGCAACTGTTCGAACGGCATGGTTTCGCGCGCTGGGGAACGTTTCCACACGTCGCTGTCCTCGACGGCGTCGAGCGCGATCTTGTCATCGTCGGACGGCGCGTGGCGCCGTAGCCGCGCCGGCTCACTCAGCGGGTCCGCGCCGCTATCCGCCCGAGTTCCTCGAACAAAGGTCCGCTCTTCGGGATCTCTCGGTCGAACACATCGGCCATCACGCGTGTCCAGCCGTGGAGAAAATACTCCCAGCCGTCGACTACGTGCAGCCGCCGGGCCTCCCTTTGCGACCGCGCCTGTTCGAGGAACACCAGGTTTCCCCGGTAGTTGAATTCCCACACGCGCCCGTTCTCGGGAAAGACCGCGGAATCCGACAAGGGAGAACCCGGCGTGTCCTTGCCCATGCCAGTCGCATTCACCACCAGCGAACCCGGCGGGAGCCGCGAGACGACCGCGTCCGCCACCGAACGGTCGTGCGCCACGTGACACTCCAGCGGAATCGCGCCAGGCCAGGTGGCGTGAAGCTGACGAAGGTGGTTCAAACGATCAGCGGCGCGGTCGACCACCTGCACCCGGGAGGGACGGTGCGGGCCATGCTCTGACTTTGCCAGGTGCCAGGTAAGCGCTGTCCCGGCGCCTCCCGCTCCTAAAATCAACGCTTCGCGTCCGTCCCGCCAATGCTCGCCAGTCAGAATCGCCTCAAGAGCATAGCCCGACGTCCAAGGGTCCACGGCGCGACCGTGCAGCCGGCCGTTTCGTTTGAAAATGCTCCCCACCTCGCCGAGCGACGCGGTGAGAGGATCGATTGCGTCGAACAAATCGCGGCAAGCGTGGTAAAGGTCGATCTTGTGCGTCGTCACGAGCGCGCCCAGTGAATGCGGATCGCATTTGATGAAATTGACCGCCGCGCGATAGCGGTCGGGCTCATCATGCAGCGGAAAATCCAAACCGCGCAATTCGCAATCACTCAGTCCCAAACGCGCCGCCCAGAGGGGAAACACCGCGTTGATGGAGGATTGGCGCGTGGTGACCCCGATGAAATACATGGTGGGACGGGTCGCTGGTTTCAGATCGGGCATCATCAAAATGCGCACGCTTCAGGAATCTGTTACAAAATGCCAAACTTTTCAGGCCAAGGTTGCCCACCGACCACCGGCGATATCATCTCCTCTGCCAACCCGTCCGATACCGCACCCTCCGGCTTTGCCATGAAATCCCTCCTTTCCTGCCGATGCGCCCTCATGGTCGCGTGGGCCCTCCTGCACAGCCCCTCTCTCGTCAACGGCCAGTCCGCTCCGGCTGGTACGATCGAAGGCCGGGTATTCAACGATCAGACCGGCGACTACGTTGAGCGCGCCCGCGTCACGGTCGACGGCACCGCGTTGGAAACGTTTTCCGGAACCGGCGGGTTTTTTCGCCTGACGCAGGTGCCGGCCGGGGAGGCGCGGGTGCGGACCTTTTTCACGGGCTTCGACGCACAGGCCGAGACCGTGCCCGTCGGGCCCGGCGCGACCGCACGCCACGACATTCACCTGGGCGGCAGCATCGTGAGTCTCGCGAGTTTCGTCGTAACGTCGTCGAAGGAGCGGAACGGTGCGGCCATCGCGATCAACGAGCAGCGCTTCGCTTCAAACATCGTCAACGTCGTTTCGGCCGACGAATTTGGATCCGTTTTGGAGAACAATGTGGGCGATTTTATGAAATTTCTCCCCGGTATCACGATCGACTTCATCGGGGGCGCGGCACGCTCCGTGTCCATGGGCGGCGTGCCGCCGGAATACGTTCCGATCACCGTGGGCGGCTTTGACCTCTCGACCGTGTCGGGTGGCGGGACAACGCGCAACGTCGACTTCCACACGATTTCGATGAATAACATGGCGCGCATCGAGGCGATCCACTCGCCCACCCCGGAGTCGCCCGGCGCCGCGCTGGCCGGTTCGATCAACATGGTCCCGCGCAGCGCCTTCGACTACGCCCGACCAACGTTCAGTTACAGCGCGTTCATGATGATGCGCGACAACGACCGGCACCTGTTCTCCAAGACTCCGGGCCCGCGCTGGGTGCGCACGCGCAAGGTTCACCCGGGCTTTGATTTTTCCTATGTGAAGCCGGTAAACGACCGCTTCGGCTTCACGCTCACGGGCGCGAGCACCAAGCAGTACACCGAGGAGGAACGCAGCGCGAACACCTGGCGGGGGACGGGATCGGCCACCAATGGGATCACGGCTGCCACGGCCACGACGCAGTACCCGGACACGACGCCCGACAAGCCCTATCTGACCGACTACGTGGTCGAAGACGGCGGCAAGCACACCCAACGCACCTCGCTGGGCGCGACGATTGACTACAAGCTGGGACCGTACGACCGCGTGTCGTTTGCGTTCGAATACGCGCTCTACGACTCGCCGCTGAACCAACGCAACGTCACCTTTCTCGTGCAGCGTGTGAACCCCACCGACTTCACGACGGCGTTCACCCACGGGCAGGTCGGGCGCGGGGAAATCCGCACCGCCTCGCAGTCCCGACATCACTCGCGCCTCAAGTACATGCCAATGCTCACCTACCGGCACAACGGGCCGATCTGGAAGGCCGAGGCCGGTGGCGCCCTTTCCCACGAGGAGCTGACGTTCCGCAGCATCGACAAGGGCTACCTGAACAACGTCACCTCGATTCGCCAGAACGTGACGATCAATTTCGACGACAATTTCTACCTGCGCCCCGGACGCATCAGTGTTTTTGACGGCACGACCGGCGCCCCCGTCGATCCGTACAACCTCGGCACCTACGTGCTCAGCACCGGCAATGGCACCTCAAGCCGGACCCAGGACGTGAAACGCAGCGCCAACGCCAGCTTGCGCCGCGACTTCGACCTGAACGGGCTGCCGCTGGGTCTCAAGGGCGGAATCGACGTCCGTCAGTCGCTGCGCGACAACCGCGCGACGACCCCGTCGTACACCCTCACGCGGGAAAACGCCGCCCCGCTCCTCGACGAGGTTTTTTCGGAGCGCACCGCGCCGTACGGTTTCCCCAAGATCCAATACGTGAGCACGCAGGAGGCGTATAACTATTATCGCGACAACCCGGCGAAGGCGACCGTCGACCAAAACGCCCTGTTTCGCTCGCAAATCACCGGTTCGAAGCTCGCGCAGGAGGTCATTTCATCGGCCTACCTCCGCGGCGATCTCGCGTTGCTGCAACGCCGACTAAAGCTCGTCGGCGGCCTGCGCGCCGAGCAGACCAACATCGACGGCGAGGGCCCGCTCACGGATCCGTCACGCGATTTTCAGCGCGACGCCTCCGGCAATGTGCGACGCGATGCCACTGGACGACCCCTACTGACCGTTCCGACCAACGCCGGCCTCGCCTATTCGCAGCTGACGTTCATCGAGCGCGCGGCGCACACGACCAAGGAGTACCTGCGCCTCTTTCCCAGCCTCAACGCCAGCTACAACGTCCGCGAAAACCTCATCCTTCGCGCCGGCGCCTATCGGTCCGTCGGCCGGCCGAATTTCGCCCAGTACGTCAATGGCGTGACCCTGCCCGACCCCGAGTCTGCTCCCTCGGCCAGCAACCGGATCGTCGTGAACAACGCCGGGATCAAGGCGTGGAGCGCCAACAGCACGAAACTGCGCCTGGAGTATTATTTTGAGGGAGTCGGCCAGGTGTCGGTCGGGGCGTTTCGCCGGGATTTCGAGAATTTCTTCGGCTCGACCACGTTTCCGGCGACGCCCGAATTTCTCACGCTCTACGACATCGACGCCGCGACCTATGGACGCTACGATGTGGCGACTCAGTACAACCTGCGCGGCAAGGTGCGGATGACCGGCTGCGAATTCGACTACAAGCAGGTGCTGAAATTCCTGCCGCACTGGGCGCGCGGCGTCCAGGTGTTTGCCAACGCCACGGCCATTCGGGCGACCGGCGATGACAACGCAAACTTCTCCGGCTATGTACCCCGCAGCTACAACGGTGGCCTCAGCCTGAGCCGAGAAAAATTCAATGTGCGCGTGAACTGGAATTACCGGGGCCTCAGCCGCGGCGATCCGGTGACAGGTCGGAGCATCGAGGCGGGCACGTTCAACTGGACCTCGAAGCTGCTCTTCATGGATCTCCAGGGCGAATTCCATCTCCGCAAGCGCTTCGCCGTTTTCGCCAATTTCCGAAACATCGGCGACGCGACCAACGACACCCAAATCTACGGCCCACACACGCCGGAGATGGCGCAATTCCGCCAGCGCACGACCTACGGCTCGCTTTGGTCTTTTGGCGTAAAAGGGACGTTTTAGCCGCTATTCTCCGCCGGCGATTGAGTATACGAACGGTTACTTAGTGCGGCGGATTCAGACTTGATTCCGGCCGGCCTCCGCCGAGTATCGGCCCTCACCCGGGCACGCACCGTGCTTTGCCCAAACGACGATCGGACCCGACCTGTCCGAACCCACCAAACGCCTCGCGAACGACCCACCCACTCACGATCATGAACCATATCCCCGTCCTCTTGCGGCGCCCCATGACCGCTCTCACGACAGCCGTGCTCGGATTGCTTCTGCCCGCACTCAGCGTCGCTCAGACCGCTTCCGCTTCTGCGACGGGCGGTCAGTCCACCACGGGCAAGGACGAGGCGCTGCAACTTTCCACCTTTACCGTCACCGAGGAAAAGGATCTCGGCTATGAATCGATGATGACGACATCCGGCATGCGCACGGTGCAGCCGCTCAAAAATGTCGCGAACTCGATTTCAATCATCAACGCCCAGTTCATCGAGGACCTCGGACTCACCACGATGGAGGAAATTGCGACCTGGATGGTGTCCGGTGAATCGAATCCGGAACCCAATGCCACCGTCTCCAGCCGGGTGATTCTCCGGGGTGTCCCGAACGCCTATGCCCTTCGCAACGGCTGGATCTGGTATTCCCCGATGGACTCGTACAGCACGGAGCGCGTCGAGGAATTGCGCGGACCGAACGCGTTTCTCTACGGCGAGGCGGACGTCGGCGGCGCGAACCACCAGATCACCAAGCGCGGTCTCTTCACGCGCAATGTCAACCGCCTGCGCCTCATGGTGGGCAGCAACTCCCTCCTACGGGCCGAAGTCGACGTCAACCGCCCTATTATCAAGAACAAACTCGCCCTGCGGGTTGCGGCGGTCACGAGCACGAACGATTCATGGATCGACAACGTCCGGCGCGATTTCCGCGGCGTTTACGGCGCGGTCACGTACCGGCCCTTCAAGTCCACCTCGATCAGCGTAATGGCCGAGCACAACAAGACGACTTCAGTGAACTCGCAGGGCATGTTCACCGACTCCTTTATTCGGGCAGCGCAGGCGACGCTGGCCATCGGTGGCGGCTACATCTACATCCCGGAAACCGGTGCCGCGTACCGAGCAACGGGCCGCGTCATCAGCACCGGACCAGCCATTGCCGTCATCGATCCGTCGATCGTCCCGAAGGCGTTTCAGTCCAACGGACCGAACGCCACGTTCAAGAACTACACTGATTCCGTCACGTTCGAAGCGGAACAACACATCGGGAAGAACCTGCACCTGCAGCTTTCGGGCAACTTCTACCAGCAGCAGATCGACAATTGGTCCTACACGTCCCGCGCGATTACGCGGGATCGCAGTCCCCTGCTGCCAAACGGCGCGGTGAATCCCTATTACAACGAACTCTACACGGAGTACCTCCGCACCCGGAACCTGAATGGCAACATCGTCCGCGACATGCGGATTTCCGCCGTTTACGACTTCACGTACTTCAAGTGGATGAAGCAGCAGTTCATCGTCAACGCGCAGCAGCATCAGGACAATCCCGGGCAGAAGAAGCCGAAGTACGGAGAGTATCTGGACATGGCGAATCCGAATTGGACCGGGGTCATCAATCCCGCGATCACCCAGGCGGCGTTTGTCGCGAACCGCACGACCTTCACCAACAACCGCTTTATTCGCCGGTTTTACCTAAAGGACGGCTCGGCCAATGAGCGCACGGGCGATCTGGGACCGGTCCCCGGTGTGTCAGCCTGGTATCCGGACCTCTCGAATGCGGTCGCGGCTACCGGTCAGTTCATCAACCGCCGCTTCTACACGCCATCGTACGGCTTTGGAGCCTCGGGCAGCTATTTCAACGATCACCTGTTCACGATGGTCGGCTACCGCCAGGATGAGTTTAACATGAAGACGACCATCGGCTCCGTCCGGCCGCAAAAGGAATGGGTCGTCGACTACCTCGACGCGCTCAATCCCAAGCCGTTCGTGCACTACAAGGTCGACGGCGCCAACTACGGCGGCATCCTCCGCCTCAACGATATGTTCGCGATTGGTTACAATTACGCGCAATCGTTCCGGATTTCAGTCGGTGAGGGCGCGGCAACCTACGTCGCCGGCGAAGTACAGGGCATTCCGGTAGGCGAAGGCACCGATATCTCGGCGCGGTTGACCTTTTTCAAGGGCAAGCTCGAGGTTGCAGTGACCCACTACAAAAACTTCACGCCGAACGCACGTTTTACGCCGGGCGCGGCGATCAACGTCCGCGACGAACTCGCCGCGATTTTTCCAACGACCTTTAACTCCAGCGGCACCACGGACTACCAAACCACGACGACCAGCGGCAACGAGATCCAGGTAATCGCGAACCCGCTGCGCAATTGGCGGCTCACAGCCAGCTATGCCACCAACAAGGTGGTGAACGTGGATCGGGCGCCCTTGTTGCATGACTTTCAGGATCAGGCAAAGGCGCTGAACAAACCGACCCCCTTGCTGAATGATTTTCTGCTGACTATTCCGGAGGGCTTGCCCAATCCGGGCTACACGAAGGCTCGCGGAAATCTCTTCAGCCACTATCGGTTCAGCGAAGGCTTCCTCAAGGGCTTCTCCATCGGCGTCGGTGGCAACTGGCGGCTGCGCACGTACCGCGGCTCCGCCAATATCAGTGGGATCACGACCGGCCCCCTCACTTCACCCACCCTTTCGCTCTACTCGCCCGCGTACACGATTTACGTCCTGTCCGCCGGTTATACGGCGAAGGTCTTCAATCGGACCACGACGTTCAACCTCAACGTCGATAATCTGACGAACAAGGAATATTATCGTTCGGCCGCGGCCGCCGGTGGATCGTGGGGTGACCCGCGCTCCTTCAAGCTGACCGTAGGCACGGAATTCTGATCCGCCTGGCGTGGTCGACCTGTTGGGCGCGAATCCGTTGCCGTCCCACCGGCGGCAACGGGAGCGCCGGCGGACGTTCCAAAAGAAAAACCCCGCCCCCTTTGTTCTCGGGAGGCGGGGTTTCGTTGGGCGACGGGTGGTCGCCGTTTTGCTCAGGGCGTCACGCCGCTCGGAGCGGCAGGTGGCGTCTTTTGTTTGAAGATTAGCTTTTCCCCCTCGCGAGCCACCAACACGGGCTCGCCGTCTTTCACTTCTCCGCGGAGCAGCGCTTCGGCCAGCGGATCCTCGAGGTAGTGCTCGACAGCGCGGCGCAACGGACGCGCGCCGTACTTTTCGTCGTAGCCCTTCTCGATCAATAGGTCCTTGGCCTCTTGGGTGAACTCAAGGGTGATTTTCCGCTCGGTGAGCCGCTTGGCGAAATGCGTCGTCTCAAGTTCGACAATCTTCACCAGGTCCAGCTTCGAAAGCGGCCGGAAGAAAATGATGTCGGAGATGCGGTTCAGGAACTCCGGCTTGAAGACGCGCTTGGCCTCTTCGAGCACTTTTTCCCGCATCTTTTCCGCATCGTTGAAATTCGACGTAGCGGCGGCAAATCCCATCGTCGTCTGGCGCTGCAACAGCGCCGCTCCGACGTTGGATGTCATGATGATGATCGTATTGCGGAAATCGACCGTACGACCCAGCGAGTCCGTCAGACGACCGTCCTCGAGGATTTGGAGCAGCAATTGGATCACATCGGGATGGGCCTTCTCAACTTCGTCGAAGAGGACGACCGCGTAGGGCTTGCGTCGCACCGCCTCGGTCAGCTGACCGCCTTCCTCGTAACCGACGTAGCCCGGGGGCGAACCGACGAGACGGGAAACAGCGAACTTCTCCATGTATTCCGACATGTCGATCTGGATGATCGCGTCCTGATTGCCGAACATCTGGGCGGCGAGTTGCTTGGCGAGCATCGTCTTGCCGACGCCGGTCGGCCCGACAAACATGAACGAACCGATGGGGCGGCGTGGGTCCTTGAGGTCGGCCCGTGAACGGCGTAGGGCGCGGGCAATGGCGCTGGACGCGATGTCCTGACCGATGACCGCCTTCTGCAGCTCGCCCTCGAGGTTGAGCAATTTCTCACTGTCCTTCTTTTCCATCCGGGAAAGCGGAATGCCGGTCCAGTCGGCGACGACCTGCATCATCAGGTCCTCATCGATCGCCACGCGCTTTTCATCGCGCTGTTTTTTCCACTGCTCGGTGACCTGCTCCTGCTTTACGCGGAGCTGCTTTTCCTGATCGCGGAATTTTGCCGCCTCCTCGAAGTGCTGCTCGCTGATCGCCTTTTCCTTCAAGGCGCAGACCGCCTCGATTTCCTTGGTGAGATTTTCCACATCAGGCGGACGGCTCAGGGCGCCGATGCGGGCGCGGGATCCGGCCTCGTCCATCACGTCGATCGCCTTGTCGGGAAGAAATCTTCCGGTGATGTAGCGATCTGACATCTTCGCCGCCGCCTCAAGGGACTTGTCAGAGAAGGTCGCCTTGTGATGGTCCTCATACTTTGAGCGAATGCCCTTGAGGATGAGGATGGTGTCCTCGACCGACGGGGCCTCTACTTTCACCGACTGGAAGCGGCGATCGAGCGCGGAGTCCTTTTCGATATACTTGCGATATTCGGTCAGGGTCGTGGCACCGACACATTGGAGCTCACCGCGAGAAAGGGCGGGCTTGAAGATGTTTGAGGCGTCCATCGCACCCTCGGCCGCGCCGGCACCCACGATGGTGTGCAGCTCGTCGATGAAGAGGATGATGTTCTTGGCCCGCTTGATCTCGTCCATCACCGCCTTGATCCGTTCCTCGAACTGACCGCGGTACTTGGTGCCGGCGACCATAAGAGCGAGATCGAGGGTGATGACCTTCTTCTCAAACAGAATTTCCGGCACGTTCCCGCTGGCGATTTCCTGGGCGAGGCCCTCGACAATCGCGGTCTTGCCCACGCCCGCCTCACCGATGAGGACCGGGTTATTCTTGGTGCGGCGACAGAGAATCTGAATGACCCGGCGAATTTCGTTCTTCCGGCCGATGACGGGATCCATTTCGCCTTTGCGGGCGAGTTCCGTAAGGTCACGCCCAAACGCCTTGAGGGCGGGCGTCTTGACCTCCTTCTTGTCCTCCGGCTGCGCCCCGGGCCGCTGCGGGGTTCCTGCCGCCGCTTCTTCCCCACCCTCGCCGGCCTGTCCGCCCGAAAACTGCGGATCGAGCTCACGGAGGATTTCGTTGCGCGTCCGTTCGATGTCGATGTCGAGGGATTTGAGCACGCGAGCCGCCACGCCCTCCCCCTCACGCAAGAGACCGAGGAGGATATGCTCGGTGCCGACGTAAGAGTGGTTGAGCGTCTTCGCCTCTTTGCCTGCCAAGGCGAGCACCTTCTTGACGCGGGGGGTGTAAGGGATGCTGTTCTGCGTCTTCGTTTCCTGCCCGGTACCAACCTGCTTCTCCACCGCGGAGCGCACGGTCTCGAGATCCAGTCCCATTTTCTGGAGGACGCTGACAGCGACGCCCTGCCCCAGCTTGATCAGGCCGAGAAGGATGTGCTCGGTGCCGACGTAGTTATGGTGAAACCGGTCGGCTTCCTTGCGGGCCAGCGCCAGCACCTGCTGCGCGCGTGGCGTGAAATTGTTCATCGGTTCCTGGGACATGGTGAAAGGGATTTAAGGCGGACTTAGTTCTTGTCGTTGTTGATGAAATTGAAATCCGGTCGCGTGAAATTGGCAAACTCGGACCGCAATCTGGCCGCCCGGATGACGTCCCGCTGCCCCGGTTCGAATTCTCCCTTTTGGGAGTGCTGCAAGTGTCCCGGCTGCGCCTCGATGAAGAGGCGATCGATCGCCGAGCGACTCGTTTCGGGAAAGGACCCGAGGTCAACGCCGAGCCTAATCAGTGACAGCAGATTCATCGCTTCGCTGGAGCTGAGCAGATGGCTGTTTTGGAGGATTCCGTAGGCCCGGCCCACCTTGTCGAGAAGTTTGCCGGCGTCTGCCTCCAATAGTTTTTCTCGGGCGTTGAGCTCATGCTCGACGATTGACTGAAGTACAGAGCCGAGGCGTTTGATGATTTCCTCCTCAGATTCCCCGAGGGTGGTCTGGTTGGAAATCTGAAAAATTGAACCGCTCGCATCCGATCCCTCACCGAACAGGCCGCGCACCACCATGCCGAGCTGGTTGACGGCCCTCACCACCTTTTCCATCTGGTTGGAGATCACGAGCGCCGGCAGGTGCATCATCGCGGAGGCGCGCATGCCGGTTCCGAGGTTGGTCGGGCACGCGGTGAGGTAACCCAGCGTCGGTGAGAACGCGAAATCAAGGTGTTCCTCGAGCGCCGAATCCAAATCATTAATCGCGCTCCACGCCTTCTTGAGGTTGAAGCCCGCCCGCAACACTTGGATGCGGAGGTGATCCTCCTCGTTAATCATCACCGAAAACGCCTGATCCTTGCTGATGATCACACCCGCCCCCGTCTTGGCTCCGCTCAATTCGCGGCTGATCAGATGACGCTCCACGAGAATCTGCCGTTCCAAGTCGCTTAGATCGGCGATTGAAACATCGACCGACCGCCGCATCTGCGGCGTCGCCGCCACGGCGGCACGGCACACAGCAAAGCTCTCCTCGCGTTGCGCCGGTTTCGCCCAGCCCGGAAACGAGTGCCCCTCCAGGTTCCGCGCCAGCCGAACCCGCGTCATCAGCACGATCGCGGTCTTGCTGCTCGCGGTATCCGTGAGCTCGGACGGCGTGTCGATGAGCGATGAAATCGTCATGGCCTTATCGGGCGGAGTGCTGGTTGTACGCTTGTTTGACTTGGTTGATTTCATCACGAGTCCGGGCGGCATCCTCGTAGCGTTCGGACTTGATGGCCTCGGTGAGGTCAAGTTCGAGCTTGGTCAGCCGATCGTAGAAAGATTTCCGTTCAAGCGCGCGGTGAGGAATCTTCCCGGCGTGCGCCGTGCCGTTGTGCATGTTTTCGAGCATTGGCTCCACCACGCCGCGGAATGTATCATAGCAAACCGGACAGCCGAACCGCCCGTGTTTCTTGAAATCATTCTGCGTGAACCCGCACCGCTCACACCGGACGCCGCCCGCCGCCGGCTCGGGATTGAGCGAGGCCTTGAGCAGCAGATCGGCGAGGGAGAACCCGCTGGGATCGGTCACGCCCTTGGCCTGGGCACAGGCCTCGCACAAGTCCACCTTGTGAACTTTGTTGTTCACAATCTGCGTCAGGTGGACGGTCGCCGGCTTCGAGCAAAGGTCGCATTTAAGCGGGTTGGCCATGAATTGGAAAAGGGTTCTGCACGGAACATGCCACAGTGTGGGACGCTGGCAAGTGCAGCCGTGCAGCGACCGGCCGCGCGCCAAATGGACACCATCGGCACACGTCAATGATGCAATCGTGACGCTCAAGCAAAACTTGAGCGTGACGATAGAGCCCCCGGGGAGCGACCCGACTCAAATCCGAGTCCCCTCGATCAGAACGCGTTTGCGAAACGACTCCATCACCCGCTGGGTGATTGGGCCGGGCTTGCCTGTCCCGATTTCCCGGCCGTCAAGTTTGACCGCGGGAATCACCTCGGCTCCGGAACCGGTCAGAAAACATTCGTCCGCCACCCAAACGTCGTAGCGCGTCATATCGGCCTCCCGAATCGGAATACCGGTGTCCTTGGCGATATCGAGGATGGTTGACCGGGTGACGCCCTTGAGAGCGCCCTGCGACGCCGCCGGAGTGATGATCTCACCCTTGTGCACGATGAAGATGTTATCCGCCGTGCATTCGGCCACATACCCCTGGTCGTTCAGCATGATCGCTTCCAAAGCCCCAAATTGCTTCGCCTCGATCTTACCGAGGATATTGTTCATGTAATTCAGCGACTTGATCGTCGGCGGCAACGCGGCTGGATTGATCCGCCGGGTGGGAACAGTGACAATGGCCAGCCCGTTTTCGTAGTATTCCTTCGGATAGAGGGAAATCTTGCTCGCGATGATGAACAGGGTCGGCTTGGGGCAAAGCCACGGCGCCAGGCCGAGGTCGCCGACGCCACGGGTGACGACCAGGCGAATGTAGGCATCGGTCAGTCCATTCTGCCGGCAGGTTTCGCAGGTCGCCTCGCTCAATTCGGATCGGTTGAGCGGCATCTGCAACATGATCGCTTTGGCCGAATATTCCAGCCGCTCAAGGTGCTCATCCAGCCGGAAGATGTTTCCTCCATAAAGGCGGATGCCCTCGAACACACCGTCGCCATAGAGCAACCCGTGGTCGAAAACGGACACTTTTGCATCTGCACTGTCGACGAACTTTCCATCAAGATATACCTTCATGGCTGCAGCGTAGTTCGGCGAAAAAAGTTTTGTCCAGCTCGCGGCAGGAATTTCTGCTTGTGCCCGCGATTTTTCGTCGAAACTGTCCCTTCACTTCCCGCGTCTTTCCTGTCACCAGCCCCCTAAATCATGCTCATCCTATCCCGTTGCTCGGCCCGCGCCGGAGCGTCCGTCAACCTCCGCCTCGCCAGCCGTGGTTTCACTCTCATCGAACTACTGACCGTAATCGCGATCATCGGCATCCTCGCCGCCATCGTGATTCCGACCGTCGGCACCGTCCGTGAGAAGGCCCAGCGCGCCGTAGACGCCAACAGCGCACGAGAGATTCTCAAAGCCGCCACGATTTATGCGGGTGACAATGGTGACCGGCTGCCCGACCCCCAGACGATTCCAAATACGACCCTCAATGCTCCGCAGCCGGCCTGGAAATGGCCCGGCATCTTGGCGAAGAACAACATTCTAAACGATCCGACCTTTTATTTCGCCAAGAATGACCCTGCCTTCAACGGAACCTACCCGCAGTTCATCATCCAACCGACTGCGCAGCGTAATTCGCTTAACACCCAGTTCACGACCAGCCGCTCCCCGTCTTGGGAATTTGTCGGCGGGGTGAAGATGAGTGATCCGGCGACGACACCGGTCGTCTATACGCGGGGACTGACCGCCCAGGGTCTCTGGAACGCGACCAGCGGCGTTTACAAGGATACCGGCGGCTTCATCGCTTTCCTCGGCGGCAACATTGCCTTCTACTCAAGCATCACCACCGCGACGAGTCCGTTCGTTTCCAACAACCCGAGCAGCACGAGCACGACCCGCCCGATCGACATCCGGCAGGCGATCCCGCTAAACGGTACGGCCGCAACCACCAACAGCGCCCGCATCTACGGAATTCCTCCGACCGCCGGCAACGGCGGCATGCTCGGATCGACGGGTGGCACCCTCGCCTCTCGCGGGCCCTAATCGTTTTCTAAAAAGAGCCTTCTATCGCATCGCCCGGCCGGATTTCCGGCCGGGCTTTTTCTTTTCCCGCTTCCCCCTCCCCGCTCAGCGGTACATCGTGCGCGACACGCATGACTTCCGCTCGAACCGAATCCGCCTCCCGTGGCGGTTCATCCGCACCCGACAAGGCGCCGACCCCCACCTACATCGTCGGCCACAAGAATCCCGATGCCGACGCAATTTGCTCGGCCATCGCTTACGCCGCCTTCAAGGAGGCTCGCGGGGAGCGAGGCTACATCGCGGCCCGCTGCGGCAATTCCAACGCCCGCATCGACACGATTCTCGCCCGTTTTCATCAGCCTCTTCCCCACTATCTGAGCGACGTTTCCCCCCGTGTCCACGACCTCATGACGCCCGCCGTCATCTCGGTCCCGGAACAAGCCACTTGTGCCGAGGCACTGGAGTTGCTCGATCGGCACCACATCCGGGTTCTACCCGTCACCAACACCCGGCGCAAACCGCTCGGCACCGTCTCCATCGCACATCTGGGGGGTATTTTCATTCCGCGGGTGAGCGAACCGCGCCTGATGCGGCAGGTCCACACCTCGCTGGCCGCCATCGCCCGTGCGCTCAAAGGAAGGCCGGTGCACCTCGTCAACGAGGAGAGTGTCGAGGACTTCTACGTTCGCCTCGGCACCATGGACATCCGCTCGTTCTGGAGCATTTCCGAACGCGAGAATATCCCCGCCGACCAGTCGATCATCATCGTCGGCGATCGCCGCGACGTGCAGCGGCGGTCAATTGAACTGGGCATCCGCGCACTCGTCATCACCAGCGGCCTGGAAATCGACGCGGAAACCGTCGCCCTCGCGAAGGATCGCGGCGTCGCCATCATCATCAGTCCTTACGACTCGGCGACCACCGCCTGGGTCGTCCGCACCGCCTCCAGCATCGAGCGGGTCGTCGAGCGAACGTTTGTGACGGTTGGCCCGGATGAACGCATCGCGGACGTACGCAAGAAATTCTCCGTAACCAACCACGCCGTGCTCGTCACCAGCGACGACGGCGCACTCGTCGGAATTTTGACGAAGAGCGACATCTTTAAGCCCGTCCAGACGCGCCTCGTGCTCGTCGATCACAACGAACTCACCCAGGCGGTTTCCGGCGCTGAAGAAATCACCATTGCCGAAATCATCGACCATCACCGACTCGGCGCGCTCAACACCGCCCAGCCGATTCTCTTCATCAACGAACCGGTGGGGTCGACGTGCACAATCATCGCCGATCTCTTCCGCCGGGAGGGCCTGCAGCCGTCGCCCGCCATCGCCGGAATCATGATGTCAGGCCTCATTTCCGACACGCTCCACCTCAACGGCCCCACGACGACTGGCAAGGACGCCATCCTGCTGGCATGGCTCTCCGAAATCTCAGGAGTGAACTCCAAGCAACTGGCCGACGAGATCTTCAATTCCGGCTCGGTCATCCTCGCGAACCCGCCCGAAAAGGTCGTGCGATCGGACTTCAAGATTTACGAGGAGGAAGGCATCCGTTTCGCGGTTTCCCAGGTCGAGGAACTCGGGTTCGGCAATTTCTGGCAACACGCCAAACCGATCGCCCGCGCCGTGCAGGACCTTCGCGACGAAGAGCGACTCGCGTTTGCCGCCCTGCTCGTCACCGACATCAATACGCAAAATTCACTTCTGCTCGTAAAGGGCGATTCGACCTTCATCGGGAAGATCAGCTATCCCCACGTCGAGCAGGACGAAATTTTCGACATGCCCGGCGTCGTCAGCCGCAAGAAACAGCTCATCCCCTACCTCTCGACCTTGATCAAGGAGATGGCCGCCGACGGCACCCTGCCCACGGGCAAGAGCGCCGCGCCGTTCAAGAAGCGAAGGTAGAAATTGCGAGCCGCGCGGCTTTCTCAGATGTGAATCGCCTCGCCAGTGGTAGCTGCCGCAGCCTCCATCAAGGCTTCGCTCAGCGTCGGATGGGCATGGATGGCATGGTGCACTTCTTCGACAGTGCCCTCCATATTCATCGCCAGCACATATTCCGCGATGAGCTCGGGCGCCTCGTTGCCGAGGATGTGCGCCCCGATAATCTCACCCGTCTTCGCGTCGCTGATGACTTTAACGAACCCCTCCGCATCACCCGCGGCGACGGCCTTGCCCGACGCCGTAAACGGAAACTTGCCAACCTTGTAGTTCAGCCCCTTTTCCTTCGCCGCCTTCTCAGTGAGACCCACGCTGGCGATCTGCGGCTGGCAATAAGTGGCGCCAGGGAAAATCTTCACTCGCCCGGCGTTGGCATGCCCAAACATCGCGGCCACCGCATTGACCGCCTCAAACGTCGCCACGTGCGCCAGCCAGGGCGGCCCGATGATGTCGCCGGCCGCATAGATCCCCTTTACGCTGCTCTCGTAGGAGTCGTTCACCTTCACGTAGCCGCGCTCCAGTTCCAAACTCACTTTCGAGGAAAGCACTCCCTCGAGGTTGGGAACCACACCGATGGCGACCAGCAGTGACTCCGCTTCGATCTCGGTCGAATTGGCCTCGCCCGCCTTCACCAAGGTCAGCTGTACCTTGTCCTTCCCCACGCGCACGTTCTCGACCTTGGTGCCCACATGCACGGCCAGGCCCTGTTTTTCAAACGAACGTTGCAACGCCTTCGCCACATCCTCGTCCTCCACCGGCACGATCTGCGGCAGCATCTCCACCAGCGTCACCTTGGTTCCAAACGCGTTGTAGAAATAGGCGAATTCAACACCGATCGCGCCCGCTCCGATGATCACGAGCGATTTTGGCGGACTCTTGCGGGGCTCGAGCGCCTCGCGCGAGGTCAGCACCCGCTGACCGTCAACCGGCACATCCGGCAGCCGCCGCGGCTTGCAGCCGGTGGCGAGCAGCACGTTTTTCGTCTTGAAGAACTTCCCCTTGTGCTCGCCCTCGATGATTTCGACCATCCCCGGAACCGTGACCTGGGCACGACCGACGAAATATTCGACCTTGTTCTTGCGAAAGAGGAACTCCACTCCCTTGGCCATTTGCCCGGCGACGCCGCGAGAGCGGTCCATCACCTTGGCAAAGTCGAAGGCAATCTCCTTCGCGTTGATCCCAAACATCTCCGCCTTCTGAAACGAGCGGAACAACTCCGCGCTCTTCAGGAGGGCCTTCGTCGGAATGCAGCCCCAATTCAGGCACGTGCCTCCAGCCCGCTCAAGTTCAATGCAGGCAACTTTCTTGCCGAGCTGACCAGCCCGAATCGCGCCCGCGTAGCCCGCCGGACCACCCCCAATGACAATGAGATCGTATTCGATAGTTTCAGCCATCCCGCAACGTCGCGACGGGGAAAACCACCGTCAAACGGAAATCGCCGCCTCACGATGAAAGTTTTCACCGGACAGACGGCAACCGGCAACGCCCTCCACCTCAAATATCGATCACGTCGTCGCCCTTTGATTTGCGCTGCGCCGGCGGCCGCGGCTGAACCTTCGCCCCCCGGGTAAAAATGCTCACCATCAGATTGGTAAAACTCACCACCAGCGCCCCGCCGCAGGCGGACCAGAACCCGGCCACGTGAAAACCGTCGACTATCCGCCCGACGAGAAGGAACAACAAGGCATTGATTACGAGCACCCCGAGTCCCATCGTCACCAGAATGAATGGCAACGTGAAGAGCACCAGCAGCGGCTTCAAAATTGCATTGAAAAAGCTGAGCAGGAGCACGACGGAAACTAGGCTCGCCCCATCTTCGCATTTGATGCCCGGAACGATGCGGGTCGCCAGCATGACGCCGAGCGCAAGTACGAGCCAGCGCACGAGCAGTTGCAGGAACGGAGATTTCATTGCTTGAGGGGCAAACCTTCGCCCCGCCGAAGCCCCGGGCAATGAAAATCCTGATTGTTCAAGATTTCCTCCGCAGCGGCGGGACCGAACGGCAGTCGGTCCTGCTCGCCAATGCCTGGGCCGCAGCCGGCCATCCGACCACGCTACTCACCTTCCGGCCCGGCGGCGCCCTCGTGGGCACCGTGGCGAAAAACGTGTCCCGCCGCACGCTGCAACCCTTTGACGTAGGGCTCGACTGGCTGGCACCGGGACTCATTGCTGCCACGCGCCGCGCTGCACCCGACATCATCCTGTGCATGGGTCGCATGGCGAACTGCTACGGGGCCAGTCTCCAAAACGCCCTACCCGCCTGCAGGGTGATCGCGACCATGCGGACGGGAAAGCCGTTGCCGGCCCTTTTCCGCCGTTCCCTTCAGCGGGTCGGCCACGTGGTCGCCAATAGCGCCGAAGCCCGTGACGCGTTGGTTTCGCGTTACTTTGTCTCGCGGCAAAAAATCTCCGTCATTCACAACTCTCTGGTCTTCCCACCTGTCACGACACTCCGCCGCAACGACGCGCTGCGTGCCCACTATGGCGCCACCGACTCGACGAACGTCCTTCTGTGCGTCGCGATGTTCCGCCCGGAGAAGAACCAACGCGAGCTTGTCGAAATCATGGCTGGCCTTCCGACATCATGCGACTGGCAGCTGTGGCTGGCCGGCGACGGCCCCGCCCGCGCCGCTTGCGAGGACCTCGTTTCCAGGAAGAAACTCGGGGCCCGTGTGAAATTTACCGGGTTTCACGCCAATCCATCAGCGCTGTATTGTGCCGCGGATCTCGCCGTACACGCATCATGGAGCGAGGCGTTGTCGAATTTTCTCATCGAGGCCCAGGCCCACGGACTTCCCGCCGTTGCCTACCAGGCGCAGGGCATTGAAGAATGCTTTATTCCGGGCCAGACCGGTTGGGCGATCGCGCGCAACGATCGCACAGCATTTCGGTCGGAACTCCTGCGGCAATTCGGACCAGGCGCCACCGAACGCAACGTCATCGCGGAAAAAGCCCGGACGTTTGCGCGCGAAACATTTGACCCGGAGCGCCAGGTCGCCGCCTACCTGAACCTGTTTTCCCAAATCGTTGCGCCATGACCAACCAACAGCGCATTGCCCTCATCGAGCAGCATATCCGCGAGCACAAATACGCCGATCTACATTCGCTCGCCGACCGTTTTGGCGGATCCCTCTCCACCGTCCGTCGAGCACTCGACTCGCTGGAGGATCGTGGAATCGTCCGCCGCCATCATGGCGGCGCGTCCCTGATTGACACCGATGCCCTCACGCAGGAACACGACTTCCTCTCACGGATCCAGCGGCAGGCCGACCAAAAATTCGCCATCGCCAACCTCGTTGCCGCGCAGGTCCAACCCGGCACGACGGTGATTCTCGACGGCGGATCCACCACCTATGCCGTCGCCCGGTTGCTCGCAGAGAAAAGGGTCCAGGTCATCACCAACTCCCTGCCCGTCGCCAGCCTGTTCGGCGAGATCGGCAAGACGGAAACCATCGTGACCGGCGGAAGCATCCTCGGCCGACTCGGTACGCTCGTCGGGCCACTGTGCGAGGCCTCCTTTGAACAAGTCCATGCCGATGTCGCAATCCTCGGCGGCACCGGCGTGACCGAAAGCGGCGTCTGGAACCACAACGCGCTCGTCATCGCGGCCCAGCGCAAGATGATCGCCGCCGCCGAGCGGACGATTTTCGCCATCGATGCCTCGAAGTTCGGGCGCAAGGCGCTCAGCCTCACCGCGCCCTTCGGCCCCCGAATCACCGTGGTGACAAATACCCGACCTGCCGCCGCCGTCGAAAAAGCGATCGAGTCAGCTGGAGCGACGCTCACGCTATCCGACAAGTAGAGGGCATGCTTCGCCCCTAATCCGTCGTTCCGTTTCGTGATCCATTCCGTCCTCCAGGTAACATCGTGTGGCTCAAATTCCCCGAACGAGCGCCGCGAGTTGCGTTTCTGTTCGCAGTTAACTTGGTGGGGCCGTGATTTCTTCCGTCGCCGTGCCCACCTCGTCCACTCCCGAATGCATCCGCCTCCGCGGCGTCCGCCAGAACAACCTCAAGGGCTTCGACCTCGATGTGCCATTGGGCCGGTATATCGTGGTCACGGGCCTGAGCGGCGCCGGGAAATCATCGCTGGTGTTCGACACGCTCCACGCCGAGGGCCAGCGCCGCTACGTCGAGACGTTTAGCGCCTACACCCGGCAATTCCTCGATCTCCTCGACAAACCCAAGGTCGATTCGATCGAGAACATTCGGCCGTCGATCGCCATCGAGCAGACGAACACCGTCAAGACCTCGCGCTCCACGGTGGGCACCATGACCGAACTGACCGACTTTTTCAAAGTCTGGTTCAGTCACGTCGCCGAATGCTTCGACCCGGCGACCGGTGAAAAGATCGAGGACGACAACCCACGGACCATTTGGCAGAAGGCGTCCACCACTCTGTCCGGAAAGGTCGTGCTCCTCTCCTTCCGCGTCCGTCGGCCTGCGAACCTCGAATGGCGGGAGATTCTCGCGAACCTGAAGAATCAAGGCTACGTGCGCATCCTGTCGGAGTCCCTCGTCTGCAAAATCGACGACCTGCTCGCCACTCCCGTCGCGAGCAAGAACCTCAACACTGAAATCTTCGTGGTTCAGGACCGCGTCACGCTCTCGCCGGAGCATCAGGCGCGCTTCCTCGAAGCGACCGAAACCGCGCTCCACTTCGGTCAGGGAGAAGTCTTTCTTTTCATCGAAGCGGGGGCAGGCCGTTTCACCGAGGCGGGCCACTATTCCCGTGGGCTGCACTCGCCGAAATCAGGCCGGACCTTTCGCGCCGCCACGCCCGCGCTGTTCTCGTTCAACTCGCCTCTGGGCGCGTGTCCCAAGTGCCGGGGCTTCGGCCGCGTGATCGAAATCGACTACCGCCTCGCAATGCCCGATCTCTCGATGTCGATCGATGACGGCGCGATCAAGTGCTGGGAAAGCGAAGTCTATGGCGATTCGAAAAAGGACCTGCTCGTTTTTGCGAAGAAGCGAAAAATCCGCACCGACGTTCCGTTCGCCTCCCTGCCGACCGATCAGCAGCGCTTCATCGTCGACGGCGAGCCCGGATATGGCGAGGAAAACGGCAAGGAGTGGCCCCGTTATTGGTATGGCCTGAAGGGATTTTTCCGCTGGCTGGAGAAGAACACGTACAAGATGCACGTGCGCGTCTTCCTCTCGCGCTACCGGGCCTACAACCCCTGCCCAGACTGCGGCGGGCAACGACTCCAACCCGAGGCCCTCTGCTGGAAGTGGCAGGGCCGCACTCTGCCCGAACTCTATCAACTTCCGGTTTCCGACCTACTGACCCACCTGGTAACGGATAACGCACTACGCAAGGCGTCCCCGGGGCGCGGCGAGGACCGTTCTGCTTCGCTGGCCCACGAATCGATCCTCTCGCGCCTCCGCTATCTCCAGCAGGTCGGACTTGGTTACCTCACGCTCGACCGGCCATCAAAAACCCTCTCCGGCGGCGAAGTGCAACGCGTCAACCTCACCAGCTGTCTCGGCACCTCCCTGATCGACACCCTGTTCGTCCTCGATGAGCCGAGCGTCGGGCTTCATCCGCGCGACATCAATCGGCTCATCTCCATCATCCGCACGCTGACGGATGCGGGTAATTCCGTCGTCGTCGTCGAGCATGACGAATCGATGATTCGCGCGGCTGACCACGTCATCGAAGTAGGACCTGAGCCCGGCAGCCGCGGCGGGCACATCGTGTTTCAGGGATCCGTTGCGGCCCTCCTCTTGTCGTCGCCAAGCATCACGGGCGCTTACCTGTCCGGCCGCGAATCCGTCGAAACCCCACCCCAACGCCGGACGATCAGCGTGGCCACTGCGAAATGGCTTAGCTTCCGAAATGCCTCCAAGCACAATCTATCGAACCTTTCCTTCCGCCTCCCGCTGCAACGCCTCGTCTGCCTCAGCGGTGTCTCCGGTTCCGGCAAATCCACCCTCCTCGACAACGTCATCCATCAGGGGCTGCTGACCCAACGCCACCAGATCACGGAGGACCCGGCCGCGATCGAGGCGATCACTAGCGACCTCGATTTTAGTGAAATCGTCCTCGTTGATCAGTCTCCCCTTTCACGCACGCCGCGCTCAAATCCCGCCCTCTACACCGAGGCGTGGGAACTCATCCGCGAACTGTACGCGGAGACTCCGGCGGCGCAGGCGGCCGGCTTCAGCCCTTCAAGCTTTTCGTTCAACAGTGGCGAAGGACGCTGCGACCATTGCCTTGGTCTCGGCTACGAACGCGTCGAGATGCAGTTTCTCTCCGACGTCTTCGTGCCGTGTCCGGTCTGCGAAGCGCGGCGCTTCAAGCCCGAGGTGCTAGCGATCCAATGGAACGGTCTTTCGGTCGCCGATCTGCTTGCCACCAACGTCACAGACGCCCTCGTGCTCTTCGCCGCGCACGACCCGATTCGCACTCGGCTCGCGAGTCTCGACTCGGTGGGCCTCGGCTACCTTACCCTCGGCCAGCCGCTCAACACCCTCAGCGGAGGCGAATCCCAGCGCCTCAAACTCGTGCGGTACCTCGGAACGTTTTCGGCTTCGTCGGCGGCACGGCCCTCCGCGTCCGACGCCCCCCCTCCGGCCAGCACGGGCGCGCTGCTCCTGCTCGACGAACCCACCACCGGATTGCACCGACATGACGTCAAGCGGCTCCTGCGCGTGCTACAGGCTCTCGTCGACCACGGCCACAGCGTCATCGTTATCGAGCACAATCTCGACGTGTTGAAATCCGCCGACTGGCTGATTGAAATCGGCCCTGGTGCCGGCGCCGACGGCGGCCGGATCGTCGCCGAAGGTCCACCTGAACTCGTCGCCGCCGCGCAAACCGAAACTTCCCCGTTTCTCCGCGATGCCCTGGGAATTTGTCATCCAATGGAAGACAAGGAATACAGCGCCATGGCGGCAGAGGAGGCAGCGACCTACGGCGCCGTCGAGGACCGCATTGGAGGGAAGACGCCCGCATGTCTCACGATCACCGGCGCCCGCGAGAACAACCTGAAGAACATCTCGCTCACCATCCCGCACCGGCAGCTCAATGTGGTCACGGGCGTTTCGGGATCGGGCAAGTCGACACTCGCGTTCGACATCGTGTTTGCCGAGGGCCAGCGCCGGTTCATGGAATCGATGTCGCCGTACGCCCGCCAATTCGTGGAGCAACTCCCGCGGCCGGCCGTGGATCGCCTGACCGGAATTCCGCCGACTGTCGCCATCGAGCAGCGCGTGACCCGCGGTTCGCGCAAGTCCACCGTCGCGACGATCACCGAGGTCGCCCAGTATCTTCGGCTCCTGTACGCGCGGCTTGGCATCCAGCATCATCCGGACACCGACAAGCCGGTGAAGCCGCTCTCGCCGGGCGCACTGCGGGCGCTGCTCGGCCGCGTGCTCGACGCGACGCCGGCGGCCAGAAAAGCCAAGCACCTGTACCTTTGCGCCCCGCTCATCCGCGGCCGCAAAGGCCATCACCAGCCAATCGCCACGTGGATTGGCAACCAAGGGTTTGAACTGATGCGGGCCGACGGCCGGTTGACGCGGGTCGATGCGTTTCAAAAACTCGATCGCTACAAGGAGCACGACATCGAGGTCGTGGTCGCCGATCTCAAGGGCGAGGCACGCCCGGGTCCCGCCCTCGACACCGCCCTTCGCCTGGGCAAGGGCTCGTGCTTCTTGCTTACGCCGAACGGTGAAGTGCTTTCGTGGTTTTCCACCACGCGCACCGACATCGAGACCGGGGAATCATTCCCAGAATTAGATCCAAAGAATTTCTCCTTCAACTCACCGCGCGGCTGGTGCCCGACGTGCCGCGGTCACGGTCGAGTTTTCCCCTGGATGTTCGAACCGGCTGACGAGGAAGAGGACGATCCTGCGGCGCGTCTCCGCGAATTCGGCGTCGATTCGGCCGAGGATATCTCGGACGAGGGCCAGCCGTGCCCCGAGTGCCACGGCGCCCGCCTGAACCGCGTGGGCCGCGCCGTGAAACTCCACTTCCACGGCCGACAGGCGCCGCTACCGCTGCCCGAACTGCTCGGCGACACTCCCTCCCGTCTGCTCGCCCACCTGCGCAACCTCGAACTCGACGCCCGCGGGAAAATGATCGTGCAGGACATCGTGCCGCAAATTGAGGAACGCCTGAAATTCCTCGATCACGTGGGACTGGGGTACCTTTCGCTGAGCCGTCCCACCGAGACCCTCTCCGGCGGCGAGGCGCAGCGCATCCGGCTTGCCGCCCAACTCGGCTCCAATCTCTCGGGAGTCCTCTACGTGCTCGACGAACCGAGCATCGGCCTCCACGCCCGCGACAACGACCGCCTGATCGAGACGCTGCAGGCGCTCCGCGCCAAGGGAAACACGCTATTGGTCGTGGAGCACGACGACGAGTTGATGGCGAAGGCAGACCAGATCATCGATCTCGGGCCGGCGGCCGGCATCCACGGTGGAGAATTGCTGGCGATCGGTACGCCCGCTGAAATCCGCGCCAGCGCCAATTCGCTGACCGGGATTTTCCTTGAAAAAGGCATCACCCATCCGTTGCGCGGGGAATATCGTCCGCTGCCGCCCGAAAATCGAAAAGCGACCTGGCTTGAATTACGTGAGGTCACTTTTCGCAACCTCAAGGGATTCGATCTCCGGCTGCCCATCGGACGGCTCATCATGGTCGCGGGCCCGAGCGGCGCAGGAAAATCCACCCTCTTCCGCGACGTGTTGCACCCTGCAGTCAAAGACGCCATCGCCCGCAAGAAATCGACCGTCGCTGGCCGGGATTTCGTCAAAGCCACCGGATTCACCTCGGACGAGTTCGGACTCGCCTCCGATTCCAACCGACCACCCTTTGCGCGCCTCGAAGGCGCCGGCGACTTCAAGTCCGTAATCGAGGTCGACCAGTCACCCATCGGAAAGACACCGCGCTCGACTCCGGCGACCTACCTCGGAATTTTCGATCTCATCCGGCAGTTCTTCGCTTCACTCCCAGAGTCGAAAATCCGCGGCTTCACCGCTTCGCGTTTTTCCTTCAACACCAACGGAGGACGCTGCGCCGCGTGCGAGGGCGCCGGGCGCATCAAACTCGAGATGGCGTTCATGCCCGACACCTATCTCCCGTGCGACGACTGCCGTGGTTCCCGCTACGGCAGCGATCTGGCCGACATCACCTGGAAGGGAAAAAACATCGGCGAAGTGCTGCAGCTTACGTTCGAGGAAGCGGCGGTGTTCTTCGACTTTCACTCCCAGCTTTCCCAGGTCTGCCGTCTGATGGTCGATTGCGGTCTCGGTTATCTCACGCTGGGGCAATCGTCGCCGTCACTGTCTGGCGGCGAGGCCCAGCGGCTCAAGCTCGTCACCGAACTTTCCTCCGGTCTCGCAACCTATCGCGAGCGCAGCCGCGGCGAATTGCCCCGCAACCTCTATCTGCTCGAGGAACCAACGATCGGCCTCCATCTGAGCGACTGTGAAAAGCTCATCCGTGTGCTCCACTCGCTCGTCGACCAAGGGCACACCGTGGTCGTAATCGAGCACCACCTCGACCTGCTGCTCGAAGCCGACTACGTTGTCGAACTCGGTCCCGTGGGCGGCCCCGAGGGCGGGGCGCTAATCTATCAGGGCCAACTCGCGGGACTGCTCAAAGTGAAAGCCAGCCCGACCGCTCCGTACCTCCGGGAAAAGCGGCGAAAAATCGGGGCACCCGAGACAGCGGCTATTTCTCCGCCGCCACGCTCGCGGCGTAGGCCTTCACCGCGTCCTGCACGACCTTCGTGAGTTCGGCCATCGAGACCGGCTTGAGCAGATAACGGAACAGGGCCGCCTCGTTGACGCTTCTCAGCAGCATTTCCGGCTTCATGTAGCCGGTCACCAAAATCCGTTGCATGTGAGGAAACTCCTCCCGGGCGCGGACGAGAAAGTTCATGCCATTGCCACCGGGCATCAGATGATCGGCGACGACGACCTTGAAGGACTTCTTCTGCAAAATGAAATCCGCCTCGCGTGCGTTCGTCGCCGTGGTGATTTCAAAATGGATCGAAAGGGCGGCGGTGTAGACATCCAGCAAGGGCTTCTCGTCGTCGACAAGCAAGATGGCATCCTTTTTGGGCTCCAGGTTCCCCGCTGGCTTCGGGTCGGTCGGGTTCATCCGGTGTACTTTGTTTTTGCCCGGCCGCGATGGCAAACTGAAATCCAGCCCCCTTCGTGTTAATACCTCCATGTTTTGCTTGGTCTGGCGCATCCAAGCGGCTTTCATCGCCGTGATCCGATGGAAATCCCCGAATTGCATGTGGCCATCCGCGAGGGCCTGCTGGACAGGCTGCCGCCCGAGATGCTCGGCCTCAGCAGCATGACAACCCGCAACGCATCGGGTAACACGCCGCTGCACCTCGCCGCAAAATACGGCCGACTCCGCGACCTCCCGCCCGGGGTCGTCACCGCCGAGACCCTCACCCTGAAAAACGATGCCGGTTATTCGCCGTTGCATCATGCCGCCCTCGGAGGACATCTCTCCTTGGTCCCGGCCGAATTTCTGACAACGGACATCCTGTGCTCGCGGAGCAATGCCGGCGTCACGGTCTTTCACGTCGCCGCCGCCAATGGGCATCTTGGCCAGATCGCACCGGAACTCCTGACCGAAGAGATCGTGCAGCGCCGCACCGACGTGGGAAACACCCTGCTGCACGAGGCGGCCGAGAACGGCACGCTGGACCGCGTGCCGGCGCAATTTGTCACAGCCGCCAGCATCGCCATCAAGAACCTCGGTGGGGAAACCGTTCTCCACGTCGCGGCATTCAACGGCCACCTCGACCAGCTTCCGGCGGCACTTCTCACACGTGAAGCCCTGCGCGAGACCACTGGCGGAGGAGACACTGTCTTTCACGCCGCGGCCATCTCCGGGCATCTGGAACAGATTCCGGCCTCACTGCTGACCCACGAAAACCTCGTGCTTGCCAGCAAGACGGGTTTCACCGCGATACATGCGGCGGCGGAAACCGGTCAAATCGACAAGATCCCGCCGGCCCAGCTGACCGCGGACCTGCTCCTCACTCGTAACGACAACGGCGACACGCCGCTGCACGCAGCCGCGAACGAGGGCCACCTGGATCAGATTCCGCGACACCTGCTGAATCCGGAAAATATCGCCACCCGCAACTACGACGGGGTGTCAGTCGCCAAGACCGCCATCGATCGTGGCTTCGATTATCAGGTCCCCGAGGAAGCCCGACCAAAGGCCATGACACCATTCCGACGTTTCCTGCACAAGCTGGGTCAATCGAAAGCCCCCTGGTGAGCGCGCCGCGGTAACGGCAGACGGCGCCGGCGGGCGTGACGTGGGGACCCGAGACCGATCGCCACGCGAAGTTTTCCCTTCCCCTCGCCCTCGCGCGGCTCTTTGCTGCGTGCTCGGATCTCATCCGGCACGCGAACTGCACCGCACTTTTTTCCAGCATGAACACTACCATCACAGCCATCACCGCCCGCGAAATCATCGACTCGCGCGGCAACCCGACTGTTGAAGTCGACGTACGCCTCGCCTCCGGAGCGCTCGGTCGCGCCGCCGTCCCGTCCGGCGCCTCGACGGGCGAACATGAGGCCATCGAGCTTCGCGACGGCGACAAGGCCCGCTACGGCGGCAAAGGCACCCTCAAGGCCGTGGCGAACGTAAAGTCGAAGATCGCCCCCAGCCTGATCGGCCACGACGCCTGCGACCAGGTGGGCATCGACCGCGCGATGATCAAACTCGACGGCACCGCGACGAAGTCGAAGCTCGGCGCCAACGCGATTCTCGGCGTCTCACTCGCCACCGCCCACGCCGCCGCCGCCGCACTCGGCCAGCCCCTCTACAAGTATCTCGGCGGACCAAACGCGAAGGTGCTCCCGGTCCCGATGATGAACATCATGAACGGCGGCGCGCACTCTGACGCCCCGATCGATTTCCAGGAATTCATGGTGATGCCGACGGGAGCCAAGTCGTTTTCCGAGGGTCTCCGCATGGGCTGCGAGGTGTTTCACTCGCTGAAGAAGGTCCTCAAGGAAAAGGGCCTTGCCACCGCCGTCGGCGACGAAGGGGGCTTTGCCCCGAAACTCGAGTCGGCCGAAGCCGCCCTCGACGCCATCGCGCTCGCGGTGAAGAATGCCGGCTACAAACTCGGCAAGGACATCAACCTCGCCCTCGACGTCGCCTCTTCCGAATTCTACGTGAAGGAGAAGAAGCACTACGTCTTCAAGAAGTCGTCGGGCCAGATCCTCAGTGGCGATGAATTGGTCGAGTTCTACCAGAAGCTCACCGCGAAATACCCGATCATCTCCATCGAGGACGGCTGCGCCGAAGGCGACTGGGGCACGTGGAAGAAGCTCACCGATGCGATCGGTGACCGCGTGCAACTGGTCGGCGACGATCTTTTCGTCACCAACACCGAGTTCCTCCGGAAGGGCATCGAGACGAAGACCGCCAACTCGATTCTCGTGAAGGTGAACCAGATCGGCTCGTTGACGGAGACGTTTGACGCCGTCGAAATGGCCAAGGAAGCGAACTACACCGCCGTCATCAGCCATCGCTCCGGCGAGACTGAGGACGTGACGATCGCCGACATCGCCGTCGCGACCAATGCCGGCCAGATCAAGACGGGATCGCTCTGCCGCACCGACCGGGTGGCGAAGTACAACCAGCTCCTCCGGATCGAGGAGGAACTGGGCGCCAGCGCCATCTACGGCGGCAAGATGAAGGGACTCTAAGGTTCCTTCTAAATCGGGTGTCTTTCCCGCCAAGGGCCGGTCGCAGACCGGCCCTTTTTGCGTCTGCATCCTCGACTCAGCCCTGGCTCGCGACTACCTCATGGACTGCCAATGACCGCACGCCCAATCACCTTCCTGCTCGCCATCATCGCGCTCACCCCGGGTCTGCGCGGGGCAGACGAAGAACCCGCGCCGAAAACGAATATGAAGGAGGCGCTCCGCGCCCGGATGATGGAGGACGCGAAGAAAAAGCCCGTCACTCCCGTCGCACCGGTGAAAACGGACAAACCAGAGGCACCAGCCCCGCCCGCCGAACCGGCGAAAGATACGGCCAAAAAAAACGCGACCACCCAGCATCAGCCCGCCACGGTTCTGCCCAAGGTTGAGGTCAAGAAGGGCCGGATTACGGTGTTGGATCAACAGCTGGCAAAGCAGGATGAGGAGATCGCGCGCGAAAAGAAGAACCTGAAATCCAGCGAGGTGGATCTGGCGCTGAACGACGCGAAGGTAGCGAAACCCCTCTCAATTTTCGGCGGCGACTCCGCCCAATTCAGAAAGCGCGTCGCCAGCGAACGGGTGGAGCTGATGGAAGCGGAAAAGGATCTGATGACGGCGATCGCACAGGCAAAGACCAAGAAGGAAAAAGAGGAACTGCAAAAACAGCTCGAGGAATTGCGGACCATGCGCCGGGAACTCGATAAGACCCTGCGGTGACCGCCGCGCCGAGCCGGCTCAATCCTCGTCCGCCTGAGGCGCACTGCCCTGCTGTTCGATCGTATCAAGCGCCTCGCGCAGCGTTTTCAGGGTCACATCCTTCGGACTGTGCTTCAACAGAAACGTCACCGCACCCAGCCGCGCCGACTCCGCCACCGTTTTCATTGCGGTCTGGGAACTGACCATGATCACGGGAATCTCCGGCGCCGCATCGTGAATCTCCCGGAGCACTTCCAGACCGCTCATGATGGGAAGATTGACGTCCAGCATAACGAGCTCCGGCCAATGCTGCTGAATCATCGCAATCGCCTGGGCACCGTTCGCCGCCTCCCAGACGTTTTCGATGCCAACTTCCTTCAGCAGCATCCGCACAAACACGCGCACGTGAGCCTCATCGTCGACGATCAGAGCGTTGGTGGGCCTAGGCATGCGCTCACGTTTCACGGTCGCACCTCACCACGCAAGCCTGCGAGAGCCGTAAGCGCATTCGGGAGAAACCAGCCGGCGAAGAGCGATCGACGAGAACCACGCCTACTCCGCCCGCACGATGTAGCCCCGCAGATATTCGCTCTCGGACATCGTGGCGAGCACTGGGTGATCCACCGGCTGATGCGCCCACTCGAGCACGCGCAGACGGCGCCGCGCATCGGCCGACACCTCGGCCAGAACCTGGCGCAATTCGGCGTCCTGCATGTGATGCGAGCACGTATAGGTCGCCAACACGCCTCCGGGCACGAGCCGCTTCACGGCGCGCAAGTTGATTTCCTTGTAGCCGCGCAACGCGCCTTCGAGCGCACTCTTCGACTTCGCAAACGGTGGCGGATCGAGGATGATTACGTCCCACAGCGGCTCCACATTCCTTTCGGGGGCATTGAACCAGTCGAAGACATTGGCCACGGTAAACGAGGTGGCTCCCGCGACTCCGTTCTGCTGCGCATTCCGCCGGGCGGCGGCAATCGCATCCTCAGCACTGTCCAACCCGAGCACTTCGGTCGCGCCGGCCCGCGCCGCATGCAAGGCGAAGGAGCCTTGGTTGCAAAAGGCATCGAGCACTCGCCCGCCGCCGCAATATTTCGCGACAGCCGCGTGCTGGAAACGTTGGTCGAGATAAAACCCGGTTTTCTGACCACCCTGAAGATCCAGCCAGTAGTCGAAGCCCTCAACACCGACCCAGCGCGGCTCCCAGGCGTTTCCCGACCGTGAATGAACCTCCAAAGGTAGACCCTCCAAACGCCGGATCGGACCGTCATTCCGGAAAACAATTTCAGCCGGCCTGACCAGTTCCGCGAGGACATCCCCCAGTAACGCCGAGCGTTTCTCCATCGCGAGCGTCTGTACCTGGACCACCAAGGTATCTCCAAATTGATCGACCACCACTCCCGGCAGGTCGTCGGACTCACTCCAGACCAACCGGCGGGCGTTGCCAGGGGCACGGCGTGCCAAGGCCCGCTCGACCGCCGCCCGGATGTACCCGGCATCAAGCGTCACCCGATCCCGGCTCAGTCGACGCCAGATGATTTGCGACTTGGAATTGTAGATTCCCGTACCAATCAGCCGTCCCGTGCGATCACGGCATTCCACGACTTCACCGTCGTGCGCGGGAGGCAGCAGGGTCTCGACTTCGTTGGCGAACACCCATGGGTGGCCGCTAAGCGCGCGGGCGCGGGCGTTGGCTCGCAGTTTGAGGGAAGGTTGGGCAGACACGCCGCCCACGTTTGCGCGAATGCGCCACGCCGCCAGACAAATGCGTCACCTACAATTCGTCGTCGCCCGGGTCGTTTTCGAGGCTTTCACGCGGCGCCACCTTCGCCAGTACGAACGCCAAGACCAGAACGAGGCTAAAATAGATGCCCACCGAAAGGAGCATTTTCATAGTGGGCTTATCGACACAAACATTGCCGCACTTGAACCTGCGGCGCGATTTGCCGGACCAAATCGGCAGCGACCCACCCGCATACTCGGAGCATCAAACGCCTGCGGCAGTCAACGAACTCCGGTTTCCGCGGCCGGCAACGTTTTGAAATAGGCCCACACCGCCTTTAACTCAACATCATCCATCTGGCCAAACGCCCGGGGCATCGCCGGATGCAGTTCCGTGCCGTCGGGACGTTTGGCGGTCCGTAGTGTCCGGAGAAATTCCGCCTCGTTCCATTTGTTGATTCGGCCCTGTACATGAGGCGTCAGATTGGCCGCAGGCGGCCAGTCCGGCGGCCCCGACGCAATCTTGCCTCCGGAGAAATTCGGGCCGTGACAACCCGTACAACTCGCCGCGACATAACGCCCATAGTCGGCCGTGACCCCGGGGGTCACCACGGCCGGCTTCACGTTGGCATGGTCGATTTCCTCGGCCGAGAGTTTGATCTTCCCGAAAGCAACGAGTCCCCGGGCGACCGGCCCGAGCATGATCGGCCCGCGGGGGCGGTTCACAGACGGCAGAGATTTGAGATAGGCGAGGAGCGCCGCCATGTCCGGATCGGAGAAGGTCGTGTAGTCACCCGACGGCATCAAAAACAGCCCGCGCCCATCAACCGCCACGCCGTGCCGGATGGCGCGCACAAAATCCTCGTCGCGATAGCCCGCCGGCAGCCCGCCCTGCCCCCGGGTGAGATTGGGCGCGTCCACGCGCCCCATCGCGCCGTTTTCGAACACCGTCTTGCCCCCGAGATCAGCGGAGTGACAGTCGACGCAGCCACGCGTCTCCGCCAGGTGTTTCCCCCGGGCAACGGCCTCCGGGTCCGCCGCAACCGACACGGGCTTAACCGCCACGGCATAGATCTTCTTCAATTTCGAATTGCTGAGAACAACGATGACCAAAGCGGCTGCGCCCACGAGGAGGAGCACCGCGCCAAAACCATACGCCAAAATCTTCCAAAAGAGTTTCATGTGGGTCCCTTTTACGAATCGGCCGCCACGCCTTCAGGCAAGTATTTCCGTTGGCTTCAACCCAGCGATTCCCGTCGCGCGCGACTTCCGCGCGCGACTTCGGTCTTTCCTCACCCGCTGATTCCCTGTTTGCTTCCTCCCTTTTTCATGTCTCCCGCCCAAGAAATCGCCCGCCGCCGCACCTTTGCGATCATCTCCCACCCGGACGCGGGCAAGACGACGCTGACCGAGAAGTTCCTGCTTTACGGCAACGCCATCCATCTCGCGGGCTCCGTGACCGCCCGCAAAAACCAGCGCGCCACGGCGTCCGACTGGATGGAACTTGAGAAGCAGCGCGGCATCTCGATCAGCTCGACGGTGCTGCAATTCGATTACACCGGGTACGCGGTCAATCTTCTCGATACGCCTGGTCACAAGGATTTTTCCGAGGACACCTACCGCGTTCTGACTGCAGTCGACGCCGCGCTCATGGTGATCGACGCCGCCAAAGGCGTCGAAACTCAGACCCGCAAGCTCTTCGAGGTCTGTCGTCGCCGCGGCGTACCCATCTTCACTTTCATGAACAAGTGCGACCGGCCGACGCGCAACGCCCTCGAGCTGCTGGACGAGCTCGAAAGCGTCCTCGGCCTGCAGTCGTCGCCCGTCATCTGGCCGCTCGGCAACGGTCCGGGCTTTCGAGGGGTGTTCGATCGCCGCACCCGTGAGGTTCATCTCTTCGAGCGCGTGCCCGGTGGCAAATTTCAGGCGCCCGTCAGCGTGGCCAACCTCGATGATCCGATTGTCCGCGAAAAACTCGACGACTACACGTTCAACGAAGTGAAGGAGCAACTCGCGATGCTCGACGGAGCCGGGCATTCGTTCGATCTCGCCGCCGTGCAGGCCGGGAAACAGACGCCCGTCTACTTTGGCAGCGCCGTGAACAACTTCGGCATCCAGCTCCTGCTGGACGGATTTCTCAAGGATTCCATCCCACCCGCCCCGCGACAGGTCGCGGCGACGTCGAATTTCAAGTCGGACGTTTCTGACACGCCCGCCGGCGTCGTCCCTGTGACGCACGACAAGTTTTCCGGCTTCGTCTTCAAGATTCAGGCCAATATGGACCCCAAGCATCGCGATCGGATCGCATTCCTACGGGTTTGCTCGGGAAAGTTCGAGCGCGACATGATGGTCGTGCATCAACGGACCGGCAAAACGATGCGCCTCTCATCGTCCCACAAACTCTTCGGGCAGGAACGCGAGACCGTCGACGAAGCCTGGCCGGGCGACGTCATCGGTCTCGTCGGCCACAGCGAGTTTGGCATTGGCGACACCCTGACCGAGGACAAGGCAATCGCGTATGACGAGATCCCGCGGTTTCCGCCCGAGGTCTTCACCTACATTTCGAATCCCAGTTCCTCCGACGCCAAAAAATACCGCGCCGGCCTGGAGCAACTCCTGCAGGAAGGTGTCGTCCAGTCGTTCAACGCCCGCAACGCCCCGCCTGGCGCAACCTTGCTCGCCGCCGTCGGACCACTGCAATTTGAAGTCGTACAGTGGCGCCTACAGGCGGAATATGGCGCCGAGTCCCGGCTGACGCCCACACCCTGGACCCTGCTCAAGTGGCTGGAGCCGCACCCAGCGTTGAAGGATACTTCGCGTCTGATCGTCGCCAGCGGCGTCAGCTTCGGCACCGACAAATTCGACAATCCGATCGCACTCTTCCCCAACGAATGGACGATGCGCTATTTCACGGAGAAGAACCCGGAGCTGAAACTGCACGATCTGCCGATTGAGCAGACGCGGTAAAGGGCGCCAGAGATCGATATTTCCCCCCTGGCGTTCCGCCCACGATTCCCGCCATGTCCGCGCTGAAAACTGGAGTGTTCGCCGACGACGACAACCAGCCGATACCGGACGACGACTTCGGATTTGCCCAGCACGTTGCGATGCCTGCTGCGGTAATCGACCAACCCGCAGCCTTCGCGCCGCCCCGCAACCCAGGCTTGAAATGGGCGGCGGCGGACATCTCCCAGCGTTGAGCGCGGTCTTTTTCTCGAACTCGGCGGAATTCCGGAGGTGGTTGGGTAAACACCACGCCACCGTGCAAGAACTGCACGTTGGATTCTACAAGAAGGCGACAGGACGGGGCGGACTCACCTATCAGGAAGCGGTCGATGAAGCGCTTTGCTTTGGCTGGATCGACGGAATCATCCGACGCATCGACTCCGAGAGCTACCAGCATCGGTTCACTCCGCGAAAACCCGGGAGCACTTGGAGCCTGACAAATGTCGGCCACGTCGGGCGGCTGACGAAGTCCGGTCGGATGCACGCCGCCGGCTTGGCCGCATTTGCCGCCCGGACCAGCGCAAAGACGGGAATCTACTCCTTCGAAAACAAAGACGGCACCGAGAAATTGCCCGGCCGCTACGAAACACCTTTCCGCGCCAACCGCCCGGCGTGGGAATTCTTTCAGGCCCAGCCGCCCGCCTACCGACGAAATGCCATCCACCGTGTGACCCGTCCCAAGCAGGAGTCGACACGTGAGCGGTGGCTCTCGCGCCTGATTGAAGCGTCCGCGGCGGGGCGGCGGCTTCCGCTCTGACCGAATTTCCGGGACCAGACCGCGTGATTCGTCTCGCGCCGCGCCGTAAAATTCCCTTGCTCGCGCGCATGCTTTTTTCGCGCCGCAGCACTCTTGCGCTCCTCCTCGTCCTGAGCCCGTTCACCTTTGCGGCGACCACGCGCAAGTCGCCGACCCGCCCCGCCGAGAGCGCCGACAACTCGGCGGCATACAAAGGCGCCATCGTCCTCGATGTTGCGACCGGCAAGACGCTTTTCGAGGATCGCTCCGACTACGTCGGACCTCCAGCGAGCGTCACGAAATTGATGACCTTCCTTCTTGTCCACGACCGGATCGCAAAGGGCGATCTCACGTCGCAGACTCCCATCAACGTGACCGCCGAGGCGGCGAAAACCGGCGGTTCACAGGTGTACCTCGCGGAAAAGGAAGTGTTTCCCCTCGATGAAATGCTCTATGCGCTGATGATCGCGTCGGCCAACGATGTGGCCACAGCGCTGGCCGTGCACATCGCCGGGTCAAAGAGTGCGTTCGTCGAACTCATGAACGCCCGGGCCAGGGAACTCGGCATGAGTGACACGACATTTCGCTCGCCCCACGGCCTGCCGCCTTCGAGCCGCTCCACCGTCGAGAGCGATCTGACGAGTCCGCGCGACCTCGCCAAACTAAGCCTGCACCTGCTCAAGACCACGAATGTCCTGACGTATACCTCGGTGAAGCAAAGGACATTTCGCCCGGGGCCCAAGCGCATCGACATGATCAATCACAACCACCTGTTGGGAAAAGTCGCGGGGGTGGACGGATTGAAAACGGGTTTCACCCGCGGCGCCGGCTTTTGCCTTGCCGCGACCGCGCTACGAAACGGCCGACGTGTGCTGGTGATCACGATGGGCTCGCCCGACAGCAAGACCCGCGACATCAAGATCGCCGAATTGCTTGAGCGAGGTTTCACCGCCCTACCGGCAAACGTCACTCCCTTGCCCAGCCCCGCCGAATCCCCAATCAAGCCCGCCCCCCGGCCCGCCGCGCCGCCGGCAGCGCCGGGCCCGGAACCGGTGATCAAGTTTTCCGTGCCAAAAAAGTAGCGCGGATTGAGCAGGTTCCCGTCGGACTATTTGTGGTCCCACGGCAGCTTCACATCGAGGCGGGCGTGTTTCCAGACCTCAAAACGCTCGAACATTTTCCCCGGATTCAGGACGCCGCGCGGATCGAGGGCGTTCTTCACCGCCAGCATCGCGCCCACCTGTGCCGGCGAATGCTGAATCCGCAGGAACGGCGTCTTGGCGAGCCCGATGCCGTGTTCGCCCGAAATGGAACCGCCCATCGCCACCACGGTTTCCATGAGGCGCTGCACCGCCTTTTCCGCGGCACGACACTCCGCGGGAATCGCTTTGTGATACATGATGTTCACATGGAGATTGCCGTCAGCGAGGTGCCCGAACGTCGGAATATGCAGGCGTGACTCGCGTTTCAGCCCGACCAGGAACCGCGCGAATTTCACGTAGTTTCGCATCGGCACCACGATGTCCTCGTTGAGCTTGGCGTCGCCGAGTTCAAACATCGCGCCGGAACATTTGCGCCGCACCGCCCACAACTGCTCCGCCTCCTCGCGCGTCCGCGCGGCCTGATGGGCCGTGGCGTGCTGCTTGGCCCACGCCAACGCGATGGCGCGTTGCTCGCGCACTTCCGCTTTTGAACCCGCAAATTCGAGCAAAAGCACGGGCCGGCCGGACTGTCCGGCAAATACGCTCCGTCCGGTCGCGCGCTCCGCGCACAGCACGCTTTCGCGATCCAGAAACTCGCAGATCGCGGGCTGCACCCGCGCACGAAACAACGCCAACGCCGCCTCGAGTGCAGCCGTCTCATCGCGGAACGACGTTAGCAGAGTCCAGCGTTCGGCGGGCCGCGGGATCAGCTTGAGCACGGCCCCGGTGATCACCCCGAGCATGCCCTCGCTGCCGATCCAGAGGTCCCTCAGGTTGAAGCCGGCCGAGAATTTCTTCGTCGCGGTGCCCCATTCGACGAATTCGCCCGTCGGGAGAAATCCGCGCAGCGCCACGACAAAGTCGCGGGTCACACCGTATTTTCCGCCGTGCATTCCGCCGGCGTTGCAGGCGATGTTGCCCCCGATGGTGCAATATTCCTTCGACGACGGATCGGGAGGATAAAACCATCCTTTCTCCTCGGCCGCGCGCTGGATGTCGCCCACCTTGGCGCCAGCACCGACGTGGGCCATGCCCGCCTCATCGTCGATCGCGATTTTGTTCAGCGCCAGCGTGTCGAGCACCCAGCCTCCCCGCACCGGCGTCGCCGCCCCCGTGAGTGTCGTGCCACGACCGCGCGTCGTCAGCGGCACCCGATGCCGGTTTGCCAGGGTGACGGCCACGCCCACCTCGGATTCCTTCCGCACGCGAATCACCGCGTCGGGAAGAAACGGAATTTTGGCGCTGTCGTAGGACGCCTCCTCCCGAGCAGCGTCGTCGGTGCGCACAACGGCGGAACCAAGCTGGCGTTTCAACGAACGAGTAGCGGCGGCATGCGATCTCATTTGGCGCAACGAAATGACCCCGCCGGCGCCGGCGCGCAAGCAAGGTGATTGTTTAACGTCATGACCAAACTTTCGCTTCCCTCCGGCGGTGCTCGCGTACAAAAAGAACCCTTACTTGCAGCCATGACCAAAATCCTCCTCACGACCACCTCGTTCCAAGACACGCCGGGCGAGCACCACAAGCTTCTCGCCGACACCGGCTGGGAAGTAATTCGCGCCCGCGGCCCACTCAACGAAGCCGACACACTCGCCGCTGTCGGTGACGTCGACGGGTACATCTGCGGTGACGACATGATCACGCGCAAGGTCCTCGAGAAGGCGCTGCCCAAGCTCAAGGTGCTCTCAAAGTACGGTATCGGCGTCGACAAGATCGACGTGAAGTCCTGCACCGAATTCGGCATCCCGCTGCTCTTCACGCCCGGCGTCAATCACACCACGGTCGCCGAACATACGTTTCTCCTGCTGCTCGCCCTTGAGAAGAATTTTCTCTTCCACACCGATTCGACCCGCACGGGCGGCTGGAAGCGCAAGACCGGCCACGAGTTGCTGGAAAAGACCATCGGGATCATCGGCCTCGGCCGCATCGGCAAGGAAGTCGCCATCCGCGCCCGCGCCTTCGGCATGAAGGCCATCGGTTACGACCTCTACTGGGATGAGAAATTTGCCGCCGCCAACAACGTCACGCGAGTCAACTCGCTCGACGAAATTTACGCCGCATCCGACTACATTTCGCTGCACACGAACCTCACGCCGGAGACGCGCGACATGATCAGCGCAAAGTCTTTCCCGAAGATGAAGAAGGGCGTGATTATCCTCAATTGCGCCCGCGGGGAAATCGTCCACACCGCCGACATCGTCGACGCGCTGAAGTCCGGCCAGGTCGGCGGCTACGGCACCGATGTGCTCGATGAAGAGCCGCCGAAGTCCGACCACCCGTTGCTCAAATTACCCAACGCAATCGTCACACCGCACATCGGCTCCCGCACCGCCGAGAGCGTCCAGCGGCAGGCGGTCGCGGCGGTCACCAATCTCATCCGCGCGATGCACGGCGAAAAGCCGCTCGCCCAAATCAACCCCGAGGTGGCCGTCAAGAAAGTCGTCTGAGCCGCCGCACGGCAATTGGGGGCGTAAGGCTGCGTCGCGAACCTCCCGCAGCTGCGTCCGCTCCCAAAGAGCAAAACAAACTCTCAAATCCATCGATTCTCATGTCCGAAATTTTCTACGTCGTCCCGGAAGAACAGCACAACACCCTCGTCGCCGCCGCTTACAAAAAGCGTGGCTACTCCAAGCAGGAGGCCGAGGCCGGCGCGCGCTTCTGCGCCGACGCCACGCGTCACGGCATCCGGACGCACAACGGCCTCAAGGCGCTTCATCTCGATCACCTGTTCGGCTCCGGCTCCCAGGGCTGCGTGCCGAAGGCGAAGATCGAGAAGATCAAAACCCGTTTCCGGGGCGCTGCCGTTTGGAACGCCAACCGCAAGCTCGGCCAGGCGACCGGCTACGCCGCGATCGAGGAAGCCATCCGTCTCGCCGACAAGTACGGTGTGGGCATGGTCTCGGTCGACAACGCGTTTCACTACCTCTGGGGCGGCGGCTACGTGATGGACGCCGCGAAGCGCGGCTACATCGCCTACACCAACTGCACCGCCGCGCTCGCCGAGGTGGTTCCGTTCGGCGGAAAATATCCTACACTCGGCACGAATCCCCACTCGTGGGGCTTCCCAACCACCGCCGCCATCGGCTACCCAATTGTAATCGACTGGGCCACCTCGGTCGTCGCGATGGGCCGCGTCCAGCAACTCGCGCGGGAGGGCAAGCAACTCCCGCCGAACGCCGCAGTCGACGAGAACGGCGCGCCCACGACCGATCCGCTCAAGGCGAAATATCTCATCCCATTCGGCGCGCACAAGGGCTACGGCCTGGCGTTGATGAATGAGATCGTCGGCGCCTTTATCGGTGGATCGCTGCCGACCTTGCGCAACCGCTGGGATCAAGTTGGCGACGACAAGGGCACCTGCACCTTCTTCTTCCAGGTCTGGCACCCCGACGCAATGAACGCCGGCGCGTTTGCCAAGGGCCGCAATCAGGCTGAGAACCTCAAGGCAGTCATCGGTGACATCCTCGGCCACGGCAATGAAGGCTGCATGCTGCCCGGTCAGGTAGAAGCCGTCGCGGCGGCCCGCACGTCGAAAAATGGCGGTCTGTTGTTCTCGGAAGCCGAGATCAATGCCTTCAACGAAATCGCCACCGAGACGCGCAAACCCAAGTGGCAACTCACTGACCTAAAGGTCGCGGAGTGACGTTTTCGCACACCGCGAAAACCGATGGAGCATCAGGGAGAGTTCCTCTTCGCAGACGGCGCGGCTCCTGAGTTACACGTGCCGGATCCGCGCTCCGGCTTCTACGAAGAGGTCTCGGCTCTCTGGCAGATTCCAGTCGGGCAGATGGTTCAGGTCGACCTGACCGGACATAACCTGTCGCATTTGGAGGGCCGACTGGACCTTGCCCACGCGCCCGAACTGCCGCTCAACCGTCGTGAAGCGCTGGCCCTCCGAATCGGCACCATCGAGTTTTCCCAACGCCAAGTTTCCGCCTGGTCGCTGCGATGAAAACAGGGCCAGGATATTAATCACCGTCACGTATTCTTCCGCAAACGCCGCCGCGTCGGCGTTTGCCCGGTCCCTGCACGACACGAATCAGGAGGATTGACGTGTCGCATCCAACGCATTCTGAGTACGGCGACAGTTCGGCGCCTGCCAAATTCGGATTTCGCGCGGCGTGCAATCCTTCACGGACCCGTAGCTCAATTGGATAGAGCACTTGGCTTCGAACCAAGGGGTCGGGGGTTCGAGTCCCTCCGGGTCCGCCAATTTTATCCACACGACAAATGCCGAACACAATCGGTTCTTTACACATATCAACGCTTCCATATGCGTTGATGCGAATATGACGCCAGACCGGCCGATCTCCGACCTCTTCGCGCAAAAACGCCCGCTTCGCTCGCTCGAGTTCTTCCCGCCGAAGGACGACGCGGGAGTCGACGCCCTGCGCGCGACGGCAGGCGCGCTGAAGCGGATGAATCCGGATTTCGTTTCGGTCACGTACGGCGCCGGCGGCACCACGCGCGACCGCACCGCGCAGGTCAGTTCACTGCTGAAGAACGAGTTTGGCTTCACAGTGATGCCGCACCTCACCTGCGTCGGTCATGCCCGCGCCGAGCTGGGCGAAATTGCGGACCGCATCCACGCCGGCGGATTCCGGAATATCATGACGTTGCGGGGTGATCCGCCGAAGGGGTCGACCGAATTCAAAGTGGCGAACGACGGTCTACGTAACGCGAGCGAACTCGTCACGTTGCTGAAGGCGCGTCAGCCCGAATTTTGCTTGGGAGTCGCCGGGTATCCCGAAAAACATCCCGAAGCGCCGTCCCTCGACGTCGACCTCACCCATTTGAAGCGCAAAGTCGACGCCGGCGCCGCGTTCATCACGACGCAGCTCTTTTTCGACAACGCCGTTTATTATCGCTTCGTCGAGAAGTGCCGCGCCACCGGTATCACGGTCCCGATCGTACCTGGGATCATGCCGGTGCTTTCGCTCAAACAGATTCAGCGCTTCACCCAAATGTGCGGGGCAACGTTACCCGCGCAGCTCGTTACCCGGCTGGAAGTCGCCGCCGAAAACGCCGACGTGTTGGAAACAATCGGGATCGACTGGGCGCTAACCCAGATCCGTGGCCTCCTAGCCAATGGCGCGCCCGGCTATCATCTCTACATTTTGAATCGCGCCAAGGGCGCTCTCGCACTGACAGCCGGGTTGGCCGCCTAGCGCCCGCCACCGGCCGGGTTGCCTACCCGCCCGCAAACACCGGGCGGAAACCAGCTTCACTCAGAATCCGCGCGATCGTCTCTCGCTGATCGCCTTGGATGACGATCTCACCGTCCTTGACGGTGCCGCCGCAGCCACAGGCCGCGCGCATTTTCTTCGTGAGCTGTTCTTTTTCCGGCAGACCGATCCCGACAAACCCGTCGATCACCGTCACCGTCTTCCCCCCCCGCCCACCCGTCTCCCGTCGGATATCCACCCGCCCGCGATTTTTGATCTCAACCTTGGGTTGTTTCGATGGAGAAGCAGCCCCCGGCATCGACTTGGCGACGTTGGGCAAGCCCACGCCACTCAAGGCGGCAAAGGGATTTTGCCCCAGCCCCTGGCCCCCATCAGTGGAAATCTTTTGGTTGTTCATGCAAAATTCTCACGGCTTCCGACCGGCGCGGCCGCCGCACACGCCCACGGGAATATCGGTCTCTCCACCCAGAAACATCAGGGCTTTGGCATAGCTGCGGTTTTCCAGAAAATGAACGAGCTGCGGGTGCAAGCCGGCCCGCCCGCGAGCAAGGTATTCGTCGAGCTTCACCATTTCCGCTGCAATTGTCTGGCCGTCAGATGCTTTGATGGCAGCCAACAACGCAACAAGGGACTCTTTGATCTGAATTTCCATGAATGATAACCGGGATTTACTAATCCGGCTGTTACCCACGTTAAGGACGATTGCAATCCTGCGCCGGTACGGACCGGCTCTTGTCACGACTCGTTCGGTGTGGTCCATTCACCGATCATTTTCTCTTCAGGACGGTATCCGCCGGCCGCACCGCACACATCTCCTTCCATGAATCGCTCCTCCTTTCCCAGTCATGCCAACGCCGAAATCATCGAGGCGTCCTACCAGGCATGGTTGAAAGATCCCAATTCGGTCGACCCCACCTGGCGCGCCTTTTTCCAAGGCTTCACCCTCGGCACCAACGGTCCTTCACCCGTCGCAGCACTGTCCGCGGCGGCCGCCGAGGAATCACAGTCTCACGCCACTGCGCCGATTATCGACAGCCCGCGCCAGTCCCGGGTCCATCACCTGATCAGCACGTACCGCTCGATTGGACATTTCGAAGCGCATCTTGATCCCCTGGGCGATCCGCCACCGATCCACCCTAAGCTGACCCTCGCTTCCTTTGGCTTGAGTGATGATGACCTCGACACGTCGTACGACATCGGCACCTACCTCGGCGGCGGCCAGATGAAACTCCGCGACATCCTGATCGCGCTGCGGACCACCTATTGCGACCGGATCGGCGTCGAATACACCCACATCCAGGACGTCGAAGTCAGGCTTTGGCTGCAGGAGAAAATGGAGGCCGCCCGCAACCAACCCGACTTCTCGAAAGCCGAGAGAATCCGCATCCTCCGCCGCGTACACAAAGCCGAGCTTTTTGAACGGTTTCTGCACACCAAGTACGTCGGCCAGAAACGTTTTTCACTCGAAGGCGGCGAGACGATGGTGGCGGCGGTCGACTCCATCATCGAACATTGTCCCAAGCTCGGCGTTGAAGAGGTCGTCATGGGCATGGCGCACCGCGGCCGGCTCAACATCCTCACCAGCGTGATGCGGAAAAACTTCGATGTGCTGTTCGAACAGTTTTCCGAGAACTACCTGCCGGACACGGTCGGTGGGGATGGCGACGTGAAATACCACCTCGGCTACGAGGCGATCCTCGAAACTGCGTCCGGCAAGAAGGTCGAGGTCCGTCTCGCAGCGAATCCCTCGCATCTCGAAATCGTAAATCCCGTCGTCGAGGGCAAGGCCCGCGCCCGACAGCGCGCCCGCGGCGCAATCGACGAGCGCTGGCGCGTGCTTCCGCTCCTGATCCACGGCGACGCGGCGTTCGCCGGCCAGGGCGTCGTGACGGAGACGCTGAACATGTCGCAGCTTCCCGGTTACACCACCGGAGGCACGCTCCACATCGTCGTGAACAACCAGATCGGATTTACGACCGAACCGCGCGACTCCCGCTCGACCCATTACTGCACCGATGTCGCCAAGATGATCGAGGCGCCCGTTTTTCACGTGAATGGCGACGATCCCGAGGCCGTGTGCCACGTCGCGCGCCTCGCGCTCGAGTTCCGCGTGAAATTTCAGCGCGACGTCGTGATCGACATGTTCTGCTACCGCAAGCACGGGCACAACGAGACCGACGAACCGGCATTTACCCAGCCTCTGCTCTACAAAAAGATCGCGGTGCATCCGCCCATCTCGGCCGTGCTCACGAAGAAGCTCGTGGCCGAGGGCGTCATCACCGAAGCCAAGTCGGAGGCGATTCGCGCCGAGTATTCCGAGGCGCTCGAAAAGAATCTCGAAAAAGCGAAGGCCACCGAAACCGCGAAGTCGGCCAAGCGCGCCGCCGCCGCCGAGGCGAAAAAATTTGCCGGCTCCACCGCCATCTTCCAGCCCGACTTTCACTTCAAGCCCGTCGCCACCGGCGTCGGGCGCGATCTCATCGATCGGGTCGTGGCGGGTCTCACGACTGTGCCCGCAAGCTTCCGGCCCAATCCCAAAATCAAGCGCTTCCTTGAGGCCCGCGCCACCGCCCATCAGGCGGGCGGTCCGCTAGACTGGGGATTCGCGGAAGCGCTCGCCTTCGGCACACTCGTGCTCGAGGGCGTTCCCATCCGGCTCAGCGGCCAGGACTGTGAACGCGGCACGTTCAGTCACCGCCATGCCGTGCTCCACGACATGGAGAACAACGCGACCTACGCGCCGCTCAAGAATCTCGATCCGAAACAGGCGCGCTTCTGCGTCTACAATTCCCTGCTCTCCGAAGCCGCCGTCCTCGGCTTCGACTACGGCTACTCCCTCGATTATCATGACATGCTCTGCATGTGGGAAGCGCAGTTTGGAGATTTCGCCAACGGCGCGCAGGTGGTGATTGACCAGTTCATTGCCGCCGGCGAATCGAAATGGCAGCGCACCAGCGGTCTCGTGCTGCTGTTGCCGCACGGCTATGAAGGCCAGGGGCCCGAGCACTCATCCGCCCGGCTTGAGCGGTTCCTGCAGCTTTGTGCCGAGGACAACATTCAGGTCGCCAATATCACGACACCCGCAAATTTCTTCCACGCCTTGCGCCGCCAGGTGAAGCGCGACGTCAAGAAACCGCTCGTGGTCATGTCGCCCAAGTCTCTGTTGCGCAATCCGGCCGCGGTTTCCCGTATCGACGAGTTCACCACTGGAACGTTCCAGGAAATCATCGACGATCCCGCCGCCCCCGCGAAGCCCACCCGCCTGCTGCTTTGCTCAGGCAAGGTCTACTACGATCTCGTGGACTACCGGATCAGGAACAAGCTCAACGACGTTGCCATCGTGCGCATCGAGCAGCTTTACCCGCTGCACCACGACCGACTCGCCAAACTCGCCGATCAGTACGCCGGCGCCCGCGTGCTCTGGTGCCAGGAAGAGCCGCAAAACATGGGGGCTTGGTCCTACATCGCCCCTCAACTCGCGAAGATTTTCGGCTTCACCCCGCTTTATTGCGGCCGCGATGCCGCCGCCTCTCCCGCTGTCGGCGCCCTCGCACTGCATCGCTTCGAACTCGCCGCCTTCCTCCAGGACGCCTTCAATCTGTAACCTCCGAGGCGGCGAGTAATAAGCAACAGAAACCAAGCATATCCGACCATCCGGTACCCGCGCCTCCGGCCTTTCCTCCTCGCCACCCGACGCCCCCTGACCGCTACTCCCTCCCGCCATGCCTCTCCTCGAAGTCAAAATTCCGCCCATGGGCGAATCGATCACCTCCGGCATCCTCGCCAAATGGCACGTAGCCGATGGCGACATTGTGAAAAAGGATCAACCGCTCTTCGAGCTGGAAACGGATAAGATCACCTCCGAAGGAACCGCCGAGGCCGCGGGAAGAATTTCCCTCAAATCCGCCGCCGGCGACGAGGTGAAGATCGGCCAGATGGTCGCAACCATCGACCCGGCTGCCGTAGCGCCAACGACCCCGTCACCAGCGATTGAAACTCCGAAATCAAAAAACGAGAATCCCCCATCCCCTGCCGTCCGTCGCCTCGCCGCTGAAACTGGCATCGACCCGGCGACGGTCGCCGGTACCGGCAAGGCCGGCCGCGTCACCAAGGGCGACATGCTGGGCGCCGCCAATGCGGCGCCCACGGCGCCGCAATTTCAAATCTCAAATCTCAAATCTGAAATTGCTCCAACTCCGGCGGCGCCTCGACAGACGCGCCGCAAGATGTCACCGCTCCGCGCGAAAATCGCCCAGCGGCTCGTCGCCGCCCAACACGAAGCCGCGATGCTTACGACCTTCAATGAGGTCGACATGTCCGCCGTGATGGCACTCCGCGCGAAGTATCAGGACGACTTCGTGAAGAAGAACGGCCTGAAGCTCGGCTTCATGTCGTTCTTCACCAAGGCGGTCGTTCACGCCCTGAAGGAAGTGCCCGGCGTCAACGCCCAACTCGACGGCGATACCATCGTCGAAAATCATTACTACGACATCGGCATCGCGGTCTCGACCGAAAAGGGCCTCATGGTTCCGGTCATCCGCCACTGCGACTCCCTCGGCATGGCCGACATCGAAAAGGCGATCGGCGATGCGGCGAAGCGCGCCCGCGAAGGAAAAATCACCCTCGCCGATTTCGAAGGCGGTGTTTTCACCATCACCAATGGCGGCACCTTCGGTTCGCTGCTCTCGACGCCGATCATCAACCCGCCGCAGAGCGCCATCCTCGGGCTGCATGCGATCAACGACCGCCCCATCGCTCTCAATGGCCAGGTCGTCATCCGACCGATGATGTATGTGGCGTTAAGTTACGACCACCGTCTCGTGGACGGCAAGGAGGCGGTCACCTTTCTCGTGAAGGTGAAGCAGGTGATCGAGGATCCCGCGCGGCTGCTCATCGCAATCTGATACTGCAGGCGGGAATCTGGAGTTCGTGTTCCAGAGTCCCGAACCGTCTCTTCCGGCCCCCAACCCTCCGCTCTCCTGCCATGGATACTTTCGATCTCATCGTCATCGGCGCCGGTCCCGGCGGCTACGTCTGCGCGTTTCGCGCCGCTCAGCTCGGACTCAAGGTCGCACTCGTCGAAAAGCGCCCCACCCTCGGCGGCACCTGCCTCAACGTCGGCTGCATTCCCTCGAAGGCCCTGCTCCATTCCAGCGAACATCTCGTGTGGGCGCGCCAGCACGCCGCCGAGCACGGCATCAAACTCGAGGCGATCGAACTCGATCTCACGGCTTTCCTGAAACGCAAGGACGACGTCGTCACCAAGCTGGTCGCGGGCGTCGCCCAGCTCGCCAAGGCCCGCAAAATCACCGTCCTCACCGGGTCCGCGTCCTTCGTCTCCGCCAATACGATTTCGGTCGCCGGGGTCGCCGCCGCCGCAAAACCGGGCGCAACAAATCCGGCCACGACAGTCACCGCCAAAAACATCGTCATCGCCACCGGCTCCGCCCCCGTCGAGCTGCCGTTTATGAAGTTCGACGGAAAGACAATCGTCTCCAGCGATCACGCCATCTCCTTTGATTCGATTCCAAAAAAACTCGTGGTGGTCGGCGGCGGAGCAATCGGGCTCGAACTTGGCTCGGTCTGGTCGCGCCTGGGCAGCGGGGTGACGGTGGTCGAATTTCTCCCGAAAATCGCAGCGGGGTACGATGACGATATCGTCCGAAATTTCACCCGAATCCTCCAAAAGCAGGGCCTGAAAATCGAGGTCGGCGCCAAGGTCACCGGATTCACCAACGGCGTTTTGACCGCCGAACGAGATGGGGGAAAACTTGAGTTCTCCGCCGACAAGGTTCTCGTCTCCGTCGGCCGTCGTCCCTTCACCGATGGACTCGGCCTCGACCAGGCCGGCGTGCAACTCGACGATCGAAAACGCGTCAAGGTCGATGCCCACCTCAAGACCACCGTTCCCGGCATCTGGGCCATCGGTGACGTCGTCGCCGGTCCAATGCTCGCCCACAAGGCGGAGGAAGATGGGGTCGCGGTGGCGGAATGGATCGCCGGCAAGCCCGGCCACGTGAATTGGGATCTGATGCCCGCCATTGTTTATACAAATCCCGAGGTGGCCTCCGTCGGAATCGGCGAAGACGCGGCCAAGGCCAAGGGCCTCGCCATCAACATCGGGCGTTTTAATTTCGCCGCCAACGGCCGCGCGATCGCGGCTGGCGTGACGGACGGCTACGTGAAGATTATCGCCGACGCGAAGACCGACAAAATTCTCGGCGCCCAAATTCTCGGCCACAACGCCGGCGAACTCATCAGCGAGATTGTGACCCACATGGAATACGGCGGCAGTGCCGAGGATCTGGCGCGCACGATTCACGCCCACCCGACAATGAGCGAAGCCGTGAAAGAGGCCGGTCTCGCGGTGAGCAAGAGCGCGCTCCACGCCCTTTAGGCGGAGACCGTCGGCGGAAGTGGTTTGGGACTGGTCGGCGCCGGTGATTGAGATTATCGACGTTGGGTATGGTTCGCTTTTTGCGTTTCGCCCGGCCGCTGCGGCCATGGCCGCAGCTGGCACTCTTGTTCACAGTGCTATCCGGGGTTGGCGGACTCCACGGGGCGACCTCACCCAATGCCACCCTCCTGTTGAAACCCAATGGCGGCTGGTGCTGGTTTCAGGATGAACGCGCGATTATCGTCGGCGACCAACTCATTTTTGGATCGGTGGCCGGCTGCAACCGTGACGGTTTTTCATCTGGCGACGTGGTCGTGACTTCACGAAATCTCCACACCGGCCTCTCCCGCTCCGCAACGTTGCACGCAAAGTTCCAATGCGACGATCACAACGTCCCTGCGCTGCTCGCTCTGCCCGACGGCCGGATCCTGGCAACCTACCAGTCACACGGGCGCACGAAGGGTTTCGTCGGACCAGATCTCATGCGCTGGCGCCGCACGCTGCGCCCGAAGGACGTCTCAGAATGGACTCCCGAGCAAACGCTGCCAATCGGCGCTGATGTGAGTTACAGCAACCTCTTTCGCATGCCATCGGAGGGCGGATAGGGCGGATTTCTTCACCCCCGTAATTTTCACTCGCGGAGGGCATTGCTATTTTTCGCGGGACTTTCTTCCCGGCTTTTGTTTGGGTGGTGCCGATGGCAAAATCCAAAGCTCAATTTCGCCGACCCAGCGCGAGCGAGCAACTTG
>CANJIU010000021.1 GCA_947474365.1 Opitutia bacterium | reverse complement strand
TCGAAGATCCAAGCCATCAAGTCAGACGCGCGGGGCTTCCGCAGCTTCGCCAACTATCGGGCGCGCATCCTCTTTCACTGCGGCAAACTCAGCCTCTTGCCGGATTTGCTCCGTCCCTCGGGCTGCCACTAAGAAACCGGGACAACCGAAAACCTGGCCCGTCAAACGCCTCGTCTACGACGGTCCGAGCGCCTACTCGAATCTCGGCGTCGGTCGCGCCGGCACACCCAGCGCAGGCAAGATCTTTCTGCACTTTGAGGGCGGCCCCAAACACTGCTACGATGGCGTCATGGTTGCTGCTTTCAACTTAAGCTGGCTGCTCAACGGTCGCGATCTGCGCGATGTACTGCAGAAGTAATCCGCGAAATCCTCCAACACATGAACCTGCTCCGAATCGCACTCTCGCTCCTCGTCGGCGTCCAAATGCTCGGCGCCGCCTCCTTGCTCGAAACCTCCGAGGTGTTTCCCACCAAAATGGCGGGGGTCGCGCGTTATCGCATCCCGGGCATCGTGGTCACCACGAAAGGCACCGTGCTCGCGTATGCCGAGGCCCGCCGCAACAACAGTTCCGACTGGGGCGAAATCGAGATTCACCTGCGCCGCTCCACCGACGGCGGCAAAACGTGGACGCCGGGCAAGCAGATCGCCCACATCGGCACACGCCTGGAGGGCAATCCGCACAAGAAGACCGGCGGCGAGCACGAGCAGACGGTCAACAACCCCGTCGCCATCGTCGACCGCACGACGGGCGCGATCGAATTTCTCTACTGCATCAACTACGCGCGTTGCTTCTCGATGCGCAGCACCGACGACGGCGTCACCTGGAGCAGGCCCGTCGAGATCACGGCGATCTTCGAGCCCTTCCGCCGCCACTACGACTGGAAGGTCATCGCGACCGGTCCCGGTCACGGCATCCAACTCGCCAGCGGCCGCCTTGTCGTTCCCGTGTGGATCGCGTTCGGCAAAGTCGGTGACCACGGCCCGTCGGCCGCCGCGACGATCTACAGCGACGACCACGGCAAGACCTGGCTCGCGGGCGATCTCGCCGTGCCCAATGCCGGCGAGTTCAGCAGCCCCAACGAGACGATGCTCACCGAACTCTCCGACGGCCGGGTAATGCTCGTCACGCGGAGCGTCTCCAAGGCGAACCGCAAAATCGTCACGATCAGTCCCGACGGCGCCACCCGCTGGGGCCAGCCCTCGTTCCACGACCAGCTCTGGGAGCCGCGTTGCATGGCGAGCATCATCGCGCACCCTGCGAAGCCCGGCACACTGCTGTTCTCCAACCCGCACACCCTCGCACGCGACGCCACCGGAAAAGAAGTCCCCGGCGACAAGGGCAAGCGCGAGAACCTCTCGATCAAGCTGAGCCGGGACGACGGCAAAACCTGGCCCGTGAGCCGCACCCTCGATGCCGGCCCCAGCGCCTATTCGGACCTCGCCATCCTGCCGGATGGCACCGTCGTGTGCCTCTACGAAAAAGGCTCCGACATCGTTGCGGCGCGCTTCAACCTCTCCTGGGTCGAGTCCGGCCGATGAGGACGCGTCTCCTGTCCCCTCTTTCATGAAAGCCGCATCTGCCGTCCTCCTCATTCTCGCCGCGCTCGGCCCCGGGCTCCACGCCGCCGCCCCCTTCATCGAAAAACAGGATCTCTTCACCAGCGGCGACAACCCCGCCTATCACATCTACCACATCCCCGGTGTCGTCGTAACCGCCAAGGGCACGGTCCTCGCCTGGTGCGAAGCCCGCAAACGTCCGGCCGGCGTGAGCGACTGGGACGACATCCGGATCCTGCTGCGCCGCAGCACGGACGACGGCAAGACGTGGAGTGCGCCGCGCAGCATCGCCGACGTGCCCGGTCCAAAAACGAAAAATCCCTTCGCCCTCCGGATGAAGAACGTCGATCCCAACGACGTCACCTACAACAACCCCGTGTTGATCGCGGATCGCGACGGTACTGTCCACATGCTGTTTTGCCTCGAATACATGCGCGTCTTCTACCAGCGCAGCCAGGACGACGGCCTCACGTTCAGCCGGCCCACCGAAATCACGTCCGCCTTCGAACCGTTCAAGAAGGACTACGACTGGAAGGTCCTCGCCACCGGCCCAAATCACAGCATCCAGCTGCGCAACGGCCGGCTGATCGTTCCCGTGTGGCTCTCCACCGGCACGGGCGGCAACGCCCATCGGCCCAGCGTCACGGCGACCATCTTTAGTGACGACGCCGGGAAAACGTGGCGGGCCGGGCATATCGCGGTCCCCGACACCAAGGAGTGGATCAACCCCAACGAGACGGTCGCGATCGAACTCAACGACGGCCGCGTCATGTTGAACGTGCGCAGTGAATCAAAGGCCCATCGCCGTCTGGTCACCACGAGTCTCGACGGGGCGACCAGCTGGAGCACTCCGCACTTCGACGAGGCGCTCCTCGAACCCATCTGCATGGGCGGCATCGTCCGTTACCGCCACGGCGGGCAGAACCTCATCCTCTTCTGCAACCCGCACAATCTTGCGAAGGAGAAGGGCGGGGCCGAACCAGGGAAGAGCCGCGACCGCAGGAACGTCAGCGTGAAAATCAGCCGTGACGAGGGCCAGACCTGGCCCGTGAACAAATCCGTCGAGCCGGGCCCGAGCATGTACTCCGACATCGCCGTCACACAGTCGGGTACGATTCTTTGTTTCTACGGACGCAGTGGCGACAAGCTGGCCACGCCCGCCTTCGCCGGCGGCCGGCTCACGCTTGCGCGTTTCAATCTCGAATGGCTGACGGACGGAGAGAAGTGAGCGGAAGTCCGAGGGGGATCTGCCTGTAATACGTTAACAAATCGACGAAGGGAGCCCTCGCTGGGAGCAGCGAAACCATCTGCAAATGTTAACTGGCAGGTCCCGCGGGATCGGCTCACGCCTGAACTTGTAACTCCCAGGCACCGTTGATCCGCGCCCTCACGCGACAGCCGGGAGTTGAGTTTTTTTTGCCGCAGCGTTTTCATCACCGTATGACACGACTGGCAGCATGATCGCATCCAAGGTTCAGGTCCGGTGGGCCGGGCGGTTCGCGCAGTTGTTGTTTCCATTGCTGCTGGCGGGCATCCTGATCCGGCTATCGGATGACCGCGGTCCCTTCTGGCTCGGAGCAAACAGCGACGGCAGCTACCAATACTTGTTCAATTCGCTGTTGGTCATGAACGACCTTCCGCCATGCCACGTCATACATCCGGGAACGACCGTGCAGACGCTGGGCTCGCTGCTCCTCACCGCGACGACACCAGGCAATGGCGTCGAAGCCATGACCTACAACGTGCTCCTGGCGCCCGAACGTTCCCTCATGTTGCTCCAGGTCTTTTTCACCGCCTTCGCGGTGATCGCGTTGGCGACGACGGGCGTATTTGAATTCGAACGCACCGGTTCGGTTTTGTGCGGCTGGGCGGTGTCGGGTGTCGCGCTGCTGCAAATCGAAACGTATCGTTCCCTCTTGTTCGTGCATCCGGAAGCACTGCTGGTTCCGCTGACCCTCCTCTTGGTCGTGCTCTTGATCGCGCGCGAGCAGGTGCCGCCCGGACCGTCGGGGAAACGACGCCAACGCCTGATTGACGTGAGTCTCGGCCTGATCGCGGCCGCCGGTGTCGTGACCAAGGTCACCTTTGCCCCGCTCTGCCTGCTCCCGCTGCTGGTGCAATCAGGCTGGCGCGGCGTAATCTTGACCGGCGGTTCCATGATCGTGGGGACCGCGGGATTTCTCATTCCGCTGCGGACGCAACTACCGCGCGTGTTCGAATGGTTCACCCGGATTGCGAACCACACCGGAGTTTATGGTGAAGGCGAATCCGGCTTCCTGGATCCGAAAAATTATTTCAGCGACCTTTGGCGCATGGCCGCCGCTCATCCCGTACTTTGCGCCGTGATCGGCGTCAGCGCTCTCGCCGGCGGCGCTGTAACCCTGTCACGGCCCGGCGACCCGCGCGCGCGTCGATGCTCCCGTTTACTGTTGCTGACCTGCGCGGTTCAGGCGCTGGGGCTCATGATCGTCGCCAAGCATCCCGCTCCGCGCTACGCGCTGCCATTGGCCGTCTCTGCCGCTTTCAATGTCAGTCTGCTCCTCGAACTGATGCGAAGCAGCGCGATCGGACGCCCACGGACCATTGTTCGGACAATTGCCGCGCTCGCGGCGTTGACGGCGGTGGCGGCGATCGGCCACGAACTCCGCACCTCTTCACGGGATCTCCGCTCCGACCGTGACGACGAGATCGAGATGAAACGCCGCGTCGACGAACGGGCGCCACAGTCAAAGCGGATCGAGTACTACCGCTCGTCCTCCCCCGAATTTGCCCTGTTCATCGGCAACGGGCATGCGTGGCGTTTTTTCGCGCCACTCCTGTCCGAACTGCACCCCAACCGGGTGTTTTTTGACGTCATCCGCGGTCGTTTCGAGAGCTTTGCAGGAGCCATTGCGACGGAAGGTGTCTTTTCCGACGGACCACGTGTTCTTTTTGGCGACGGCAATCTCGAAAAGCTGGCGCCCGGGGTCTCGTTCCCGCTGCCCCCAGGCTGGACGATGAGAAAGGTCGATCAGGGACGCATCTCGATCATCCACCAACTGGAACACGTTTCCACCGGTTCAGTCCGGCAATGACCCCGGGAAGCGCGGTCTACCCCTGCCGGTTTCCCGCCCATTGGGCGGCTCGCCCTCACGTCGTCTCCCTTCGGCTGCGGGGGAATTCCGCTGGAATAGTCCCGGTCAGAACATCAGATCCAAGCTCAAGGCGTAGGAGCGTGGGGTCTCGATGATGGTAAAGATCGATTCCCCGAAGGCGTTCACGTGGGTCGACAGGAACGAGTTTTTTCCCGTCAACAGATTGCGAACATTGAGTTGGACCCGGTAGCGGAGGCGTTCGTTCACCTTGCCGGAATACGCGAGGAAGGCATCGGCGTTGATTTCCTCCTTCCCGTGATAGGGGTGATCCAGATCAATCTGCGGGACGGGGAAGCCACCGCTGACAATTCCGGACGGCACCGCCGGAAACCCGATGATGGGCGCGCTCCGCCAGCGTAGCGCGCCGCCCGCGCGGACTCCCTTGAGCGCACCCTGCTTGAAATCGTAGGCCGCATTCAGGTTTGCGCGATATTTGCGCCCGGCATCGACGGGCTTGCTGTTCAGTTGCAGGGCGGCGTTCAGGGCCGACTGGGTTACGCTGTCGTAGAATTCCTTCATCGTCATCTGCCGCAGCGTCCCGTTGGCATCGCGAATGGTATAGTTGTTCGCGCTGTCGCCCTGGTAGGGAATCCGATCCCAGCCGCGGTTGCCGGCGAGGTCGGTGAAATTGGGATCCGACCAGACGGGCAGGCGGGCCTTCACCCAGTTTTCCCAGTCCTTGCTGACGTTGCCCTGCACCGTCTCGGCCTTCGCGAACGTGAGGCGGACGTCGAAGTTGCTCAGGCGTGTGCCGGCGGTCAGTTCGTAGCCCTTGGCAATCGTGTCACCCGTGATGGGGTGGAAGGCGGAGTTCAGGCTGTCGTCGGCGGTCCACGCGTTTGGATTGGTGAGCCCCTGCTGCGAGACCAGGGTCGCGTAGCGCGGCGTGCCGCGCGCATTGGCGAGGTCCTCCACGACTTTCCGATACGAGGTCTCCATCCGCCCGGCCTCGATCCGAACCGTGCCGAACCCGACGTTGCTGCCGATCCGTTCCAATTCGTAGCGATCCAATTTTAGATAGCCCTTGCCGCCCGGCAGATCGAAGCGGAGCGCATATTCCTTCGACGCACCGTTCGTTCCGGGAATCGGTTCGCCGAAAGACCGGAATTGGCCCGTGGGAAGATTGAACGTGGCGGATTGGTAGTAAGAGAGACTGAGCCAGTGGAGCGGACGCGCCACCAAGCCGTAGGTGTGGCTGTTGGCGCGGTAGGAAACCCTCGTGGCGTCGTTCCAGTCCACAAACGTCGGAGTGTCAATGAACGCCCAGCCGCCGTTGCGCTGATTGGGCCCGCGGTTCGCCTCGGTGATAACATTCATGGACGTGCTGGCCACGGCGTCGTCGCGCAGGCCGTAACTGAAGAGCAGACGGTCCCGGAGCAGCTTGCCCTGCCAGGCAAGGATGGCGGACCCCAGCTGCGTCGTGCTGCCGCTGGGCAGGCTGCCGCCGTAGGGGCTGTTCCAACCGCTCAACTCGATCTGCTGCCCGGTGGTGGGTTCAGTAAATTTCACCCCGCCGGCAAGGAGTTCCTCGAGGCTGCGCACGCTTCCGCCAATCACCGGGGGCTGTGCCGTGCGGTTCGCGCCGGCGTCGAAATAGTGCGCGTAGAGAAAGACGCGGCGCGCATCGTTCAGGACGCCATTGAAATTCTGATACTGGAGGTTGCCCAGCATCCTGACCTGCACGGTCTGGGCCTTGGCGAACGAATCGCGATAATTATAGCTCCCGAAAAACGAGTGCTGCCCCAGCCATTTCAGCGCCACGGGCGTCACCGGTTCCCACGCCAGCGAGGCCCGCACCTCCCTCGTCTGCTCCAGATTCTTCGCCCCACTCGGAACCCCCACGGTGAAAAGCCGCCCGAAATTGGGGTTCAGCGCATACTCGGCTGGCAGCGGCGTCGGAACCACCCGGGTGTCCACGCTGCGCGTGGTCGTCCAGGGGACGCGCAGGGTGATCCGGTTGACGTCGGCATTGTAGCCGAAATTGGTGTAGCCGACGTACGACTGCTGGAGCCGCTTCCACTCCTCCCAGTGCCCGCCCACCTCCAACGAGAGGGTGCGCAGCAGGCGCTGTTCGACAAAGGCGTCGAAAATCTTCGATCGAAATTCATTGCGCACCCCGTCGCCCAGAAAGTTCTGGCCGACCATGGCGGCGACCTCGGGAAAAAGGTGGATGTTTTGCGGGCTGAAGGTCACGCGCGCCACCCCCGAATTGGGATCGCGCGCCGCCGGACCATAGCGGGTGGGATCAAAGGCTATCGCCCCTGGGCCGGTCGGGAGTTGCGTGGAAAAGGCATGGAAGAACGTCAGGGGATTCGCGGTGTTGCCCACGGGAAAAAGAGCCGAGTTGGCAACCGCCCCGAACGTGGCGGACGCGACCGTGGTGACATTTCCCGCCTTGATGGCGCTGTACGCCGGCGTCGCGAAGTCGAAAGGCAATTGCGTGGGAGGCCGGTTGGCCTTCTCCTCGGTAAACTCCGCGTGCAGGCGAACCGTCGTGTGACGCAGCGGCTTGGCGGTCACCGCACCGTAGACGCGCCGGCTGCGATCGAAGCTCGGCTTGATGAAGGACGGCCGGTTTTCATTCAGGTAATCGAGCCGGAACGCCAGTTTCTCCCCGAGCTTCCGGTTGAGGTCCAGGGCAAATCGGTATCCGTTTTCCGAATCCACAGTCAGCGACGTGCTTCCCAGATTTCGCATTTCCGCGTTCCTGAGCCGGACGTTGGCCACGCCGGAGGGTTCGCCAAGACTGAAGATCAGCGACTGCGCGCCACTCCCGATTTCGAAGCGGTCCGCGTTGTAAGCCTCCGTCCGGGTGATGCTGCTGAACAGATTGCGGGAGGTGGAGAAACTCGCCGGCTGGATCCCGCGGATCCGCCCCGTCTCCTTGCCGCTCCAAAACGCGGCGCCACCGTCGGAAGGGGAAACAAACTCCTCCAGATTTTCGACGTTCGCGGAGTAACGGAATGCATCGGACAGGGACGTGATTTTGAAATCCGCCATCATCTCCGCGGTGAAAACCTCGATTTGGGAGGGGATGTCCTTGATCTCCTGCTTGAAGCGCCCGCCAAGCACAGACTGGGAAGCGGAGTAGCCCAGGTCGGTGTCCGCTTCCACGACGAAGGGCGAAAGTTCGATCACTTCGCCGGATTTCGCCGGCGCCGGGATCCGTTCCGCCGCCGCGGCACGGTCGGCGGACAAGACGGCGAGGGCGAGCGAGACACAAAAGAGGGCGATAGGGGTCTTCATAGGACGTGGGGTAAACGGTATTCGGATGGGGTCGGTCCGTTGATTGCAAGGTCAGGGATGAGAAGAGAGCGGGACCGTCACCATCGCCTGAAAGCTGTGCACCACAGAACTGAACGTCTTTCGACTCGCGACGGACCTTGTGCTCAGCGGCCCCACACTGCGTCCCCCCGCGGCTTTGGTGCCAAATTCGTACCACCAGCTTTGCGTTGGTCGTCGCCAGTTGAAAGAACCAGCATCGTCGCGCCGCTCTCACGATGCGCAACTCCCTCGTCCACCTTTGCCCGCTCCCTACCCTGGCGCAACCCGCCGCTGGCGCCACGGCCCGACGTGCGCTTCATCGCGGTCGACGATTGCCGTGACTGGATTCTGCGCCCCCACCAGGATGGTCAGCCCCTTCCGCGTCACCTTTTCCACCTTCCCCAATCTGCCATGACTTCTCCCGCTCCACTCTCGATCGGCCAGCGCCTCCGCCAACCCACGCGCCTCTACGGCACGCTCATCGTCAGCCCGTCGCCGCATTGGGTGCCGGTCGTCGCCGCGCTCGGACTCGACTTCGTCTTCATCGACACGGAGCACATCCCGATTGATCGCGAAAAACTCGCGTGGATGTGCCAGGCCTACCGGGCCGTCGGTCTGCCGCCAATCGTGCGGACCACGTCGCCCAATCCCTATGAGGCGTGTGTCGCGCTCGACGGCGGCGCGGTCGGCATCGTCGCACCGTATGTCGAAACGCCCGACCAAGTTCGCGACCTGGTCGGGGCCGTGAAAAAACGTCCCCTCAAGGGCCGTACGCTGGCGCGGCATCTGGCGGGCGAGGCGCTCGAACCGGGGTTTCAAGCCTACGTGGAAAAACGCGCCGCACCCCGCGCGCTCATCGTCAACATCGAGAGCGCCCCCGCACTCGAAGCCCTCGACGAGATCCTCGCGATTGACGGCCTCGATGGCGTGCTCATCGGCCCGCACGATTTGTCCTGCAGCCTGAGCGTCGCGGAAAACTACGAGCACCCGAAATTTCTCGCCGCCTGCGACACGATCATCACCAAGGCGCGCGCCCGCGGGCTCGGAGCCGGCGCGCATGTCACCTACCAAGCCAATCGGATCATCCACGAGGAGCGCTGGGCGCGGCTCGGGGCCAATTTGATCATCCACGCCGCCGACATCATCCTGTTCTCCGAGGGAATTCGCCGCGACCTCGGTGACCTCAAGACCCGCCTCGGCGACCTCGGACCCGGACAAGGGACGAACATCAATATCTAGGCGCAACCGCCAATTTCATCCGCCCCGCCGGCATGAAACTCTTCCCATCGCGTTCGGCCGCGCTGTTGTGCCTCGCCTGTGGCGCCGGAGCGTTGTCCGCACCCTCGAAACAACTTCCACTCCTGCCACTCGCGCCCACGCTGCTGGTCAACGGCCTCACCCTCGATCCCAAGGCGCCGCCCGCCGGCCTCGTCCTGCGCGAATCACTCGGGCTCCTCACCGCCGCCGCCCTCGACGGCGAGATCGTGCACCGCACCGCCACGCGCGTGCTGGAGGCCCGCGCCGTGAAGACGCCCGGCGGAGACTATCTCCTGCTGTTTCCCGAGGGCGATCACTACGCCACCGCGAAGGGGCGGCCCAAGGTGAACACCATGATCGGCTACCGCTCGTCCGACCACGGACGCACGTGGAAGGGACCGGATGTCGCGTTCGACATCGACTACAGCCAGCACGGCTTCGTCCCGCTGATCCCGCGCGGTTCGAAACGCATCTACGCCTTCGGGACGCAACCGGTCGTTGGATACCAATGGGAGAACGGCCAGCGCGAAAACACGCCCATTGGCTACCGCTGGTCCGATGACGACGGGCGCACCTGGTCGCCCGTCTCGCTCATCAAACCAGTCAACGATCCCGGCTTCCTCGGCATGTCGGTGATGCGGATGACCGAGACCGATGCCGGCACCTGGCTCATCGGCTCGCACAATGCCGACTGGTCGGTGAAGCCGTTCACGACCCGGCAATACCTCCTCCGCTCTGAAGACCGCGGCGCGACCTGGACCGTGCTCCCGAGCCCGATGCCAGGCGGCTGGTTCGCCGCCGGCTTCGATCGGATGGACGAAGGCCGCCCGCTCAATCTCGGCGGTGGCCGCGTGTTTTTCATGTCACGCACGCCCGAAGGACACCTGTGGTCCGCCCGCAGTAACGACGACGGCAAGACCTGGAGCGCGCCGGCGCCGACGCCACTCGTGCACCCCGACGCTCCCCCGATGCTGTTTCCACTCTCCGACGGGAAAACGCTCGCGGCGTTTCACCACCACCGCACCGGGGAGACGATGAGCGGGCCGCGCTCGGAGATCTGGGTCTCATTGTCGCGCGACGAGGGCCGGACGTGGAGTGAGCCTCGGTTCGTTTTCGCCAACGCACTTCTGGCCAACCTGAAGTCGTCGGGCTTCAACCACCAATGCTCGTACCTCGACGGTTTTGTCGACGATGGCGTGCTGCACCTTTTCTTTCCACATCGCTGGCAGCAGGTGGAGCATCTCACGATTCGCGAGTCCGCCCTCGCCACGCTACCCACGCGGTCGCAGCTGGCGCGGTAGGCCCGCACTCCGACACATCCCATTCCCATGAAATCTCGTCTCATCTCGATCTGGCTCCTCGCGGTCGCAGTGGCGGCCGCGGCCGCCGATCACACCGGTGACGTCACCGACGTGCGCGTCATCCGGCACATGGACAGCCATCCCGGCTCCTCGGAGCTCTGGGAGCCCTACCTCGCCCAATGGAAGGGCAAGCACCTCGTCGCGGCCTTCGGCGTGAAGATTCCCGGCAAGACCGACATGGGCGACATTCTCTCCAGCGTCTCCACCGACGATGGCAACACGTGGGGCGATCCGGTCGCGATCTTCGATCACAACCAACGGCAGGGGACGATCCAGTTCGCCTACGCCAACGCGATTCTCTTCAAGCCGCCCGGCCAGGAGGTGCTTTGGGCCTACGCGATGCGTTGCCCGATGAACTACCGCCACAGCGAAGACTCACAGCTCGTCGGAGCGTACAGCGCCGACGGCGGCCGTTCGTGGATTCCGGTGGAGATGTCGATGGGCTACACCGGCCCGTTGATCGTCGTGGCCGGGCCGTATGCGTTCATGGAAAACGGCCATCCCCGCTATCTGTTTCCCGTGCACCGCAACACCCGCCGCAACGACCCGCTCGGCTCGCGCGATCACTTTGTCCTCAGCAGCACCAGCCTGATGGAGTGGAACCTCGCCAACTTCATTCCCCAGCCCGTCACCGGTCCAAAGGTGTTTCTGCACGAGGGCAACCTCGCCGCCGGCGACGCACCCGGTGAAATCAAGATGGTGATGCGCACGGCCGACTACGAGGACGAGCGCAAGATGACCGACCCACCGCGGGCGTTCTCGACCGTGAGCAAGGATGGCGGCCGCACCTGGAGTCCGGCCAAGCAGGAGCCGGATCTTTGGAACGCGAAGTCGAAGTCGTTCTTCGGCCGCACGACGGCGGGAACGCACCTCTACGTCTACAACGACGGCCCCGCCTCACCCGCGCCGACCGGCCGCATGGCCCTCCGCTACAAACTCAAACCCGCAGGTGAAAATTGGGGCGCGGAAAGAACGTTCTACGATGCCGGCATCAAGAACTCCTACCCAACGCTGATCGAGGTCGCGCCCGGTGACTTTCGCGCTGTCTGGGACAGCGGGACCAAGGATCGCTCGCGCACGCACATCCACTTCGGAAAATTCCGGGTCGCGGCTAAGCCGTGAATCACGCGCGGGCCGAATACGGAGAGCCGCTGATGCGTTTCATTCCCTTCCAACTCGCCGCGCTCCTGCTGTTCGGGCTCGCCACCGCGCCCCTGATGCCCGCGGCCGCCCCCATCCCACCGAACGTCGTCCTCATTCTCGCCGACGATCTCGGCTGGACCGACCTCGGATGTTTCGGCAGCGACCTCTATCGCACGCCCCATATCGACCGGCTCGCGCGCGAGGGGATGAAATTCACTCAGGCGTACTCCGCCTGCACGGTGTGTTCGCCGACGCGGGCGAGCCTCCTCACCGGCAAATATCCGGCGCGACTGCATGTGACCGACTGGATTCCCGGCCGGCCCCCGGCGAATCCGAAATTGCTCGTGCCCGAGTGGACCAAATATCTGCCACTGGAAGAAACGACCCTCGCGGAGGTTTTCCGCGCCGCCGGCTACGCCACCGCGAGCATCGGCAAATGGCATCTCGGAGGCGAAGCCTACGCTCCGACGCTGCAGGGTTTTGATCTGAACATCGCCGGCACCGACGCCGGTTCACCGCTCAATGGCTATTTCTCACCGTGGAGGATCTCCACGCTGCGCGACGGTCCGCCCGGCGAATATCTGACTGATCGAATGGGAGCGGAGGCGGAAAAGTTCATCCGCGCAAACGACACCAATCCCTTCTTTCTCTATCTCCCGCATTTTGCCGTCCACACGCCGATTCAGGCGCCGCCTGCGCTCGTCGCGAACTACACTGCTCGCGCGACGACGGCGTCCCGACACACGAATGCCACCTACGCCGCTATGATCGAAAGCATGGACAACGCCGTCGGTCGCGTGCTCGCCGCTCTCAAGGAACGACGGCTGCTCGACCGCACGATCGTTGTCTTCACTTCCGACAACGGCGGCCACCTGCCCACGACGTCGAACGCCCCCCTGCGCGTCGGCAAGGGCTCCTGTTACGAAGGCGGCACGCGCGTGCCACTCATCGTGCGTTGGTTGTCGACGACGCCCGCTGGCAGCACGTGCGACGAGCCCGTCATCACACCCGACCTCTATCCGACCCTGCTCGCGTTGACGGGGGTGCGCGACGCCACGGATCATCGCTGCGACGGCGTCAGCCTCGAACCATTGCTGCGCCAACAGGGTGTGTTCCGGCGCGACGCGTTGTTCTGGCACTATCCACACTATCAACTCTACCAGCAGGGCGGCACCGTGCCTTACGGGGCGATTCGCGCGGGTGACTTCAAGCTGATCGAATTTTTCGACGGCCGTCCATCCGAGCTCTTCGATCTTCGCAACGACCCCGGCGAACGCCACGATCTCGCCACCGGTCAACCGGAACGGGTTCGCTCGTTGCACGAGCGCCTCGCCGCGTGGCGCCACGAGGTTGGCGCCCAACTGCCGACGCCGAACCCAACCTATAATCCGGCGAGAGCCGAACATGAACTCACCGCGCGGCAGGCGAAGCGAACGAAGAAATCGTAAGCGCCACTCCGTCGATCCTCGCACGTCTACAACCCGATCCAGTTCTGCGGTCCCTCAAATTTTTCCGATGAAGCGCTTTTCTCTGCTTTTCCTCCTTTCACTCGGAGTGCTCCTCACGCTTACCGCCCGCGCCGCCGCCCCGGTGCTCGAAAAGAAAAATCTCTTCGAGGAAAAGACCGCCGGCTTTGTTTCCTACCGCATCCCCGGAATCGTCGTGACGGCCAAGGGCACCGTGCTCGCCTATTGTGAGGCGCGGAAATTCACCGGCTTTGACTGGGGCGAGATCGAGGTTCACCTGCGCCGCAGCACCGACGGCGGCCGCACGTTCGACGCCGCGCGCCAGATCGCACACCTCGGGCCACGCCTCCCCCGCAATCCCGTGATCTACGAACACGAGAGTGCCAAGTCCGTCGGTGGACCCGACGAACAGACGACCAACAACCCCGTGATGATCGCAGACCGCGACGGCACGGTGCACTTCCTCTACTGCGTGGAATACATGCGGTGCTTCTACCGGCGTAGCACCGACGACGGCGCCACGTGGTCCGCGCCCGTTGAAATCACCCAGGCCTTCGAAAGCTTTCGCCCCGCCTGGCCGTGGCGCGTCATCGCCACCGGGCCCGGTCATGGCATTCAACTCCGCCGCAACGGCCGGCTCATCGTCCCGGTGTGGCTCGCGACCTCACGGGGCAGCGCGCACGGCTTCGGCGTCGCCTCCGTGATCATCAGCGACGATGGCGGCGCCACCTGGCGCGGCGGCGACATCGCGGTGCCCAACGACAAAGTCACGCCGGGCACCAGCGAATGCATCGCCGCCGAACTGAACGACGGACGCGTGATGCTCAACGTCCGCACGCGGGCCAAGCCCAACCGTCGCGTCGTCAGTTTCAGCCGCGACGGCGCCACCGGTTGGACGAAGCCCGCCTTTGTCGACGCGCTGCTCGAACCCGTCTGCATGGCCGGCCTCGTGCGGTATCCGGAAACCAACGGCGCCGCACGTTCGCGACTCCTGTTCTCCAATCCGGACACCCTCGACCGCGCGGACGGCAAGGGGACGCCCGGCGAACGCCGCGATCGGAAAAACGTCTCCGTCAAACTGAGCTACGACGACGGCCAAACCTGGCCGGTGAGCAAATTGCTCCAATCCGGCCCCAGCGCCTACAGCGACCTGGCCGTTCTACCCGACGGCACCGTTCTCTGCTTCTACGAGAGCGGCCGCGACGGCGCGCCCAAGACGGCGAAGCCGTGGCCCTACGCGTTCATCACGCTCGCCCGCTTCAACCTTGAGTGGCTCACCGACGGCCGCGACACTTCGGCGCCCGCCGCGCGACGATGATCACTCGATCTTTGGAATGCCACTCAGGGTCAACGTCAGCCGACCGCGCCAGTTATGGCGCGGTCAGCACTTCGAACCGCCCTCAATTCGTCTCCATGAAAAACATCTGTCGGCTTCTGGTTTGTATTTTCGCGCTGGCAACCGCGCTCACGGCATCCGCCCAAAACGCCGCGACCGGCGATGTCGAGGGTCGCGTGTTCAACGCCGCGACCGGCGCCGCCCTGCACCAAGCCCGCGTCACGGTCACTGAAGTGAAGCGGGAGGCAGTCACCGACGATTTCGGCGCCTTCCGACTTGCGGGCCTGCCCGTCGGCGAGATCCACCTCAGCATCTCGTATGTCGGACTCGAGTCGCAGGGCGCCACGGTGACCGTCAGCGCCGGCTCCGTCACCCATCGCGATTTCGATCTCAACGTGGGTGGCATCGGGCGCGCGTCGACGGGGACCGAGATCGTGCGACTGGACGCGTTTACCGTCGTGACCGATCGGGAGATGAGCGCCCAGGCGATTGCGCAGAACGAGCGGAAGAACGCCGCCAACATCCGGCAAATCGTGGCGTTTGATGAATTTGGCGATCGCGGCGCCGAGGACATCGGTGAATTGATGCGTTTTCTCCCCGGCGTGGGCGTGGTCGACGGCGGGCAGACCGCCAGCACGATCGCGCTGCGCGGATTTCCGGACAGCAACACGGCGCTGCAAATCGATGGGGCCGACCTGGCCAGCGCCCGCGGCAACAGCCGCACGCAATCGCTCCTCGACGTGCCGATGGCCAACATCTCGCGCGTTGAAATCAACAAGGTCCCCGTGCCCGATCAGCCGGCGAGCGGCATGGGTGGCTCGGTGAACATCATCAGCAAGAGCGGATTCGAGGCAAAACGGCCGGTTTTCAACTACAAGGTTTACCTGCTCACCGACGGCTACACCGGCCTCACGCTTGACGGCGGGCCGCACGGACCCACCGGGCTGCTCAGCCCGAAGTTCCAGCAGCCGTCGTTTGATTTCACCTACCTCCACCCGGTCAACAAGCGGTTCGCCCTGAGCTTCGGCGGTTCGCGTTCCTGGCGGCTCAAGCCGATGGAACGCGACAACCACCTCGACACCCAGTCCGACTGGAACTTCCTCGGCGGCTTCCAGCGCATCAGCACCTGGCTCAGTCTGGCCAACGTCATCCAATCCTGGTCCGCGCAGGCCGGCGCCGACTGGAAACTGTCCGAGCGCGACGTGCTGAGCGCGAGCGTCCAGCACCGCTACGTTTCGAACAACATCATGCGTCTGAGCTACGTCGCGACCTACGGCGCCGGAGCGACCGGCAACGCCGGCTTCACGCAAGGCGCGGCCACCGCCGTCGGCAACGTCGCGCAGGGCGCCGGCACCAACCAAGAGACCGGGGCCGACACCACGCATCTCACCGTCAAGTATTCGCACCGCGGCGACGCCTGGCGGATTGACGCGCTCGGGGCGCTGTCACGCTCTGAGTCGTTTCTCGACGACATCGACAACGGCCACTTCAACGCCGCGACATCGTCGCTTACCGGCCTGATTCTCCGCGGCGAAGGCACGGGCGAGAGCGATGCGCACATCCCGGTGCGCTACACCGCCACGACCGCCACGCGCGTGCCGGTGGATCTCTTTGGCGGCGGCAACTTCGTCCTTGGCAATCCCACCTCCAACCAGAACAAGATCCTCGCCCAGAAGCGCACCGGCAAGATCGACCTCACGCGAAATTTTGACGGCCCGCTGCCATTCACCTTCAAGACCGGCGTCTACGTCGATCAACAGATCCGCGACGGGCGGACGTTTGCCCAGACTTGGACGTTCACGCCGAACGGCCAGACGAGCAACGCGGCGAAGCTGGCGTCGAATTTCGATGTGTTCGACGCCGATTTCAACCGCACGGCCCCGACGCTCTTCGGCAACAAGGTTGGCTGGATCAGTCTCCCCAAGTTCTACGATCTGTTCCGAACGCATCCGGATTGGTTTGTGCGCAACGAGGCGACCTATCTCCAAAATTTCACCGCCAACTCGCGGCGGCTCGCCGAGACGATTTCCGCCGGCTACGTGCGCGGCGACATCCGCCTGCTGGACAACCGTCTCCTCGTAGTTGGCGGCGTGCGCTTCGAGCAGACCAAGGACGACGGGCAGGGCCAGCTCGATGATCCGACCGCGCAATACCAAAAGGCCGCCAACGGCACGCTCCTCCGCACCGCCACCGGGGCGCCGATTCTGATCACGACCGACGCTCTCGCGCGCGCCCGACTCCGTTTCAAGGAACGCGGCTCCCGGGCGATTCGCACCTACAGCGATTTTTATCCCAGCCTTAACCTCACCTACACGTTGGCGGAAAATCTCCTCCTCCGCGGTGGCTATGCGCAGACGATTTCGCGGCCCAACCTCAACAACATTATTCCCGGTAGCACCATCGCCGATCCCACTGCGGCCAACCTCGCGATCACGGTGAACAACACCGGCCTGAAACCCTGGCTCGCCCGCGGCTACGATCTTTCGCTCGAGTCATATCAGATCAAGGGCGGCTACGGCTCCGTCGGGGTGTTTCAGCGCAACATCAAGGATTTCTTCAATTCCGTCACGACCCGCGCCACGCCCGAGTTGCTCGATCGCTACGGCCTGCCCGACGATCCGCTCTTTCTCAACTACGACATCACCACGCTCACCAACGGAGACGGCGCCAAGATCACCGGCTTCGAGTTCGCCTACAACCAGCAGCTGCTCTTCCTCCCGCACTGGGCGCGTGGACTCCAGGTCTTCGTCAACGCGACGCGGCTCCATCTCGCCGGCGGCGACCTCGCCGATTTTTCGGCCTTCGCCCCGAGCAATTATGCCGGCGGCATCAACCTTGTTCGTCCGCGTTTTTACGTGAAGCTTACGTTCACGTTTCAGGGCGAGACCCGCCAGACTGCCGTCGCCGTCAGCGCGGCCAACGGCATTCCCGCCGGCGTTTTCAACTACCAGGGCGAGCGCCTGCGCGTCGGCCTCAACACCCAATACAGTTTGTCGAAGCGCGTCGCCCTCTTCGGCTCGATGACCGACATCAACGGCCCCGGCTTCAACATCGTGAACACGCAATACGCTCCCGGCAGTCTGGAGTACACGAAGAAGCGTCGCCGTCAGGAACTCGGCTCGATCATCACGATCGGATTGAAAGGTGAATTTTAATTTCGCCCGTCGCTCTTACCGGGCGTATCTGCGGGTTGATGGTCGCGGCGGATGAATGAGGTGCAGGTCAGACGACAAGCCGGGCCCGTGCGTCGGACGGCCGCGTTGCTCACAGATCGTCGTCGTGCGCGCCCGGCAGGGCGCTGGCGTCGGGATCGTGGCGCACGCGCTCCAGCCAGGCTCCGATTTGCGGATCCCTCGGCCCAAATTCGGCCGGCCAGGGGGCGGCGACCAGGTCGATCACGTGGAGCGCCTGATCCGCACCGCGCACGAAGTTTCGCGCGTGCAAGTCCGCAACCAGGTAGGGCGCGCCCCGCAGGAAGAAGAGCCGCGGATGATCGCGGTTCGCGCGCAGGAACCGCGAGGGAATTTCAATCAATGCGGGCGGCAGCGAACCCGACATGTCGTCGCCCTGCGGCAAAGGTTCACCCAGGGTCTGTTTGGCGACCAAAATGCCCTCGGGTGTCACCGCCACCACCTCCGTCGCCATGCCACCCAGCGCCTGCACCAGCAGCAGTTTTTCGAGCAGGCCGCGGTACCCACCCAGCATCGCCTCCGCGAGCAGCACCGTCTCGTCGCCGCGGCGAAAGCCGAATTCGCTCGCGATGAACTGTCCTTCGCGTGGCAGGAAAAATTTGTACACTGAACCATCGGCCACCGCGACAAAAGCCGACGCCTCCACGCCGCTGTGCAGATAGCGCAGCCGGGCGTTGGGTTCCTCCAGCGGATGCTCGACGTCGGCGTGAAAGCCGAAATCCTCCAGCCGGCGCAGGGGCAGGAGCGCCCGAAACACGCGAATCGCTTCTCCGAGCTCCGCCCACTCCGGCCCGGAATGCTCAAGCAGCGCTACTTCGCCTTCGGCAAGGAGGACGAGGTCGCGGTCCGGGTCCGAATGCGCTCGGAGATCGCATTTTTCTGCTGCCGCGCCGAGACGAGCGAGCGCTTCCAGTCGTCGCTGGTGATCGTCTTGAAGATGGGCGCGCTCTTCCGCGCCGGGGAGTGCGCTCCCTTGGATGCACGTGGTTTTTCCGGTGAAGGCGTCTTGCATGACTGGTCCCGTGACATGCGCGCACCGTCGCGCGCACAGACCGCAATGGCAACGGGTTTCTGGCAGCAAATTTTTCCGACCCGGGAAAAATCTCAGAGCGCCGCCAATAGTCCGCCGTCCACGTAGAGAATCTGCCCGTTGACAAAATCCGATGCCGGCGAGGAGAGAAAGACCGCGGCGCCAACCAACTCCTCCGGCTTGCCCCAGCGGCCCGCGGGCGTACGGCCGCAGATCCACCGGTTGAACTCGACATTCTCGACCAGGGCACGGTTCAGCTCGGTCACGATGTATCCTGGTCCAAGCCCGTTACACTGCAAACCGTGCTTCGCCCACTCGACGGCCATCGCGCGGGTCAGCATTTTCAATCCGCCTTTCGCCGCGGCGTAATTGGCGATCGTAGGGCGGCTCACCTCGCTCATCACGGAGCAGGTGTTGATGATCTTGCCCGCGCCACGGGCGATCATCCGCGGCGCGACGGCCCGCGCGACGAGAAACGCACTGGTGAGGTTCGTGTCGACCACCTCGCGCCACTGCGCCTCGGTCATCTCGGCGAGCGGGGAGCGCCGCTGGATGCCGGCATTGTTGATGAGGATGCCGATCGGCCCGAACTCCGCCTCGATTCGATCGACGGCGGCGTGGCACGCCGCCCCATTGGTCACATCGAAGGCCGCGTTCGTGACGCGCGCATCCGGCGCGGCGACGCGCAGGGTCGCCGCGGCCGCCTCGAGTTTTTTTTCATCGCGCCCGTTGAGCACGACGGCCGCGCCAGCCTGGGCAAGTCCGCAGGCGAGCGCGAGGCCGATGCCCTGACTGGAGCCGGTGATGAGCGCGGTGCGCCCGGTGAGATCAAAGAGGGGATTTTTGGCGGACATGGTGAACTAGGCGACTTCGAGGCGGCGCACGCGGCCTGACAAGAGAAACAACGCCGCGGTCGCCAACGGCGCCAAGACCGCCGCAGTGATCAAGATTGGCGTATACGAGAAATGATCGACGACCCAGCCGGTGGAGAAGGTGAAAATCACCGCTCCCAGCCCGGCGGCCGTGCCGGCAAAACCGGCGATGGAACCCACTGCGCCAACGGGAAAATAGTCGCTCGCGAGGGTCTGCACGTTGCCGACCCAGAATTGAAAACCAAAAAGGGTGATGCTCATCCAAAGAATCGCCGCAGGTGCGGAAGTGGCAAACGCCGTGGCGAATCCCGCGAGCATTGCGATCGTGCCGATTGCGATCGCGACCTTGCGCGAGCGATTCACGTCGCCAGTACGCCGAAGCAGAAACCCGGAAAGCCAGCCGCCCGCCAGCGCACCGAACGCCGCGGCCACATAGGGCACCCACCCGGTCGCCTTGAGTTGTTTCAGATCAAATCCCCTCACATCGGCGAGGTAGAGCGGCATCCAGTTCACATAGAGCCACCAGATGGGATCGCCGAGGAAGCGCGCCACGACGATGCCCCAGACCTCGCGACGGCGCAGGAGCACGCCCCACGGAACGGGAGGAACAGGAGGGGACGTTTCTGCGCGACGGCCGCGAACGGCTTGGAAAGCCGTTCCCAGCCCGCCTGTCGGGTTTTCATCTTTCGGATAGAGCACCAGCCAGAGCAGAAGCCAGACGAAGCCCATCGCGCCGGTGATCACGAAGACCGCGCGCCAGCCAAAGCCGTCCCGCATCCACACGATCAGCGGGATCGCCAGTGCCGGACCGAGCGAAGCTCCCGTGTTGGCGATGCCCATGCCGAGTGCGCGTTGCCGCGCCGGGAACCACGCCGCAATCGTACGGGTGGCGCCGGGCCAGTTGCCCGCTTCGCCGACTCCAAGCAAAGCTCGCATCCCGCAGAAACTCGCGACGCCCCGCGCCGCAGCGGTACCCACCTGCGCGACCGACCAGACCACCACGGCCACGGCGAACCCCAGCCGGTTGCCAATCCGATCGAATACGGCGCCCCAGACGAACATCGACAGCGCGTAGGCAAAAAGAAACGCGTTAGCGATCCATGCGTAGTCCACATTGCTGAGTTGAAACTCCGCGCGCAGCACCGGCGCCAGCGTCGGCAGCGCGAGGCGATCGAAATAGTTGATGACCGTGCCGAGAAAAATCAGCGCGATGATCACCCAGCGCCACGGACGCTCATCGCCCGCATCCACGCTCCCGGTGGATCCGCTCACTTGAACTTGTCCCGCATCGCCTGGATTCCCGGGATTTTCGCCATCAGGTGCCGGTGCGTCGGCTCAAAATTCTGCACGAGGGAACGCTGCTGCGCGCCGACCAGGATGGTGAAGATGTAGCCTTCGTGCCCGGGCGCGCGCAGCGTCGGATGATAACCGCGGTCGATGAGAAAGGTGTCGCCGTGGCGCGTCATCACGACCTCCGGGTTCGCCCCGCCGCCATCGGTGTCATAGCAAAACTGCGCCCCAAAGCCGTTTTCCGGCCGATAGCGGTAATGATAGATTTCCTCGAACTCCGTTTCCTCCGGCGGATTTTCGGTGTCGTGCTTGTGAGGAGGATACCCCGACCAGCAACCGGCGTCGCCGTAAAGTTCGCTCACCAGCAGGTTGCCGGCGCGGCCGGCACCATTCTGGCCAAGGACATGGAAAATCCGGCGGCGCGAGTGCGTGTCGTGGGAGCCAACCTCCACCATCTCGACCTCCTCGGGCAGGATGCGGAAGGGCGCGAAGGGCTGGCTGCACACGCTGCCGGCGACGGCAATTTCAGTGCCATCGCGCAACGCGCGCACCGTCACACGGGCGCTCGTGCCGCAGTAAACCGAGTCAGCCGGGCCTTCCCAGATGCCCGCGCGGCGCCCCACCCGCTCGAACGAGGTTCCGCCGGCGGCAATCTCCGCCTGGCCCGACAGCACCACGCACAGCAATTCATACCCCGGCACCTCCAGGGTGAGCGATTGGCCCAGCTGCAGGTGCAGGAGATTGAAGTAACTCAGAACGAGCGGACTGCCGCCCGGCGCTACGATGGGTTCGTTGTTGTTATCGCGGGCACGAATCAGACGTTTCATGATCAGGGGGCGGGACACGCGTTAATTCGCGCGGCGCCGCCAAAGCGTGGGAAACCGGACGGGAAAATTGCGGCGCACCTCCTCGACCACCGGGTCGAAAGGCAGGGTTTCCATAATCCCAGCCAGTCCTCGCGATCGGCCGCGAGGGCGCCGAAATCCCGCGCAAAGGCAAACATCAGCCGGCGCTGCGCGACGCAGTTGGCCGGGTTGGTCTCGCCGTCGCGCCGGATGTAGGGCCCTCCGGGACCACGCAGATTGGCAACCGCGGCGATTGAAACCGGTTGGTTGCCCGGCGCCGCTTCGGCCAACGGCACGACCCGGGGAAGTTCGTGGGCGATGAGATTGAAGGCGCGCAGGGCGAGGATGCTGAGCATAAGGTCGTGACGGACTCGACAGTTCGACGGATAAAATCAAAAACGGCCGTTCACGCCGAAGGTGACGGCCGTGCCGGGAATGTTGGTGCTGAACATCTGATCGCGAATCCCGCGGTAGAACACCTCGGGCTCGTTGAACAGATTGGAGACGTCGCAGGTGAGCGTGACCGAGGGCCGCAGCTGGTAGGCGACGCCGAGATTTACGAGCGAACGCTTCAAGCGATACAAATTCCTGCCAGGGCTCCCGGCGGTAAAGTTCGTGATGTAATCGCCGGTGTAGTTGATCCCCAGCCGCGAGCTGAAACCGCGGTGGCGCCACGAAAGGCTGAAGTTGCCGGTCTGCGGGATGAAGCCGGGCACCTCGTCGGTGCTGCGCGAAACGGTGCCGCCAAAATTGCCGTGCGTGGTGATCACCGAGAAATTTCCCGAAGCACCCAGGCCCTTGAGGAAGCCGGGCAGAAAGGTGAACTGCTGCTGGTAGCTGAACTCCCAGCCCTGTACGATCGCGGTGCCGGCGTTGGCGGTCGTCAGCCGCGTAAAGCCGCCGTATTCCCCGTTGAAACCGTTGTTGTTGCCGGTGGCGATGACGCCGTTGTTGATGCCCGAGACGATGTAGTCCTTGATCGTTTTGTGGAACCAGCTGGCCGAAAAATTTCCCACCGGTTCAAAATAATAGTCGAGCGTCGCATCCCAGTTCTCCGCTGTCTGTGGCTGCAGGCTGGGATTGCTGATCGTGAGCGTCTGGGCCGTTTCGTTGGCCGTCTCATTCGGCCGCAAATTAGAGAGCGGCGGACGGCCGAAGCTGGTGGACCAGCTCAGCCGCGCCTTCAGGCCCGAGGTCAGATTGTGGTTCAGATGAATGCTCGGAAATGACTTGGTGTAGCTGCCGGCAAGGTCACGCCGGGTGCCCGCATAGTCGCGTTGCGCGGACCCGACCGGATCGGCCAGCTGCTGCGCGGTGGTGCTGCCGCTGCGGACGCGCACATAGCCGGAGCTCTCGGTGTCCGTTTTTTCCGTGCGCACCCCGGTGAGAAAACCGGTGTTGCCCAGCCGGCCCTGGGCCATGACGTAGCCCGCCGTGATCGCCTCGCTCAACTCGGACTCTCCGGTGTATTTGTTCTGCTCAAAGAAGTACCTGTCTTCCTGCCAAAGCGCCGGGGTGACGGGAACGCGTTCATTGATGAACGTCGACGCCTCCCACTGCGGGATGCGCCGACCCGTCTTGACCTGATCATACATGAGCAGCGAGGGGTCGAACGGCAGTGCCGTGGTGCCAATGTAGTTCCAGCGCCGGCCGCGATTGTTGTCGGTCGCCGAATTCTCGCGCCAGATTACGCCGGTTTTGAGATCGATCTTGGCGGCGACGGGCAGTGTATAGCGGGCGTTGGCGTGCAGCTCCTTCACCGCGCGGTCGTTGTCGGCATTGGCATTGGCGAGGCCATTGGGAGCGGGACGGTAGTTGGCGGGGTTGGTGATGTCCGGCCCCTCGGTCTGGGTGAAGCGCGGATAGAGGTCCGACTGCGTGCGGTCGAGAATCCAGCCCACGTTGGTGATCCGGTTGATCAAGACCCCGCCCTTGCCATTGCCGCGGTTCACATCGGAGCGGTTGAACGCGGCCTTGTAGTCGAGTTGAAGGGAACCAAATGTCTGCTCCGCCGCGAGGTCGGCGCCGCGCATGCGCACGAAGACGTTGTTGGGGCCGGTCATCGTCAGATCGATCGTCGAACCGGGGGCGGCCCGCACCCGGGTGATCCGGTCAGTGTAGCCAGGCAAAATGCCGGCGGTGCCGGTCGTCCCGACCGTCTGGGTGGTGAAGGCGCGCGTCTCGTAGCGCCGGCGGAACTTCTCGTTGTTGTCCACCGCCAGCGTATTGAGCGTGAGCTTCGTCGAGGCCGAGAGACGATAGTCGATCTTTACATTGGCGCTGGCCTGATAATGGGGGTTGTAGGTGTCGGTCGTACGGTAATCCCAGACGTAGGCCGGCGTCGCCGTGGTGTTTTGGAAATCCCGGGTCGTGATGAACCAGGCCGTGGCGTGTTCGCTGTAGAAAAGATTCACGGCGACACCAAGATTCCGCTCACCGCCAAAAACGCTGAAGACCTCCTGATATCCGAGATTGATCAATGGATGCGCCCGGTGGCCGTCGATGAGCGGAACCTGCTGGGTGAAGGTCGGCTGGACGCGGCCCGAAATATTGTAAGTGATCCGTCGCTTTTCCTTCATGCTGAGCGGCGAGCGGCTCTTGAGATTGATCGTGCCACCGAGCGAATCCGCGCCTTTGTCGGGGGTGTGCCCCTTGGTGAGTTCAATCTGCTCAAACATCGCACTGGAGTAGACGTTGATCTGGGTCGCGCGGCCAAGCCCCTCATCGCGGCTGGTCAGCAGCACGCCATCCATCGTCACCGTGTTCAGTCCAGGGCCCATGCCGCGGACGGTGAATCCCGCCACCAGGCCGGCCTCGTTCGGATTGGCCGCGACACCGGGCAGATTGATGGCGACCTCGCTCGCGCTCATGTTCGGAAGATTGCCGAACGAGTCCATCGCCGCGACGTTCTTCAGATTGTCGGCGTTGCGCTGCGCCGTGATCGCGGCCGCACCACCCTCGCGCTCGCCCGTCACCTTGAATTCCTGCAGCCGGTAGATGCCGGTGGTGAGATCGAAATTCTGCACCACGCGCGCGCCACCAGCGACGCTCACCTGGGCACGCAGGGTATCGAGGCCGGTGTAGGACGTGGTCACCTCGTGGAGACCCGCGGGCACGCCGGTGAGCACAAACCGTCCCGTATGGTCCGTGAGGGTCATCAGGTTGAGTGCCGGGACCTCAACCCGTGCGCCTTCGAGAAGATTGGTCGTGGCGGCGTTGCTCACATAACCGGTGATGGACCCGGATGCCGCCGCGTCGGCGGCACGGCCCGGAAATTGGGTGGTCAGTGAGACAGCAATCCAACCGACGAACGCAGCGAGGGGGTGGCGGAACAGGGATTCGATTTTCATGGGGTAGGAGAATACAAATGGAAGAAAGTGGTCGCCGGCCAGACTTCAACTCCACAGGCGAAGGTGTGGGGGGGGGCAACCTCGCTGCTCTTTTCGAAACGCTCCGGCGACGCCACGCTGGTCCGTGAGCGCGCGGGGTCATTTAGATTTTTTCTTGGTTTTCTTTTCAGGTTTGTTGGCGTGCCGGCCAGTGCCATCGCCGTCATCCAAAATGCCACCGGCGGGATTCAACGTGGCCAGCACCGTTTGCAGGCGTTGGCGCGCGGCCAGGCCGGCGGTGCTCTCCTTCCCGGCCGGTACCAGCGGCTCCGTGAACGGCGAACCACTCATGTCGAAGAGTTCGTTCGCCTGATTGAGCTTCCAGCCCGCCTCGCGGACGTACCATTCCCGGGCAAGTTCGATGAAAATCCAATCACGGGGATTCCCCCGTTCACCACGCAGCTGCGGGACGAAGCTGCGCCCGTCGAAGACCTTGTCCTGCGGCAAGGACGCGCCGGCGATCTCCGCTATCGTGGGCAGGAAATCCGTTGAATCGATCAAGTCGTCCAATACCTTGCCCTTGGGCGTCACCCCAGGCCAGTACACGATCAAGGGCACGAGGGCGCCCCCTTCCTGCATCGTGCCTTTCTGGCCGACCAACCGCCTGCCACCAATCGTGGACTGCTCCGACGGCGTTTTGGCGGTTCCATTGTCACCGCAGAAGACCAGGATCGTTTTTTCGCTGAGCTTCTGCCGCTCAAGCTCGTTCACGAGGTTGCCCACGAGCTTGTCCATATAGGCGCAATTGTCGGCGTAGAGATCGCGGCTGTTCGGCGCGCTGTCCGGCGTGCGTACGATTTCGCCATGCACGTGGGACATCGAGTAATAGAGGTAAAACGGTTCGGAGCGGTGCCGGCCGATGAACTCGAAGAGATGCTGCTCCATCAGATCGGGCAGGTAGTCGGTCTTCTTCAGCGGCACCGTTTTGCCGTTCAAATAATAGGTGTCGCGCTTGGACTTCTCGTCGTCGTCGCCGGAGTTGCCCCAATAACAGCCGCTCCCCTTGAAGCGCAGGTTGTCGTCAAAACCGGCCTCCGAGGGATCAAAGCTGAACTGACTCCACTTGCCGACGATCGACGTAGCGTAACCCGCCGGCTTGAGATAGGCGGCGGTGAGTGTTTCGTCCCTGGCCTTCCACGCCACGACCCGATCCTGATTCGTCGCCCCGGTGCGAAAGGCGTAGCGACCCGTCATGATGCACGCGCGGGAAGGCCCGCACAACGGAGCCGTGTACGCATGCGTGAAACGCAGACCGTTCCGCGCGAGCCGGTCGATGTTCGGCGTCCGACGGTTGTCTGCGCCGTAACAACTCACATCTCCCGTCCCCAGGTCGTCCGCCAGGATGAAGATGATGTTCGGACGATCGGCCGCCGCGGCGCCTGCGATCAGCACGAACGCCAGCCACACCGTGCAGATCAGGGTCTTCATCAACGTGGAGACTACGTGCGGTTCAGCGGAAGAGGAGTGAAAATCGCAAGTTCCACTGGCGCGGCGCCGGGGTTGCGTCGCGCCGCCAGCAATTGGAGTCGTTTCACCGCGACGTCGATGCGGGCATCAGCGACCTCTTGGAGGCGGTTCTCGCCGAAGCCCGGCGGCACGGCGCACTGACAAACGAATTCTGCCAGACCCTGCTGACGCAGCTGCTGCTCCTGCGGCACGAAGCCAGTCCCAATGCGACCGTCGCACCCCGGGCGCTGGTGGCGGAAGCCGAGCCCGAGCTCTGCGGCCGGACGGAGCGTTTTCTGCGCGAGAACTGTGCCCGGAAGATCGACCAGAAGGTCCTGAGCGAAGCGTTGCATTACAGATACCGCCACCTGCATGGCGTCTGGCTGAAGCGCCACCGGTAATCTCCGCTGCATCGCTTAACGCGCGCGTTTGCTCGCATCGCAGGCGTCCCGCCCGCCCGCTGGCGGGATCGCGAACGCGGCGGCGCTCGGCAGGACATCGCGCCCCCCCCGGGTTTCATCAACCGCGGGCTCACGATCCAGGCGGAACCCGCCCCACCATCGCGTCAGGGCAGAACGACGCGTTCGCTCGGGTCCACCAATTCGCGGAGTTCGGCGATCTTGTACGGGACTTCGAGAAACGGGCCGGTGCCCGAGGACCGCAGCGAGGTGTCAACGACGCTGCCCGCGGTCCTGATCGATGTGTCATAGTGGAGATATGTACCGGAGTTGGGAAATGAAATATTCTTCGCGGAAATCGCACCGAAAACCGTCACGCCCGAATCCAGGGTTACCATGGCATTGGGCATATAGATTATCCCGTAAAACGGATCGTTGGCGTAGTAAAAATTATCTCCACTGACGTTGCTGGTATTGGTGCCAATCAAAATGCATTTCTTGGGATCAAGCGTCTGATTCAGGATCCCCGTGCCGCTACGGCTGACGAATTCCATTGTTCCGCTGAAATAAACCTCCAGCGAGCCGTTGGTGGTGATGATAATTTGTCCCCTATTTGTCCCGAATCTGCCCGTGACATTGAGAATCACCGGGCCGTCAATCCTCAGGTCATCACCGCTGTTGGAGAGGTACAACCCAGACAACAGCGTACCGCCATTCCAGGTTCCAGTAACATTATATATGCGGGGAGTGGTGTCCGTGGGACTGCCCAGCGTCACTGTCCCGATGGGACTGATGTCAGCCATGGAAGTGCCGACGGAAGGCGAGGGCAGGTCGGTGCCACCGGTGACCGTCTGGATGTCAAATTGTGGGATGTAGGGACTCCGGCTGATTCGAGTTTGATCCACGTTTGCGGCCGAGGCATGGGGAGATGTGACCGTGCCGTTGGGATTCTTGAGACTGATGGTGCTGCTGACCGCAAAGGATACCTGCGGGGTGTAAGGGGAAACCGTGATGGAGGGCGCGGCAATGTAACCGCCCATGGTGACATTGGCGGACACCGCAACGGCCGTACCCGTGGTGTTGCCGCCGGCGATCACCGCAGAATACCCGAGCGCATTGGTCGGCGCCTGAAGCCAATTTGAAGCGCTTGAGGTCGGAGTTTGATTCGTGTGGGCAGTCTTGCACCGATAAAATACATAGCTCGGAGATGTGCCGGTGCGCACCACATCTCCGACGAGATAAGGTGTGGAGGAACTCCAAGGAGCGGTAAGTGGCTGGCTGTAACTGTCGACTGTGGCTGTGCTCTTTAAGTCCACCAGTGTCATGGCGCCGAGGGCGTTGGGAAAGAGCGGCGCCGGCGCAACGGTCGCTCGCAACTGCGTCTTGATCGTCGTGGAGCCGCTGTCCGGCAGGACCGCCACGCCCTCGGAGTAGATTACCGGAGCGCTGAGCCAATACGTGCTGTTGGGTGGTACCTGATTGGAATGCGACGCGATGCAGCGATAGGCCACCCCACCCGACACCGCCACATCGTTCACGCTGTAGGTCGTGGCCGAACTCCAGGCCGCAACCGCGTATGCCGCCCAATAGGTGGCGTTCGGCGGAGCCTGGTTGATGTGATCCTTGATGCAACGGTAGGCCGATCCTCCGACGAGAGCGATATTACCAACATTAGTGTAATTCCCTGCCCGGTAAGTGGCGTAAGCACTCCATGCCTCCGGCGCGCTTCGCCATTTCCTAGTGTCGGAAGGGTCTTCTTTACTCGAAGGCGTGGAATAACAGATATACCAGACTCCCTGATGCCAGACGTAGTCATCAACGGCGTACGTGAGGCGCGGATTCCATATGACACCCCGCTTCCGCGTCGATGGACTTGTTGCTATATCATAGAAGTGATCGACGCGAATCTTGCACGTAGCGGAGCTGAGGCTGGTGCCGTAATTGGTGGCCGAGAGGGTGAGGTTCTGCGTGACGATCGCGGTATCAGTCGTCGCATTCCAGCTGCTGAACGTGTTGCTGCCATAGGACCGCAACGCCCGCTCGAGTCCCATTTCCGCCAATTGCCGGCTCACAGACTTCGCATAGTCCCGGTTGCTGAGTTTCATCGCCAGGTTGCTCACCGCTAGAAAACTCGCCGTGGCAATCGCCAGCACCGTCACGCATGACAGCGCCACGAGTACGACCGAGCCTTTTTTTGACCGTAAGCGAATCAAGGGAGCAGGGACTTGTTGTGGAAAAGATACCGGGGCGATGCGACCTTGTACACCTTGGTCAGGGTGTTGTTCGCGCTAGTGCCTGCCTGCGACGTAAACGTCATCGAAATCTGCTTAATCCCAGGCAGGTAATTGGTGAAGGTCGTATAAGGATTTCCGCTGGCGTCGTAATAGGAGAACACGCAGGTGAGCAAGCTGGAGTGCAGGGTCAGGGAGGTATTCGAGGCTTGATCGATTCGTGCGAGCGCGGTGGCGGGGACCACCGCACTGTAACCGGAGCCGGAAACCGTGACCGCCGCGGACGTGCTGTTGTAGTAGTAGGTGACGTTTTTTGTGCCTCCCGTGCTGCGGGGAATCGCGAGCGTGACGGCCGAAGCGGAGATGCTGCTGATCGCCGAAGTCATCTGCACATCCTGAGCGAATGCCGCCAACGTCCGCCTCCCTTGGGCCTCAAGCGTCGGTTGATTCGGGAGACCGAACCCAATCGTCTTGGTGTAGCTGCGCGCGACAAAGACGTAGCTCGAGAGCACCGCCGCCATGACGATCATCGACAGGGTGACTGCGATGAGCAACTCGGGCAGTGTGAAGCCGACCTTCCGGCTGCGTCGATCCTTGCTCACGATTGCTGATACGAAAGGTTCAGGCCGTTCTTGCCGTACCAGGCCGAAGCGCTGCGGGAATAAGTGAACGTAAGGCGGCTGGTCGTCACCACCCAGGTAACGGTAAAATTCGCCTGGCGGATGTTGGTGACCGGGTTGGGACTCGTCATCGTCCGGGCAAGCGAAAAGCGGACGATGGAGCTTCCGCTCCCGTCATCGCCCAGAGACAGCCTGGCCTGGTCGAACTGGCTGTCGATCGTGATACTCGTGCTGGCCGTCGGCAGCCCATTGATGGTGGTCCAACTGGCGAGACGCAGTTCCTCAATCTCATGATTGAGGATCTGCGTCGCGAGCGTTTGTCGCCGGGCGTGGTCCATGGAAGTCGCCGACAGCGTCACAGCCTCGATCAAACCAATAAACCCGACCGCCAGAATAAGCGCCGCCATCATCACTTCGACGATAGTGAATCCTTCAATCCGGCGGAGGGTGGGTGGAACGGTGCGCACGACAGACAAGAGGAAAAATTGATTGTTAACGTATTCGACGATGCTCGACGGACAAGGGCTAAGGTCTGGCCTCCTACACCCAAGCGGCACCAGGAGTCGGCCATCCCGGGTAAAGCTTACATGACGACACCGGCCCCCTGCGTAGTTTCCACCCCGAGCGGCGGTTATTACTTATCCTGATTTTGCAGAGAAATTCGACCCAGGTGGGTTCACGGACGCCCCGGGCTGGCGCGCCGCCTCAGGCTCCAATCCGATTTTCCACCTCCTGAACAATCCGTTCCATCGCCCGAGTCTCCTGCTCGATGCTGCGCACCAATGCGAATTGGGTGCGGCAACGGTCCAGATTATGCCGCGGATGCCGGATGCGGTAATAGACGTCGCCCTGCAGGTAGTCGGCGAGGAACCTCATCCCGTTCTCCAACGCCATCATCTTTCCGGCAAACCCCAGATGGGCGCGCTCCGCGGCATTGAGCACGTCGCCCGCTGTTTCGAGGTAGCCGGCCACCAACGCGCGAAACAGCGGCAGCTGCACCCGCATGCGCGACGAATCGGGATCGTCCTCCACCGTCGAACTCGCCGCCGTCCGAACCAGCTCGCCGAAATCGTAGAGCGCCAGTCCCGGCATCACCGTGTCGAGGTCGATCACCGCGATTCCCCGGCCGGTCGCGTCGTCGAGCATCACGTTGTTGATCTTCGTGTCGTTGTGCGTGACCCGTTCATCCACCTCACCGCGCGCCAGCAGGCCGAGGAGCACGTCGGTGTCCGCCTCGCGGGCGAAGGCAAATGCGATCTCGTCACGGACCTCTCCGGCCCGGGAACACTCGTCGGCGACCACGGCCGCCCGCAGCGCCTCAAACCGGCTGCGGGTATGATGAAACCGGGGAATCGTCTCGTGCAAGCGGCCCCCGGGCAGATCCGCGAGCTGCGACTGAAACTCGCCAAAGGCCCGGGCCGCCTCCCGCGCCTGCGCCTCGTTCGCGACCTGGTCGACCGTGTGGGCGCCCTCGATGAAATCATAGCAGCGCCACCAGTCGCCCGTCGCGCCGTTCCGCCACACCGATCCGCCATCGTCGGTCGGCACGAGGGCCAGCGACCGCGGGGACTTGCGCCCGAGATGCGTGCACACGCGCTGGACGTTTTCCATCAAGGCCGGAACCTGGCGGAAAACCCGATGGTTGATTTTCTGCAGCACGTACCGCCGGTGACGTCCGCCCGCACCGTCACAATTTAAGACATACGTCTCGTTGATGTGCCCATGGCCGTACGGCGCCGCGTCAACCACCCGCCCGTCCAGCGAAAACTCCGCCGCCACCGGCGCCAGCACCCGTTGCCAATCTTGCCCGGACTCGGCCGAGATGCTCACGCCCAAAGCTTCCCCGGGTAGCGCCCCGCCTCCACCAACGCGGCAATCGCAGTCTCCACCCGCGGCTTGTCCTCCCGATAGGTGATGCCAAACCAGCTGCTGTCGGTCGGCAGCACGCGCGCCCCGGCCTCACCGCGGTCAATCATCACCGAGACGGCGGCCGGCAGATAAAACTCCGCCTTGGGCTCCTGACCGCGGGCCGACAGAAACTCACGAAATTGTGCATCAAGTCCCGGGAAAAGCGCCGGCGTGAAACCCCAACAATTCATCGAGACAAATTCGCCACCGGAATATTTCCGGCCCGCACCGACATCCGTGGCGGTGATGCCATGGTGCTCGTCCACCGTGCGCAGCGCTCCCGTCCCGTCCACCGCGGCCACGCCCCGCGAGACCGCGCCATGCTCGGAGAGCGTGTTGGCGAGCCGGAAGCCCACCATCGCAAACTCGGCGCGCGAAGACTCGACCCGGAGAAACCGGCCGAGTTGCGCGAACGAATCGGCACCGTAAAAATCGTCGGCATTGATCACCGCGAAATTGCCATCGATGGCCCCGCGCGCGCACCAGACGGCGTGCCCCGTGCCCCAGGGTTTTTCCCGGCCGGCGGGCGGGACCTGACCGGCCGGCAGCGCATCGATTGATTGAAACACATAGTCCACCACGGCGCGGCCCGCGTAGCGGGCGCCAATTTTTTCCCGGAAGAGCACCTCGAAGTCGCGCCGAATCACAAACACCACCCGCGTGAACCCGGCGCGCAACGCGTCAAACACGGCATAGTCGAGCACCGTCTCGCCAGAAGGACCGACGGGATCCATTTGCTTCAAACCGCCGTAACGGGAACCCATGCCGGCGGCGAGAACGACGAGTGTGAGGGACATCGCGCCGAGCAAAAGCGAACGCGGTCCGCCGGGTCAATGGCTGAGGCGGGAAAACACCCGGCGCCCCGGGCCAGGCCGTCACGGACCCCAGATCCGCCGCTGCGCGTCGATGAATCGCCCCACCATCGGACCCTGCAAGGCGTGCCGGCCGTTGGCGATCCGCTGCCGGGCCCCCACCCACACGTCGCGGATGGCCCGGCGCTCCGCGGCAAACACGATGTTTGCCAGCAAGGCGTCGGGCTCGGACCCCGCGATCGAGGGGTCGGACAGGTTGACGGTGAAAAAATCCGCGGGCCGCCCAACCTCGAGCGCCCCACCCGTCGCGCCGAGGCTGCGGGCGCCGGTAAATGTCGCCGCCTGAAAGAGCGCGGTCGCCGCATCCGCCGCAAACGTACTGCGAGGCTGGCCGCGGGTCCGCAGGGAATACTCCAGCATTCGCGCATCCTTCAGCAGATCGATCTGCAGGTTGCGGTCGCTGCCGAACGAGATACCCGCTCCGGCGGCCGCCAGCTTTTCGACCGGCGCCACCCCCAACCCGAGACTGTGCTCCGCGATCGGACACACGCAGACGGCCGCCCGGGCCGAGCCGAGCAATTTCACCTCGTCCTCTCCGAGGTGGATCGCATCGATCGCCGTAAAGCGTTTGTCGACGAGGCCGTGCTCGGCCAGCAGGGCCACCGGCGTGCGGCCGTATTCGGCGAGACACGCCGCGTTTTCTTCTGCGGTGGTCGAAACATGCGCGTGGAGCCGCATCCGCTGCGTGCGCGCATAAGCGGCAATCGACTTGAAGGCGTCGAGCGGCATGGTCGCGAGTGAGTGCGCCCCGATGCCCAGCCACGCCTCGTCCGCCGGAAAATCCTTTTCGACCGCAACGCGCAGCACCTCGGTCTCACGCACAAACTGCTCGGCGCTCGCGAGCCGGAACCGCGCCGGCGCCGATCCCGCGTCACCGCGAAAATCACCGCGCGCGTAAGCCACCTTGAGCAGCGCAATCCGGATTCCGACGTCGTGGGCCGCGCGGATGATTTCCCGGCTGAGGTGATTCGCATCGGGCCACGGCGAGCCGTCGGGCTGATGGTGCAGGTAGTGAAATTCACCCACGCAGGTGACTCCGGACAGGAGCATTTCCAGAAAGGTGATCCGCGCGGTGTCGAAAACATCCTCTCCGGTCATCCGCACGAGCAATCGTTCCAGCGCCTCGCGGCCGCGCGGCTCGGTGCGACCGCGCAACGCGCGCTGAAACGCATGCGAGTGCGTGTTGACCAACCCCGGCAGGGCAGCCTGGCCGTCAAGCCGCCGGGCCATGGCGAGGTCGGCGGGCTCGCGTGAAAACCGCGTGAGGCGGCCGAGGGTGTCGGCAAAAAAAGCGAGGCCGGTTTCAAAATTTCCCCCGGTGTACACACAGTCGGGCAGCCACCCGCTCTCGGTCGCACCGTGGGGGACGCCGGATTTCGCGACCGCCGCCGGCACAGGAGCCGGAGCCGGGGCCGGACGTGATCCCGGCGACGGCCGTCCGCCGCCAGAGCGTTGGTCACGGCGGTCGCGCTCATCGCGGCCGCCCCGGAAATCGCGGGAGTCGCGCGGAGGGTTGGGTTTTCGGTCCATCATTCGGTGTTTACCGGCCGCAGGGCGCGGCGCAGCCACCAGAGATGCGGCACTCGGGGCCCCGGTTTCAAGCTACAATCGCGCGGAAGGATTGACCGGAGAACTGGCTGGGTCGTTTTCGGCGCGACAGTCTGGCCGGCAGGGCGCATCTTCCGACTCATGCAACCCCTGCGACGCCTCCGACTTCTCGCCACCGGCGGAACCATCGCCGGCGCCCAAACCGGCGGTGATTCGCGCGGCTACCGGGCGGCCACGCTCTCGATCGAGGCGTTGATCGCGGCGGTCCCGCAACTCGCCGCCCTCGCCGCCATCGAGGTCGAACAGGTCGCCGCCATCGGCAGTCAGGACATGGATGACACCACCTGGGTCGCTCTCGCCATACGCACGCAGGCGGCGCTCGACGCGCCCGACATCGACGGAGTCGTGATCACCCACGGCACTGACACGATGGAGGAGACGGCGTTTTTCCTGAACCTGGTCGTCCGCACCGCCAAACCCGTGATTCTCGTCGGCGCCATGCGTCCCGCCACCGCGATCAGTGCAGATGGCCCGATGAATCTCTACAATGCGGTCGCGGTCGCCGCCCATCCCGCCGCCGGCGGGCGTGGTGTACTCGTGGTCGCCAACGACGAGATCCATTTTGCCCGCGAGATCGCGAAGACCAACACGACCCAGATCGGCACGTTTGACAGCGGCCATCGGGGACTGGCCGGACTCGTGAACGCAGGGCGGCTGCACCTCTACGGCCCACCCGTGCGGCGGCACACGGGGGCGAGCGAGTTTTCCGTGACCGGACTACCAACCCTGCCACGGGTGGACATCGTTTACGCGCACGCTGGCATGGGACGGGAACTGATTGATGCGGCGGTGCGGGCCGGCGCCCGCGGACTGGTGATCGCGGGCGTGGGTGACGGCAACCTCAGCATGGTGGCGGTCGCGGCGGCCACCGCGGCGGTGCGCGCTGGGGTCGCGGTGGTGCGCAGTTCGCGCACCGGTGGCGGGGTCGTGGAACGCAACATCGAGATCAATGACGACGAGCTGGGCTTTATCGCCGCCGACGAACTCAACCCCCAAAAGGCGCGCGTCCTTCTGATGCTCGGACTCACTCGCACGCACGAGGCGGCGGAGCTGCAGCAATTATTCTACCGGTACTGAATCGCGGGAGCGCCGTACCGGAGGTTGCCGGCATTCCGAACCGCCTCCGGGGGGGAATCAGAACTTCAGCGTCATCTCCGCGTCGTTCAGCACGAGCGAGACACTCCGTTTGCCAATTTCGCGGACCCGCAGGTACACCGCCTCGCCGAGCACCTGGGTCTGAAGCACATCACCCTCCTTGTAGGTGCGGGAGTTGATCACGAGGTGTGAGCGGCCTCCAATTTCGAATACGCCGCTGACCTTGAGGGTCGCGACCGCCTGCTGGAGGATGCCAAGCGAGTTGCTGGCGCCGAGATTGGCGGCTGGCTTTGGTTCGGGGGCTCCGACAGGCCGGGCCGGCGGGGTTGCGGCTACCGGCGCGGGTGGAGCGGTGCCGGCGAGGCGGAACGGATTGAAGCGCGGATCCGACGGTGGCGGAGGATCGTTCCGATAGTGAAAGAGGGCGTCGATCCGCTCACGGACCTGGGCGAACCGCGGCGCCAGCGGATTGGGGGTCGACTGCCTGGCGCCCTTGGCCGCCTTTTCGGACTTGGCCGGGGGCGGCGGGGTGGCCGCCGTCAACGCCGGCACGGCGGCAGCACCAGACGTCGCCGCGTCAGCGGCGGCGGCGAGCCGGCCCGCCGGCAGCACCGCGGCTACGATTAGGGGGAAAAGCAGTCGGGGCGCACTCATCGTTTACCGAGCACCTCAAGGTTGAGATCCAGCGCGATGTTCGAACCCGACACGTCAGTCCGGGCGAAGCTGAATGTGTTGATTTTGACCAGGCGCGAACCCGTTTCGAGGGCGACCAGGAAGGCGGAAACCTGTTCGAAGCCACCGGTAATACGGAGGGTATAGGGCACCCGCCGATAGATCGGAGATTTATCGAGGTTTGGAGAACTGAGCTGGTGGAGTTCCGGCAGCTTGGCCTTCGTCTGTTCCTCCAACTTGTAGAAATAGAGCAGATTTTCGGCGAGATTGGCCTCGACCACCAGATTGTCCTCGATTCGACGGATGGCCGCCCGCACCGCCTCAAGCTCCTGCTTCTGGGTCGAGCCGCCAACCAGGAGCGCAAGCATCGCCTCACCCTCCGTTGTCCGCTGACCGTGCACGACTCGCAGGTCCGCCGCCTTTTCCCGCAGGTACCATGAGCCGGCGACCGATGAAATCGTAAGCAGGATACAAACGACGCAGTACGGCCAACGCCGCACCAGAGAAACAAAAGCTGATTGGGCGAGGCTCACGATGACTTCGCTTTCATCGAGAATTTTATCTCGAAACGCAGAAGGTTACCGGTCGTGCCCCGATCCAGGTCGGTCAGGATGATTTCCTTGAAACGCGGGCCGATGTCGGGGTCGCGCCGGAGCGTTTCAACATATACGCCGAGCATTTCGGTCGCTCGATCCGACCGCTCCCGCAGTGATCCCCGCAGAATGACACCACCCTCGGACCAATCGATCATGTCAATCGCCATACGGTCGGGCCGGGTGCGACCGATATTGGCGATAAATCCAGACACATACAGGCTCGGCTGCGCCAAGGCGAAAGCCTGATCGATTTTCACGGATTCGGCCGCATATTCCCGCTGCATCCGCAAGATGTCGTCGACCTCGGCCCGGTTGTCGCTGATGCGCTTTTCCCAATCGCGGATTTCGTGCCCAAAATTGTAAACGATAAAACCGTAATAGCCCACCAGCAGCAGGGCCACGAGCGTCACCGCCGTGAACACCACGTGCACGATGAACCGCCGGCCGATGATCGTATCTTCGGGAAGTTCAGCCTCAATCCGGCAATCAACATGCCAGTGCTGGCTTAACTTGAGCGGATCACTGCTTCTCGTCATTGGCGGGGGGGGGCGAGCTGGCCGACGAGGCTGAGGGCCTGAAACCAAGAGCGGGGCGGGGGTTCGATTCCGGGCGCCACGGTCACGCCGACCGAAGGCAGCCAGACGTTGAAGTCGGGCACAAGAAATTCCAAATCGATGGCGGCACAAAGCGACTCCTCGAGCCACCCCAGCTTGGCCGGCAGATGCGCGCAAAAAAGCGCCCCGATCGGCTGGCCCGTCTGCATCTCAAAATAGTCAACCGCCGGCTTGAGATGGCGGGTGAGCATGCGCACGAGCCGGCGACTGTGGCCGCGCAACTCCTCGGTCGGAGCAAACAGCGCGTCGCGCGCCGCCCCGATGCCCGGAGACCCCATTTCCTTCATGGCCGCCTCCATAATCGACAGCAGGCCGTGCGGGAGCGTCGCGGGCGTGTGAACACCGTCCTTGGCGAGGAAATACACGCGCGTCTGGCCGAGACCGATTTCACACACCACCGTGGCGTGCGGATAGGACGTTTCCCGCACATAACGGGTGAGCGCACCCAGCATCGCGATGCTTCCGACCTCCAGCCGGCGCGGGCGAATCCCAAGTTTACGCATCCGGTTCTGAGAATCCCGGACGACCGCCAGCGGCAGCCCCATCAGGAGTCCCGGCCGCGAGGGCGTCGCAGGGGTGAACAATTCCCCTTCGGAAGGATGGATCGCGCAAATCTGCCAGTCGTTGACTGCGGTCAACTTGGCCTGCTCGGCCAGGAGGTTTGCGAGATAGTTCGGCTCGGTCATCCGCCGTGTATTGATCGTCTCGCGCAGCAGCACGCGGTCCGGGGGATGAAACCCGCAATAGGCGGGCACAAATCCGGGTCCGCGATCGGGCATCACGCCGCGCAACCAGGTCGCAAACGCCTCCTCGTTTCCCGACGGTAATTCAGCGAACGCATCGACCACGAGCGGCCGTTCGTCCAAACGGGAGAGACGTGCCACCTGGACGATATGATCCGTGACATTCCAGAGGACGCCAGTTCGCCGGTTTCGAGAAAGGAACGAGAAAAGTCCCATGGCTTCAGCCCCGCCCTCCGATCAATCGGGACGAGGTTGAAGGCGAAAATGGAGAGAAGGTGGGAAGACTCAATTCAGATGCCATGGTTAATTTCGCGCCAATCTGCGACCACAAACCGCGGGACCATCCCGGCAAACACGTTGCGGCGCAACCGCAAATCGTCCGTCCCGTCCAAGCCAAAACCAAAACGTTCAAAGCCCTGATTTCGGCGCGGACTCCTCGCGCAACTCCGCCCATGCGGAGCGCGACGCCAGCACCGAGCACGCACCAAAAAACATGACTCAACTTCGATCGAAACACGTGGGACGCAGACTTCGGTTCGCCTTCGACCAGTCAAGTGGGGTTTGATGTAGAAACACCTATCCGGCCGGTAAAGACACCCGCCCGCGCGAAGCCGGGCACGGCGTCCTCCTCGTGCGGGCCCGGCGGCATCTTCCGTCCAAAAACAGTCCGTCCCATTGTTGGGAAGCGTTTTTCCCACAAAGAGAAACGGTCTCATTGGCGCAAAATCCCCACATGGATTCAATTCGTTATCGTTCAATTAGGTTATGCGACCCGGCGATTCTTGGCACGTCCACTGCGAAGGGAACAACCACCATGAAAACTACGTTGCTCTTCCTCACGACGTCCGCCGCGGCCATGTTACCGGCATCGGCCACGGCCGAATTCGCCGGACTCCACCTTCCATCCGGACTGAATCCACTCAACGTCCTCATCGCGTTCATCGTCTGCCTCATCATCCTGACGGCGTTCGCCGACTATTCCCGGATGGCCGATGGCGCCCGTTCGGTCCGGCGGAAACCGGCGAGACCGCAGTTTACGCCACTCGACTCGGGAAAATCAGCCCATCCCCTCGCTGCCTAACGCGGGCAGTCCACTTGACACGAAATCGGCCGGAGCCGTCACTGTCTTGATGCCCAACGCCACCTCGCAACGGATCCTCGTCGCGGACGATCAGCCGGACGTGACCGAGGCCCTGCGGCTGCTGCTGAAGGGGGAAGGGTTCGTCACCGAATCCGTCCGCACTCCGGCAGCCGTGGTGAAGGCGGTCGAAAACAACGATTACGCGCTGGTCCTGATAGATCTCAACTACGCGCGCGACACCACCAGCGGCCAGGAAGGGCTCGACCTGCTGCAAAAACTGCAGTCGCTGGACCCGTCGTTGCCCGTGGTGGTCATGACGGCCTGGGCCAGCGTCGATGTCGCCGTCGAGGCGATGCGGCGGGGTGCGCGTGATTTCGTCACGAAGCCGTGGGACAATCCACGACTCCTCGCAATTGTCCGCAATCAAATCGATCTGGGCAGCTCCCGGCGCGCCTTCCGCCGGCTGGAGCAGGAAAATGAACTGCTCCGGGGCAGTGGCAAGACGGCCCCCGCGTTGATCGCCCAGTCCGCCGCCATGCGTCCCGTGCTCGACATCATCGCGCGGGTCGGCCCGTCCGACGCCAACGTCATTATCACCGGCGAAAACGGCACCGGCAAGGGGCTCGTCGCGCAGGCCTTGCACGCGGTTTCCAGCCGCGCCGGGAAGCCGTTCATCGCCGTCAACATGGGCGGGCTGCCCGAGGGGGTTTTCGAGAGCGAATTGTTCGGACACGTGCGCGGCGCATTCACCGACGCGAAAGTCGACCGGGCCGGTCGCTTCGAACTCGCCGACGACGGCACTTTGTTTCTCGACGAGATCGGCAACATCCCGCTGAGCCAGCAGGCCAAGATGCTGCGCACGATTGAGACCGGGGAGTTTGAACGGGTCGGTTCGTCCCGCACCCATCGCGTCAACGTCCGTCTCATCTCCGCCACCAACGCCGATCTCGGAGCGGACGTCGCAGCGGGCAAATTTCGCCAGGACCTGCTGTTCCGCCTCAACACGATTCAGCTGCACTTGCCGCCACTGCGCGAGCGACGGGAGGACATCGAGCTGCTGGCGCAGCATTTCCTGAAGCAGCACGTCACGCGCTACCGCAAGGCGATCACGGGGTTTGACGAAGGCGCGATTCGAGCGATGCGGGAACATTCCTGGCCCGGCAACGTCCGCGAACTCGATCACGCCATCGAGCGCGGGGTGCTCATGGCATCCACCAAGGTAATTCACGCGCCCGAGCTCGGACTCAACGCCACCTCCGCCACACCGAGGCTCGAGGAGATGAGCATCGAGGAGGTTGAGGCGTTTTTGATCAAAAAAACCCTCGCCCGCTGCGATGGGAACGCCCGCCAGGCCGCCGAGGAACTCGGCCTGAGCCGCAGCGCGTTTTATCGGAGACTGGAGAAATACGGATTGTGAGCCACCGTCCGAAAAATGCGGACAGGCGGTAGGCAATTCGTTTCAAGCCTACGCCTGCCCCGATGGCGCCGCCTCCGCGCAAAAAACTCCCGCACGATCGGATCGTCCTGCTCTACGCCCTCCTCGCCGGTCTGCCGGCGGTGATCGTGTCGCTCTGGTTTCTCTGGATTGTTGGCGACGTGACCAGCAAGGTGCAATGGACCCTGACTGTGGTTATCGGTGGATTCTGGCTTGGTTTCGCCTTCTCGGTACAAGGACACGTCATCCGCCCATTGCACACGATGGCCAATTTGCTGTCCGCTTTGCGCGAGGGTGACTTCGCCATCCGCGCCCGCGGTGCCCGGCGCGACGAACCGCTCGGCGACGTCATGGCCGAGATCAATCTGCTCAGCCGGACGCTGCAGGACCAACGGCTCAGCGCGCTGGAGGCGACGGCCCTGCTCCGGACCGTGATGGAGGAAATCAACATCGCGATCTTCGCCTTCGACAGTGAGCGCAAGCTCCGGCTCGCCAATCACGCCGCGCAGATCCTGCTCGGCAAACCGGCCGAGCGCCTGCTCGGTCGCGACGCGACGGACATTGGCCTGGCCGAATGCCTGGAAGGCGCGCCTGGACGCCTGCTCAACCTCAGCTTTCCCGGCGGCACCGGGCGCTGGGGCATGCGCCGGAGCGAATTCCGCGAGGGCGGACGTCCGCACCAGCTCGTCGTGATCGCCGATCTGAGCCGGACGCTGCGCGAGGAGGAACTGCAGGCCTGGCAACGCATCGTCCGCGTGCTCGGCCACGAGCTGAACAATTCGCTCGCCCCGATCAAGTCCATCGCCGGCAGCCTCGGAGCACTCCTGCGGAATCCGCGGCGCGCCGCCGATTGGGAGGAGGACATGCGGAACGGGCTGGATATTATTGGCACCCGGGCTGACAGTCTCGCGCGCTTCATGCAGGCCTACGCCCGGCTCGCTCGGCTGCCCCAACCGGTCCTCGCCCCCTGCGAATTGCGCCCGCTGATCCAACGCGTCATCGCACTCGAGTCCCGCCTGCCCGTCGCCCTCGGCGAAAGTCCTGACCTCACCATCGCGTGCGACGCCGCGCAAATTGAGCAGCTCGTGATCAACCTGGTGAAGAACGCCGTCGAAGCGGCACTTGAACAGCGCGCCAATGGGGGAAGCGACGCCGCCGTGCGCCTGCACTGGCGCAAAGTGACCGGCGGCGTCGAGCTGCTGGTCGAAGACGACGGACCCGGCATCGCGCAGGCGACAAACCTGTTCGTTCCTTTTTTCACCACCAAGCCCGAGGGCAGCGGCATCGGGCTGGTCCTCTGCCGCCAAATCGCCGAGAGCCACGGCGGCACGCTCACCCTCACCGGCCGCGACCACGGCAGCGGCTGCATCGCGACGCTGCGGTTGCCGGGGTGAACCAACATCCCATTTTCGGGACGTCGTGATCCCAGCAGCGACTCGCGCTCAACAGCCCGGCACGCAGTTGAAAATTTCTTCCTTCTCCCTGCCAGCAATTTAACCGCCATCGGCGGCGGCGGGCACAGGCGTTGCAATCCGGGTGTTCCAAACATGGACATCGCCCGCCCTGATCTCACCAAAGCCAAACAAAAGAAGCGCCTCACCTACGGATTTGGCGCCGTCCTCGTGTTGATCGGGATCACGTTCGCCCTTGCCCGCCTGAAACCCGCCGCGCCGACCGTCGAGCGCAACCTCGTCTGGATCGACACTGTAAAAAAGGGCCAGATGCTCCGCCAGGTCCGCGGCCTCGGCACTCTCGTGCCGGAGGAAATCCGCTGGATCGCCGCCCGCACCCAGGGCCGCGTCGACAAGATCATTCTCCGGCCCGGCGCCCTCGTCACCCCAGACAGCCTCATCCTCATGCTGGCAAATCCCGACGTGGAACAGCGGGCCGCCGATGCCGATTCCCAGCTCCGAGCGGCCGAGGCCGAACTGGCCAACCTGCGTGTCACGGTGCAGAGCGGCGTCCTGCAGGCCGAGTCGCTCGCCGCCTCCGCCCGCGCCGACTATGAGCAGACCAAACTCAGCTCCGCCGTGAACGAACAGCTGTACAAGGATGGCCTCGTTTCGAAGCTCGACCTCGATCTCTCCAATGTCCGCGCCGAGCAGGCGGCCACCCGCCACACGATCGAGCAAAAGCGCTTCCAGTTCGCGAAGGACACGATCGAACCCCAGCTCGCCGTGAAACAGGCCGAGGTCGACCGCTACCGCTCCAACGCCCGCCTGCGTCGAGACGAACTGGATGCGCTCGCCGTCCGCGCCGGCATGAACGGCGTCCTACAGCTCCTGCCGGTCGAGGTCGGCTCGCAAATCAATCCGGGCCAGAACCTCGCCCGCGTGGCCGATCCCGCCCGTCTCAAGGCCGAGATTCGGGTCGCAGAAACCCAGGCCAAGGACATCCAGATTGGCCAGCTCGCAACCGTCGACACCCGCAACGGCGTCGTCGAAGGCAAGGTCGGCCGCATCGACCCGTCGGTACAGAACGGCACGGTCACCGTCGATGTGCTAATCCCCGGCGATCTCCCGAAGGGCGCGCGGCCCGATCTTTCCGTCGATGGGACGATTGAATTGGAGCGCCTGACCGAAGTGGTGTTCGTCGGCCGTCCCGCCTTCGGCCAGGAACGCAGTACTGTCGGCATCTTCAAAATTGATCCCGAGGGCCGGTACGCCACCCGCATTCCGGTGAAGCTCGGTCGCAGTTCGGTCAATACGATCGAAATCGTCGACGGCCTCCGGCCCGGCGACCGCGTGATCCTCTCCGACATGTCGCAGTGGGACACCAACGACCGGATCAAGCTGAACTGAAATTTCCCCGAGGTTCAGCCGTAACTTTTCACCGCTTCACCGTGTTGGTCTGTCCTTCACCATGATCACCCTTATCGTCGTCCTCACCCTGCTCGTCACCTTTGTCGCCCACGACACCGCGGACGAGCGCTGATCGCTTCGCCCGGCCTCACTTCCCCTAATTCCACGTCCCAATCCCATGTCCACTTCCCTCATCAAACTCGACGGCGTCACCAAAGTCTTCCTCACCGACGAAGTGGAAACGCACGCCCTCTCCGGCATCCACCTCGACATTCGCCAGGGCGAATACGTCGCCATCGCCGGCCCTTCGGGTTGCGGCAAGTCCACGTTGCTTTCCATCCTCGGCCTCCTCGATTCACCGACCGACGGCACATATACGCTGAACGGTTGGCCGGTGCAGGGCCTCTCGCTCCCGGAGCGGGCGCGCATCCGCAACCGCGAGATCGGTTTCATTTTCCAATCGTTCAACCTCATCGGCGATCTGAACGTCTACGAAAACGTCGAGCTCCCCCTCACCTACCGCGGCATGCCCGCCGGCGAGCGCAAGGCCGCCGTCACCGCGGCGCTGGAAAAGGTCGGCATGGGCCACCGCGCCCGGCATTTGCCGTCCCAGCTCTCCGGCGGACAGCAACAACGCGTCGCCGTCGCCCGCGCCCTCGCCGGCCAGCCCGCCGTGCTCCTCGCCGACGAGCCCACCGGCAACCTCGACTCGAAAAATGGCGACTCCGTGATGCAGCTCCTCGCCGAACTGCACAAGGGCGGCGCCACGATCGTGATGGTCACCCACGACGCCCGTTTCGCCCGCCACGCCGATCGCACCATCCACATCTTTGACGGACGCGTGGTGCAGGAGCAGGTCGAAAGTGATCCAACGCGGTGAGTGGCGCAGATGCGGCGGGTGATCGGTCGCCCGTTGTTTTCAACCATTTTCCCCATGTTATCCGATCTCAAAATCGCCCTGCGCGTGCTCGCCAAGGCCCCGGGATTCACCACCGCTGCCGTCATCGTGCTCGCGCTCGGCATCGGCGCCAATTCGGCCGTTTTCAGCCTGGTCAACGCCCTGCTCTTCGCGCCTCCATCTTATTCCCACCCGGCCGAACTCGTGCAGGTGTTCTCGCAGGACAAGCGGAACCCGAAGACCTTTCGCGGCTTTTCCTATCCGACCTATCGCGACATCCGGGAGAAGAACTCCGTCTTCACCGACACGCTCGCGCACAATCTCGGAATCGTCGGCCTGGGCGAGAAGGCCAACGTCCATCGAGCCTTCGCCGCACTCGTGAGCTCCAATTATTTTTCGGTACTGGGAGTCGCCCCCGCCCGCGGCCGCGCCTTTCTTCCCGAGGAAGAGACGCCGGGCCGCGCCACGCCCGTGGCCATCGTGAGCTACGGTTTCTGGAAAAAACGCCACCTCGATCCGGCGTTGGTTGGCTCAACCCTCTTCGTCAATGCCCGCCCGTTCACCATCGTCGGCATCATGCCCGAGGGATTCACAGGCACGATGAGCCTATTCACCTCGGAAATCTGGCTGCCGCTCGGCGTGTACGATCAGGTCGCGAATGATTTCGAAACCGCCAACCACACCACCCTCGGCTCCCGCGCCGGCCGTCAGCTCCTCGTGCTCGGCCGACTCAAGCCGGGACTCACCGCCGCGAGCGCGGAACCGGCGATGAAGACGCTGTCCGACAATCTTGAGCAGGCATTTCCCATCGAACAAAAGGACCAGACCTTCCAGCTCACCCGGGTCGCCCGTTTTTCGACCAGCGACAGTCCCACCGAAGAAAGCGACGTCGCGATGCTGGGCACGCTCCTCCTCGGCATGGCCGCCGTCGTGCTCCTCGTCGCGTGCCTCAACCTCGCCAACATGCTCCTCGCGCGCGGCACCGCCCGTCGCAAGGAAATCGCCATCCGCCTTGCCCTCGGGGGCAGCCGCGCCCGCATCGTCCGCCAACTCCTCGTCGAAGGACTGGTTCTCGCCTTTCTCGGCGGCGCGGGTGGACTCATTTTCGCACTGTGGTCGACCGATTTACTCGTGTCCTCACTCGGCCGAGTTCTCCCTCTGGAGCTGACGTTTCCCAGCGGCCCACAGCCCGCCGTGCTCGCCGCAACATTTGGGTTCTGCGTGCTCGGCACCCTCGCTTTCGCCCTCGGCCCAGCACTCAAACTCTCCCGCACCAACGTGCTCGCCGATCTCAAGGAAAATTCTGGCGAAGACACCCTCCACCGCGGATCGAAATTCCTGCCGCGCCACCCGCTCGTCGTCGCCCAAATCGCACTCTCGCTCGCGCTCCTGACCGCAGCGGCGCTCTTCATTCGTGGCGCGGCCAAAGCCGCGTCGGTCGACACCGGTTTGAAAATCGAACGCGACCTCCTGCTCCAAATCGACGCGAGCCTCGGCGGCCACGATCCGGCCCGCACGCGCGAACTCTACCGCACACTGGAGGACAAACTCGCCGCCCTGCCCGGCATGGAGAGCGTCAGCATCGCTTCGACTGTCCCCTTCGGAATGATCCGGCACAACAAACTCGTGCAGCGTGCCGGCCACCGTCCGGGTCCGGACGACAAGCCGGCCACCGCCGCCGAGGGACTTGCCTACAATACCCACTTCAACAGCGTTGGCGCCGATTACTTCCGGACGGTGGGCCTGCCGCTCCTCCGCGGCCGCCCGTTCACTGCCGCTGAAGCGATTTCACCGGGAGGCCCCGGTGTCGCCATCATCGACGAGGTCCTCGCGGGCAAGCTCTGGCCCGACGGCGACGCCCTCGGCCAGCGCATCCAGTTTGCTGCGGCCAACTCACCCGTCGCGCCAACCGCAGGTGGCGGCGGAGTCAACATCTCGGAGGACCTGAATAGCGACATCAAGCCCGGCGAGACGCTGGAAATCGTCGGGATCACTCCGGCGACCCGCACGTCGCTTTTTCAAAAGGAAACGGGGCGGTTGCTCTATGTGCCTTTCGCCCGCGGTTTCCAGAGCAACGTCTCATTCCATCTCAAATTCTCCGCCTTCGCTCCCGGTCAGCAGGCGACGGTCGCCGACCTCGTCCGCCGCACCGTGCGCGAAGTCGATCCTGCTCTCCCGGTGCTCTCGCTCCAAACCTTCGCCCAGCACCTCGACGCCAATGTTTCACTCTGGATCGTCCGGGCCGGCGCCACGTTGTTTTCCGTCTTTGGCGCCCTCGCGCTCGGTCTCGCGGTCGTCGGTGTCTACGGCGTGAAGGCCTACGGTGTCGCCCGGCGCACGCGCGAGATTGGCATCCGGCTGGCCCTCGGCGCCGAACCGCGGGCGGTCACGTTGATGATTTTGCGGGAAGGTCTCCAGATGCTGGCGCTCGGCACCGCGCTCGGCTTCGCGTTGGCCGTCATTACCGGCAAACTCATCAGTGGAATGCTCTACCAGGTCGGCGCACTCGATCCTCTCGCCTTCACGGTCGCACCCGTGGTTCTCGGGGCCGCCACCGTTGTCGCCTGCTGGCTCCCGGCCCGCCGCGCCGCCAGTGTCGATCCACTCGTCGCCTTGCGATCTCAGTAGTAATGCTAAGAACGGAACGATGACAATTCGCGACGCACACCCGCGCCGGCTCGCTCGCTCCACCGGCCCATTTCAGGCCCTGCGGTTTTTCGCCGTCACCGCGCTCCTCCATACCGCCGTTGCCGCCGTAGATCCGTCCGCTTTCGATCAGGCACGCACGCTTTTCGAAACGCACCGGCCAGCCGAGGCCCAACAGGCCTTCGAAAAACTCCTCGCCGCCGATCCCAAGGATCCCGAGGTTAATTACTACCTCGGGCAGCTCGCCAATCGCCGCAACGAATCCGAAAAGGCCACCGGGTATTTTCAGCAGGCCGTCGCGGTTGCGCCCAACGTGGGACGCTATCATCACGGGCTGGGCGATGCGTTTGGCCGGAGCGCGCAAAAGGCCTCGGTTTTCAGTCAATTCGGCCTGGCAAAAAAATGTGTGGCCTCCTACGAGCGCGCCGTCGCGCTCGAGCCAGACAACGCCGACTTCCGCTACAGCCTTTTCGAATACTACCGGCAGGCCCCGGGCCTGGTCGGCGGCGGCTACGACAAGGCCGTCGGCGAAGCGACGGCGATCAAGAAGATCAACCCCACCCGCGGCCGCATCGCGTTCGCCACGCTCTATGCGGGCGAAAAAAAATACGACCTGGCCATCGCGGAATTTGATGACGTGCTGAAGCTTGATCCGGACAATTTCACCGCACTCTACCAGATCGGCCGGCTCGCGGCGGTCACCGGACAATTCGCCGACCGCGGCATCGCTTCTCTCCGCCACTGCCTGGAACTTCCCGCGCCCACCGAACCCGACACCCCCGGCCACGCGGCGGCCCAATGGCGCCTCGGGATTCTCCTCCAGAAAAAATCCGACCTGGACGGTGCTCGCCGCGCCTTTGAGGCGGGCGCGCGTCTCGACCCCACGTTCGCCCCCGTGGTCGAAGCCTTGGCAAAATTGGACGGAAAAAAACGCAATTGAAGCGGACCCGCCGACCGACCCCGCGCGGGACGGAGGCCCGCAGATCAAAATTTCTCATGCCCAAATCCATCCGACTTCTCCTGCTATCCTTGGTTTCGCTGTCCGCCCTGTTCACCGCCGGCGCCGCGGAGGAAAAGGCCGCACCGAAACCAAAACAATTCCTCTACGTTCTCCGGCTTGTGTCGCGTCTGCACGACGACACGGCGTGGACGGATGCCGACAAGGCCATCATCGGCCGCCATTTCGCGCACCTGAAGACTGCGACCGCCGATCGGAAGGTCGTCTTTGTCGGCCGCACCTCCGAGCCGGGCGAGCACACCTTCGGCCTCATCGTCTTCGAATCCACCGATGAAGCGGCCGCCCGGGTTTTCATGGCCAGCGATCCCGCTGTTGCAGAGAAAATCATGACCGCGGAACTCCATCCGTTCCAGGTTGTGCTGCAGCGAAAATAGGCGCGATCCACTCGCGGCGGACCAACGAAATTTCCCGTATCGTCCCATTCGCGGGACGCCGCTGTTTCGAATTTGCAGCGGCGCACCAAGACCCGTTTCCCTCCGAAAATCCTAACTGTATTGCCGCCAGCGTGTAGTGCCCGATCCGTCAGTCTGGCATCCGCTGTGCAATCCGACGCTCCATGTTTTTCGACAACCTCTTCCAGGATGTGCGGATCGGTCTGCGCGTCCTCATCAAAGAAAAAGGCTTCTGCGCGCTCGCCGTCACCGTCATCGCCCTGGGCATCTGCGGCGTCACGACGATGTTCAGCGTCGTCAACGGCACGCTGCTCCGCGGCTTCTCGTTCCCCAACGCCGACCGTCTCACCAGCGTTCAGTTCATCGATCCGACGCAAAACAGCTTCTTCGGCGTCGCGAACCAAATTTACGCCCTCGACTACGAGGGGATGCAGGCGAGTCAGAAATCCTTCGAACATCTCGCCGCGTACATCAATGGCGCCACCGTCAACCTCACCTACCAGGGCAACCCGCAGCGCTACACCGGCGGCTACGTCACCGACCTGTTCATGAAGATCCTCGGGGTCGCGCCCATCATGGGCCGTGATTTCACCGCGGCCGACAACCAGCCCGGTGCCGAAAAAGTCGCGTTGATCGGCCACAAGTTGTGGCAGCGTGATTTCGGCGCGCGCCCCGACATCGTCGGCCAGCCCGTCCGAATCAACGGCAAGTCCGCCACCATCATCGGCGTGATGCCGCCGGGCTTCGCTTTTCCGGGCAACGAGGAACTGTGGCTCCCGTTGTTCAGCGAATTTCCCCCACGACCGCGCAACGATCGGGCAGGCTCCGGCGCCAACACGCCACCGGTCATCGGCCTGCTCCGCCGCGGGGTCACCCTCGAGCAGGCGACGCTGGAGGTCTCGTCGTTCGCAGCGCAATTTGCCCGCGAGTTTCCCGACACGAACAAGGCCTTCGCGACGGGCCTCGTCGAACCTCTCATCCGCACCATCGTTCCACGGCCCATCCAGGGACTGCTCTTCGCGATGCTCGGCATCTGCGTGCTCGTGCTGCTCCTCGCCTGCGCGACCGTGATGAACATGCAGTTCGCCCGCGCCACGCTGCGGGCCAAGGAACTCGCCATCCGCTCGTCCCTCGGCGCCACCCGCGGCCGCCTCATCCGACAGATGCTCACAGAGACCCTGTTGCTCGCCGCCTTCGGCGCCACCGTCGGCACCGTGCTCGCGTACGACACGACCGACTACCTGCTCGCCACCGTGCGAAACCTTTCGAATCCGATCCCCGCCTACATCACGTTCGATATCGACCGGGTGGTGCTTTCCTTCGTCGTCGGTTGTACCCTGCTCGCGGCCGTCGTCTCCGGCACCCTTCCCGCCTGGATGGCCTCCCGCGCCCATCCCGGCGAAGTCCTCAAGGAATCCGGCCGGGGCAACACATCCCGTGGCATCACGCTCGTGACGCGCGGCCTCGTGATTTTTCAGATTCTGCTCACCTGCATCATCCTGATCGCCTCGCTCCTCCAGCTGAAATCGATCATCCAGCAACAGGAGGTCGACTACGGCTTCGACACCACGGCTCTCATCACCGCGCGCATGGGGCTGATGGACGGCGATTTTCCCAGTTCCGATTCACGTCGTCTCTTCTACGACCGCCTGCTCCGCGAACTGCGTGCGGCGCCCGAGATCGAGTCGGCGGCGTTGACCAACCGGGCGCGCATGGCGTTTACCATCTCCGGTCCATCCCGGATTGAAATCGAGGGCCGAACCTATCCCGACGACCGCGACCGGCCCAACGTGAACGTGGAAAACGTTTCCGACGGGTACTTCCACACCATGGGGATGAAACTCCTCGAAGGACGTGATTTCAACGCCGATGACATCGACGCGCGCCTGCCCGTCGCGATCGTCAATGCTGGTTTTTCGGCCAAATATTTCCCCGGCCAGAGCGCACTCGGCCGGCGGTTCCGTACCTCGACCAACAGCGGGCAGCTGTTCGGCCCGTGGCGTACGGTCGTAGGCGTCGTGAGCGACGTGCGAATGAGCGGCCCGTTCAACCTTCCCAATGTCGAGGCGGTTGGCTTTTACCTGCCGTTTTACTCGACTGCCTTCGGGCCCGCCACACCCGCACCGGTCGCGGCCCAATTCGGGACCATCGTCGTGAAGCCCCGCGGCGGTCACGCTGAATTGTTCGCAAATCAGCTCCGCAGCTCCGTCAAGCGCGTCGACCCCAATCTCCCGCTCTACTTCGTCGGCACCGCGAAGGAGAACCTAGACTCGTTTCTCGGCCAAAACCGGATCATCGCGGTCATGTTTACGATTTTTGGCGGCGTTGCCCTCGTCCTTGCCGCCGTCGGCCTCTACGGAGTGATGAGTTTCTCCGTGAACCAGCGGACGCAGGAATTTGGCATTCGGATGGCGCTCGGCGCCGACGCCCGCACCATTCTCGCCATGGTGCTTCGCCAGGGCGCAACGCAGCTTGCGATCGGTCTCGCCCTCGGCGTCGGGATCGCGCTCACCGCCTCGATTCTTGGCGGCCAGAACATCCGCAACATGCTCTTCAACGTGAGCCCGCTTGATCCAACGGTTTATCTGACCGTCCTGGGCGTGCTCTCCACCGTCGCCCTCGGCGCGACGTTTATCCCCGCCCGACGCGCCACCCGGGTCGACCCGCTGGACGCGTTGCGAACGGAATAGGCGCGCCCGCGATTTTGGACGCGCGGCCGCCCGTTTTTCCCACCCTCCATGTCCCTTTTCCGCCACGGTTTCACGTCGGTCCGTCGTTCCCGCGGGCTGTCGCTCACCATCATCGCCACCCTCGGGATCGCGCTCGCCGCCGCCGTCCTCGTTTTCACGTTTCTCAATTCGTTTCTCCTCCGCCCGCTGCCCTACGGGGACACGTCGCGTCTGGTTGTCGTCTACGAATATTCACTCAAGGGCGGAAAGGAAAATTTCTCCCGTCTCACGTATGGCAACGTCATCGCGGTACAGGAGCGCACGACGGCCTTTGCCCGCTCGGGTGTTTTCCGCAACGAGTCGGCCACGTTTCAAAACGGCCCTGCCACCGAGACCGCGTTCGTCCAGCGCGTAACCGCCGAGGTCTTCCCGATGCTCGGTGCCCGTGCCGCGTTGGGATCGGTTATCACGCCCGCCAATGTCATGGTCGGCGGGATTCGCAGTGTCGTCCTTTCCGACGCCCTGTGGCGCCGCCGCTTCGGCGCCGATCCGGCGGTGATTGGACGTACGATTCAACTCGACGCGGACCCGCACCACGTGGTCGGCGTCATGGGCCCGGAGTTCGTGATGCCGACCGGAGATGACAATCCGCAGGCCTGGCCCGCCTTGCTCCGCACCGACTACCTTCCCAACGAGCGGACGCAACGCCGGCATCACCTCTGGGCCGAGCTGGCGCCAGGTCGCACGCTCGCCACCGCCGGTGCTGAACTCGGGGCGCTCGCGCGCTCGCTGAGCGCCGAGTTTCCGTTGGAGAATGCCGACCGCGGACTCCTGGCGATGTCACTCCGCGAAAATCTCCTGGGTGGATTCGACCGCCAGCTGCTGCTGCTTCAGGGCGCCGTCGGCCTCGTGCTGGTCGTCGCTTGTTTCAACTGCCTCTGCCTCTTGATCGCCCGCGCGCTCCAGCGCCGGCGCGAATTCGCCGTGCGCCTGGCCGTCGGGGCGTCGCGACGGGACTTGCTGGCACAATTGTTTGCAGAATCGCTCTGGCTTTCCATTCCGGCGGCGATCACGGCGCTCGGTCTCGCCGCCCTCGCGCTGCCCCATGGCATCGAACTGATTCCGGTGAATGCACAGGCCACGTTGCGGTCGCTGCCCAGGCCGCAACTCGATGCGACGGTTGCAATCACCGTCGTGGCCACCGCGATCGTGATCGCGCTGGCGTTCAGCATCGTGCCACTCCTCCAGACGCGCCGGCTCAATCTCGAAACCGCGCTCCGCGAAGGCGGCCGTTCTGTGGGTTCGCCCGGCGCCACGCTGGCCGCGCGACTGCTCGCCTCCGGCCAGATCGCCGTGGCGCTTGCCCTGCTCATTTCGGCCGCGCTCCTGCTGCGGAGCCAGCGCAACCTCACGATGATCGATCCGGGATTTCCCCTCGCCGAATTCGACCAGTTCCGCGTCGGACTGCGGGGCGAGACCTACCGGGATCCGGCGCGCCGCCTGCAGTTCTTCGAGCGCCTGCGCGACACGCTGCGCACCCTCCCGGGTGTGCGCGACGTCGGCGTGGCCAGTTTCATCTTCACCCAGCCTCCCATCGGATACCAAGGCTGGATCCAGGAGGGCGACGGCCTGCAAATGGCGGAATCACCCAAGCGCGCCCTGCCGTGCTTTGTGCTGCCAAATATTTTCGCCACCCTCGGCCTGCGCCTGGTCGAGGGCCGGTGGCTCGACGACAACGATGTCGCAGGCCGGCCCGCCGTCGCCGTGATCAATGCAGCGCTGGCCGCGAAATATTTCCCCGGCGAGTCCGCACTCGGTCGGCGGGTCCGCCTCGAGAGCGCGCGCAATGAGTGGGTCGAGATCGTCGGGGTCGTCTCCGATGTCCTCGGCACGGGCAACCAACCCCGCGTGCTCGACACGTTTTATCTCGCGATTGCACAGCTGCCGCCTCCCGGCCTCGGTATTTCCTTCCTCGTGCGCCACGGCGGTGTCGCGCCCGACGCCCGCTCGCTCGAGCGTGCGCTCGCCCAGGTCGATCCCAACATGCAGTTTTTCGGCCACATCTCCCCCGCGGAAATCTATGCGGCCGGGGCGTGGCAGACACGTTTCGTCAGCCGCCTCGTCGCTGCTTTCGCGTTCCTCGCCATCGCGCTGGCCCTCGCCGGAATCTATGCGGTGAACTCGTTCTTTGTCACACGCCGCGTGCACGAGTTCGGCATCCGCGTCGCGCTCGGGGCCACGGCGGAAAACATCGTCGGTCTCGTGGTGCGCGACAGTCTTCGGCTGACACTTGCCGGCCTGGTTGCCGGCGTCCTGCTCGCGATCGCAGCCAGCCGCGGGATCGCTTCGCTGCTCTACGCCGTGCCCGGAATCGATCCCCTCGTCTACGCCGGGGCGACCTTGGCGATGACGGGAGCCTGCGTGGGTGCCACCCTCCTCCCCGCTCGGCGCGCCGCGAAGGTCGATCCGCTCGGCGCCCTCCGTTCCGATTAGGACAAGCCATGCGCAGAGTCGCGCCTTGAGCGGACGGCGCAAGTGGGTGACGATGGCGTCTCACCCCTTTCGGCCATGCACTCCCTCCCCCGCCGCCGCTTTCTCCAGTCCTGTTCCGTCGCCGCTGGCGCCGCTCTGGCCGGCAGCTTCCGCCCTTCCACGCTCGCCGCACCTGCGGGGGCCAACGACGCGATCCGCCTCGGCTTGATCGGACTCAACGGCAAGGGGTCCGCCCATCTGAAAAATCTCCTGAAGATGCCCGACGTCCGCGTCGCCGGCCTGTGCGACGTCGATCCGCGTGTGCTGGAACGCGTCGCCGCCACCATCCCCGACACCCAGCTCACGCCCTTCAAGACCACCGATGCCCGCGAACTGATCGCCCGCCCCGACATCGACGCGGTGATGATCGTCACGAGCAACCATTGGCACGCGTTACTCACGGTCTGGGCCTGTCAGGCCGGCAAGGATGTCTACGTCGAAAAGCCCATGTCGCGCACGGTCTGGGAGGGCCGCAAAATGATCGAGGCCGCTGCGAAGTACGATCGCATCGTGCAGGTCGGCACCCACTATCGTTCGGAGACCGGGCTGGCCGACGCGATTCAGTACCTCCACGCCGGCGAACTCGGGAAGATCCGCCACATCCGTGCCGTGGTCTACAATCTGCGTCCGTCCATCGGACGCCGGCAGGCCTGGTATCCCGACTGGCTGAACTACGACACCTTCTGCGGTCCCACACCGATGCGCCCGCTCGAGCGCAACCAACTACATTACGACTGGCACTGGCAGTGGGACACCGGCAACGGCGAACTCGGCAACAACGGCGTCCACGTTCTCGACATCGCCCTGCGCATTGCCAAGCACAACACGGCGCCGCGCCGGATCCTGAGCTTTGGCGGCCGCTATGGGATCGACGACGTCGCCGAGACGCCCAACGCCCATGTCGCCGTCTACGATTATCCCAACATCCCCCTTTTGTTCGAACATCGCGCGCTGCCGGCCAAGCCTGGCGTCAACTTCATGGACCAGCACGGCGGCCTGCGCACGGGTGTCGTCGCGCACTGTGAAGGCGGCTCGTTCTCCGGGCTCATTGGCGGGACCGCCTACGATCTCAACGGCAAGGTGATCAGGAAATTTGCCGGCGATGGCGGCGCGACCCACGTGAAGAATTTCTTCGCCGCCGTGCGCTCCCGCCGCAAAGCCGACCTCGCCGCCCCGGTCGAGACCGGCCACGTCTCGGCGTCGCTCTGCCATTTCGGCAACATCTCCTATCGTGTCGGCGAACCCGCCGCCACGGCGCGCATCGACGACGTCCTCGGCGCTTTTCCGGCCGCCGGGGAAATCCACCGCGAGCTGCAGCAACATCTCGCCGTGCACACTGTCGACCTCGCGAAGCAGCCCTTCCGCCTGGGCCCGTGGCTGCACCTCGACGCCACCGGCGACACGATTGCGAAGCTCGACACCGCCAACCCGACCGCCCTTGAGCGCGCGCGTTTCCTGCTCCGCGAAACGCAACGCCCGCCCTTCGTCATCCCCGAGACCGTGTAGTGCCGAATCGGTTACTCAACGCGCCGCCACGTACGGTTCCACCGCACGAAAGTTCGCCCGGCCGCAGACCGCATCGCGCGCCGTTTTTTCCGCAAACAGGTAAACGGCGTATCCGCCAAAGCCGCCCCCGCAATATTTCCACGCCAGCGCGCCGGGAAGTTCACCCACCTCACCCGGCAGCGCGTCCATCCCCTCGGCCCGTTGCACGGCGTACGACTCCCGCACCGCTGCGGCAAGGCCCGCCAGGTCACCCTGCCACACGGCTTTACGGGCGGTCGCTCCGGCGTACTCGATCGCGTCGTAGTTGCGCGCTCCGTCCGCCATGCCCGGGGTGTCGTGCGGCACACCCGTCCAGAGCAGTGCCATCCGACCGGAAAGAAATTCGCCGTTGGTCTTGACCTCAAGCACCGGGCGCGGACCGCTCCGCCACACGCAGAGCCCCGTTTCAGCGATCACCGCGGGATCCTGCCATCCCACACCAAGATCAAGTTCGGAACCGATGCCGTCCTTGCCGTTGAGCAACGCCCAAGCACCGGATCCTCCGAGTCCCGCATTCCGCTCGTAGGGCCACTCGCGGAGCGACACCGTTGGCGAAATCGCACAGTTGACGATATAGGCGCCAGTTCGGGCGTGCCGCGGCACATCGAGCCAGCCGCCGCCAAAATCGACCCGCAACGGAGCCACTTCGGGAGCGCGGATGAACTTCACGATTTGTGTCGTCGAAATCGGAGGGAATTGCGGCGGCGTCTTCGGCATCACCACGTAACGCGCACCAACTTCTGCACACAGCGCCCGCTTGAGCGGGGCGTACTTGTCGTCCTCGGTAACGGCCAGGATGTCGGGCCGCAGCCGCAGAAAATGCTCCTTAAAATCGATTCCCTCGTCGTGCCCTGCGCCGACCACGACCTCGTCGACGGGGGTGAGCGCGGCGATCAGCGCTCGCTTGTGTTCGTCGGGCAGCGAACTGCGCCGCTGCTTGTGCAGCCACAGCACGTCATTGGACGCAAAGCACACGGTGAGGTGATCGCCCAGCGCGCGCGCTTCGCGAAAAAACTGCACATGGCCGGCATGGAGGATGTCGTAGCAGCCGGAAACAAAGACGCGGATCATGGATAAAGTTCCCGCCAAGCTCGGCGGCGCGTTCGGCAAGCGTCAACGCGCGATTTGGAGCGCGGCAAACGTCGTCCGGTGACCCCGCTTCCCAATTTTGGGAAAGTACCATTCCGCAAACGGGTTGGCGCTCGCCCCTGAAGCGTCAGGGAGTCACCACCGATAATTTCTATCCGTTTTCCCCCAATGTCTTATGGCGGCGACTCCCTCACGGCACAAGCGTTGCTACCGGGTAGGTCTGACTTTGATGAGACCCATGAACTACGGCTCAATGCCACTGAATCACTCATGATTTCTCTCCGACACGTTGATCGCATTTATCCTCTCCGGGGCGGACCGTACTACGCGCTGCGCAACATCACGCTCACGATCGAGGAAGGGGATTTCGTTTCGATCATGGGGCCTTCCGGCTCGGGAAAATCAACGCTGCTTCACATTCTCGGGCTGCACGACAACGCCTGGGAGGGAGAATACGATCTCGTCGGCCAAGCCGTGCATCGGCTCGATCAGACGAAGCGGTTCGAGTTGCAGAAGAGGCACATCGGTTTCGTGTTTCAGAGCTACCATCTGCTCGATGATCTCACGGTCTACGAAAATCTCGAGGTGCCGCTGTCCTATCGCGACACGCCAAAAAAGGATCGCGAGGCCATCGTGGGCGACGCACTCGATCGCTTCAACATTGTGGGCAAGAAGGATCTCTATCCCTCCCAATTGTCCGGCGGCCAGCAGCAACTCGTCGGCATCGCACGCGCGATGATCGCGCAGCCCGAACTGATTCTCGCCGACGAACCGACCGGCAACCTGCATTCCGATCAGGGCCGCGCGATCATGGAGCTTTTTCAAGAGCTCAACCAACGGGACGGAGTCACGATTGTGCAGGTCACGCACTCCAACGAAAACGCCGCCTACGGCACCAAGGTCGTGCGTTTGGCCGACGGCATGATCGTGGGATCAAAATGAACGGGCCCAATCCGATGATCGATTTTTGCATGACCATACGCCCGATTTCGTCCCCGGCCACCGCCCCGTGCAGGGTGGAATCGAATCTGCCTTCGCGGGCGTGGAGCGCCGTCTCCGTGGCGGTAGCAATGATGGTGGGAATGTTGCCCGTTGTCCGGTCCTCCCCGCTCAAACTCGAAGAGGCGGTCGCACTCGCGCTGAAGCACAACCAGCGCGTCAAGGTCAGCGCGTTCTCCCCTCAGATCAGCCGCGCCAACGTGCTCACCGCCGCCGGGGCATTCGATCCCGCGCTGACGTTTCGTCGCACGTATGCCGAAGACGAGACACCGGGAACCCTTGCGCCCTTTGCGCCGCGGCCCCGCAACCAAACGGACGACTACAGCCTCTCGCTCGACGGTCTCGCCCCGTGGGGTCTCACCTACAGCTTGGGAGCGTCCGCGGCGAATCGCCGTGGAAACTTCAATAGTTTCGCGGACAACTATGTCACGTTCGGTGGAGTCAGCATCACCCAGCCGTTGCTGCGAGGCTTTGGATTCGGGGCCACGCTGACCGGCCTGCGAGTGGCCAAGGCCAACCGGGGAATTTCCGACTGGCAGCACCGGCAGACGGTGATCGACACGGTGACCAACGTCATTTTTGCCTACAACAATCTCCAGCAGGCGCGCGAGAACCTGCGAATCGCACGTCTGTCGCGCGACGGTGCGGCGCAATTGCTCTCTGAAAACGTGAAGAAGCTGAATGTCGGCGCGACCTCGGAGTCGGAAGTCACCCAAGCGCGCGCGCGTGTCGCCAACCGTGAGGAATCGATCCTGTTCGCGGAGCGCAGTGTCCGTGACATTGAAAATCAACTCCGACTGTTGGTGGGCGAAGCGTCTTTCCCTGTCGATGGCGCGCCGCTGGAAACGGCCGAACTTGAGCCGGCACCGGCCATCGCTGTGGATGCCGCGGAAGACCTGAAGCGTGCCTATGAATTGCGTCCGGACTATCAAGGGGCGCGGTTGGGTTTGGCGATCGATCGGGCAAACCATGGACTCGCCCAAAACCAGCTGCTGCCACGATTGGATTTCGTCGGCAGCTACGGTTACAGCGGGCAGGACCGGGATTTTGGGCGCGCGCGAAGCCAGGTGCGCGGCGAGGATGCGCGATCATATTCGGCGGGCGTGGTCATGCGGATTCCGTTGACGTTCGCCGAGGGCCGAGGCCGGGTCCGGGCGGCCAAACTGAGCCTGCGGCAGGGCGAAGCTGACCTCGTCCGGTTGGAGCAGGAGATCGCCATCGCGGTATCAGCCGCCGCGGGCCAGATCGAAACGACCCGGCAGCGCGTCGCCGCCGCCCGCACGGCGTTTGAGCTCGCGCAGCAGGCGCTCGACAACGAGCAAAAGCGATTCAAGGCCGGCACGAGCAACACGTTTTTTGTGCTGCAGCAGCAGGAGATCCTTTCCGGTGCCCAGAGCAGCTACGCCCGCGCCCTCGCCGACGAGCGCCGCGCGCACGCGAACTACGACCGCGAACTCGGCACCACCCTAGCCAAGCGAAACATCACACTCGAATAAGGGGTCATGCTTTACCTTTTGTTATTTCACTCCCGTTCACGCGAACCGAGGTCCAGCACAAATGCGTGCAGCGATTCCGTCGTCGATATCGGGGTGATCGGTGTTTGAGGGTTTGCCACTAACGACGCGGCAGCTACCTGCTGTTTCGGCAATTCCGTAAGTCCCGTTTCAGATTCACCCAAGCTAGATCGCAGGTGTTCAAGCCAACGGTGCGCTTCGTGGTTTCGATTGCGACGCATCAATCCCACGTGCTTGCTCACGTAAAAGTGCGACCCCATTTCAAGCTGCTGAGCGAGCCATGCATTGGGGACGTCAGTCGTCGCCTTGAGGTAGGCTGCAATCGCAACCCGCCATGGTGCGGACTTGAATCGTTCCGTTATCACCTCGGCGGGAAGGCTCGCCCGACACCGTTCGAGCGCAATACTCCACCTCTGAGAGCGAATTTCCCGCACTCCGTCGGCTTCCCACGACCTCGATTCAGCCAGCAATGCGTGATCGTGGAGAAGGGCGCGCTTGAACTCATCTCCGCCAATCGCCCAGCCACGGCTTAAGGGGGCGTACGCCGAATTCTTTCCGGCCGGGCCTTCCTCGGCCTGCCACGCCAGGTAGTCCGCGTAACAGTTCCAACCCTCAACGGTGTCGGGGACGTCGCCCGCATCCGCCAACGCGGCACCCAAGCGAAGGAACGACGGCCGTTCTTTGGGCCGCGACAAATACCAATAGCTGGAATATCGAAAGGTTCCAAGTTGCTCCACCGTCACGATTCCCGCCCGCACCGGATTGAGGTGCTGATAATGACACACCTGCCCGAGCGGCCCCCCTTCCTCGACCAAGATGGCCTTGAAGCGTCCCTGAAACAGATGCCCCCTTTCGTCACGAAACCGATTGAAACGGTTCGCAAACGTCGACTGCAGCCACTGCATCCCGGCCACCAAATTACCCTGCGGTGTCTCGACGGCCAGGTGATAGTGATTTCCCATCACGACAAAGCCATGAAGCAACCATCCACATCGCTGGCAGGCCTCGAACAGGCACGCCTCGAACGCCGCCTTCGTCTGGTCGTCCTTAAAAACCCACTCCCGGTAATTGCCTCGGTTAATGACGTGGTAAATCGCCCCGGGGAATTCCAACCTTAGCTTCCGCGCCATGACCGCGGACTCTTCGCTATCAGCAGCCAACAATCAAGGCAAAAGGTAAAGCATGACCCCTTTTGACGAGACCGTCAGTCTTCCGGCGAAAAGTTCGTCTGCGCACGCTCGAGCGTCATCTCCTTGATCCAGGCGTTGCGGAACCGCACGTCGTGACCTTCACACTGCAGTTTGAGGCCACCGGGGGTATCGGTGATACCCTTCCCGCCATCGTTGCCGCCATCGATTCCCGAATTCGCCCCGCCCCACACCTGGTTAATCTCCTGGTTCGCGTGAATCTTGACCCCGTTGAAAAACATCGTGACCCGCGCCTTGTCCACGAGCTTGCCGTTCTTGAAGCGCGCCGCCCGGAAGAGGATGTCGTACGAGTTCCATTGCCGCAGCCCCTTGTAGAGAAAATACGGCGATGGCGTCTCGTTGATCACGGCGCCCATCCCGTGCTTCGTCGCATCACCGTCCTGAATCTGAATCTCGTAACGATTCTGAAGATACACCCCGCTGTTGCCGCCTTCCTTCATCACCAGAAACTCGATGTGCAGCCGGAAATCTCGGTACTCCTTCTTCGTCACGATGTCCGCGACCCCAAATTTCCCCTTCGTCACCGCCGGATCATTCGTCGATAGCGCCGACCCCTTGTCCACCGGATCGCCAACAATCGGCCACTTGATCGGCATCGACGAGCCGAACCGCGGCCCCTCCCAATATTTCCACTTTGCATCCAGCGTTGCCCGTGTTCCATCGAGCAATACTTCCGCACCCGCCAACGGCTGTGCCCCAATCCCGACCGAAGCATGGGCAGGATATGCGGCGAGTGCGAGGGCTGCTACGAGCAGTGAAGACAAGGGACGTACGAAGGCAAAACAGGATGACATGGGGAAAAGGGAATGAATCCAGGGTGAAGCCTGCACGATGCCCGCCACCACTCCGATCTTTCAACGATCAACTTTCACCCTTCAACTCCCGCATGCCACGCATCACCCGCCGTCAGGCATTGACGACTCTCGGCGCTTTGTCACTGCCACTCGAGCGCCTCGTGGCGCAATCCTCTCCTCTCCCCGTGTCCACTCCTCCGCCCCTCGCGTCGCTTGCCGATCTCGCCCCCGACCTCCCCAATTTCCACCCGATGATGGAGTGGCTCGCCCGCGAGAACACCCCCAAGCTCTCTTTCCTCGACCGCACGTGGAGGTCGCTCGACGCCTGGAAGGCCGCCGCCCGTCCAGTGCTGCAGGACCGTCTCGGTTACGCGCCCGCCGCGCTCCCGTTGAAGGCAGATCTAATCCGCCGCGAGGACCGCGATGGCTTCACCCTTGAAGTCGTCCACCTCTCCGCCACATCGGCGTACCACATTCCGGCCCGCGTCCTCATCCCAAAAACGCGCCGTGGCAAACTGCCCGCCGTGCTGGCGCTGCATTGCCACAGCGGAAAATACACGTGGGGTCACGAAAAGATCCTCTCCTCGCCCGATGAGCCCGCGTTCGTGACCGAATTTCGCAACGGTACCTACGGACGCCCGTGGGCCGAGGCCCTCGTCCGCCGGGGATTTATCGTCGTCGTTATCGATGCGTTCTATTTCGGCGAACGCCGCCTGCAGGTTGACGCGCTTGAGGCCTCCCGCGTTTTCCCCGAAGCCAAGGAAGGCTACACCCGCGCCCGGGCCGCCAAACCCGGCACGAAGGAATGGGTCGACGCCACCAACCGCGTCTGCAGTTTCTACGAGCACCACACCGCCAAGGCCATCACCGCCACCGGAGCCACCTGGCCCGGCATCCACGTCTGGGACGAGATGCGCACCATCGACTACCTGATCAGCCGGCCCGACGTCGACGCCTCCCGCCTCGGCTGCGTCGGCCTCTCCGGTGGCGGTTTTCGCACCGCGATGGCCATCGCGGCCGACCCGCGTATCAAGGCCGCCTGCGTGACCGGATGGATGACGGCCTTTGCCCATCAGCTCAAACATCACCTCCGTCACACGTGGATGATCTATACCCCGGGTCTTTATCGGTCGCTCGATCTTCCTGATGCCGCCGCGCTGCACGCCCCCGGCGCGCTCCTCGTCCAGCAGTGCCGGCGCGACAACCTGTATCCCATGTCCGGCATGCAGGCCGCCGTCGACAAGCTCACCCAGATTTACGCCAAGGCCGGTATTCCCGATCGGTTTCGCGGCACGTTCTACGACGAGCCGCATTGCTTCAAACCGCACATGCAGGACGAGGCGTTTGATTGGCTGGAAAAATGGCTGTGACCAGCACCGTCCGTTCCTTGATTTCTCCGGAGCGGCGGACGACACTGGCGGCTCGAATCGAGCCATGGCCGCGTTCATCAATCTTTCCGCCTACAAATTCGTTCCGCTGGCGGATCTGCCCGCGTTGCAGGAGCGCGTGCGCCGCGCCGCCACCGCGGGCGGGCTCAAAGGCACCGTCCTGCTAAGTCCGGAAGGCATCAACCTCTTCGTGGCCGGCACGCCGGACAACGTCGCCGCGTTTGTCGCCGAATTGCGCGCCATCCCGGGGCTTCACGATCTCACACCCAAGGAGAGCCAAAGCTCGGCGCCTCCCTTCGGCCGGATGTTCGTTAAGATCAAAAAGGAAATCATCGCATTCGGTGTGCCCGGGATCGATCCGGCGCGACGTCCGTCGCCCAAGCTGTCGCCAGAAACCCTGAAACAATGGCTCGACGAGGGCAGGCCCGTGACCCTCCTCGACACGCGCAACGACTACGAAGTGCGGGCCGGGACATTTCGAGGCGCGCTCCCGGCAGGGATCAGCAAATTCCGTGATTTCCCCGAGGCCGTCCGTCGTCTCCCGCCCAAGCTGAAGGATCAGCCCATCGTGATGTTTTGCACCGGTGGAATTCGCTGCGAGAAGGCCGGACCGTTCATGGAACAGGAGGGATTCCGAAATATTTTCCAACTCGACGGAGGCATCCTCAAATATTTCGAGCACTGCGGCTCCGCGCACTACGAGGGCGAATGCTTCGTTTTCGACGAGCGCGTCGGGGTTGACGCCGCGCTGCGGCAGACCGGCGGCGCGCCGGCCTGAGCTGAATTTCGTGGCGTCTTGGCCCCGCACCGCGAACCCTGTCACGCCATGAAGAAGACGTTCCCTCTCCACGCTCCAGGCAAGGCCGATGCCCGCGTGCTCGACGCCATCAAGCACGACATCCGCAAATACGTGAAACGGGAACGGGGGAAGCTCCTTCCCGATGGATTCGGCGTCTGGCGCTTCGACTGCAAAGTCGGCGTCGACGGAACGAATGCCGAAACGAAGGACCTCAAGGAAATCTCACGGGCAATCGACCAGGTCGCCCAGGCCGGGGGTGCGAGCGTCTACGTCGAGGTAATTGCCGCACCCGATCACCACGCACCCGCGGCCATTCCGTCACCCGGCAGCCCGTAGTTCGCTCCGGGCATCGGCGCGCCCGAACCTCGCTCAACGCCCGCCTTAACCGAATTCACCTCCACACCGGCATGGACCTCACCCGCCTCCCCGAGACCGATCCCCTTGAAATCTACCGCTATCGCGACGGGCTCTACGCCGTCGATCTGCTCACCGCGGCGCTGACGGAATTCGATTTCTTCACCTGGCTCGCCTCCCATCCGTCAGACAAGCCGACCATCTGCCGGGAACTCGGCATTACCGAGCGGCCCACCGACGTGATGCTCACGCTCTTCACCTCGAACGGGTTCATCCGTCGCGAAGCCGGCGTGTTTCACGTCACCACCCTCGGTCGCGAACACCTCGTCAGCACGTCACCGTGGTTCATCGGGCCCTATTATGGCTCGTTGAAGGATCGCCCGGTGGTGCGTGACTACGTGACGATTCTCCGCACGGGCAAGCCCGCGAACTGGGGCAGCTTCAAAAACGAAAAACCGTGGAGCGACGCGATGCTCACGGATGAATTCGCGACCTCCTTCACCGCGGCGATGGACTGCCGTGGCTTCTATCTGGGATCAGCTCTGGCGAAGAAGATTGCCGTGGACGGCCGCACCCGATTGCTCGACATCGCCGGCGGCTCCGGCATCTACGCCTGCGCCATCACCGCGCAGCATCCGCATCTCCGGGCGACGGTGTTCGAGCGCCCGCCGGTTGACCGAATCGCGCGCACGATGATCCAGAAGCGAGGCTGTGGTGACAAGGTGACCGTTATCGCCGGTGACATGTTCGTCGATCCGTTGCCCGCAGGTTTCGATCTCCATCTCTATTCGAACGTGCTGCACGATTGGGATGTCGAGAAGGTCCGCCCGCTGCTCGCCGCCTCGTACCGGGCGCTCACGCCCGGCGGCACGCTCATCGTGCACGACTGCCATCTCAACGCCGACAAGACCGGCCCGCTGCCGGTCGCAAAATACTCCGCCCTGTTGATGAGCGTGACCGAGGGGAAATGCTACTCGGTGGGCGAAATGGAAACACTGCTCGGTGAGGCAGGCTTTGGCGACGTCCATTACGAACCGACGGCCGCCGACCGGAGTATCATAACGGCGCGCAAGCCGGGAAGCCCGCTCACTCCGGAGGAGCAGATGGCACTCTTCGAGAAGGATCTGAAGGAAAACGACTGGGGCCACCAGCCGTGTTGAGCGACCGATCGCGAGCGGCCGGCGAAGTCCGTTCAAACGCCACCGCTCCGGCTCGCGACGTCAGCCTTTCCGAAACACGATCACATGCTGCCGCGGCAGCGACGTGATCAATTCGTCGAATTTAACCAGGTGGACGGCCATTTCTTTTTTCACCTGCTCGACGGTCATCTTGTGCAGGCGCTTGATCGGCACGGCAGGATCCTCGCCACGGTACTCCACCAAAACGAGGCGGCCACCGGGCTTCAGGGCCCGGACCATGCCCTGCGTCATTTCATAGGGGAAATCGAATTCGTGATACACGTCGACGAGCAGGATTAGGTCGCACGATCCCTCCGGCAGTTTCGGATCCTGCACGGTGCCGAGCGCCGGTTTCACGACTTCACCGACGCCGCGTTTTTTCATGTTACTCATCAGCAGGTCCAGGAACTCCTGCTGAATATCCACGGCGTAGACCTTGCCGGTTTCACCGACGACCTTCGCCATCCGCCACGAAAAATAACCGCTGCCCGCACCGACGTCGGCCACCGCATCTCCGGCCTTTAACTTCAATTCCTTCAGGAGCAAATCCGTGCGCTCCTCCTCCTCACGTTCGGGCCGCTCGAGCCAATTCGCTCCTTGATGGCCCATGACGTGCGCGATCTCGCGGCCAAAGTAGAATTTTCCGATGCCATCGCGGTTGGGTTTGCCACGCGTCTCATACCGCGCCGCGGCGGGCCGAAACTCCTCGGCCGCAGTCATGCAGAAGACGTTCAGGCAGGCCAGGAGACAAAGGCAGCGGCGGAAATTGCGCATGGGAATGGTGGAGTGGGGTCACACGAATGATTCGCAGGAGGCGGAGTTTGTCCATCGTCGGTGTGACCCGCCGCCGCGCCGCGGGGTTGACCCGAATCGGGTTCCCGACCACCAAGGCCCATGATGATACCCCGCCCATGGCTTCTTGCGGTCGGCTGCGCGCTCCTGTCGCTCGGTGGCGTCGCGCGTGCCGCCTCCGCCTCCATCACGTACGGTCCGAAGCCCGGACCGGGCAAGGGGCGGCACATCGTTTTTCTCACGGGCGATGAGGAGTACCGCGGGGAGGAGGGTCTGCCGATGCTCGCAAAGATTCTCAGCCAGCGCCATGGCTTCAAATGCACCGTGCTCTTCGCCCTCGATCCCGACGGCACGATCAATCCCGACAATAACAAGAGCGTCCCCAACTCCGAGGCGCTCGACGCCGCTGAGGGCATCGTGATGGCACTGCGCTTTCGGCAGTGGCCCGACGACGCGATGAAACACTTTGCCGACGCCATCGCGCGCGGGGTTCCCATTGTGGGTCTGCGCACCAGCACCCACGCCTTTCGTTTTCCCGCCAATAGTCCGAGCACCTACAAGCACTTCAATGATTTTGGCCGCAATGTCCTCGGAGAAAACTGGGTGAGCCACTGGGGTTCCAATCGCCGCGGCGCGACCCGCGGCATCATCGTGGAAGCGGCCAAAACCGATCCGATCCTCCGCGGCGTCGAACACCTGTTTGGCGACTCGGGCGTCTATGAGACCCACCCGGTGGCGGGCTCGCGGATTCTCGCCTACGGCCAGGTGCTGCAAGGCATGGCTCCGAGCGATCCACCCGACCTGCAACAGCGAAAAAAGCGCAAATCCGACGGTCAGGAGCAGGGAATCAACGACCCGATGATGCCAATCGCCTGGACGCGGCTGAACCGCAATGAGAACGGCACGACCAATCGTGTGTTCTGCACGACGATGGGCGCCGCGACCGATCTGGCGAACGAGGGGCTGCGACGGATGGTGGTAAACGCGGTGCTCTCCGGTTTCTCAATCGAGATCCCGCAAAAGACCGACGTGCGCTACGTCGACCCGTTTGAACCCGCGCCCTACGCGGCAAGAGGCTACCGCCGCGGCATCACGCCCGACGACCACGCGCTCGGAAAAACGCTCCGTGCGGGCGACCCGGTTTCGCCGACCGATCCGAAGAAGAAATGACCGCGCCCAAATCTAACGATCCCCTGCACGGCGTTACTCTGGAGCGACTCCTCACGGAACTTGTCGCCGATTACGGCTGGGCTGAGCTCGCGCACCGCGTGCCCGTGCGCTGCTTCCTCTACGACCCGAGCATCAAGTCGAGCCTCACCTTCCTCCGCAAAACCCCTTGGGCGCGGACCAAGGTCGAGCAGATTTATATTGAGTCGCGGCGCGCGCGGCCAGCCCCGGGCTCATAGTAAAATCACGGCGACACGCGGTCACGCCCCAACGACTTCCCAGCCGGCACGGTAGGGCGGACGTAACAGCGCATTGGCCTTGTCGTGATTGGGGATTCGCAGATTTTCCGCGTCCCATTGCAACGGCGTGGCACTGCCCGGATCGATCGGCCGCGATCCGCGGTGAACCGGAATACGGGGGGCGACCAGGCTCGCAAGGTTGCCCAACTGGACCGTCTCCGACAGCAATCCCGCATAATCAAACCCGCAATCCGTCTTGGTTCCGGCGACGATCGCATCGATCCAAAGATGCCAGTGGTTCAGCCCCTTGAAATCCTTCGGGTAGGCATAATTCTTGAATTTCTCGAGCGGGTAGAGGCGAGGCGCGTTGGGGTGGCCCAGCACCATGTTGCCCGTTTCTCCAATGAAGAGTGAGCCGTCCTTCGGCAATTCCACGTCGGGAGGAAGCAGCGCCTTTTTGCGATCCGGCCGCAACCCGCCGTCGGTCCACGTCACCGTCAACGTGTCCTTCGCTGTCAGCTCATTTCCGGGAAAAACGTAACGTACCGTTTGCGCCGTCGGCCAGATCTGGCGGTTGATCCCGGTGTTCGCCGCCACGACCGAGCGCGGCGGCCCCAGCTTCAGCCCGGTGAAAATCGGATCGAGGATGTGGCAGCCAAAATCGCCCAGCGCTCCGCTCCCAAAATCCTGCCAGTCGCGCCACGCAAACGGGTGATAGACCTCCGGGGCGTAATCGCGCATCGGGGCGCCGCCAATCCACAGGTTCCAGTCCAACGAGGGGGGCACCGGTCCCGACGGAGGCGGTTCGAGCAGCCGGGTTTTTTCATTGCCCGCGACCACCGCCCAAGAATGCACCTCGCGGATCTTTCCAATCACCCCGCTTTGCAACAGGCGCGTCGCCAGCCGGTATTCCACGGTGGAATGAAACTGCACCCCCATCTGCGTGACGACGTTCGCCTTCGCCGCCCAGCGGGTCAGCTGGCGGACCTCCCACACGCTGTGCGCGAGGGGTTTTTCGCAGTAGACGTGCTTGCCGCGGCGCATGCCCTCGATGGCAGCGAGCGCGTGCATGTGATCCGGAATTCCAACGGTGATGGCGTCTACCTTGTCCCCGAGCTGCTCGAGCATGACCCGGAAGTCCGCGAAGTGCGGCGTGCCCGGATGCTCGGCGTCAGCCTTGGCAAAGCTGTTCCGGTCGACGTCGCAGAACGCGACGATTTTGACCTGCGGATGCCGGGCCACGTTGTTTAGGTCCTGATACCCCTGACCCGTCACGCCGAGGGTGGCCACCTGGACACGGCTGTTGGGACTCGCGGAACGCAGCAGCGCCGGGAAACCGATCACGGCGCCCGCCACCGCGGTTCGCTTGAGAAATTGGCGTCGACTGGACGAAGGATGTGCCGGGGTTTGCATATGATAATGAGGCGGGAACAGGGGCGATTAGTGCGCCAGGTTGCCGCGGGAGTCGTGCACGCTCGGCGCGCGGAAAACGATCGGTTCGCGGGCCTCTTCGATCGGCGTCTTGCGCGGGGTGTCATAGGGCCGGCCCTGCGGCACCGCCCAGCGGACGCCGTTTGCGATCACGCGCTGAATCTGCGGATGATGATAGATGGGATAGGTCTCATGGCCGGGACTGAAATAGAAGATGCGTCCGCTGCCACGGCGCCAGGTGCAGCCGCCGCGGAAGACCTCGCCGCCCTGAAACCACGAGAGGAAGACGATATCGTCGGGGGTGGGAATTCCAAACGGTTCGCCGTACATCTCGGACTGTTCGATTTCGATGCAGCGATCAATCCCGGCAGCGATCGGATGGCCAGGATCGACGACCCACACGCGTTCACGTTCACCCGCCTCGCGCCAGCACAGGGCGCAACTCGTGCCGAGGATGCGTTTGAACAGCTTCGACCAGTGCCCGCTGTGCAGCACGATCAAGCCCATGCCCTCAAGCACGCGCGCGTGAACCCGGGCGACGACATCGTCGCGCACGTCCGCATGGGCCGCGTGGCCCCACCAGGTCAGCACATCGGTCTGGCGCAGCACCTCGTCCGTCAGGCCATGGTCGGGTTCCCCGAGCGTGGCGGTGCGAACCTCGAATCCCTCCTGTTGCCGCAACGCCCGCGCGAGGACCTCGTGGATTCCGTCGGGATAGATGCGCGCGACCTCCGGATTGGTTCGTTCGTGCACAAACTCGTTCCACACCGTGACCCGGATCGTCGACATGGCGGAAGCAAACCGGAAGTCGCGGCCGGAGAAAAAGACAATTATCGACACGATACTGGATTTTTCCCCGGCGGCGTCTACGGTCGGCCGCAACCCCAATTTCAACTCAAGCGCGGTACCGTCGACCGCAGAAGTCCCAATGAAAATCCATCCCCTCTACCTCAACGGCGAATTCGTCACGACCGCGGAGACGCTGGCCGTGCTCAATCCGTCCACGGGCCAGCCTTTCGCCCGCATGTCGGTCGCGTCGCGGCCGGTGGTGGCACAGGCGATCGCCTCTGCGCACACCGCCTTTTCTACCTGGCGCAATGTGACCGGAAAATCCCGCGGCGACTTCCTGCTGAAAATCGCCGCCGAGGTGGAGCGTCGGAAGGATGAGATCGCCCGCGCCATCACGATGGAAAACGGCAAGCCGCTCGCTCAGAGCCAGGGCGAAATTGGGATGACCGTCGACCACCTGCGCTGGTTCGCCGAGGAGGCGCGACGCGGGTACGGCCGAATCATTCCGCCACAGGCCGACGGCAAACGCCACCTCGTCATCAAGTCCCCGCTCGGCGTGGTCGCCGCGATCAGCCCGTGGAACTTCCCGCTCGTGCTCGCCGTGCGCAAAATCGCGCCGGCCCTCGCGGCCGGTTGCACCGTGGTGTTGAAGCCCGCGAGCGCCACGCCGGTTTGCGCCGCGCTTTTCGCCGAATGCGTCCACGCCGCCGGCCTGCCCCGCGGCGTGTTCCAACTCGTCGTCGGCGCCGCATCGGAGATCGGCGCCGAATTCCTGGAGAACCCTCGCTGCCGCAAGATCACCTTCACGGGCTCAACCGAGGTCGGAAAAAAGCTGATCGCGGGCGCCGCCGCCACAGTGAAGCCGTTGTCGCTCGAACTCGGGGGGCATTCGCCAGTGCTGGTGTTCGACGACGCCGACCTCCCGCGAGCGGTCGAGGGCGCGATGATCGCCAAGTATCGGAACACGGGACAGTCGTGCATCGCAGCCAACCGCATTTACGTCCAGCGGGGTTGCGCGCAGGCGTTCATCACCGCCTTCGTCGAGCGCGTAAAGGCCCTGAAGGTCGGCGACGGACTCGGGGCTGGCATCGACGTCGGTCCGCTGATCAATCCTGCGGCGGTTGATTTTGCCCTGAGCCACATCGCCGATGCGCAGGCCCGCGGCGCGAAACTGTTATGCGGCGGCACGCGCTCCGGCGCCCCCGGAGGCGCGTTTCTCGAGCCGGCGGTGTTGCTCGACGTTCCCGGCGCCGCGCTGGGGATGTGCGAAGAGACCTTCGCACCCGTGGCCTATCTGAATGTCTTCGACACGGAAGAGGAGGCAATCAGCCGCGCGAACGATACGACTTACGGTCTCGCGGCCTACGTGTTCACCCGCGACTTGAACCGCGCGTTCCGCCTGATGGAGTCACTCGAGGCCGGGATGATCGGCATCAACGACAGCGTGCCCACCACGAGCAACGCCCCGTTCGGCGGCGTGAAACAGAGCGGCTGGGGCCGGGAGCTCGGCATCGAGGGCATGGACGCTTTTCTCGACACCAAGCACGCGTCGTTCGTCGTGGCTTGAAGCCGCGGCCGGCAGGTCCGAGACTTCCGGCCACGTGTTCGATTACCTGAAAATTCCCGCCTCCGATCTCGGCCGCGGCACGCCGGTGCGGGTCTGCGTGCTGAGCGACATGGCGTCGATCGCGCACGATCTGGCGGTGGCGATACGAGAGGAACTGCTCGCCGCGCAGCGCCGGAGTGGCGCGGCGACCCTCATCGTGCCGGTCGGACCGGTCGATCAATTTCCACTGCTCGCCCGGATGATCAACGAGGAGCAGATCGACTGTCGCGACGTGATGCTGATCAACATGGATGAGTATTTGACTCCCGACGACGAATTCGTGCCGGCGGATCATCCGTTGAGTTTCCGGGGTTACATGGACCGCGCGTTCTACCAACTCCTCGATTCGGGGCTCGCCCCGCGGGCAGCCAACCGCGTGTTTCCCGAGCCCCGCGACGGCGGCGGGCTGCAGCGGCTCATCGCCGAACGCGGCGGAGTGGATGCCTGTTTCGGCGGGATCGGAATCAACGGTCACATCGCCTTCAACGAACCGCCCGAGCCCGGCGAGTCGGTCACCGTGGAGGAGTTCGCCCGGTTGCCTACTCGCGCGCTCCCGCTCTCGCGCGAAACCTGCACAATCAACTCGGTCACCGTCGGGGGCGAAATCGGCGTCGTGCCGCACCGGGCGGTGACCGTGGGAATGAAGGAGATCCTCGCCGCCCGCCGTCTACGCTTCTACTGCAACCGCCCGTGGCAAAGCGCCGTCGTGCGGCGGGTGCTGCACGGCCCAATCACGGCGGCCTGTCCGGCATCGCTCCTGCGCCTGCACCCCGATGCCACGATCACCGTGGCGGACTACGTGGCGAGGCCGCCTGACATCCAGTTGCGCTGATCCTCAAACGCTCCGGAAGGACCCGACATGAAACTCAACTTCGCCCAAGAGCGCATCCTGGCGGTGGTCGCCCATCCGGATGACGCGGAATTGCTCTGTGCCGGCACCCTCGCGCGGGCAAAGTCGGAGGGCGCAGTCATCGGCATCTGCGTGTTGTGCCGCGGCGACAAGGGCCAGCCGCTGCGTCCGCTGAAAAACCTGGTGGCGATGCGGCAACGGGAAATGACCGCCGCGGCCCAATTGCTCGGCGCCACTCTCCACGTCGGAAGATTCAGGGACGGGGAACTGGCGGACGGACGGAAGGAGCGACTGCGCGTCGTCGAGATTTTCCGGCAATTTGGCCCCACTCTGGTGATGGCCCATTGCGCGAACGACTATCATTCGGACCATCGTGTCGCCTCGCTCCTGGCGGAGACCGCCTCGTGGGCATGCGCGTCGCCCGGTTACAAGACGCGATCGCGAGCGCTCTCCGCGGCACCGGCCCTGTGGTGGATGGACACAATCGAAATGCTGCAGTTCGATCCGGCGTTCTATGTCGATGTCAGCGCGTACACGGATACGAAGGAAAAGATGCTGGGCTGCCATCGCAGCCAGTTGCTGCGGGGCCACGACGGAAATTTCTCACCATTGCTCGACATGATGCGCCGGCAATACACGGCGCGCGGCGCCCAGTCAGGCGTCGCCGCCGCCGAAGCGTTTCGAATCCACGCTGCCTTCAAACGAACGCGGGCGTGGTGAACGGTTACATCGCGACGGAACACAGGAAGCCGATCGTCAGACGTCGATCACCGGTCCGTCGGCAGCGCGTCCCCGGGAGCCAGTCTGCCAACGTCCGATCGGTGCCGCGGTTCCGCAGTGCACGCACGTCACGGCCGGCAGCACAGTCTGGCAATGAGGACACACCGCATCGGTCGCGAACGCATCGAAGCGGTGGCCGCACGAAGCGCAGAGCCAAATCGGACCCTGCGGTGGCTTTTCGCGGCACTCCGGGCAGGCCGCCCCGACGTGCCGCGGCACGCGCTCGAGGGCGAGCAGGGCCTTGGCGTGGCGGAATCCCGCCAGACATTGCTGGCCGAGAAACCACACCATGAGGCCAATCACGATCAGGCTGCCCGACGAGCGGGAGAGCGCGTAGAATGCGAACGTCGGCAAGCCGATGAACCCGATGATCGTGGCGACCTGCAGGCTGCGCGCCCGGCCCAGCTTGAACCACAAGAGCGACCGCAAAATCTGCCCACCGTCGAGCGGGTAGATCGGCAGCAGGTTGAAGATGAGCAACCCCCGATTGATCCACCATACCATGTAGAGAAATTTGCCGAAATCAGGCACCCGCGCGCTAAGGCCGGTGGAGTCGCTCCACACGGCGACCACCATGAGCACGGGAAAAAGCACGACGTTGACGAGCGGTCCGGCAGCGATGCTCCACAATTCCGCTGCCGCCCGGGGCGGCGGTTGCACGAAGGCGACGCCACCAAGCGGCCAGAGCACGATTTTGTCGGCCTTGCCACCGGTCTGCCGGCAGGCGAACGCGTGTCCAAATTCGTGCAGCAGCACGATGACAAAGAGCGCCAGATATTCGGCGATGTTCCAAACGATCGAGCTGTAGGCGCGGTTCCGCGTCGAAATCTGATAAAACGCCCAGAGGAACCACATCCAGTGGACATAGACCTGAATGCCGCGAAACCGGAAAAAGCGAAACGAGTCGGACGTGCCGGATAACATGGCGCACGAATGGCCCCAAACCGCCCGATTGTGAAGCGCCGACGGGAGAATTCTGATGAGCGGTGGCAGTTGCCCACCTTACCGTTGCAGTGATAGAGACCCGACCAGCCCTTCGCGAATCCACCCCTGACTCTCCAACTTCCTGGCAGACACCATGAAATCACGGCTCCTTGCTCTCCTCGTTTTCCCCGTATTTGCGATCTCCGTCTTGGCGCAAACGCCCACCCTTCGCGCCGGCGCCGCCGCCGTCGACATCACGCCGAAAATTTTTCCGCTCAACATGCCCGGTGGCTTTACCGCCAACATGGCCACCAGCGCACACGATTCGCTGCACGCCCGCGCCCTGGTGCTGGACGACGGCGCCACCACCCTCGCCCTGGTGGTCGTCGACAATCTCGGGGCTGGACCCGACGTACTCGACGAAGCCAAAGCCATCGCCGCCAAAACAACCGGTATGACACCCGACCGGATGTTAATCAGTTCCACGCACTCGCATTCGGCCGCACCCCTGAACACGCGCAGCGAACCTGCGACCGCCTACCGGAAATTATTCGTCGACGGCGTGGCGGAGTCGATCATCAAGGCCCACGCGGCGTTGCGCCCGGCCGCCGTCGGAGCGGCATCACATCCGTTGCCCGACGAAGTTTTCAACCGCCGCTGGTTTTTGAAGCCTGGAAAGATGCCGCTCAATCCCTTTGGCCGCCTGGACACGGTGAAAATGAACCCCGGCACCAGCCCCGATGTACTCGACCATCCCGCCGGGCCGACCGATCCCGACATCACGATCATCTCCGTCCAGGACGCCCGGAAAAAGCCAATCGCCTTGTTCGCCAATTACTCCCTGCACTATGTCGGCGGCATGACGGGCGGACAGATTTCCGCCGACTACTACGGCGAGTTCGCGCGGATCATGCCCTCGCGGTTGCGCGGTGATGAGCACTTCGTCGCGATGATGTCCAACGGCACGTCTGGTGACATCAACAACATCCCGTTCGGCACCCTCCGGCCACCGCGGGAGCCGTTCGAGCAGATCCGCATCGTCGCGCAAAAAGCAGCCGACACCGCGTGGTTCGCGCATCAAAAAATCACGCGCCATCGCAACGATGGACGGCTCGGCATGCGACAGCGGTCCGTCACGCTGCGTTACCGCCGCCCTTCGGCCCAGGAGGTGGCCGATGGCAAGGCGGTCCTCGCGCTCAAGGAGCCGGCGGCGATCGCGCGCCTGCCACGCCTCGCGCAAAACTACGCCGCCCGCATCCTCGAATCGGCGGATCGCAAGGAGGAAACGCTCACCGTAATCATCCAAGCCATCCGCATCGGTGATCTGGCGGTTTGCGGCATCCCGTTTGAAACGTTCGTCGAGACCGGACTCGATTTGAAGAAGCGCAGTCCGTTCCCTCAGACAATGGTCATCGGCCTCGCCAACGGCCGCCACGGCTACCTGCCCACGCCGGAGCAGCACAAACTCGGCGGATATGAAACATGGCTCGGCACGAACTGGGTGCAGGAGGACACGTCCGTCATCCTCACCACGCATCTGCTCGAAATGCTGGCAGAGTTAAAAACCTGACGACACGTCTTTCCCGACACTTCAAATCGCACCCATTTTCCCGCGCTCTTCCCGTCGTCTCCCCCCATGCAAATCATCCAATCCGCCGACAAACATACGCTCGGCCGTCTGGCCGCTGAATCTGCCAGCCGCGTCATCCGCGCCGCCATCAGCGCCAAGGGTTTCGCGGAGATCATCGTCGCCACGGGAGCCAGTCAGTTCGAGACGCTGAAACATCTCGTGCAAGACCGCGCCATCGACTGGAGCGTGGTCACGATGTTTCACCTTGATGAATATATCGGTCTGCCGGCGACGCATCCGGCCAGCTTCCAGCGCTACCTGCAGGAACGTTTGCTCGCCAAGGTCCCGCCGCTAAAAACCGTCCACTTCATCAGCGGCGAAGGCGATCCCGCGGTCGAATGCACGCGCCTCAACGCCCTGATCGCCCGCACCCCGATCGATCTCGCCTTTGTCGGCATCGGCGAGAACGGCCACCTCGCGTTCAACGATCCTCCCGCCGATTTCGACACGGAGGTCCCTTATCTCGTCCTGAATCTGGACGAGGCCTGCCGCCGGCAGCAGCTCGGTGAAGGCTGGTTTGCGTCGCTGGAACTCGTGCCCCGTCAGGCGATCAGCATGTCGATCCGCCAGATCATGAAGGCCGCGCACATCGTGGGTTCCGTCCCCGACGCGCGCAAGGCGCGCGCGGTGCGGGAGTGCCTGCAAGGACCGATCAGCCCTCTTCATCCCTCGAGCATCCTGCAGAAGCACCCGCGCTGCGAAATATTCGTGGACGACGCCTCCGCCGCACTGCTCTCGCCCGCGTAATCTGAAAATCTCCCACCGCGATCGTCTGATCGCCGCCAACCGCCGTAGGCGCATCGAGTTCAGATCCACGCCTGCGTTCGTGGCGGGGCTGTAGACATCGTGATCGGGACTGCGCTCTGAATGCGCGTTGTTATTGTCCTCGCCAGGGAGGACGTGGCGGAATCCGCTCACTGCACCGGGCACGCGTTCGGACACGGGGAACGGATCGACATTCGGGCCGGAGCAGAGTTCATTGGCGCCGCATGAAACTCGCGCCCACCCGCCGTGAATTCCTTTCCACCACGACCGCGGCTGCAGGCCTCGCGCTCGCGCCACGCTGGGTCAACGCGGCCGCACCGCGCTCACCATCGTTTTCGTTCGTGCTGCTTGGTGATCTGCATTTCGACCGGCCCGAGCACCACGACATGGCTTGGGTGCGGCGGGACAAACCGAACGACGTCCGGCAAATTGAAGGCTATTGCCGCAACACGCGCGAAGTCACCCCGCAGTTGTTCGCCACCGTAGGCGACACGATCAAGGAACTGAACAAAAACCCGGCGACGCACGTGCGGTTCGTCCTGCAGGCGGGAGATCTCGTCGAAGGTCTGTGCGGCAGCGAAGAACTTTCCGTGCGCCAGAACACCGAGGCCCTGGGGTTTGTGCGGGAGGCGGGGCTCGGCGCGCCAATGCTCTTCACCAAAGGCAATCACGACATTACCGGGCCTGGCGCGGCCGCGGCGTTTGGAAACGTCTTCCATCCGTTTCTCGCCGGGCAGGCGCGGGCGGTCGACGCCACGAGCACGGAGGTGAAAAGCGGGTGCTACACGGTCACCTGTGGCAACGCCCAATTCGCCTTTTTCGATGCCTATGACGCCGCGAAGAGCCTTGAGTGGTTCGAGGCCGTCGCGACGAAAAGGACCGCGGAGCATCTGTTCGCCATCGTACATCCACCGGTGGTGCCCTACGGCGCGCGTGCCACGTGGCATGTTTTTTCCGCGGCCAAGGAAACAGCGCGCCGCGAAAGATTCCTCGGCTTGCTTGGCGCGCAGCATGCGATCGTGATTGGTGGTCACATCCACCGCTACAACTCACTGTCGCGCACGGCGGGCAAGGGCCGCTTCGCACAATTCGCCCTCAGCAGCGTGCTCACGGCACCGAACACCAAAGCCAAGGAAGTGCTTTCGGGCGCGGAGAGTTATACTCCCGACCAAATCAAGGTGGAACCCAATTTTTCCCCAGACAACGAAGCCGAGCGACGCGCCGTGTATGATGCGGAGCGAAAGTTCGTTGGCGCGTTCGAGTACGCCGACCTCCCCGGCTACGCGGTCGTAAAGATCGACGGACCGCGGGTGACGGCGAAGATGTTTTCCGGAACCTCCCGCGAAGAGTGGCGGACGGTCGATTTAACGGCGCTGGCCGGAACCTGACCCGTCGACGCCGGCGCTCCCCCGCGCCGTGCAGTCCACCTGTACCCAGATTCTTTCTCACTCCCTTGGAAAAAGTGTCACTTAATAGGTGACACTTTTTTCTCGTTACGAGGGACTGGGCCAGAAAGTGTCACGTAATAAGTGACACTATGCCGGCGAAGGACGATAACGGGGCCGGCGTGACTCGGAGCGGGCCGGTGCTCAGCGCGTGAACTCGGTACCGCCGATGAAGACCCTTTTCACCCTCAGCACCGCATCGAGCACCAGCACGTCCGCCCGCTTGCCGACTTCGAGGCTGCCGATTTCGGCGGCGAGTCCAACCCGATCGGCCGCGGTCAGGCTGCCCATCCGCACTGCGTCGACGATCCCGGCCCGGGTTTTTTCCTTCATCGTTCGTACCATGGTGTCCATGCCGACAACCGAACTCGCGAGGCCCGCGCCCGGCTGGAAACCAACCCGGCCATCGCTTTCAAACCACTCCCCATCACTCGAGGGTCCGAAACGATAGCGCCCCGGCGGCATGTCCAGCGCGCGGTTAGCGTCGGTCACGATGCAGAGTCGCCGCGCACCTTTCATCACATAGGCGAAATCGAGCAACTCGGGCGCAAGATGGCAGCCATCGGCAATCACCTCGGTGCTCATCTCCTCGTGCATCAGCACAAATTGCTCCATGCTACCCTGCGACGGCGTGCCGAGCCGCGCGCGGATACTCGGCACCGAGCTCATCGCACACCAAAAATGATCGACGTGCCGCATGCCGGCGCGAAACGCCACTGCCATCTCCGACCAACTCGCATCCGAATGCCCGCACGTGACGAAACACCCCCGGCGCGTCGCCTCGCGATAGAACGCCTCCGCACCTGGCAACTCCGCGGCGCAGGTCGCGACACGAATGATGCCACGTTCGAAGTGTGCCATGTACTCACGGGGATCGGGATCGCGGCGGCCGGACCGCAGGTGGCAGCCTACCTTTTCTTCGGCAAAATATGGCCCGTAGAAATGCACGCCCGCGATCCGGGCGCCGTCTGCCGCCTGCCAGCGTCCCTGCACAGCCTGACACGCGTCGAGCATCGCTTCGATCTGCAGCCGTGACCCGGTGGTCGTCGTCGGAAAGATCGTCGTGGTCCCGTGGCCGGCGTGCGCCCGGTTCGCCGTCACCACCGCCTCGGCCGTGCCGTCCATGTAGTCTGCGCCCGCGCCACCGTGCACGTGGATGTCGACGTAGCCCGGCCCCACGTAACCACCCGCGGGTGCGGCCACCACCCGTGCGTTCACCGGGATTTCCACGGCGGGTCTCGGCCCGACCACGGCGATCACTCCGCCGACGCAGACGACCGCGGCGTCCTCGATCACGCGATCGGGCAATACCACGGCGCCTAGGAAAACGAGGGGTTCTTCCGGTGAGCTCATCGCAGCGGTTTTACATCGAACCACGCCCTCAACGCGAGTCTCGACGACGCCCTAACCAGCGTTGACGCCTCAACTTTCCGCCCTATCCCCTTAGGCACCCCGCCTGCTGGCCCCCTCGCAATCCCCTGGATCGCGTCCGACCCACGACCCTATTCCAAGCCTTCGACCGATGAATCCAATTTCCCCACTGCCGGCGATCATCCGACAATTTGCCGCAATCGTCGTGGTATTTTTCTGCTTCTGCCGTCTCAGCCTAACTGCCCAAACCGCCGCGTCCGGCACGATCGAGGGGCGGGTTTTCGAAGGGGCCACCGGCAAGTCACTCCAAGGCGCCGTCGTGAAGGTGGCCGGCACCACCGTCATGGATTACACCGACGCCGACGGTCGCTACCTCCTCGCCGGCGTACCGGCAGGCACTGCGAACCTGGAGGTCGAATATGTCGGCCTAGATTTCTTCCGTCAGTCGATCACGGTCATCGCGGGTGCGATGTCCGTCGTAAATCCCAACCTCAAGAGCGAAGTCCTGCGGATGGCCGCGTTTGAAGTGGCGGAGGCGGCACGCGGCCAGGCGCAGGCCATCAACCAGCAGAAGACGGCGCGCGGCATCATCAACATCGTATCCGAGGAAACCTTCGGCGCGATGAACGATGGCAACATCGGGTACGCCCTGCAGCGGCTGCCGGGCATCTCGGTCAACGAGGACGAGGACGGCGCCCCGGGCGGCGTCAACATCCGCGGGCTGCCCGCCGAATTCAACTCGTTCCAAATTGACGGCAACCGCGTCGGGCGCGGCGGCTTTGATACCCGCAATCTCGTGGCCGACGGCATCGCCAGCATCGAAGTGATCAAGGCCGCCACCCCGGACCGCGACGGCGACGCCATCGGCGGCACGATCAATGTCACTTCGCGTTCCGCGTTTCAGCGGGACGGACGGGAAATCCGGCTGGGTGCCAGCGGCACCTATCTCGGCCTGCCGGAAAAATGGGGCTATAATCTGAAGGCCACCTACACCGACATTCTGGATCTGTTCGGGAGCCGCAAAAATCTCGGGGTGAGTGTCACCGCATCGAAGTACCTTTCGAACCGCTACTACACCAACAACGACACCGACTGGGTTGTGCTGAATCGCGCGACGAACCCGACCTACAATCTGCCCTCGGATATCTTCCTCTACATCCAGAATGCGTCGACCGAGTACAATCTGCGGACGACCCACTCCTACGCCGTCAACGCGGCGATCGACTATCGGATCGGCCCGCAGCACACGTTCTATTTCAAGCCGCTCTACAGCCACTACGATCTCAGCGCGCAACGATTCATTTCGCGGCCGTACATCGACACCCGGCAGGAGAACACCCTCACCGGACGGAAGACGTTTCAGGTTCTAACCCAAGACTACGGAAAAGGCACCGCCGGGGTTAACGGGAGCAGAGGCGAGTTCCGATTCAGCACCGATACGTCGGATACGTCGAACGACCTTTATTCACTCGGGACGGGAGGGCGGCACGAGATCAACGCCCTCACCCTCAACTACGATTTCTTCGCCTCCCGCAACGAAACCCGCCGGCCGCGCAACCTGAACATGATCGTGCGCAACGTTCCATCCGCGCAGGGCTATTTTCAGTGGGAATACAACGTCGCCGACCGGCTTTATCCCCGGATCAACGTGGTCAACGGCCTGGATCCACGGAATCCGGCGACGATGAACCGGGCCGACCTGACGATGGAACCGGAGCGCCGGACCGAGACTGCCTACACCGCAAAGGCGGACCTGGAGCGAAAGTTCATCGGCGAACGCGTAGCCGGCGCCCTGAAGTTCGGCGCCAAGTTACGTGTCAATCAACCCACTTTCGATCAGACCAACTACAATTACACCACCACGGCCACCTTTCCCTACGCCCAGATCATCCGACCCGTCGACCGGATGGTGCACAAGCGGCAGCAATACGTCGAAGTCGACCCCAAGAAGGTCCTCGCCCTGTTTGCCGCGAGTCCGAATCTTTTTCCCTACAATGCCTACGCTTCGCTGCGCGCCTCGGCGATCGAGGATTCCGTCGCCGAAGAGACCACGACCGCGGCGTACGGCATGGGCACGATGCAGATCGGGCGCACGACCCTTCTCGGCGGCGTGCGCGTCGAGCACAACACCTGGGATGCGACCCGGAAGCAGATCAGCCAAGCCACGTTGCGCGTGTCGCCGGTCACGAACGGCAACGACTACAACATCGTGCTGCCCGGAATTCACCTGCGCCACGCGCTGCAACCCAACCTCATCCTGCGCGCGAGCGCCAACCAGAGCTACGGCCGGCCCACGCTGAGCCGGCTGACCCTCGGCCGGGCGGAGGACATCAATGGCAACATCACGGTTGGTAACCCGCAGCTCGCACCCACCACGTCCGACAACCTCGACGCCCAGATCGAGCAATATACCGCGCAGGGCGGCCTGTATTCGGTGGGGGTGTTCTGGAAGAAGATGAAGGGGTTTTACTACAACCAGATCACGAAGTTCAGCGTACTCGACGCCAACGACGAACCGATTCCCAACCCGGCCGGCCCGCGGCAATACTCCAAGTGGCAGAACGCGAAAGGCGCCGAGAACAAGGGCGTCGAACTGATTGCCAACCAAAAGCTGCATTTCCTGCCCAAGCCGTTCAATGGCCTCGGCGTGCAGCTGAGCGCCACTTTTACAGAAAGCGCGGCAAACTATCCCGATCGGCAGGGAGAAAAGCTCCCGACCTACGGTTTCTCCCGCACCATGTTCAACGCCGCGGGAGAGTACGTGTACGGGCGGTTTCGCGGGCGAATCAGCTACCGCCTCCGTTCGGCCTACCTTGAGGGCATCGACGCCAACAAGTACCTCGACGACTGGTTCGCGAAACGGGAACAGGTCGACGCCGAGGCCAGTTTTCGCCTGAGGAAAAATCTCCGCCTCACGGTAAACGGAGAAAACCTGACGGCCCGACCGCAGGCCTCCTATCAGGGCACGCTACCCTACATCGAGGACAACAGCATCTATGGCTGGCGCGTCAGCGTCGGCGCGGAGGTCACGTTTTGAGATCAACCCGGCGCTCGCGGTCAACCTGGGCCGCGTCCGCAGCCATGCGCATGCTTGAACGGATCGTGCCGCCCTCCGAGGCTGCGATCACTTCGCACATGAAACTCTCCCGCCGCCTTCTCCGGATTTCTTGCGCCCTGGCGTTCACCTTTGTCGGAGCTGCTGCCGGCGCGGCCGGAACAGCTCCGGCGCCAGATGAGCCCTTTGCCTTCGCCGCCCTCGGCTGCATGCCGTACTCGCGCGGCGCCGAATCCGCCGCGGCGTTTACGCGCTTGATCGCGGAGATCAACCGCCACAATCCCGCGTTCACCGTTCATCTGGGCGACATCATGGGCAGCGACGAACGTTGTACCGACGAGTTGCTCCTGAAACGTCGGGCCGATTTCAACACGTTTACCGGCGCGCTGGTTTACACGCCCGGCGACAACGAGTGGACCGACACCCACTCGGAAAAAGCCGGCCGCTACGAGCCCACCGAACGCCTCGCCAAAATCCGCACGCTCTATTTTTCCGAGGAGCGCAGCCTCGGGCAAAAACCGATTCCGCTCACCACCCAACGGCGCGACCCGCGGTTTGCGAAATTCGTGGAGAATGCCCGCTGGACGCGCGGCGGCGTCGTCTTCGCCACGGTGCACGTCGTCGGCAGCAAGAACAACCATCAGCCCAATGTGCCCGGGGCGATGGAGGAGTGGCAGGAGCGCGATGTCGCCGTCGAGGCCTGGGTCCGCGCCACGTTTGCCAACGCCCGGGAAACGAAGGCGCCGGCGGTGGCGCTGTTCTTTCAGGCGGATCCCTTCCCCGCCGACAAGGGCCACGGTGGTTATGAGGAGGGTTTTGAGCGCTTCCTCACCACGGTCGAGACGGAAGCGCGGGCGTTCGCGAAGCCGGTGCTGCTCATCCACGCCGACGAGCATCGTTACCGGCTGGATATCGGGATGAAATTCGAGCTCAACTCGCCCGCCGTGCCCAACGTCACGCGGCTGGAGACGTTCGGCGCGCTGCAGGTTCACGGGGTGCTGGTTACGGTCGACCCCGGGTCGACGCAGGTTTTCCTGTCCGCACCGCTGATCGTGCCCGGCAACGCCCTTCCCGCCCTGCCGCGGCCAAAGACGGCGGCGGCAAAATAGAAAAGCCACGGGTGGAGCGACCTTGCCGCTTGCCTCCGGCTGGCGGGTCACCGTAACAAAGCGTGTGCGTTTCTTCCCCACCCTCTTCGCGCTGATCGCCCTCGCGTCCTCCCTTCACGCCGCCGACGACTACCAACTCGGCCCCGACTCGCAGCCGCAAAACGTGCCGCATGGCCAGGTGCGGCAGGCAACGTTTGCCACCAGCAAGGTGTTCCCCGGCACGACACGGGAGTACTTCGTCTACGTGCCGAAACAGTACGACCCCGCGAAGCCCGCGTGCCTGATGGTGTTCTTCGACGGCGGCGGGTTCATGAAGGCCGACGGCCAATTCCGCGTGCCGGTCGTATTCGACAATCTCATCGCGAAAAAGGACATGCCCGTGACCATCGCCGTGGCCGTCAATCCCGGCTCGATTCCAGCGACGCTGCCGGGCGCGAAGCCGCGCAACAACCGCGCGTTCGAATACGACTCCCTTGGCGACGCCAATGCGCGGTTCCTGCTCGACGAACTCCTACCCGAGGCGACCAAGGGCCTCAACCTCACCTCCGATCCCGCCGGCCGCGCCGTGTGCGGCAATAGCTCGGGCGCGATCGCCGCGTTTACGGTGGCGTGGGAGCGACCGGACTCGTTTCGCAAGGTGATCAGCCACATCGGCAGCTACACCAACATTCACGGTGGCCACGTCTATCCCGGGCTCATCCGCAAAACGAGGCCGGCGAAGCCGCTTCGAGTCTTCCTGCAGGACGGCAGCAACGACCTCGACAACCTCCACGGCAACTGGCCGTTGGCGAACCAGGACATGGCGGCGTCCCTGAAATTCATGGGTTACGACCACACCTTCGTCCTCGGCGACGGCGGACACTCCGGAAAGCACGGCGGGGCGATCTTTCCCGACACCCTGCGGTGGCTCTGGCGCGACTGGCCGAAACCGTGACTCCAAACTACCAACCCGTTAACCGCTAATCCGCGCTAATCGCCGCTAATAAAAACGCCAGACCTTCGCGCGACGCCGATTAGGCGGCGCCCGCAAGGTGTAATTCCACTCTCCGACTGCGGGAAATTAGCGAAGATTAGCGGTTCCCCTCCCCTGCCTTTAGGTCCCAAACCATGTACGCCATCCCTTCTCACCGCGGCCTCTGCGCCCGGTTACGCTTTGTCGGTCTCCTGCTCGGATCCGTCGCGGTCAACGCGAACGCCGCCGACACCTTCAAGCCCACTCCGGATCACGAGGTCCGTGCGAATGTACCGCACGGCACCGTCACGGAAATGGGCGTGTGGAAATCCACGATTTTTCCCGGCACCGTCCGCAACTGGGCGATTTATGTCCCGGCCCAATACAAGCCGGACGGCAGCGCCGCGCTGATGGTGTTTCAGGACGGACAGAAGTACTACGACGCCAAGGGCACCTGGCGCGTGCCAACGGTGTTCGACAACCTGATCGCCCGTGGCGAAATGCCCGTGACTGTCGCCGTCTTTGTGAACCCCGGCCACGATCCGAGCAAGGGGCAGCCGAAGAACCCGACGAGCGGCAGCAATCGCGGCCACGAGTACGATTCGCTCGGGGACGCGTATGCGCGGTTCCTGCTCGAGGAAATTCTGCCCGCGGTGGAGAAGCAGTATCCGCTCTCCCACGACCCGGAGCGTCGCGCCATCGCCGGCTCCAGCAGCGGCGGCATTGCGGCGTTCACCGTCGCGTGGGAGCGGCCCGATCAATTTCGCAAGGTGCTCTCGACCATCGGCAGTTTCGTCAATCTGGCCGGCGGCGACGCCTATCCGGCCCTGATCCGCAAGACCGAGCGCAAGCCGATCCGGGTATTCCAGCAGGACTCGACCGGCGACCTCGACAACGACTTCGGGCACTGGCCGACCGCGAATCAGAAGATGCACGCGGCCCTGAAATACATAGGCTATGATGCGCGTTTCGATTTCGTTCCGGGCTACGGCCACAACCCGATTTACGGCGGGATGGTGTTCCCCGATGCGTTGCGCTGGCTCTGGCGGAAGGAAAAGCCGGTTCCGTTCATCGTGACGAAGGGCGATCTCGGCGGCGACATGACACTGCACCGGTTGTTGATCGAGGGTGAAGGCTGGCAGCCGGTCGCGGAGGGTCTGGGTTTCGCCGACGGAGCGTGCGCGGATGCTGCGGGCAATTTCTATTTCTCGAATATCCGGGGTGAAGGGATCGGCATCTTCCGCATCGCGCTCGACGGGACGAAGACGAAACTGACGGATGAGGCGGCCAGCGGATTGAAATTCGGTCCGGACGGACGGCTCTATGCCTGCCTTGGCGCGAAAAAGCGGATCTTTGCGATCACGCTCCCGTCCGCGACGATTGAGGTGCTCGCCGAGAATGTGCAGCCCAACGATTTTGTGATCACCGATCGTGGACACATCTATTTCACCGAAACAGGCAAGAAGCAGGTCACGTTTCTCGACCCGAAGACAAAGGAAGTCCGCGCCGCCGCCTCCGGACTCGCGGCGCCCAACGGCATCACGCTCTCACCTGACCATGGAACGCTGGCCGTGAGCGAGGCCGGCGGACAGTTCGTGTGGGCGTATCGGATCAATCCGGACGGGGCCCTCGACGCTGGGGCGCCCTACATGACGCTGCGCCGGCCAATCGATCCGAAGGGTGTTTTCCGCCGGACCGAGCCGCCGCCGTACAAGGCGGCGTCGGGCGGCGACGGCATGACAACCGATACGATCGGGCGATACTACGTGACGAGCGCCGTCGGCGTGCAGGTGTTTGATCCGACGGGCCGGATGTGCGGCGTGCTGGACAAGCCGCAGGCAGACAAGGGAGTCACGAGTTGCGTGCTCGCCGGCCCGCAACGGGAATATCTCTACGTCACGAGCTTCGACAAAATTTTCCGCCGCAAGGTGCAGGCAACCGGCATCCACATCGCCGGCACGCCAGCGAAACCATAGGCACGGCTCGTTTGGGCAGGGCTCTCGTCTTGCCAGTAAGGGAATTTTCCCCAATGGGATTATCGCGCACGCAACCGTCCCCGTTTTGAAATCGTGTGCGCCTGTTATCCGACCCCGATAGCGCCGTTACACCAACACCAAGCCCCTAATGAAAACCAAACGGATGGCCGTTCCGGCCACCTCCTCAATTTCGCGTCTGATCGTTTGTGCAAGCTTGTGGCTGGTTGGCGTCGCCACCCATCTGGCACCCAGCGCCCACGCCGCGGAGACCGGCGCAATCGCCGGCTCGGTGAGTAATTCGGCAACGCATAATACGTTGGAGGGAGCAGTCGTGGCCGTTCCGGCACTCAAGATCAGCACGCTGACCGACAGCTCCGGGCGTTACATCCTCACTGGCCTGCCGTCCGGCACCCACGAAATCGTGGTCACCTACCTCGGCCTCGATCCGATGCGCGACGCCGTGACCCTCAGCGCCGGCCAGCGCGCCACCCGCGACTACGATCTTACGACGGGCATCTACAAGCTTGAGGCGTTCAAGGTCACCGGTGAACGCGAGGGCAACGCCGCCATGATCACCGAAAAGCGCAACGCCACCAACGTGAAGGACGTGATCGCGATGGATTCCTTCGGCTACCTGCCCAACATGAGTGCTGGAGAGGTCGTCATGCGCCTTCCCGGCGTCGCCGGTGCACCCACGGACGAGGGGCTCAACTACCAGTTCAACATCCGTGGCATGGGCCCGGGACTCAACAATGTCACAGTTGACGGCGGCTCGCTGACCACCCTCGGTACCAGCCGCGCCTTCGAGCTTCAGTCGATCACCGGTGCGATGTTCGAAGGGCTTGAGCTGATCAAGGGCCAGACGCCCGACAAAGGCGCCGACTCGCTCGGCGGCACCATCAATTTCAAATCTCGCTCGACCTTCAGTATGAGGGAAAACAGCCGCACGACCTATAATTTCAGCACACGTTGGGCCCCACCCTTTTTCGAAGAGACACCGTGGCGCTCGGCGCACCGCGCCCATCCCATTCTCAATCTCACGCACCAGCAGGTGTTCAGTGTGTTCGGCGGCGAACGCAACCTCGGCACCTCGGTCAACATCTTCTACTCGGAAAACGCCGTCGGCGGCTTCGAAACCATCTTCGATCGCACCAATCAGCTCAATGGTCCCGCACCCGTCTTCAACTACCAGACGTGGGACAACATCAACAACCGCAAGCAGCAGAGCATCGCGCTCAAAACCGACTATAAATGGTCGTCGACGACAAAGTATTCCCTCTCAGTCACCGAGAACGACAACTTCGAGCGGCACCGCCGCCGTGTGCGTGTGACCGCCGCCACCGGTGGGAACACGACCGTGCCCAGCAACACCACCGGCATCGTGCCGGGCGCCTTTAACGACAAGATCACCGTCATCCGCCCGCTCACAGCCAACACGCTCGACGTGCAGATGGACGGCCCACTCAACTACTACGTGCGCATGGGGCGCGTCGACTTCACTGGCGAACACACGTACTCAAGTTTCAACATCGAATACACCGCAGGCATCGCGCGCACCACGCTCAACACCGGACAAGGCAAGGGCGGTCAGCTCAACATGCGGCTCTTCGATCCCTCGACGCAAGTTCGCGGCCGCGCCATCACGTTTGGCGGTGCCGGTTGGATCATCGACCAGACGCAAAGCGAGACGTATCCGAAGTTCATCCAGAACGGCGGACCTGATTTCACCAATCCAGACAACTACCTCCCGCGCGCTACCGATGGCCTCACTCAGGCGCGGAACGAGTCCGATCAACTGCAAAAACAATTTCGCTTCGACGCCCGCTACGTTCTGCCGATCTCTGCTCCCATGTTCCTCAAGACAGGGTTCCACTGGCGCTCCCTCCAGATGGATCTCTGGGGGAAGGATCGCCACCGATGGGTGCCCAAGGCCGTCCTCGCCTACGATCCGAGCGTCCACTTCGCGCCCGATACCAGTTATGTGAGCTACGACATGATTAAGACGGGACGGAAGATTCCGTTCTGGCAGGCCGAGGGCATCACCAAGGATGGGCGCCCCGCCGATCCCTCACTTTGGACCGAAGATCTCTACTACAACGAGAGTCAGAAATACATCGGCACCAACGGTGCCACGGAGGCGATTGGCGCGTACTACCTCATGGCCAACGGCAAACTCGGTCGCGAAGGCTGGCGCGCCCGCACTGGCTTCCTCGGCGGCATCCGATTCGAACAGGTCCATGTGCGGAGTTGGGGCTGGGTACGCGCGCGCACCCCCAGCACCGCCGCCCAACAGGCCGCCGATCCGATCGGCGCCGCAACCCGCGACTACGCCAACACCGACCGAATCCTCTACGGCAAGTTCGACCAGAAATTCCCGAGCATTCACGCCTACCACGACATCACGAAAGACCTGAAGGCCCGCCTCAGCTACTCCACGGGCTACGGCCGTGCCGCCCTCAATAACTTCCTGCCCGGCGAGACCATCGTCGACACCGCCGCCAATCACACGATCACGATCAACAATCCCGGGCTGAAGCCCCAGCAGGCAAAGAACTGGGACGCGACCCTCGAGTACTATTTCAAAAACGTAGGTAGCCTCACGTTTGGCTGGTTCCACAAAGACATCCGGGACTTCATCGTCACCAACCAGAATATCGGGATCGTGCCCGGCGGAACGAACAACGGCTTCGATGGGGAGTACGAGGGATTCACCATGTTTACCTCGCTCAACAACGGCACCGTCACCGTGCAGGGATGGGAGGCCGCGTACAACCAGCAGCTCACCTTCCTCCCGGGCGTATTCAAGGGCCTCGCGTTCACCTTCAACTACAGCTGGACCGACCAACATGGTCTACAGACCGGCACACGCTACCTCACGCGCCGTGAAATCGCTGGCTTCATCCCGGCGGCGGCGAATGCCGGCCTCACCTGGAATTACCGCAAGTACAGCGCCCGCGCGCTCTATAATTTCACCTCCGAATATACGTTTACCGCACCCAATTTCACGAACCCCGCCCTCAACCAGTTCCGCTACTCGATGAAGACGCTAAACCTTGGGATGGGCTACCAGTACAAGCCGACCCTCGGTTTCACCCTCGACGCCTCAAATGTCCTTAACGAGCCACAGCGCTGGTACGTGGGCTACAAAGACCGCATGCGTCGCACGAACATCAATTTTGTGACGATTGCCGCTGGCATCAACGGTCGCTTCTGACCGGCGTTCCCTTTGCCGCGCTTCTCATCCCGAAGCCCACGATAGCGAGGGTGAGCAGCGAGTTGATCGGCATCAGCGCCGCGGCCACCAGCGGGTTCATGCGTCCCGTGACCGCAAGCCCGACGGCCAGCGCGTTGTAGAAAATCGAGAAGACCAGAATCACCATCTGCGTACGGCGGCGGATGACATCGACCTCCAAGAGCGCGCGCACGCCGCCGATGCCGCGGCCGAGGTAATAAAAGTCCGCCTTCTGCTCGAGGACGCCGCGGTGGATGACCGGCGTACCGCGGCAGAGCGCCCGGTCAAAGGCGAGACTGTCATTCGCGCCGTCGCCGAGCATGAGCGCGTCGTTGGCGGAGTGCGACCCGAGCCAGCCGGCCTTGCCATCGGGCGTAAGTTCGCCGAGCGCACATTCGACCGGCAAATTGAGTTCCCGGGCGAGCGTGGCCACCTTCTCCCGGCGATCACCGCTGAGGATGTAGGTGGCGAGTCCACGCGCAGCGAGCGCCGCCAGCTCGTCTCGCGCGTCGGGCCGCGCCCGGTCGGCAAAGCGAAACCGCGCCAGCACCTGGCCCTCGCAGGCGAACTCAGCGTCGTAGCCGCCCGCGGCTTTGTCATTCAATGGATGACAAGACTTTCCGGCCGCGGCGCGCCAGCCGGGCCGGCCAAGGGACCAGGGACCGAGTTCGAGGCCGAGACCGATCGTTTCGCAGACCTCGCCGGCGAGAGGCTCGCCCGCGCCACGGGCGAGAAGATTCTCGCCCAGGCACTGGCTGACGGGATGAGGGTTGTCGCGGACCAGGGCGAGCAATGCCCCACGAGCGCCGGGATCGAGTTGCTCGATCGCCTCTGGGTTGAGCAGCACGGGGTTTTCCAGCGTGAGCGTACCCGTCTTGTCGAAGACGACCTTCCGCACCCGTGAGAGCTTGGCCCAGAGATCTCCCTCGCGGACAAACACGCCGCGGCGACGCAGGGCCACGGTCGCGATTTCATCGGCCAGCGGAAAGGCGAGCGCGATGGCACACGGACAGGAAACGACCAACACCGCCGTGACCACCGCCCAGGTGCGCAGGGCGTCACCCGTCGTGATCCACCACGCCGCGCCGGCGAGGGTGGCGACCACCAAAATGCCGACGAGGTAACCGCGCACGATGCGCTCAAGGAAAACGTGCCGTTCGCCAGTGCGCTCGCCGGGTTCCAGCAGTCGCGCGAGCAGCGACTCACCCCAAGGCTGCAGGGTGGCGAGGGAAATTTCCGCCCGCCCAAGGTTGACCGCCCCAGCCGATACGCGCTGGCCGCGGCGGAAAATTCGCGGCTCGGCCTCTCCGTTGATTGAAGCCAGCGAGAACGACGCCTCCGTCGTCTCCAAGCGCGAATCAACCGGCAGCGTCTGGCCGCTCGGCAACAGGAGAATCTGTCCGGCGCACAAATCCTCGGGCCGAAGCTCGCTGCCATCGGCGAGCCGGACACGGGGCGGTTTCGGCTGAAGACGGAGCAGGCGGCGCCGGTTGCGCTCGACCGCGGCCACCTGCGCCCAGCGACCAACGAGCATCAGGAGAATGAACGCGGAGACGAAGTCGAAATAGACAAATTGCTCGCGGCCCGCGAGCCAGCCGTAGAGCGAGCCCAGATAGGCTCCGACGATCCCGATGGCGATCGGCAGGTCGATGTGCATCGCGCGCTCCCGCAGCGCCCGCACGGCGCGGGTGAGAAAATACGTGCCACCGACGAGGAGGCTCAACGTGCCAAAGCCCGCACTGAGCACGCCAAACAGACCGGCCCACTCGAACGTGCGCTCCATCCCGAAGTAGGTCGGCAGCGCGAAGAGCATGACGTTCATCGCAAACGCCGTGCACAGGCCGATCCGCTTCACAAGACCGCGACTCTCCGGCTCCGCGGCTTCCTCGCCTGCAGGCCCGGCCAGGTAGCCGAAGGCCTGCAGCTTGCGGGCAAACTCAACGGCGGAGAACTCCCCGCGCACCCAGCGAACGCGCATGGTGCCGTACTGGGCGTTGACGTTGATGTCGCGCGCGCCCGGCAGCTGTTGAAACACCCGTTCAATCAGCCACACACAGCCCGCACACGAGATACCTTGGACGGAGAGGGTGAGCTCGGGGATTTTCTCGCCCGGCTCCGCCGCGCGTTGCGCCGTGTCAAGCCAACCGTAGTCGCGCGGCTGAAAGACCGCCGTGTCGGCCGGGGCCGTGATCTCGTCCTTGATGCGGTAGTAGCCGGCCAAGCCATGTTCATGTACGAGGCGGAACACATAACTGCAGCCCGAGCAGCAAAAGCCGCTGGCGCGCATGCGTTCGTCGATCAGAGCGGCCCCGCAGTGCCGGCAAATCGGTTTCTCCCGGGGAAGCGATGCCTCCCCCGCAAATAGTGGCGATGCAGGCGTCGCCGCTTCAGTCGTAATCGTGGCGCCCATGTCAGAAGCAGATAAACGACGAAGGATCGGGTCCGGCGAATCCGAGCGTGGACCGCAACCGCCACCCGATGACGGCCGCCGTGGTAAGCGCAAGGGCCGCCCGGGTGCGCTCCAGCCAGAGTGGCGTGAGTTTCTGCCGCACCCAGTGAAACTGCGATTGGGCGAGCCAGAGTAGCGGCACGGTGCCGAGGCCAAATGCCAGCATCATCTCCACCCCGCGCATCGCCGAACCGGCGAGCAACGCCAGGGCCAGGAGAAAATACAGCGGACCGCAGGGGAGCAAGGGCGTGGCCAGCCCGAGCGCCACCGCCCCCTCGACACGGGAGCGACCGCGCATCCACGCCTGCACCTTCCACGTCACCCGGCCGAGCGCCGCCAGTTTCGGGATGAAACGATCCCAGCGCAGCGCCAAACCGACAAAAAACAACACCAGGAGCCAGGGCAGCCAACGCAGCACTGACTGCGACGTCCACATCAACGGCGCCCGGCCGATGCCGCCAGCCAGCGCTCCGAGGACGGCATATCCGGCGAGGCGTGAGACGTGATAGGCCGTCGCGATCGTATTGGCATCGGCGCGATCGCCCCGGACCGGCATGAGCCCGCACGCCAGCGGGCCACACATCCCCGCACAGTGGAGACTGGTGACAAGACCGGCCATGAAGGCGGCGGCAGGTGAGTTGATCGCGGCCAGTTCCATGGCGTCAGCGACCCGAGGTCACAAGCGGCACTTCCTGTACCTTGTGACGGGAGGCAATCACAAACCACGCCGTCCACGCCACGCCTTGCACGGCAAACGCCGCGACAAACCACAGCCAGAGCAGCGAGCGCTTATTTTTTGGAGCGGTCGTGTTCACGTTTTTCCTCCTCGTCCTCGCGGAGCAGCCGCGCCTCGGGTCCGAGGAACTCGACCTCGCGCGCCAGCTTGAACTTTCCCGCCGCCTCCTCAACACCGATGCGAAAATGAAACGGCCCGTGGTAGCTGGCGCGAGTCTGCTGGAGGATGAGCGGCTGCACGAGCTCACCCATCGGTCCGACCGTCACCACGGCATCAAATCCGGTCTGGCGGATCCCGTCCGGCGCGTGGTCGATGCGCACGACAAACTGCGCCGGAGTGTTGCGCTTGTTCACAATGCGCACGAGGAACTGGTTTCGCACCGAGGTCTCGTCGACGATATACGGGGCGCCGGTCATCCGGGTGACGCCAAAATTGGCGGGTTTCACGGTCGAGATGGCCCACGACGCCACGGAAGCTCCGGCCAGGAGCAGCACGAAATAGAGAACGGTCCGCGGTCGAATCCAACGAGTGCGGGAGCCCGTGAAGGCCTTTTGAGAATCGTAGCGGACAAGCCCCTTGGGCCGGTGCAGGCGCACCATCACGTCGTCACACGCATCGATGCAGGCCGTGCAGCCAATGCACTCCATCTGCAGGCCCTGTCGAATGTCGATGCCGGTGGGGCACACCTGCACACAGCGGTTGCAGTCGACGCATGCGCCAGCCTCCGGTGTGCCCGCCTTGCCGCGAGGTTCGCCACGCCTGGCATCGTAACCAATCACCAGAGAGTGATCATCGATCAGGGCGGACTGGATCCGGCCGTAGGGACAGATCACGATGCAGAGCTGCTCGCGGAACCACGCAAAGTTGAAATAGAGGATGCCGGTGGCGATGGCCATGAAGCCGAACGCGCCCCAGTGTTCGGCCGGGGCATGGCGAATCATGTCCCACACCTCGGGTAGCGAGACGTAGTAGGCGAGGAAGAGGTGGGTGATGACCGCCGACACCAGGACGTAGAGCCCGTGCTTCAGCGTGCGCTTGAAGATCTTTTCCGCGGACAAGGGCGCATCGCGAAGCGCGCGACGTTTCACTGCATCTCCCTCGATCCATCGTTCAATCCGGCGGTAAACATGCTCAAGAAAGACGGTCTGCGGGCAGGCCCAGCCGCACCACACCCGACCGAGCAGGGCCGTGATGAAGAAGAGCGAAAAGCCGAGCCCCGTGATGACGAAGAACAGCAGCCACAGGTCCTGCGCCGCGAAGGTGACGCCGAAGAGGTGAAACCGCCGTTCCGCCACGTCGAGGAACACCGCCGGGAATCCTCCGACCTTGAACCACGGCAGCGAAAGGTAGAACGCAATGAGCGCGTACGCCGAATAGCGACGCGCAGTCGTAAAGCGGCCGTGGGTGTCGCTGGGATAGAGAAACCGCCGCGAACCGTCAGACTGGATGGTGGTGACGGATTCGCGACTCGGAGCGCCGGATGTGGGTGCGGGCATGGGAACGAGTCCCGCTCGGGGCAAAGCGGACTAGACTAAGGTGAGGGCACGACGACGATCGGCTCGCCCTCCTTGTGTTTGCTGAGAATGTAAGCCGTGACTTCTCCGATCTTTTTCGCCCCGAGCACGGGACCCCAGGTCGGCATGCCCTTGGTCAGGACGCCCTTCATGATGAGGTCGTAGATCTGGGTCGGATTGCCGCCGTGAATCCACGAAGTATCGGTCAAGTCCGGACCGATCGCGATCGGGTTTTCCGTCTTGCCGCGCATGCTCGCGAAGTGACAGGCGACGCAGTTCGTCTCAAAGACGGCCTTGCCTGCGGCGAGAAACGTCGCGTTCTGGCTCATCTTCCACAGGCTGGCATCGTCAAGTTTGGCGGTGGAGAGGCGGTCTGCCTCGATTTTGGCCATGGCGGTGGACACCACCTGCGTGGTGCTCTGGCCGATGCGGAACCATTCGTAATAGGACCAGTATCCAATCCAGAAGACGATCGTGACGTAGAGCGTGTAGAGCCACCAGTTGGGCAGGCGCTTGTCGTATTCCTGGATGCCGTCGTAGGCATGCGGACGGATCGCATCCTGATCAGGCTCGGGTGAATGGTTTGGCTTCATGGCTGGCGGAAGGGGTCGCGGTTTCGAAGGGAAGGTTCTCGAAGTGCTCAAGCTGCTCGCGTCTCATGCGCAGCGCCCGCCACGCGATGGTGACGTAGATCGACGAGGCCGTGATGAAGGCCGCGAAAGTAAAGAGGGCGGCGGAGTCTTCGAAGATAAGGCGGCGGAACATGGAGGGTGAAACGAGAGGGAAAGGGAGAGCGTCGGACGGGAAGACAACTGGCTATTGACCACCCGCGGCGCTGGTTTTCGCCGCACCCACGCTTTCAAATTTTCCCAACTGCTGCAGGTACGCGACAAGGGCCACGATCTCCTTTTCGGGGCCGACGAAAGCACCCGCGGTACGGAGTTCGACGGCAATCGTCTTGGCCTGCTCGCTAACGCGCGTCGCGATCTGCTCCTGCGTCCAGTTGGGATAAGGCACTCCGAGCGTACGTTGCGCCGCGATCTTCGAGGGCAGCGTGTCGACCGCAATCGGGTTGGCGAGCAGCCAAGGATAGGACGGCATGTTCGATCCCACCGAGATGGAACGGGGATCCTCCATATGACGAACATGCCAGACATTGGGATACTTTCCGCCGACGCGGGCGAGGTCCGGTCCAGTGCGACGCGAACCCCACTGGTACGGATGATCGTAAATCGACTCACCGAGGCGAGAATAGTCGCCATAGCGGAGCACATCGGGCACCAGCGTGCGGATCATCTGCGAGTGACAGTTGTAGCAGCCCTCGCGGATATAAATATCCCGCCCGGCCAGCTCGAGTGGCGTGTAAGGAATCTGGCGGCGATCCTCCACGTTGGCGGCACGATGGGAAATCACGAGCGGCACAATCTGAATCAGCCCACCGGCGACCACCGCAACAAACGTCAGGATGGTAAAAGGCAGCGAGTTCACGAGCAGCCGGTCATACCAGCCGGCCCAGGCCTTGCCGCGCGACTCCCAGTGCGCATATGCGAGGATCGCACAGACCATCGTTCCAACGAGTCCGGCAACACTGAGGATGCTGGCGCCAAACATCCAGGCGCAGGCGAAGCCCACACCGAGAATCGAGAAGAGCACCGGGGGATTCAGGAACGTGCCGAAGAGACCCAGCTTCTTTTCCTCCGACTCCGCCACCCCGTCGTCTGCAAACACCTCGATCGTGCCATTGACCGGCTGTGCCCCGCGGAGCGTCTGCCACATGTTGTAGGCGAGAATCAGGAAGCCAGTGAGGTAGAGTGCGCCGCCGATGACGCGCATCAGCATGAGCGGACGGATGGTGTTCAGCGTGTCGAGGAAGTTGGGATACGCGAGGACGGTGCCGTTGTCCGTGGTGGCGTTGAGCATCACGCCCTGCGTGATGCCGCTGGTCCACATCGCGGCGACGTAGAGCAGGATGCCCACGGTCCCGAGCCAGAAGTGAAGGTTGGCGAGCGAGACAGAATGGAGGGGCTTGTTCCAGAGGCGCGGAAGGAGCCAGTAGATCATCCCGGCCGCCATGAAGCCGTTCCAGCCGAGGGCGCCGGCGTGCACGTGACCGATGATCCAGTCCGTGTAGTGTCCGATGGCGTTGACCGACTTGATCGAGAGGAGCGGCCCCTCGAACGTCGCCATGCCGTAGAACGTCACCGCTGCGGCCATGAACTTGAGCACCGGGTCGGTGCGCAGTTTGTGCCAGGCGCCGCGCAGCGTGAGGAGGCCGTTGAGCATGCCACCCCACGACGGGGCCCAGAGCATGAGCGAAAATGTCATGCCCAGGGTCTGCAGCCATTCCGGCAGGGCGGTGTTGAGCAGATGGTGGGGGCCGGCCCAAATGTAGACGAAGACGAGGGACCAGAAATGGACGACGGAGAGGCGGTACGAATACACCGGGCGCTCGGCCGCCTTCGGGATGAAATAGTACATGATCCCGAGGATCGGAGTGGTGAGGAAGAACGCCACGGCGTTGTGCCCGTACCACCACTGCACCAGCCCGTCCTGCACGCCACCGAAAAGCGGATACGAATGCGTGAAACTCGTCGGCAGCGAGAGGTGGTTGACGATGTAGAGCATCGCCACGGTGATGATCGTCGCGATGTAAAACCAGATGGCGACGTAGAGGCTGGGTTCACGGCGGCGGGCGAGCGTCCAGAAGAAGTTCACCGCAAACACGACCCAGATCAGCGCCACCGCGATGTTGATCGGCCAGATGAGCTCGGCATATTCCTTGCCGCGGGTCAGGCCCAGCGGGAGGGTGATCGCCGCGGCGACGATGATGGCCTGCCAGCCCCAGAAATGGAGCTGGGAGAGAAAATCGCTCGCCAGCCGGGCCTTCACCAGGCGCTGGGTCGAATAGTAGACGCCGGCAAACATCATGTTGCCGACAAACGCGAAGATCACCGCATTGGTGTGGAGCGGCCGGAGTCGCCCGAAGGTCAGCCACGCCGTCTGGAAATTGATCTGCCAGAAGTTGAGCTGAGTGGCCACAAGCACCCCCACCAGCATCCCCACGATCCCCCAGAGGACGGTGGCGAGGACAAACTGGCGGACGATCTTGTCGTTGAACTCGATTGTTAATTTGGCGGGCGGCATCGGGTGTGGAAACGCGTTGGAGAAAGCCTGGTGAAAGGAAGGGAAAGGGTCAGATGGGGCGCTTTGCAGGAGGACCGAGGGTCAGGGAATTCGCTCCCGGCCTCCGGTTTCGACCCACCCGCCCCGTGGCGCACGCACCTCAGGCAGACCGCCGGAGGCAGCCCGGGCAGGGCGAGCGGCTGCCATCTTCGCAGCCACAAGCGTGCGGGGCCGAATCGTCGATCGTCGGCGCGTGCGCGAGACGGGGCTCTTCCTCAGCGAGCGGCAGCAACGAATCGCGCTCGGCGCTGCTCACGCGCCCACGCGCGTGTTCGCTCAGGAAGAAGATGACGAAGGTGAAAACAAGACAGAGGCTGACGATGATGGTGAGTGGGACGACGGGCATGGAGGGAAGAGATCAATTTTTTCCAACCGGGGCGCAGGGAGGGGCAATTTCGACGGCACGCTGCCGGGTTGACGCGTCGCGTCCGTGGCGGTGGCAGAGCAGTTCTTTCGCCGCCAGCCAGTGGTCGAGATCACGCCCTTCGGGGCGCCCGTTTTCAATCCAGAGCAAATAGGCCGCGTGTTGAATCTCCGCTTCCGTGGGGGCCGGCTGAAATGTGCTTTTTCTTTTCATGTGGCTCCTGATTGATGGAGAACAGAATGTAGAGGGTGATAGGGATGAGCGCTCCGCAGACCTTGCCCAGCTCTGTGCATATCTTGCGCGGACCACGAAGCGGCTGCCGATTACGCGGCGTAGGCCAGGGCGGCACCGGTGGCAGAAGTGCCGTGAAGTTGTTCACGGTAGACGGTTGGCGACTCACCGACGACACGGCGGAACACCCGGTTGAATTGCGAGAGCGACTGAAAACCGGCCTCGAACGCCGCCTCGCTGATGCGGACATGAGGATTGAGGAGGAGCCGCTTGGTTTTTTCGATCCGAGCCCGGGCGATATAGTCCGTGAGAGTCACGCCAGTCGCCGCCTTGAAAACCTTGCAGAAATAGAACGCGCTCATGTGCGAAGCCTGGGCGACCAACTCGAGCGATAGCGCCTCGCCGAGATGGTCGGCGATGAACGCGCGGGCCTTGGCCACGGCCGGCGGTTCCGTCGTGACCGACTTGAGCATCAGCTCATTGCTCAGCGACGAAAGCTGCTGCGCAAAGCAGCCCAGCAGCCGCAGCACGGCGCCATAGCGCGCCTTCGTGAGCACGTGCGTTTCAAAATAAGCGGCCTCCAATTTGGCCGCATCAATCGTGGTGCTCCATTTTTCGAGCTGCGCCATCGCCGCCCGAAAGCTCCGCTTGCTCGGCGTGTGGAGCAAGACCTGGCCGGTCTGGAGGTAGCCGATAACCTTTTCGCCGATACGGACCGGCACCACCGATTCACTTAGACCGGCAAAGCACCGGAACGTCTTGCATTCCGTCACGACCTCCTGCTGCGCCGCCGCCTGCAATTGGAGGCACGCTGCGCAGGTCTTGCTTTCACCAGCGATGAGTGCACAGAACGAGGCGAGTTGCTTCGAGCCGGTCAGGGGGGGCTGGAACGAACCGGCCGCCCTCAAGACGAGGGGCAGGCCCGTGGCAGTTTCAAACGCATCCTGATAATCACGAAAGATCTCCGAGGCCTGCAGGCGCGCGATAACATCCTCGTCGCGGTGTGGAACGATGTCGTGGGTGGATGAGGCGGTGTGGGACGCATTCATTGCGATCTCAGAATATCCGCTAATGGCTCCGGGCGTAATTGGAGCCGCGGCGGCATCTCACTAAAGATTTTCCCTAGTTCCCTCCCGCCCCAGGCGTGTCTCCACGACAGCGTCCCAACCCATGGCTTGCCGTAACGGCCCCCGATCAGCGAAACTGATCGCCGTGTCATCCAAGGAAACATCCCGGCAGGCAGACCGCGACCAGCTGCAACAAAACCTCCATGCCACCATCAAGGAGCTCCGCGACGTCAAGGCCGCCCTCGACGAGCATTCCATCGTGGCAATCACGGATCCGTCGGGAAAGATCACTCACATCAACGACAAATTCTGCGCGATCTCCCAATATTCCCGGGAGGAATTGATCGGTCAGGACCATCGCATCATCAATTCCCGCCATCACCCGAGGGATTTTTTCCGTGATCTCTGGACGACGATTCGCGCCGGAAAGGTCTGGCACGGTGAAATCCAAAACCGTGCGAAGGACGGGTCGCACTACTGGGTGGAAACGACCATCTTTCCTTTCCTCAACGATCAGGGCGAACCGATCCAATACGTCGCGATTCGCACCGACATCACGAAGCGCAAGGCGAACGAGGCTGCGATGGAGCTGATCGCCGCCGAACTCGCCGAGAAGAACAAGGAACTTGAGGCGATCGTCTACACGGTCTCGCACGACCTCCGTTCGCCCCTCGTCAATGTCCAGGGCTTTGGCAAACAGCTGCAACGCGCTTGTGACACGATCCGGAACGCCGCCGCCGCCGCGGGAGAGGGCGGAATGATTCCCGCAGCGCAACTAAAACAGCCCGTCGAGGTCGCCATCCCCCAGGCCCTGCGCTTCATCAATGCCGGCGTGGGCAAAATGGAGACCCTGCTCGCCGGTCTGTTGCGCTATTCGCGTCTGGGCCGGGTCGCGCTCACAATCCGACCGCTCAATGCAAGCGGACTGCTCGCGGAGATCATCGCCGCGATGAAATTCCAACTCGATGAGGCCGAGGCCGAGGTGCACGTCGAGCCCCTGCCGGTCTGCGAAGCCGACCATATCCAGACCAGCCAGGTGTTTGCCAACCTCCTCGACAACGCCCTCAAGTACCGCGACCCCGCGCGGCCGTTGCGCGTGACCATTCGGGGCCACGTGTCGGAGGGCATGGCCGTCTACGAGGTGGCCGACAACGGCATCGGCATCGCGCCCGAGCACCAGGCAAAAGTCTTCGACATTTTCCATCGCCTGAACCCCGAAGCGACGGGTGGTGAGGGCCTTGGGTTGACGATTGCCCAGCGGGTGCTCGAACGGCAAAAGGGCCGGATTTGGGTTGAGAGCAAATTCGGCGAAGGTTCATCGTTCTTCGTGGCATTGCCCGTCATCGATTCACAGAGTCAACCATGCTAAACCAAACGCCCACCATCCTGATCGTCGAGGACGACGAAGGTCACGCCATCCTGATTCGGGAGAATCTGGAAGCGGCCGGCCTGTCGAATCGGATCGAGCGCTTCTGCGACGGCCAGGCAATCCTGGACTTCTTCTTCAAGGCGAACCCCCGCCGCGGGTCAAACGGCGAGTCATTTCTCATCCTTCTCGATATTCGCATGCCCAAGGTCGACGGCATCGAAGTCCTGCGCCGGCTGAAGGCCGATCCCCAACTGCACAAGCTACCGGTGATCATGCTGACCACGACCGACGACACCCGCGAGGTGGAACGGTGCCACGAGTTCGGTTGCAACGGCTATATTCAAAAGCCGGTCGACTACGAGAAATTCACCGAGGCCATCCGGCGAATCGGGCTGTTCCTGCCGCTGCTGCTGGTGCCGCAACTCAGCGCCCGCTGAGCGCATCCACCGTGCCTTCGCCGGCCCACGCACCTTCCATTTTCGTCGTCGATGACGACGAGGGCCTGCTCATTCTGATGGCAGAAGGCCTCCGCGCCGAAGGTTTCAAGGTCGAAACGGCTGATTCCGGAAAATCGGCCCGAGCCTGGCTCGATGAGCACACGCCCGACCTGATGATCCTCGATCTTAAGCTAAAGGACGGGGACGGACCGGCGCTCGTCGCCAACCTCCAGCAGGAAAAAAATCACATCCCCTTCGTCGTCGTCACCGGACAGGGCGACGAAAAAGTTGCCGTCGAGGTGATGAAGCAAGGCGCCCTCGACTACGTGATGAAGGACACCGGCCTGCTCGACCTCCTCCCGGCCGTCGTCAAGCGCGCGCTCGGGAGTGTCAGCCAGGAAAAAGCCCTCGTCGCCGCCCAGGCGGAACACCGCCGCCTGGAGCACGAGGTGCTCGCCGTCAGCGAGCGCGAGCGTCACAGCATCGGAGCGGACCTGCACGATGGGCTGGGCCAGCAATTGACCGCGATCGAGCTGATGTGCGCCGCACTGAAGGCCGACGCGGCCGGCCACCCCTCGCTCGGCAAAGGCCTCGATGCCATGGGCAAGATGCTCCGATCCGCCATCGCGCAGACCCGCTTCCTCGCCCGCGGCCTGGTACCGGTCGGCAGCGCTCCGGATGCGCTTCAGATCGGACTCACGGAACTCACCGAACAAATCAACGCCATCGGCACCCTGCGTTGCCAATTCGACTGTCCATCGCCCGTCGCCGTGGCGGACCCGTTTGTCGCGGGGCATCTCTACCGCATCGCCCAGGAAGCGGTGAACAATGCCGTGAAGCACGCCCATGCCCGCGACGTGCGGGTCGTCCTCCAGCAAGAGGCCGGCGTGCTCCGTCTGGAAATCTCCGACGACGGCAATGGCCTGCCGAAGGGCCGCTCCACGGGTCGGGGTGGTCTCGGCCTGGGCGTGATGCAGCACCGCGCCAAGGTGATCGGCGGAGAACTGACCGTGATGTCGAAACGCAGCGAGGGCGTGACGGTCGCCTGCCGCCTGCCAATCAAATGATGAAACCGCGCCGCTCTTCGCCCGCGGCCGGTCCGACACCGGCCAAGCCCCCACCCTCCCGCCAGCGAGTGCTGTTGGTGGACGATCATCCCTTCATGCGGGCGGGCCTGGCGCAGCTCATCGACCGCCAGCCCGATCTCGCCGTTTGCGGGGAGGCAGGCAATCCCGCCGAAGCGCTCGCCACCCTTGCCAAGGAAAAACCCGACTTGATACTGACTGACCTGACCATGCCCGGTCGCAGCGGTCTCGAGTTCATCAAGGATCTGCTGGCCGCGGACGCGAAGCTCTCGGTGCTCGTGATCTCGATGCATGACGAGGTCGTCTATGCGGAACGCGCCCTGCGGGCGGGCGCCCGCGGCTACATCATGAAGGAGGCCGGCGGGGAGGCGTTGCTCGCCGCCATCCGGCAGGTGCTGCGCGGCGAAATCTACGTGAGCCCGCGGATGTCGGCCCGCATTCTCGAAGGCCTGTCCGCCCGCCGTCCGCGCGGTTCGTCATCGCCCATCGAAAAGCTCACCGACCGCGAATTCGAGGTGTTTCAACTGATTGGCCAGGGCAAGAGCACCCGCGACATCGCCGACCAACTTCACCTGAGCACGAAGACGGTCGACGTGCACCGGGCCAACATCAAGGAGAAGCTCGAGCTGACCGACGCCACCGCGCTGGTGCGCCACGCCGTGCGCTGGGTGGAAATCCAAGGCGGTCAAACCTAGAGGCCGGAGTTGGACCCGCGCGAGCGGCAGGCTTCTTGCTCCGTCGCTCATCGCTCCCTGTCCGTATGAACTTCCCGATTCCATTTCGCCCGATGCTGTTCGCGTCGCTGCGGGGTTACTCGGGGGTCGCGCTGCGCCGGGATTTTCTCGCGGGGTTGAACGTGATGACCGTGGCCTTTCCCCTGTCGATCGCCTTTGCGATCGCCTCCGGGGTGAAGCCGGAGCAGGGCCTGTTCACCGCGATCATCGGCGGCGGACTCATCGCGGCCTTGGGCGGATCGCGCGTCCAGATAGGAGGACCGACGGGGGCGTTTGTCATCATCACCTCCGGCATCCTCCAGTCCCACGGCATGGCCGGACTGATGCTCTGCACCATCATGGCCGGAGCGATGCTCTGCGGGCTGGGATTCGCACGGCTGGGATCGATCATCCGCTACATCCCCTATCCCGTCTCCCGCGCCTTCACCAAGGGCATCGCGATCCTCATCCTCAGCTCACAGCTGAAATTCTTCCTCGGGCTCGACGTGGAGGCCATGCCCGTCGATTTCGTCGGAAAGATCAGCGTGCTCGCGACCCATCTGAACGCGATTCACTGGCCGACCGTCGCGGTGGCGGTGGTCTCAGTTGGAGTGATTGCCCTCTGGCCCGCGCGCCTTTCGCGCCTCGTGCCGGGTGCGATGGTCGGCCTGATTTGCGCGACCGCCGCCTTTGGCCTGTTCGGCCTGCACGAGCGCTGGCAGGTCGCGACGATCGGTTCGCAGTTTGGCGAATTCTCCCGCGCGCTTCCTTCGTTTCGCTGGCCCGACGCCGACTGGCCGACGTACCGTGAGCTCGTGCAACCCGCCTTCACGATCGCGCTGCTTGTCGCGATGCAGGCATTGCTCTGCGCGGTCGTCACCGATGGCCTGATCGACGAGCGGCATGATTCGAATCAGGAACTCGTGGGCCAGGGCATCGCCAACATGGTCGGGCCCTTGTTCGGTTGCATTCCCGTCACCGGTGCGGTCGCGCGCTCGGTCGTCAATGTCCGCGCGGGCGCCCGCACTCCCGTCGCGGGCCTCGCCCACGCCGGGTTGCTGTTGCTCGTGCTGCTCATCGCCGCGCCGTTAGTGAGCCACATCCCGCTGGCGACCCTGAGCGCCGTCCTCGTCGTCGCCGCCTTTCGCATGGTGTCGTGGAAACAATTCGCCCGGCTCACCCGCTGGCCCTTCAGCGATTCCTCCGTCTTCCTCGCCACGTTCGCACTCACGGTCCTGACCAACCTGACGCTCGCCGTGGAGGTCGGCGTGGTGCTCGCCGCGCTCCTCATGGTCAAACGCATCGCGGAAACCTCCCAAATCACCGCCGTGGACGAAGCGACCGAGACCGAAGGATCGCACCACTAGCTCATCGGCAAGAGCGTCCCGGACGGCGTGCTGATTTTCCGGGTGTTCGGCGCGTTCTTCTTTGGCGTGGTCGACAAGCTCGACGACGAACTGAAGCGTGCGAAACGTGAGCCGGAAATTCTGATCCTGCGCGTGCGCAAGGTCCTCGCGATCGACGCCTCCGGGTTGCAGGCGCTTGAGGACCTGCACGCGAAACTGCGCGCCAAGGGCAAGCACCTCATCCTCAGCGCACCGCACACGCAGCCGTTGGCGGTGATGGAAAACGCCGGTTTCATCGATCGGATCGGCCGGGAAAACGTCTGCCCCGACATCACCACCGCCCTCGCGCGGGCGCGCGAGATTCTCGGTCTGCCGCCCGTCGAGGAACCGCCCGAACCCCTGGAAACCCTGCAGGCCAAGCAGCGGGAATTGGACGCCGCCCGCCGCGCGCTGGCCGACGCGCTGGAACGAGCCGAGCAGATCCTCAAAACACCCGTCCGACCAGCCCGCGGTTCGACCACGGAGAAAAACTGACGTCAGATCGACGGCCGAGTATACGACGGATCTGGAGTCTGCGCGATATCCGTCCCATCATGCGCTGCAATGAGCCCGGGTCCCATGCTGTTCCTCGCGACGGTTGGTCTGAGCGGCGCAGTGTGTGTCGCCTACTTCGCACCCCGCATCTGGCTCGTGACGACCGTGACGTCGCTCGCCTCGCTGCTGGGGGCCGCGCTCGCGAATCTGGTGGAGGGACCGGTCTGGGGATGGCGCAGCGTGTTTACCCTAGGCGGCGAGCCGCTGCACCTCAGACTGGATGCCATCAGCGCCCTGTTCCTGATGTTGCTGAGCGTGGTCGGCGGGGCCGGCGCCGTCTACGCGCGGGAATATTGGGGCGAGGTGGCGCATCCGCGTACCGCGCGCTGGGGCCGCCTCTGGTGGAGCGTGCTCATGCTTACGCTCACGCTCGTACTGCTGGCGGCGAACGGCCTGCATTTCCTGATCGCGTGGGAGCTCTTCACCCTGAGCGCCTATTTACTGGTCACCCTCGACCGCCAGCGGCCTGCAGTCCGCGCCGCGGGTTGGCTATATCTGGCCGCCTCACACGCGGCCTCGCTCGCGCTCTTCGCGTTTTTTGCACTGCTCGCGGCCCAAACGGGCGGATGGGACATCGGGCCCATGCGCGAACGTACCGATCTCGCCCCGCTGTTCTGGCTCGCGCTGTTTGGTTTCGGCGTGAAAGCAGGCCTCTTTCCCCTGCACGTCTGGCTGCCGTCCGCCCACGCCAACGCGCCGAGCCACGTCTCTGCCATCATGTCCGGCGTGACCATCAAGCTGGGGATCTACGGTCTTGTTCGATTCAGCGGCTGGCTGCCGGTCCCCGCGGCGGCAGGCTGGGTCGTCGTCATCCTCGGGCTGGCGAGCGCGGTGCTGGGCGTCGCCTTTGCACTGGGGCAGCACGACCTCAAGCGGCTGCTCGCCTACCACAGCGTGGAAAACATCGGGATCATCCTGATCGGGCTCGGCTTCGCGCTCATCGCGATCCAGCACCACCACGCAGCCTGGGGCTGGCTCGCGCTCGCCGGCGGGTTGCTGCACGTGTGGAACCACGGCCTCTTCAAGGCCCTGTTGTTTCTCGGAGCCGGCTCGGTGTTGCATGCCACCGGCACGCGCGAGATGAGCCGGCTGGGGGGAGTGTGGCGGGCGATGCCGTGGACCGCATGCCTGTTCGCCCTCGGTGCCGGCGCGATCTGCGGGTTGCCGCCCTTGAACGGCTTCATCAGTGAATGGCTCGTGTACCTCGGGCTCTTCGAGGCCGTGGGCGCGGGCGGCGCGTCCGCCGTCGGCGCCGTGGCCGCCATCGTGCTGCTCGCGATGACCGGCGCGCTCGCTCTCGCCTGCTTTATCAAGGTGTGCGCGGTGGTTTTTCTCGGCGCGCCGCGGACGGCGGCGGCCGAGCACGCCCACGAGCCGGGTCTGCTCATGCGCGGGCCGATGGTCTTGCTCGCAGGAGCCTGCGTCGCGATCGGACTGCTACCAACGGTGTTCTGGCCGGCGGTGGCCCGCGCAGCGGCGGAGTGGAACCCGGCGTGGGTCGGCCTCGTGCCCCCGGAGTCGCTGCCCATTCTCGGCCGCGTGCACGTCGCCCTCGCCTTCGCCGGTGCGGGCGCCGTGGCGCTCCTGTGGCAGCAATCGAGACGCAACGGTGTGCGCCGCGCGGTGACGTGGGACTGCGGTTACGCGCGGCCGACGGCCCGGATGCAATACACCGCCGGCTCATTTGCCGGCACGATCACCGGATGGTTCGACTGGATCCTTTGCCCGGAACGCCACGAAGTCCGCCCCGAAGCGGTTTTTCCCACGCACGCCAGCTTCGCGGAGCACACTCCGGAGACGGTGCTTGAGCGGGTGGTCGAGCCGGCGGGCGGGATGGTCATGCAACTCTCCCACGCCGCACGGCGTCTGCAGCATGGACGGTTGCAATCCTATCTTCTCTACCTTGTGCTGGGCCTCGCGGGAGTCGCGACGCTGGTGGTGCTCGGAGATCGCCAATGAATGCGCGGCACCTCCCTCACCTGCATGCTAGGATGCCGGCGTGATGCCTCCCGGCAAAACCTGTTTTCCACCGACCATGTACCTCAATCTTGTCCAGCTCGCCGAGTCCTTCGGTGTTTCGGAAAAGATGGTGGAGGAATGGATTCGGCGCGAAGGCCTGCCTCATCTGCCCGACCGCGGACGCCTGCTCTTCGACCGAGCCCAAGTCGCCAACTGGGCCGCCTCTCGCGGGCTCGCCGCTCAAGCGGGATTTCTCGCCGCGGAGGCGCCCGCCTTCGCCACCGGTTTCCGACTTGAGACCTTGCTGCGGGCCGGAGGGATTTGGCGCGACGTCGCCGCCGCCGGTGTCGTCGATGTGTTCGCGCGAGTGGTTGCCGCCCTTCCCGGTGCCACACCACCCGTGCGTCAACTCCTCGCCCAACGCCTGCACGCCAAGAGCGGCATCACCTTTGCCCCGGTCGGCGGCGGCTTTGCCCTGCCGCATCCGAGCGCCCGCGTCGCCCTCGGCCGCGATTCCGGCACGGTCGCGCTTTTGCTCCTGCGTGACGCCCTGACCCTGACCGATCCCGGTCCCGACACCGTGCCGGTCACGCGTTTGATCTTCTTCATCGCCCCGACGCCGCGCGGGCACCTCGACATGCTGGGACGGCTGAGTCGCGGACTGGGACGGGGACCCCTGCGCGACCTGATCATGCGCGGCGCCCCTGACGAGGAAATCTTCCAGGCGGTCGCCGCCGTGGATGACGCGGCGGGCGGTACCACCGGCGGGAGAGGGACGGCATGACTTCGGGCTCGTTGTTGCTGCTCGCCGCGTTGGGCCTCGCGGCGGGCGTCGGATTCGGCCCGCGGTGGCCGCGACTGTGGCTGGCCCTGAACGTGGTCGGCACGGCGGCGGCACTCGGTGCGGCAGTCCTCGTGCTCGGCGGCAGCGGGGAATGGGAGTGGCGCCCGGCCATCGTCATCGGTGGCGAATCGCTTCACCTGCGGCTGGACGGTCTCAGCGCGCTGTTTCTCGCCCTGCTCTGCGTAGTTGGCGGGGCCGGCGCCGTTTATGCCCGCGAATACTGGGCCGACGCCCACCATCCGTCCACCGCTCCGCGGGGCCGGATGTGGTGGAGCGCACTGGTCTTGAACGTCGGGGTGGTGTTGGTCGCTTCCAACGGACTGCATTTTCTCATCGGATGGGAGTTGTTCACCCTCAGTGCGTACTTTCTGGTTACGCTCGACCGCCGGCGCTCGGCCGCCCGCGCCGCCGGCTGGCTCTACCTCGCCGCGTCCCACGTGGGCACCCTCTGCCTCTTCGCCTTTTTTGCGCTCCTCGCCCAACGCTCGGGCAGCTGGGACCTCGGACCGATGCGTGACCGGCCGGATCTAGCCCCCCTGTTCTGGCTCGCGCTGGTCGGCTTCGGGGTCAAGGGCGGGCTTTTTCCCCTGCACGTCTGGCTGCCGTCGGCGCACGCCAACGCCCCGAGCCACGTCTCGGCCATCATGTCGGGCGTCACGATCAAGATCGGCCTCTACGGGCTCATGCGTTTCACCGGCTGGCTGCCGACGCCCGCGGCCGCGGGCTGGGTGGTCATCGGCCTCGGCATGATCGGCGCGGTGCTCGGCATCGCGTTCGCTCTCGCGCAAAACGACCTCAAGCGCCTGCTCGCCTATTGTTCGGTGGAAAATGTCGGTGTCATCGTCGTCGGCCTCGGCGGCGCGCTGCTCGCCGCAACTCACGGCGACGCGCCCTGGGGCCGGCTCGCGCTCGCCGGCGCCCTGCTGCACGTCTGGAATCACGGTCTCTTCAAGGCACTGTTGTTTCTTGGCGCCGGCTCGGTGCTGCACGCCACCGGCACGCGCGAGATGAGCCGGCTCGGCGGACTGTGGCGCACGATGCCGTGGACGGCGGGTTTGTTTGCGATCGGCGCGGTCGCGATTGCGGGGCTACCCCCCTTGAACGGTTTCGTGAGCGAATGGCTCCTGTATCTGGGTCTCTTTGACGCCGCGATCCACCGCGGCGCAGCGGCGTGGGCCGCGATGCCGGCGGCAATCCTACTGGGCATCACCGGGGCGCTTGCCCTGGCGACTTTTGTGAAGGCGGGTTCGATCGTGTTCCTCGGAGCGCCCCGCACTAAGGTCGCCGCTCAGGCCCACGACTGCGGCCTACACATGCGCGTGCCGATGCTGGTGCTAGCCGGCAGCCGGCACCTCCCTCACCTGCATGCTAGGACTGCGCATGGCCCACAGATTTGCCGCGACGCATGGGGCGGCGGGGTTTCGGGTTGGAGTCATGATATCGCTGCATGATCTGCACCATGGTGCTCAAGATGGCGTATCCCTTCCACAAGCACTCGAAGCCGGGCGGGCGGTCGCAGTGGC
>CANJIU010000020.1 GCA_947474365.1 Opitutia bacterium | reverse complement strand
GTGTGGTGCTCTAACGCGTCCACTCGCTGGCGCTCTCCGCTACGAAATAGACCCGATCTTATGACGACGGTGTGTCGCCGTATCCTTGCACGCTGAGAAACTCGAATCCCCTTCATCATGAAACGCCGCACCTTTATCTCCAGCCTCGGCGCCGTGTCCGCCACCACCGTCTTGCCAGGCGCGGACTCTCCCCCGGGCCTCCGTACCATCGAGGCCGACGTGCTCATCATCGGCGGCGGTACGGCGGGCACCATCGCGGCCGTGCAGGCGGGCCGGCTGGGCGCGCGCACCCTCCTCGTCGAATCGGGCAGCCAGCTCGGCGGAACCACAACGACGGCGGGCGTCGATTTTCCCGGTCTGTTTCACGCCTGGGGCAAACAGGTCATCGCCGGCATCGGCTGGGAACTCGTCACAGCGGCGGTGAAACTGAATAGCGACGATCTGCCGGATTTTTCCAAACCAACCGGGACCCAGCACTGGCGGCATCAGGTCCGCATCTGTGGCGCACTCTACGCGGCACTTGCCGAGGAGGCCTGCGTGAAAGCCGGTGTCCAGCTCCGCTACTACGAGTTTCCCCAGATGGTCACAGCGACGCCGGGCGGCTGGCGCGTGCGGCTGGCCGGCAAGGGCACGAGCGTCGACGTGGTGGCGAAACAAGTGATCGACAGCACCGGCAACGCGTCGGTGATCGGCCTGGCCGGGCTGCCGCGCCAGCGCGAGAAAACGCGGCAACCCGGCACCCTGATCTATCGGCTCGGCGGCTACGATCTGGCGACGACCGACCTAAACGCGCTGCAGGCGAAACTGACCGCCGCCCGGAAGTCGGGCGCGCTGCAGCCGACCGACATTAACGGGACCATCGCGGGCTTTCTAGGCAAGGGCGGCGAAAGCGGGAACCACATTCCCGGCGCCGACTCGTCGACGTCCGAGACGCACACCGAGACGAACATTCGCGGCCGGCAGGCGCTGCTGCGGGTGATGCGGTTTCTCAAGCAGGAGCCCGCGTTCGCCCTGATGAACATCGAGCGGCTGCAAACCGAGGCGGGCATCCGCGAGACGTTTCGCATCGAGGGCGAGACCACGGTTACCCACGGCGATTACACGTCCGGCCGCGTGTTCTCGGATGCGGTGGCCCATTCCTTTTACCCGATCGACCTGCACTACGAGGGCGGCGTGAAGCCGAAGCATCTGGACGAGGGCATCGTGCCGACGATTCCACTGGGCGCGCTGATCCCGAAGAACAGCAAGAACCTCATGGTCGCCGGCCGCTGCCTCAGCAGCGACCAACTGGCAAACTCGGCGCTGCGCGTGCAGGCCTCATGCATGGCGATGGGCCAGGCCGCCGGCGTCACCGCCGCCCTCGCGGCGCGCACGGGCACCACGCCCTTGAAGGTCGCCCTCGGTGACATCCGGCGCGAGTTGAGCCGGCACGGCGCGATCATCCCGAAAACCGTTTAGACGCCGCGGCCGCGGGCGGCGCGCGACGATAGTACGAACTTCTCATGAGCCCCCCCGTTCGTCGCACCCTGCGGATTTCGCTCCCCATTCTCGCGGCTCCGCTGCTTCTGACGCTTCTCCTTTCGGTTGCCGTGGCGGGAACCGCGCCCACGTCCGCGCCGCCGAACTTCGTGATCATCTTAGTCGACGACATGGGCCATGCGGGCGTCAGCTGTTTCGGCAACCCCTACTTCAAGACCCCGCACATCGACCGACTCGCCGCCGAGGGCATGCGGCTCACGGACTTTCACTCGTCGGGTGCCGTCTGTTCACCCACCCGGGCCGGGTTGATGACCGGCCGCTATCAACAGCGCGCGGGCATCGAAGCCGTCATCCACCCCGTGAGCACGCACGCCGAGCATCGCCGGGGCCTGCAAAAAAGTGAGGTCACGTTTGCGGAACAGTTGAAGACCGTCGGCTACGCCACGGGCATCATCGGCAAGTGGCATCTCGGCTATCCCCAGAACTCGGAGGACTATCACCCGCAGAACCACGGTTTCGACGAGTTCATCGGCTATCACAGCGGTAACATCGATTTCGTCAGCCATGTCGGCGACCACATGAAGCACGATTGGTGGCACGGTCGCGTCAACTCCCCGGAGGAGGGCTACGCCACCGATTTGATCAACCGGTATGCGGTGGAGTTCATCGACCGGCATCACGACCATCCGTTCTGCCTCTATGTCCCTCATCTCGCGATTCATAATCCGGTGCAGGTGCGGGGCGACCCGGTGCAGCGGACGGAACAGGAGTGGAAACGCCGCATGCCGGCCAACAATCAGGAGCGCATCGAAAAATTTCGCGGCATGCTGCTGCCGATCGACGAAGGGGTCGGGCAAATCCTCCAGGCGCTGCAAAGGCACGGCATCGACCAGAACACCCTGATTCTTTTCTTCGCGGACAACGGTCCGACGCCGGAAGCGCCGAGCGGCAATCCGAGATGGCGCGGCAACAAGGGTTCGGTCTACGAGGGCGGCCACAAGGTCCCGTTTATCGCCCGTTGGCCCGGTCACATCCGGCCGGGTACGGAGAGCGCCGTTCCGGCGATCACGCTGGACGTGATGCCAACCCTGCTCGCTGCGGCCCGCGCGAAACCGGCGCCGACCCGGCCCTTGGACGGCGTCGATTTGACGCCGGTGTTGGTCGACGGAAAACCGCTCCGCGAGCGACAATTGTTTTGGGCCGATCTCAGCAACAACGGAGTTCGTTCCGAGGCGATGCGCGAGGGTCCGTGGAAACTGGTCGTCCAACATCCCGGGGCGGCGCCAGGCACGTTTGAAAACCCGAAGTTGGAGCTGTTTCAATTGTCAGACGATCCATCGGAAAAGTCCAACTTGGCCGCGAGCCAGCCGGCGCGGGCCGCCGAAATGCATCGGCGCTTGCAGGCGTGGCATGCGGAAACGAGCGCGTCCGCGCCGCCGCAGCCGGGCGGGTGGCTCGCGTCCCCGCCCCGCGTTCGCTGACCCGTTGCGCGGGCGAGACAAGCGACGGCACATCCGGGGCAGTTCGTTCGTGCGCCACGGTTTCTCTGCGCGAATTGGCCCTGAAGCGACGAACGACTCGACCGAATCACATTTTCCGTTCTTCCATTGCACCATGCCCCGCTTGTCCGTGTTCCTTACCGCCCTGTTTCTCGCCAGCATCGGCATCGTCCGCGCCGAACCAGGCCCCCTCTTCGACGGTCGGACGTTTGCGGGGTGGGAGGGCGATATTGGCACGATTTGGCGCATCGAGCGCGGCGAGATCGTCGCGGGCAAAACTAACGCGAAACAGCCGACGAACAATTTCCTGTGCACCACTCGCGACTACGGGGATTTCGATCTGCGGGTGACTTACAAGCGCGGTGCCAACAACGGTGGCGTGCAGTTCCGCAGCGAGCGGGTGCCGAATCACTACGAAGTGTCCGGTTACCAGGCGGACTTCGCGCCGGGCATCGACGGTTTTCTCTACGACGAATCGCGGCGGAAAAACTTCCTCGGCGTCTTCGACCCAAGCTTGGGTCCGGTCAAACCCGCGGCAGAAGCCACCGCGCAAGCGGTTCGTCGCGCCGCGCTGACTGCCGCCGAGGCCGCGAAGAAACTTCACCTGGGCGAATGGAACACGTACCGCATCCGCGCCGAGGGTGCGCGTATCCGGCTTTGGGTGAACGATGTCCTCACCGTCGATTATACCGAGGAGGACGCGGCGATCCCGCGCACCGGAAAAATCGCCCTCCAAATTCACAGCGGTGCGACCGAAATTCGTTACAAGGACGTCGTCATCGAGGAACTCAGGTCCACGGCTTCACCCGCGCCGGCGAAAACGTCGGCCTTCCCACTCAAACCCCACGACACCGTGGCCCTCGCCGGCGGATCGAACATCGAGCGCACGCGCTTCAACGGTTTCCTGCCGGCCCGTCTCATCGCCGCGCAGCCGGAACTCGCTGTGCGCGTGCGCAACTTCGGCTGGGAGGGCGACACCGTGTTCGAAGCCTGGCGCGACAACGGCAATGTCCAGAACCTCGACGAGCGTCGCCGGCAGGCGGAGCTGCGGATCCAGCGGGAAACGGGCTCGACGAGCTGGCGGCAGCAGCGCGATTGGCGGGCGCAACTCACCGACGCGGGTGCGACGGTCGTCATCGCGCAATTCGGCCAGATGGAATCGCTCGGCGGCGCGGCCCAACTGCCTGACTTCGTCCGCGCGTATGAAACATTGCTCACGGACTTCGCCGCTGATGGGCGGCGCCTTGTGCTCGTTTCGCCGCTGCCGTTTGAAAAAACTCCGCTCCCGCACGCGCCCGATCTCACCGCGCACAACGCCGACGTGCGGGCCTATGCCGAGGCGATTCGCGCCCTCGCCGCGAAATTCAACGCCCCGTTTGTCGACCTCGGGACGTTGCCGTCCACGAACGCCCGCCTGACCGACAACGGGTTTCAGCTCAACGAGCACGGCCACCGCGTCGTCGCGGAAAAAATCACCACAACACTCGGCCTCACGCCGAATCCCGCCGCCGACACCTCCACGGTGCGCGACGCGGTCCTGACGATGGAGCGGGTGTGGTTTGACCAATGGCGGCCGATGAATTGGGCCTTTCTCACCGGCGACCGCACCAACGTGCCGTATTCGAAAGATTGGCGCGACGGCACCACGCGCATCTTTCCCGAGGAGATGAAGGAGTACGCTCCGCTCCTCCGCCAGGCCGATGAAAACATCTGGCACGCGCTCGCCGGCCGGCCGACGACGCCGATCGGGATTCGTTCGCCGATTCCGGCGGAGCCTCCCAGCGCGGCGCCCCAGACCCCCGCCGAGGAACTGGCATCCTTCACCGTGCTCCCGGGCTTCAAGGTGAACCTCTTCGCCTCCGAGGCCGACGGCGTGGTGAAGCCGATCCAGATGCGTTGGGACGAGCGCGGCCGCCTCTGGGTCGCGTGCGCGGTGAGCTATCCGCAGATCAAGCCCGGGGAAAAAGCCAATGACTACGTGCTCGTGTGCGAGGACACCGACGGCGACGGACGGGCGGACAAGTTCACCAAGTTCGTCGAGGGACTGTTTATGCCCGGCGGCATCGATCTCGGCGACGGTGGCCTCTACGTCGCACAAGGCACCGAGCTGCTTCATTTCCGCGACACCGACGGCGATGGCAAGGCCGACCAGCGTCGCGTCGTGCTCGGCGGTTTCGGCACCGCCGATTCGCACCAGATGATCAATGGCATCAGCTGGGGCTTCGGCGGCGAACTGTGGTTTACCCAGGGCCATCACATTTACTCGCGCGTGGAAACGCCCTACGGGGTCGAGACGCTGAATCGCGCCGGGGTCTGGCGGCTGCGCCCGCGCACGGGCCGGCTCGATCCGTTTTTCCAATGGTCCTCCGCCGGCGCGAATTGCTGGGGCGTCACCACCACCGACTACGGCCAGCCGTTTCACAAGAGCGGCGCCAACGTCGGCGCGTACTTCACCACGCCGGGTCTCGTGCGCTCGGACCTCGCGGTCAATGCCGAGGCGATGAACCTGTTCACCGCGCGGACGAAACAGGTCGGCATGGACATCGTCGGCAGCAGTCACTTCCCCCCGGAGATGCAGGGCCGCTTCGTGATCGGTGGCTATTACGGCAACGTGCTCGAGCAGCACGAGCTGATCGACACCGATGGCACCTACTCCTCGAAGCGGCTGCCCAACCTGATCGAGACGAAGAACAACGTCTTTCGCCCAGTCGAGGTTCGCAACGGCCCCGACGGCGCGCTCTACGTCGCCGACTGGTACAACGCGATCATCGGACACTACCAGGCGTCGTATCGCCACCCCGACCGCGACAAGGGCCACGGCCGCATCTGGCGCATCACGTATCCGGACCGTCCCCTCGTGAAACCCGCCCCGCTCGCCGTCATGGGAGTAACGGCGTTGTTCGAGCAACTCGATTCACCGGAGCGTTGGGCGAAGTATCAGGCCAAGCGGCTCCTTTTCGAGCGTGACTCACGCGACGTCGTCCCCGCGCTCGATGCGTGGACCGCCAGACTCAAAGCCGAAAATCCGAAGGACGACTACCGCCGCCTCCAGGCCCTCGCGCTTTACGAAGCGCACGAAACGCCGCGGCCCGCGCTGTTGGCGTCGCTGCTGCGCTCGACTGATGCGCGGATCCGCGCCTACGCCACGCGCACGCTCTCCACCTGGGCGCGCGCCGGTGTGCTGCCCAATGCCCTCGCGTTGCTGGAGCCGCAAATCGCCGATGCTGATCCGCTGGTGCGTCTCGAGGCGATCGTCGCCGCGAGTTACGTGCCGGAGGCCCGAGCCGCGGTCGTCGCCGCGCGCGCCCTGGATCAACCCTTCAACGCCTATCATCAGCACGCCCTCACCAAGACGCTGCACGCGACCCACCAGCGCTGGTCGCCGGCACTCTCCGCCGGCACGCTCGCCTTCGATCGGGACGAGCACCTGATCTTCGCGCTGAAAAACGGCTGGGTGGAAAACAATCCTGATGACCTCAAGAACCTTTCCGGAGCGGCCGTGGCCTATTCGCCGAAAGTAGGTTCGGCCAACGTCGCCGCTGTCATGCGCACTCAGGCGGAGCGTCACGCGGGTGATCCGAAACGTCAGGCGGTCTGGCTCAAGGCCCTCGCGGCGATCGCTGGTCCGGAGGAACTGCGCTTCCTCTTCGAACGCGGCGGCCGGGACCCCGCCGTGCTGGCCGCCCTGGCCGGCTCCCCTACGTTGCGCCGTGCCCGACCGACGGATACGGCGCCGTTGCTCGAACCGTTCTTCACCGGCGCCGATGCGGCGCTGCGCGTCCAAGCCGTGCGTCTCGCCGGCGTTTGGAAGATCACCGCGTTCGCCGACCGCATCCGCGCCTTTGCCGCCGACGAGTCCGCTGCGCTCCCGTTGCGCCAGGCGGCGCTCACCGCCATCGGTGATTTGGGCGGCGCGGCCGCCGCTCCCGCGTTGCTCCGCGTGCTGGACTCCGCCGCGCCCGCCGCGCTGCAGGCCACCGCGCTCGACGCCCTCGTTGCCGGCAATCCGGACGCCGCGGCGAAATTCACGCTCACCCGTCTCCGCACCGCCCGGACAGCGTCGGATGCCGCGCCCTTCCTCCTCGCGATGTTGAATCGCACCGAGGGCAGCCCCGCCCTGCAAAAAGCCCTCCGCGCACCCGACGCCCTGCCCGCCGCCAGCGCGCTGCTCGCGTTGCAGTCGCTCAACGGCATCGGCCGCAGCGATCCGAAACTTTCCCCGCTGCTGATGAAACTCGCCGGGCTCAACGCCACGCTGCCCGCCTACACGCCGGACGCCATTTCCCGGATCGTGCGCGACGCCCAGGCCCGCGGCGATGCGGCCGCCGGCCGAAGGATCTACGAACAGACCGGCTGCATCACCTGCCATGTCATCGACGGCGTCGGGGGCAAGATCGGCCCCGATCTCTCCGCCCTCAGCCGCGGCCTGCCGATCGACATGATCGTGACGGAGGTCGTCTGGCCCGCGCTGAACGTGAAGGAAGGCTTTGAGGCCGCCACCGCGACGCTGAAGGATGGCAGCGTCATCGCGGGTTTCAAACACACCGCCACCACCGACGCCGTCGCCATCCGTGACCTGACCTCCGGCGAGATCCGCACCTTCCTCCGCTCCGAGACCACACGGATTCAGACCGGCGGCACGGTGATGCCCGACGGACTCACGGCGACGCTCGGCGACGAGCAACTCGCGCACCTCATCCGTTACCTGAGCGAATTGGGCCGATGAAACCAGCGGTCCGACAACCCGGCGTTTGATGGGGGGGAGGCGAGCCGCTGGTGCGCCCTCTGCACCACCCCGTACCCAGCCGCAATCAAAGGCCAGGGGAGGAGTGCCGACGAATGGACACGGATCCAGAAGCGGGAATTCCAAGCCAAAAACCATGTAATCGGAGTCACCCACGAAACACACGAAATACACAAAAAGAATATCTTGCGCGAATTATGACCCCGCGCATCCGTTCACGAAGCCGTTGGAGTTGATCGACGACGGGTTCGTTTCGAAGCGTTTGGTTTCGTGTGATTCGGGTGTTTCGTGGGAAGTCGCTCTGAATCGATACGCTAAGATCAGTTCGTGAAGCCTCAAAAAATTGAACATTTCGCGCCGGGGATCGTCCAAAGCGGCACCCGTTCCCGCGTCACCGGCCAGCGCCAAACCGGCGGATTTGGAGGTTGGCCGGGTGCGGCTGGGCCGAAGACCGTGCCGACATGAAGGTCCCAGCGTGGTCCCAGGATGGTCCCGGCTAGGTCCCAGGAGATAGCCTGGCAACAGCCTGGCAGCAGCTCAGCAATCCGGACTCAGCGGCAGGGCAAAGGTAAAGCTCAACTCCACGTTCAACCCGTTCTCCGGTTCGATCGATAAATTCGTCTTCAAGCAGGGTGCGGAGTAGCATATGGAAGAGGGTGGTTTCAGGCCATTCCCGATTCACGAACCGATCCCGTCCGACCGTCCCGTCAACTGCCCCATTGCCAGATTCGATGGATGTCGCGAGGGGCCCATCCGGACGGGGTCAGTCCGCTGATTGCAATGTCGGATGTTCATCCCGTCGCCGTGTGCGGCTATCTCTTGTAACGGACCCTGCAATCAGCGGACTGACCCCATCGCCGGCCCCTGCGTGGTTTCGGCCGCCAGCATGGCGCTGCCGTTATCGGTCTTTTGTGCCCGACCGCGTTATGTGGCCGCGACCGCTTGCTCCACTCGGCGGGCACGACAATCCGGCCACATAATAAGAGCTCTCCGCCGCGAGGGATCTCCCATTCCCTAAAGGGGAAAAGGAGATCATATGATCGAAAAATATTACAAAAAACCAGCAACCTGGGACCGTATTCGAGCCAGTTGGCTCTTCGAGCAGATCGAACATTATATCGTTTGGCTGAATGAACAGGGCTACGCGCTCTGCAACGTAAACCGTCGGGTTCCGATTCTTTTGTGCTTCGCCGCGTTCGCTTGGGAGCGGGGAGCGAGATCGGTGAGAGGGCTGCCTCGCCATGTACAGCCGTTTATCGATCGGTATCTGCGGGATCGCAGGAATCATATCACCGGCAAACGTACGAAAACTCAGATAGCCCGGGAAGCGGGCGTCCCGGTCGAGCAGATGTTACGACTCGCATTGCCAGGCTTTATTGGCAGAGGGGATCGCCGTCGGCCGTTTCCGTTCCAAGTTGAAGCTCCTGGATTCCTGCACCATCTCCGGGAGGAACGTGGTGTTACCCCGAAGACGGTGGAGAGTTACTCGATTATTTTGCGGAGTTGTGAGAGCTACCTGCTCCGGATCGGGCTGACCTCGATTGCCGATCTTTCGCCCAGCATCCTGACCGCGTTCGTTACGGAAAGAGGGCTGGTATTGGGGAAGGCCTCAATCGCGGAATTATGTTCGCTGTTGCGTGTCTTTTTGCGGTACGCCTATAGGGAGAAATTAATCGCCCGCGATCTGAGTGCCGCCGTCCATGGTCCCCGAAACTACCGGCTGGCGACGCTTCCGAGGTCGATCCCGTGGGCGGATGTCCAGCGCATGCTCGACGCCGTGGACCGGCGCTCGGCGTCCGGCAAGCGCGATTATGCGATCCTGCTTTTGCTGGTCACGTATGGATTGCGCAGCAGGGAAGTGGCAGGACTGACCTTGGACGATTTGGATTGGCCGCAAGAGAGGCTGCGGGTGCCGGAGCGTAAGGCGGGACACTCGACGGCATATCCACTCTCTCCGATCGTGGGCGAGGCCATCGTCGACTATCTGAAGAACGGTCGTCCGCAGACGAAGGATCGGAGCCTCTTTTTCCGCGCGGTCGCTCCTTTCCATCCGTGCGGAGCGGCCTGTGTCTCCAACCGGGCCAGCCATTACCTGAGCAAAGCGGGCATCGCCGTGCCGCGCCCGGGCTCTCACACCCTTCGGCATGCCTGCGTTCAGCGTTTGGTCGACGCCAAATTTAGCCTGAAGACGATCGGCGATTACGTTGGGCATGCGTCACCGAACTCGACGCAAATCTATGCGAAGGTGGACGTCGAATCGCTCCGGGAGCTGGCCTTGGGCCAGGGGGAGGCGGTCCTATGAACAGGCAACGTCGTTGTTTCCAAAGTACGGTGGCACCGGCGATGCAGGCGTTCCTGCTTCATCACCGGGCCTTGGGGAAGCGCTTCGACACGGAGGAATGGAACCTGAATCTGTTTGATCGCTACCTGGCAGAGCGAAAGGTGCCATCGTTGACCGCGATCACGTCGGCGCTGGTGACGGCCTTCGTGTGTTCGCGCAACCGGCCGATGGCGAAAAGCTACAATCTTCTAATCAGTGTGCTAAAGCGCTGGTTCGACTGGCTGGTCGCCCAGGAATGGATCGGCGAGTCGCCTCTGCAGCTTCAGCCGCGACGTCTGGCCGGCGCCCGGCCGCCGTTCCTGTTCAAACAAGCTCAAGCGCGTCGGCTGCTGGCGCTTGCGAGCGAACTGCCTGACAACCCCAGTGCCGGCCAGCGTGGGATCATCTATCCTATGATCTTCGCCCTCCTTTACGGGCTGGGATTGCGTGTGGGCGAGGTCACCCGGCTGCGTGTGCGCGATATCGACTGGGATCGCAGTGTTCTGGCCATCCGGGAGACGAAGTTCCTCAAAAGCCGGCTAGTTCCGATGGGCCCCAAGATGGCGGCGCGACTGAAAGTTTACCTCGAACGTCGGGAGCGGCATACCGGCCAACTGGAACCTTCCGACCCGTTGTTCTCGTTTGGCGACGACAAGAGCCGGCCGATGCAGGCCAAGGTTGCCAGCCGGGTCTTCACCGCGCTTTGGCCGAAGCTCGGGATCGAAGTTCCGCCGGGAGTCGGGCGCCCGCGGTTGCACTGCTTGCGGCATTCCTTCGCCGTCGGCACCCTATTGCGCTGGTACAGCGAAGGCGTAAATCCCAACGACCGCCTGCTGTGGCTGTCGACGTTCATGGGGCACTCCCGGCCGTCGTCGACGGCGGTGTACCTGACGATCACCGGGGAATTACTGGATGCGGCGAATGCGCGATTCCGGCGGTTTGCCTCACCATTGACGAAAGGAACGACGCCATGAACGCACCGAACCTTGGCCAGCTCCTGCACGGCTTCTTCGAGGATCATCTTAAATGCCAGCGCGGCTTGCGGCCGGCATCGATAGCGAGTTACCGGGACGCCATGACACTGTTCCTGCGTTTTGCCGCCGAGGACGCCAGGAAAAAACTCAGCCGGCTTGAGCTGGAAGATCTGACTTGTGAGCGGGTCCTTTCCTTCCTCGATGCATTGGAGAGGCGGCGGCACAATCACATCCGAACGCGAAACCAGCGTCTCGCAGTGCTGCGGACATTTTTCGAATATGCCGTCCATCGGATGCCGGAACGCCTCAACGAGGCGCACCGGATCGCGGCGATCCCATCAAAACGCGTTCCCCCCGCCGAAATGCGCTTCATGGATCGTGACGAGGTGCAGGGTTTGTTCGCCACTTTGCCCGCTTCAGGAGCATCGGCATTACGAGATCGGGCCTTGCTGCAGTTCCTCTACAATACCGGAGCTCGGGTGCAGGAAGTTTCCGATCTGCGGCTTGAAAACCTCGAACTCAACCCTATGCCGAAAGTCCATCTTCACGGGAAGGGCGACAAATGGCGAACCTGTCCCCTCTGGAAGGAGACCGCCCAGCTGCTGAAGACGCTGCTATCGGACCGAAAGCCAGCCGAGCCCAATGCTCCGGTCTTCGTGTCACGGCAGGGTCGCCCGCTGACGCGCTTCGGCATCTACAAAATCGTCCGCCGCCTCACGGCCGGATTGACCCGGCCCACGAATGGTCGCCCTCAGCGCCGAATATCCCCGCATTGCTTTCGTCACACAACGGCGGTCCATCTGCTCGAATCCGGGGTCGAGCCCAACGTGATCCGCGGATGGTTGGGTCACGTCGGATTGGATACCACAAACCGCTACGCCGAAATCACCCTCCGCATGAAACAAAAGGCGCTGGAAGCCTGCCAGCCTCCGACCACAAACGCGGCATTCCTCAGGAAACCTATATGGCGCACCGACGCGGATCTGCTCGGATGGCTGAAATCCCTTTGATAATTATGTGGCCGGATTGGCGTGGCCCGCCGAGTGGAGCAAGCGGTCGCGGCCACATAACGCGGTCGGGCACAAAACACCGATTATGTGCCGCGGCACATAATCGGTCATCAAGGCGCGTGGCAGGGCGCGTTTGAGCAGCGCTTGCGACAGTCCGTGGCAAAGTTCCTCGGCGCCCTCGTGCAGGTACCACTGCAGGTGGCAGCACAACCGCGAACAGTCGTCGAGGACGCCGAGCAGCAACGGATAACCCCATTGGCCGTCGGCCAGGAGCACCCGCACCTTGCCGTGATGGAAATCGAGGTGCCACAGGGCGTTCACCTGTTCACTCTGGTAGCTGCGGATCTCGCGGGCGGCGAAGCGGGCCTCGGCCGCCTGCGCACCGGGACTGTGCACGGGGCCCCGCCGCGGCCGGGGAAACAAACCCTGCGCCTTCAGGAATCGCCGGACGCAGGCGTAGCCTGGACACAGACCCAGCGCCGGTTCCTTCATCACAATGGCCGCCAGATTGTCGGCCTGCAGTTGGTAGCTCCACTGGGGGTGGGCGCGATATTGGGTGACGAGTTTCTCGCCCAAGGCGCAGGACATCGCGGTGAAGCGGCCGGCGTCCTCACGCACCTGCCGCCGCAGGGCGCCCACCGGATCCTGTTTCGCCCGCAGGGCCCGGTAATACCAACGCTCGATGGTCGAGACGCCGAAGTGGACCCATTGGCCGCTGATCGGATGCCGCCAGGATTGATCGGCGAGCGCCCGCAGTCGTTCGCGGAGTTGCCCCCGGGTCGACGGCGACGCCAACAAGGGGCCCACCACGCTGAAGCGCAAATGCGCCCAGCGTTCGGGGGAGGAAATCGGAGCGGAGGTGGCAGGAAGGTTCGGGTCCATGCCGGCAGCGGTTTATCCGGCGCTTTTCGCGCCGCCACCGGCATCCTCTGCGGGCGGTCAGCCGACCCTCAGTTCCCCGGCACCGCACGGGTCGACCACGGTGTCAGAAAGCGCAGCAGATCCAGCAGCGACTTTTCCCCGTCGTCACCAAAGCTCCGCCACAACGACCACGGCAGCGTCGCCTCGCCGGGCGGCGGAATGAAAAGTCCCCGGGCCGCCTGCCACCGTCGGCCCGGGGCAAAATCTTGCAGCCACCAGGCCCGCCACCGTTCCAGCGTGCGACCGTCCACGCCCAGGTGTTCCCGGAGCGCCGTCACGCGTTCCGCCGTCAGGCCGTGCCGCAGCGCGGTCAGCAGTACCACGATAAATCCGGCGTAGATCCGGCGGCCCAGGAAGCGCACCGAACCGGGCGTCACCCGCCGGCGGCAGCCTTCCTCGGCGCAGCAAAAACTGTCCCGCCGCGCCTCGACGTTCACTCCCCGGACTTTGCGCGGGTAGTCCGAGCGATGCAGCGCTCCGCCGCAGGCGCAACCTTGCGCGCAGGCTTGCGCCGCCAGATCCGCATCGATTTTAGTCAGCACCGGCCAAATGGCCGAGCGCGACGGTTCGTCCGCCAACAGACTTTCCCCGGTTGTTTTTTTCACACAATCATTCGGGGAGATTGAGCCCCTGCGGAGCAATCCTCCGCAGGGGTTTCAAGTTTCCGGCCTCGCCGCTCAACCGGGAGTCATCGGTCCGGCCGGCGGATCCAGATAATTGATGGGCCGCCGACTCATTACTTTATTTACCCGGATCAAAACCTGCCTGCTTCCCATCGATCAGCGAGGTCATGCACACTTCGTAGCAAACGTGAGGAGTCGGTAAGTGCGGTCCCCCCGGTTTCCACTCACACAGACAATGGGTGAGTTCATGATGGCCTTTTGGACAGTTGCGTCACTAAACTCACCAGTGAATGCGTTGAGCTTCTCTTTAAGGGCCGGGAGACTAGCACCTCGCTCTCCGAATTCGACGAGCGCCCGCCGAACTGCTTCTTGAGGCGGTGAGAGTTCGACGGCCTCGCACGACTCCTTTCGGAAGTGACCGATTCCATCCCGGACCTCCAGGTAACGACACTGACGTAGATAGTCACCGATGACGTCTGGCAAAGCCACGGGGTAGTCCAATGCTCTGGCTTTCAGAGCTCGGTGCAGCGCTGCGGCGAGTTTCTCCATGGGGCAAGAACCGGTGACTCTGTGGGCTTTGAATAGGTTGTTGATAAGTGTGTTCTCGCGCTCATCACAGAGATACCACAGGTCCTCACCGTCACGCTTGGCCCAGAACTGCGAAGAGGATTCGACAATCCGACGAACGACCTTCAGTTGATTGGCCGACTCGGGACCGAGCTTCTCTTCAAGGAAGCGGAATTTTGCGATGCCGAGCTGGCCGGGCAGAGTCTTCGCATCACGCAGGACAGCTCGCAACGCCTTCACTCCCGCGACGGGTATAAAGAACAGCGCTTTGGCTTGCTGGATGGTTTGCGCCGAATTGGTCGGGTACAGATCTTGGTTGAAAATTCCTACTGATTTGTCGTCGGTCACGTCGTGGATCAAACGTAGCAATCCAGCAGGGCTGCAGTCGGCGACGATCAGATTCATGCGGCGGAGTGCATCGATGAATTCGTCGGCATTCAGGGGCACGGCCGAAAGTAACATTTCTTGCGCACGGAAAACACCGAGAAGATCGTCGCGCTTCACCCTCTCCCGGAATTTCGTCTCGATGATCTTCCGCGCCAGCTCTCGCGTGCGACCGTCGCCGGCAGCCGTGTCCTCCAACGTAGGGAGAGGATGACCGCGAAAGCCGTAGTAATATGCGATGAAGTCCGCGTTTCGCTCTACCCGACCTCCTTGGTTCGAGCGCTGGAGAAATGCCAGCAATTGGCCTTCGATATCTGGTGGCAGCACTGGTGCGACTGGGGCAGTCGGCTCCTCGGTCGACTTCTCCGGTGGCATGTATTCCAACATGGCCTTTACGAGCGCCACGAAGTAGGACGCGCTCCGCAACTTCGCCTTCACGAAGGGCGTCGTAACGAACGACTGCTCCTGATTGAAAAGGACGACGTAGCGGGCGATAAATTCGCGGCTATTCGGGCGTCCCAACCCGGTTTTCGGGTAGAACGAGACACCATCCATCTCGACCTTGACCTTGAAGGTAGACCCGTCGGTCAACGTCTTGAACTCCACTTCGCCACTTTGTGCCGCGAATCGGAAGACTTCATGCGTGGAGATCGGCCTCATTTGACTACATCGGTACGGCAGGTCGCTCCCAATATCACGCCGATTATGGTGCGACCTCTGAAAGACGGATGCTCACACCTGCGTCCGGGAAAGCGCTACAGGTAATCGGTGAGGTGGCGGTGGAAAGCAGGGCGACCCGACGGAGTCATGACGCGAAACGCAAATTCGGCCGCAACAGTGCCTCGTAGTGTTCGCCCACTCGCGTGCTGTTTCACTATGGCCATTGATTCCAGAGGGGCAGCAATTCGCATATTCTCTGACTGCTCCTTCCTCAATCGTTGCAATTTGCGGTCCGACCCCATCGGATCGCGTCTAGTTGACGTGCGGTCGCTGGTGTAAACGGAAATTGTTTAATCCGGAGGATCGGTCGTTAGTTGGCAGCCCAACAGTTCAGCAACATGAAGATGCACCTTCCGTTCTATAGAGTTGATCCACTCGCTGAGGCTGATCCGCTCTCGCGCGCCGTAGTCTATCTCGAAATGTTTGCGCCAAAGCCGGAGCAAGCTGGTGAGGATTGGCTTCTCGCGACGGGTAGCGGAGTGGTCTGGCAGGACCCGCGGGACTGCGCCTTCTATTTGGTGACAGCGTGGCACAATTTGGCTGGAAAAGAGCCGGGCAACGGGCACGCAAAACACTCGACGAAAATGCTGCCGTGGAAAGTGAGGATCCGTGGTTTTTTCTTCGATCACACCGAAAACCTGCGGGCTGGCGGCGGTAATCCCGACCAAGCTCCACCCGCATATTGGATACACCCGAAAGGGCAACAAATGGACGTTGCCATCCTCCCGCTCAAGGGAGTCAAGGAGTGCCGTTGCAAATTTCCACTTCTTACCGCCGGCGTCCCTAAGCAGGTCTACGTCGCCGAATCTGTTTTCGTAATCGGTTACCCTCTCGGCCTAGTAAACCATGCGGGACCTTACCACCCCTATCCCATTTGGAAGTCAGGTAACATCGCAAATGATCCCGGACCGCATTTCAACGGCGAACCGAAGTTTCTAATCGATGCTACCACATTGCCCGGAATGTCGGGTGCACCGGTAATCCTGCGATACAATTACGCGGGGAGCCTGGGATACAATTTTCTTGGAATATATGTCGGCCGTTTCGCGATTCCGAAGAAACTGCAAAATGGCGCTGAGGCGTTTGGCAACGAACCCAGCGATATATCCAGTGCGCTCGGTTGGGTGATGAAACCGGAGGTCATTCAGGAAGCGCTGAAGGTTGCGGCGCCGCCACAAGACATCGCACTTTAATGCAAAACTGGAGCGGCAGGCCAACAGAGTAAGGTAACATGAGCTGCATGGCGGGAAATGGAGAAACCCAGTTATGAAGTGCTCTTCTACTATTCACCCATCGATTCCGAAGCGCCTAAGAACCTCCCTTGGGATGAGCTCAACAAGGCACCGCCAACGGTCAAAGCTTTCACCCATCGTCGCTCATTGACGTTGGCAACACACCTATGCATTCCAGCGAAGAAAAATATCCATCCCTGAAAGAAAGCGCGCGTGAAGCCAAGCAGAACCCAGACCTCTACAATGAGGTGTTGAGTGAAATTGTGCAGTTCGCAGTCGCGGAACTTCGAAGCCTTGGACTGTCTGATGGTGCACTCTGCGCGTGGGCTGAACTCGAGGGGTTCGAGGCGTATGCCAGCGAGCTTGCAAAGTCCCGCACTGATGATCGCTACCGCGCATTGAATGACCGCGTTTGGGCTCTGTTTCGTCGCGCCGGTGCTGTCGACAAATCGCCGGGGACAAAGCGGCGCAGGGTCTCATGGACGATTTCATCTGAAACCCTTCGGCACGCGAAACAGTCTGTCGTATTGCACGCGACCAAGGAATTTCGATCGGCAGTCAACACGGTAGCAACGGGGTCGAACGGCCTGACCTCAAAGCGTAGCTTCAACGAGCGTGCGTAACTCAGCGGCGCGATTCCGCTAGGACCATCCAGACGGGGTCAGTCCGCTGATTGCAATGTCGGATGTTCATCCCGTCGCCGTGTGCGGCTATCTCTTGTAACGGACCCTGCAATCAGCGGACTGACCCCATCGCCGGCCCTCTGCTTGACAGCGAGCGGCCGGAGGTGTGTCTCCTCGCATCGTGCCTGCCACGACTGACCTCCGAACATTCGCCGGCGCGGCGCCGGAATCGGACGAGTTGCTGAGTTTCCATCGGGGTATCTTCGTTAACCGGATCTTCGCGCCGCTCGCCGGTCAGCCGGACTTGAGGGTTGGGGAACTACAGGGGTCCGATTCTGTTGCCACCCGGCACCCTCCCCTTAAACCCCTCCCGGATCCGATCCCCCTGAAAATCCAGTTTCCTATCGGTTGATTCGGCGCTTCTTGAATCATGATTCGGATACTTCGCCATTTATCGCGTTATTCTGCCTGGGTGCTGGTGCTGGGCTTTTCAGGCACTCGTTTGATGGCGCAGTCCTACACGTTTACCACCCTCGCCGGTGGCACGACCTCCGGCAGCAACGATGGCTCGGGCAGCGCGGCGAAATTCAATTTTCCCTGGGGCATGGCCGCAGATCGCAGCGGGAACATATTTGTGGCCGATTCAGCTAACCACACGATTCGCAAGATTTCTGCGGGCGGGGTCGTAACGACGGTAGCGGGTCTGGCGGGCTCCTCCGGCAATGTCGACGGCGTGGGGAGTGCGGCACGGTTCGACTACCCTTATGGCGTGGCCGTGGATGCCAGCGGAAATTTGTTCGTGGCGTGCGGCAGTCACACGATTCGCAAAATCACCTCCTCCGGTGTCGTCACGACGCTGGCCGGCACCGCGGGGTTTCACGGCAGCACGGACGGCACCGGCACCGCGGCTCAATTTTTCTTTCCCTACGGTGTGGCCGTCGATGCGGCCGGAACTGTTTATGTCGCCGACACGAGCAACGACCTCATTCGCAAGATCACCTCGAGTGGCGTTGTCACGACGCTGGCCGGCGGCAACCCCTTCAACACCTTCAATCCCGACGGTGTGGGCCGGGCCGCGAGCTTCCGCGATCCTCACGGGGTCGCGGTCGATGGCGCCGGCAACGTGTATGTCGCCGACACGCTGAACAGCCGGATCCGAAAAATCACCCCGGACGGCACCGTGACCACGCTGGCCGGCTCGCGGGGCGGTTCTGCGGGCGGTTATGTTGATGGTCCCGGAAGCGGAGCGCTTTTCGCTTTTCCCTTCGGGATCGCGGTCGATGGCTCGGGCAACCTGTATGTGGCCGACACCAGCAACCACGCAGTGCGCAAGCTGACCGCCGCGGGCGTGGTGACGACGCTGGGCGGCGTGGGTGAAACTTCCGGTTACGCCGACGGCACGGGCACGGCGGCGCGATTCAAAGCTCCCTGCGGCGTGGCCGTGGACGACGCGGGGAATTTGTTTGTCGGCGATGCGGGCAATCACGCGATCCGCAAAGGTGTCGCCAGCACTGAGACGCCTCCGAATCCCGGCCGGCTCGTTAATCTGTCGATCCTCACGAACATCACCAGCTCCGATCCCTCGTTCACGGTTGGCACCGTGCTGGGCGGTGGCGGGACCTCGGGGAACAAGGCGCTGCTCGTGCGAGCCGCCGGGCCATCGCTCACTCCATTGGGCGTGAGCGGGGCGCTCGCTGATCCCAAGCTCGATTTCTTCGGCGGCCAGAATTTTTCGTTTGGCAATGACAACTGGGACGGCGGAGCCTTCTTGAAAAACGCGTTCACGAGCGTCGGCGCCTTCCCTTATGCCTCGGACACCTCGCGCGACGCCGCGATCTACTTCACCAACCTGTCCGCGGGGAATTATACGGTTCAAGTCAGCGGGGTCGGTGGCGCCACCGGCGCAGTGATCGCCGAACTCTACGACGCCACGCCCGCGGACTTTTTTACCAATTTGACGCCGCGTCTCGTCAACGTGTCCGTCTTGAAAAAGATCAACGCGGGCGAGACGCTGACGACGGGCTTCGTCATCGGCGGCGCAACTTCGAAGCAAGTGCTGATCCGGGCCGTCGGGCCAACGCTCGGCACCGCACCGTTCAATGTCCCCGGCGTGATGGCCGACCCGAGACTCGATCTCTTCAGCGGCCAGACCCCGATCAACTCGAACGACAACTGGAGCGGTGGCAACGCGCTCACGGCGGCATTCACGAACGTCGGCGCCTTTGCTCTCCCCGCCGCGAGCAAAGACGCCGCGCTGCTGCTCACACTTCAACCCGGCAGCTACACCGCCCAGGTGAGCGGCGTTGGAGGCGCCAGCGGTCTCACGTTGGTTGAAGTCTACGAAGCGCCATAGGACCTCGACGCGTTTGCCTGCGCTTCGAGGCGATGCGCGTTTCTGCCCATGGCCGCTCGAGCAGTGGCTGGCGATGGGACCATCCGGACGGGGTCAGTCCGCTGATTGCAATGTCGGATGCTCATCCCGTCGCCGTGTGCGGCTATCTCTTGTAACGGACCGTGCAATCAGCGGACTGACCCCATCGCCGGCCCGCGGCTCAGTCACGGCCCTATTTTCCCGTGGGATAATACGGCGCGTTCTTCACCGTCAAGTAGCGCCCGGCGGCGGCGTCGGTTGCCTTCGGAAAAACGAAATCCGGCCGGGGATTCATGACGTCCACGATGAGTTTCGCGCCGTCGGGCAGGATGAGTTCGTTCCACACGTGCCCGCCCGGACTCTGCACCGCGCCGTAGTTGCCGCGCGCCAGCGCCACCGGTAGCCCCGCCTCATCGGCCAGCAACTTGAACGCCAGCCCACGATGCCGACACACGCCGGCGTGAATGGCCGCGCCAATCAGCAATTCCATGCCCCGATAGGGTTCGAGCATCAGGCTGCAAACCTCCTCAGAGAACCGACGACCACCGGCCGGCGAATACAACGTGTCCACGTACCGAGCGAGCGCGGTGGCGCGTTCGAGCAGCGGCAGGCCGGTCACGGCGGGCGAGCGGGCGTACGCCAGATGCCGGCGCAGCTCCGGATCACGGGCGCGGTCCACCACCATCACCTCCCGACCGGACTGCGCTGTGCCGTCGGCAGCGATCGTCATACCTCGGCCGCCGTCGATATAGCCGTCGGGGATGCGGGTGGCAGCGGGGATATAATGCTTGCGATGAAACTCCAAGGTCACGTCGCGCGCAGCGGCGTTCAGCCGCGCCGCGGACACATCGACCACTGTCGATAACTGGAGGTCGAAAAAAAGATCGCTGCTGCCGCCATTGAACTGGTGCACTTCCGCGGCGAGCACGTTGCGGCCGGGAACCAACGCCGTGGCCGGGACGACGTGGCGCCGATAGACGGTTTCCTCGTTGCCCTCGATCCTGCGCACGGCCCGGGTGGTCGCCGTGATCGGGCCCGCCGGCATGTTCTGTCGCACCAATTCGCGCCCGTTCAGATAAACCACGACGCCATCGTCGATGCACATGCTGACGGCGAGCTGGGTGAGGGGCGCGGGGCCGGCGGAGAAGTCGAAGCTGCGCCGGAAATACGCCGCGAGGTGCTTCGCCTGCGGGTTGCCGCCAAAGCTGATCTCCGTGGTCACACCCGCCTGGCCGTAGCCGAGTGGCGCGCGGCCCTGCGGCCAGTGGCTGTCGTCAAAATTCCCGCTCGTCCAGGAGGCCGCTGGCTCCTCGCCCGTGTCGCGATACCGCCATTCGGTCTTGGCACCGCGCTCCAGGAACACGACCGCCGGCGCGGATTTCTTGCCGCCTTCAGGTTCCGCCCCTTCGAGCTTGAGTTTGAACGCATGGCGCGCAAACGCGTTGGCCTTCTCGTCCTGGAACGTATGGGCACGATACCGCGGCGGCACGGCCAGGACGATGAGCGCCCACGCCTGGTCGGCCGGATCGACCGCCATCGTCATCGCTTGCCCGGATGCGACGACGTCGCTGTAGCGGCATTTCCAATTTGCATCCCGCGCGACACCGACGAGCCGCCAGTCGCAGTCGGCGCTCTTCTCCACCACTGCGGTGATCCTGGCCCCAGACGGCTTCAATTCGATCGTGTGATAACCGAATTGGGCCGGCGCCCGCTCCGGAGCGGGCATCCAGGTATCTCCCAACCGGGAGGGAGGATTGCGCGTAAACCGACGCAAATCACCGCCGCCCGCCGCCTGCAGGCCCTGCTGCAGGACGTACAAATAGGACATCTGCGGGATGAAATCCCAATAGGCCTTGTGCGCCGCCGCCCGGGCGAGGGCATCGGCAAACCCGCCCCACGATTCGTCCGCGCTCCAGTGGCCGCGCTCCACGCCGAGTCGATGGAGCGTTTCCAGCGGGGTTTCCTGGCCGACGGCCGTGTTGGGCATGGCGTGGTTCCAGAGATCGACGCACAGCGCCGGCCCGTAGGTCTCCGAGAAATACTGCAGCAGCGGCCAGTAGCCGTAGCCGACCTGCCACGAGAACAGCGGGTAGTCGCTGTAGCGCGTCGAACTCAGGATGGCCTTGCTGCCACGCGAGGAATTGTGCTGGTAGGAGAGCCAGTCGGCATGCGCCTCGTAGAGCTGGCCCTGGCCGCGCGGGCCTTCGCTCCCACCGTGGTGATGTTGAATCACGTGCGCGAATTCGTGGGCAAACCGGTTGGTGTTGTCCGCGACTTCGCTGGGGTGAAGCAGGATGGCGCCTTTGCGGGCGCTGGCTTCGCCGCTCGGGTGCTTCGCCAAGCCGGTCTCGAGGAGAAAAACCGGAATCTTGCGCGGCTCCGCGGCGCGTGCAAACGGCATTTCGACGTGCATTGCTTCCTGGTAAAACCGCCACACGTCCTCCGCTCGCTCCTTCATCCGGCCCACGGCGCCCTCATCCTGCAACAGCCGGCTCTCTTTCCCTCCGTCGCGACCGAAGAAGAAAAGAAAATGTTCCGTCTCAAAGGTGCCCACCCGGGGCGCGTCCGTCTCCTTCGAATACTCCTGCCACACCGCCGTGTAGGCGCCCCGGCCGCCGGCTTCGGTCGCGGAAACCCTCGCGGTGGTTGCGCGGTCATGCGCGGCGAGCGCGTCCCGCCGCTCCTCTGCACCCAGCATCCCAAAGCGCAGCGCCCGCCGCCGGCCGTCCTCGGTTTGAATGAGGACCAGCTTGCAGTCATCGACCAGACTGGCTCCGTGCAAGGCAATGAAGCGGCCGGCGATTGCCTCCGGGAAATCAGGGGGCAGGCCGCCGCGTTCGGAAAGCCGCCAGACGCGCATCGGCTGCGGCTCGGACGGTGCGGGTTGATAGAGTCCCCCGTAGATCCGTTCCGCCGTCTGCGCGCGCGCGACGTCGAAAACGCCCAGGCTGAGGACAAGCGAAAGGAGAAGCTTCGAGTGGCGCATGAGGAGATGAGCTTGCTGAGCGGGCCACGATATTTGCCGCCTCGCATATGTCGCGAGAAATCCCCGCCCTCGCCGGCCGACAACTTGCGGCGGATCGCGCAGAGGCGTCCGCCGACAACCGGCCCGAACGAGCGAACACGTTGACTGGACTTCGTTTCAACCGACGCGCTGGGGAGGCGCCAGACGGAAGAAGTCCGTTCAGAACGCGCCGCCGTCGGCCTTGGTCCCGCACACGCAGACCTCGAGGCCGAGTTCGGCGGCGAGCGCGGCCTTCGTGTAGAGCGCCAGATCGGCCTCCTTGGCGGAATGCGCGTACGCGACCTGGATGTGGTTCGCCTTGTGGCGCGCCATCATCTGGTCGCGCGACACGCCGTACGTGACCGCGTGCATGATCGGCCATTGCACGGTCGTTTCCTTCCACCGGCGTTCCGTTTCCTCGCGCGGGAGCGCGATCACCTTCGCGCGGCCGAGATCCATCTTGAGCTTGCCATCGGCGACAAAGACGCGACTCCAGACGATTTCACCGGGTTTCGCGATGCCGCGGACGGTGCCGCCGCCGAGCCGGAAATACATCGGCGGTTGCCGCAGTGAGTCCGTGCCCTTGTAACCGCCGACGTGATGCGCCGGCGGCGCGCTGCCGGAAATGAGAAACACCCAGACGTACTCCTCCGTCGTGCCACTCGCGTCGTAGGCACCCCAGCGCAGATCGTGCAGTGTGTTCTCCACGGGCTGCCCGAGGGCCTGGTGCACGCGGTTCGTGAACAGGCCGTCCAGGCCCGCGCACTCGTCGACCTCGTTGAAGTGGGTCAGCGGCTGGCCAGGGCGGATGACCTTGCCCGCGGCGTTCTTCACCGGCGGCCGGTCCGAGTTGTTGAGGATGCCCTCGACGAGATCGCTCGCCGGCAACAGGTCCTTCAGGCCCTGCTGGTATTGGATGCCGATCGTCTCGCAGCCGAAGTCGTCCGCGATGCGCAACGCCGCGACGTAGGTCTTGCACTGCCAGAGCACCTGGCGCTCGGTGAGTTCGGTGGCCTCGTCGGTGCCGAGGTGAAACGTCATCCCCTTCTTCCGCAGCCATTGGTAGACGGCGCGGGCCTCGTTGTCGCTGACCTGCGTCGCTCCGGCATAGAGCGCGGACTGGGAGAGGCGCTCCTTGTAGACGCCGGTGGAGAACAGCAGCTCATCCGGGATGATGGCGTTGAACATGCCCATGCAGCCCTCGTCGAACACACCCATGATGGATTTGCGGCGGCGCAAGTCCGCGGCGATCCGCTTTGCGACCGCCCCGGCCTTCGCCGGCACCGTGGCCTTCGCGAGCGGCTTCACGTGGGCTGTCTGGTGCGCGACTTTTCCCGTCTTCAACCAGGAGGCGAGGCCGGCGAGGAAAAAGTCGTCATCAAATTTTTCGCTCCACAACGTCGAATACGTCACGCCCGCCTTGGTGAGCGAACCGTTGAGATTCAGCATGCCGACGAGTCCGGGCCACGTGCCGCTCCAGTTGGCGACGGTGAGAATCGGGCCCTGATGGGAGATCAGGCCGGCGAGCACGTGATGCGAATATTGCCACACCGCCTCGGCGACGATGAGTGGCGCCTTCGGATCGAGGTTCGCAAACACGTCCATGCCTTCCTTCTGGGAGCCGATGAAGCCGTGTTTGACCTTTGGCTTGTAGGGATGCGCGCGGACCACGGTGTGACCAAGCCGGGAAATGGCGGCGCCGAGCGCCTGTTCCATCGCGTGCTGGGCGGGCCAGCAGGTTTCGTTGGCGGATTGGCGGAGGTCGCCGCTGGCGACGAGGAGAACGGTGTTTTTCTTGGCCATGGCAGGGAGGATAAAGGTTGATGATTTTCGACCGACCCGCCCGTCAATTGCGCCTTCGCCAGGCGGCGTGCAACGTCATTCTCAGCCTAGATAAAGTCGTCCGCCTCTGCCGGCGCAAATCGGCTCGAAAAATAGAGCGGAAACCCGCACGGTTGGGCCCAACATGGACAAAATCGGCCGACACGATACTTCCGGGCTGCTGTCGCAGCAGGTGAGCGGAGCGCGCTATTTCTTCCTGAACCTGGCCCCTCACCCCAAGGAGCGGCTCACGCTCGTGATGGGCGGCCGCGAGCGCTGCAACGCCGACTACGTCGTAGCGCGGCGGGCGTTTCCCTTTCACGTCCTGGAGTATGTGGTGGCCGGCGAGGGCACGGTGCGGCTGGATCGCCGCCAGCACACGCTCGGGCCGGGCATGGTTTTTGCCTACGCGCCCACGACCGACTGCGAGATTCACACGGACCCGCGGAACCCGATGGTAAAATACTTCCTTTCGTTCAGCGGTGCCGGCGTGCCGCTCCGCTTGCGGCGCTGCGGCGTGCCGCTCGGCAGCGCCCGGCAGCTGGCGGCCCACGCGGAGGTGACGAGCGTACTGGAGGATCTGGTACGCGAGGGGCAGCGCTCCGGGGCCCTAGCACCGCGAATCTGCGCTGCGCTCTTCGAATTGCTGCTGCTGAAGATCGAGGACACCTCCACGCTGGCGCCGCACACGAGCGAGCCGGCGCGCGAGGCGTTCCTCCGCTGCAAGGCGTTGATCGACGCCGGCGCCGAGCGGATTGGCACCCTGGAGGAGATCGCCACCACGACGGGCGTCGAGGCGTCCAGCGTGTGCCGCTGGTTCCGCCGTTATCAGGGCACGAGCCCCTATCAGTACCTGCTCCGCCGGAAGATGAACCTCGCCGCAGAGTACCTGGTTGAGAACGGCGGCCTGGTGAAGGAAGTGGCGCAGCGGGTGGGCTTCTCCGACCCGTATCATTTCTCCCGCGCCTTCAAGGCCGTGCACGGCGTCGCCCCGCGGGCACTGTTGCGTTATCGGCCGGACGCGTAGTGCGGGACCGACGACGGAGGTCTTGCGGCACCCGCGGGCGCCGTTTCTGCTCGCCGGGTGAATTCCTCCGCGCGCATCCGCTCCCTCGACGTCGTTCCACTCGACATTCCGCTCTTCGAACCGTTCGGGATTTCCGGGGGCGCGCAGGCGATGGCGAACAACGTGCTCGTGCGGCTCGAACTGGCCGACGGCAGCGTCGGATACGGCGAAGCGGCGCCGCTCCCGCCCTACAACGGCGAAACGCAGGCCGATGCACTTGCGACACTGCGCCCCGCGGGCGGATCGCTCGTCGGGCACGAGACGAGCCTCGCCGGCTGGCGCGAGCTCGCGGCGGAATTTCGCCTGCGCGGCGGCGCGAATTGCGGCTCGGCCCAGTGCGCCTTTGAGATGGCATTGCTCGACGCCCTGACCCGGCGCGCGGGAGTGCCGCTCTGGAAATTCTTCGGTGCCGCCGGCACGCGCCTCGAGACTGACATGACGGTGACCACCGGCTCCCCCGCCGAAGCCGCGGACGCGGCCCGGGCCATCCGGGCGCGCGGCATCCGGATGATCAAGGTGAAGGTCGGCGGAAAACTGGGTCCCGCGCACGACCTCGCCCGGATTTTCGCCATCCACGAGGTCGCGCCCGACGCGCCGCTGATCCTCGACGGCAATGCCGGCGTTTCCCGCGTGGCCGCAACCGAACTCATCTGCGGGCTCAAGGCTCGCGGCATCGCGCCCGCCCTGCTCGAGCAATGGCTCGCCAAGGATGACCTCGACGGCGCGCTCGCGCTCGCCGCCGAGAGCGGGTGGCTCGTGGCGGCCGACGAGACCGTAACCAGCGCCGACGATGCCCGGCGGGTCGTGGCGGCGAAATCCGCGCAGGTGATCAATATCAAGCTCATGAAGGCCGGAATCGCCGAAGCGCTCGACATCGCCGCCGTGGCGCACGAAGCCGGCCTCGCCTTGATGATCGGCGGCAACCTCGAGTCGATCCTCGCGATGACCGTATCGGCGTGTTTCGCCGCCGGACTGGGTGGCTTTCGCTTCGCCGACCTCGACACGCCGCTGTTCCTCGCGAGCAACCCGTTCGACGGCGGCTACGCGCTCGACGGCGGCATGATCTCCGTCGCCCACATCGCCGCCGGCCATGGCGTGACGCCGAAACCGTCCCGTTGAAAGTTGCGCGACTGGCCAAAACACGAATTTCACATCCAGACGTGAGGGCGCGCCTCGGCTCTGAAATTTGGGCTCTCAGCTCTTCGCTCTGAGCTCTTGACTGCCTGCTCGCGGCTCAGAGGGCGTCAAAAAAGGCGGGACGGTTCTCCGAGACGTCCGCAAGATCGGTGGGAATCTCGGAACGAAAACCGGACGCCCCGGAGGTGCGTCCCTACCTTCCGGAAGCCTTTTTCGACGCCCTCTCAGCCCGTTTGGTTTCGTTACGGCATCTCAACGGTCAGTTGGGAGACGACCTTCACGACATCATCGGTGTCGAGAGCCAGGGCGATCGCCCGGCCGATGAGGTCAACGGACTTCACCGTGCCCTTCAGGGTCACAACGCCCTGGTCGGCGTCGACGTTGATCTTGATCGCGGACAGTTTGTAGTCACCCACGAGCTTGGCGTTGATCACGGTGACGACCTTCGCGTTGTCGTAGATCGCACCAGTGCGCTCGCCGACGCCGGCGGCCTTGGTCCGGATGACGCGGCCGCCCTTTTCGAGGTCCGCTTTGATGTCAGCCGGTGTGAGTTTCCAGTCGGCCAATTTATCGGCGACGGCGTCTTTGACGTCGATCGCGGCATCCTTGGTTTTTTCCGCGGCATTTTTGACCGCCGTCTCGGTTTTTTGCGCCAAGGTCGGCTCAGCGATGGGCAGTTGGGATTTCTTTTCACAGCCGACAACGGCGAGGATGAACCAAGGAAGAACGACGCGGAATTTTTTCATGAACATATGGGTGTGACAGACACGGACCGCGATATTGGCTGCCGGTTCGGTCGGCATAGACATTGCGTGATTTCAGGGCCCCGTTCCGTGCACGTCAGCCCGTCGTCGTCGAGGCGACGCCGGCGCCATTGAACCGGCAACCCGGGATGCGCCGTCCCGTTGGATTCGCCGCCAACGCGCTTGCCCGCGTGTCGCCTCCCACTATTGCTGGCCGCGGCATGTCCTCCTCCAAATCCGCCCTCATCACCGGCGCATCCCGCGGCATCGGCCGCGGCATCGCGATCGAACTCGCCCGCGCGGGCTGCCGCGTGGCGATCAACTACGCGGGCAACGCCGAAGCCGCCGCCGAGGCCCTCGCCCTCGTGCAGGCCGCCGGGGGTGAAGGCTTCATCATCCAGGGCGACGTCGCCGTCGCGGCTGACCGCGTCCGACTCATGGCGGAAACCGTCGCGCGCTTCGGCCGCCTCGATCTGCTCGTGAACAACGCAGGGGTCGCCCCCAAGGTCCGCGCCGATTTGCTCGACGCCGGCGAGGAAAGCCTCGACCGGCTCTTTGCCATCAACCTCAAGGGCCCGTATTTCCTGTCGCAACTGGCGGCGAAACAGATGCTGCAGCAGGAACGCGACGCCGAGGGTTTCCGCGGCCGGATCGTGAACATCACCTCCATCTCCGTCTACGCCGCATCGATCAACCGCGGCGACTACTGCATGGTGAAGGCGGGGCTCGCGATGATGACGAAGCTCTTCGCCGATCGCCTCGCGAACGACAGCATCAACGTCTACGAGATCCGCCCGGGCGTGATCGCCACCGACATGACCGGCGGCGTGAAGGAAAAATACGACAAGCTGATCATCACCGACGAGCGCGGCATCACGCCGATCCGCCGCTGGGGCCGGCCGGATGATATCGGCCGCGCCGTGCGCGCCATCGCTGAGGATCGTTTTCCGTTCTCGACCGGCGCGGTGTTCGACGTCGACGGCGGATTTCATCTGCACCGGCTGTAGGCGGAAGGATTTCCCTTCCCTGGGAGGGCCGACGCGACGAAGCGTCCCAAGGAACAGGGATGCGCCGACAAATCCGCGTCGTCACCGGACTGTCAGGCAGGGCGACCGTCGCCAAGCCGAAGGCGTCGATGCCAACGTGCCTAATTCCGGCCCAACCCGCGCGCCGGCGACCCGGCCCCTTTGTTCTGACTATGACGACCCAAACCTCCCGCCTGAAATTTCCCGCCGCCGCATTCTGCGGACTGGCCCTGCTGCTCGCCGGCTTCCTGGTTCCGTCACTGGCGCTGGCGCAAGCCGCGACCGGCAGCATCACCGGTCGTGTGCTCAACCAAGGCACCGGCGAATATCTGCGCAACGCCGTGGTCACGGTTGTCGGCACCGAGCTTTCGGCGAACGCCGAGTCGGGCGGCAGCTACACGCTGACCGGCGTTCCCAGCGGAACGCAGCGCGTGCGTTTCACCTATCTCGGCCTCGATGCGCGGGAAGAGTCCGCAACCGTCGCGGCCGGCCAGACCGCCACGCTCGACGTCAGTCTCACGAGCGCCGCTTATGCCGACAAGGGCATCGTGCAGCTGAGCCAGTTCATCGTCGCGTCCGAGCGCGAGGGCAACGCCAAGGCCATCATGGAACAGCGCAACTCGATCGAGGCCAAGCGCGTGATCGCGACGGACACGTTCGGCTCCATCTCCGAGGGCAACGTCGGCGAGTTTCTGAAATACATGCCGGGCGTGATGATCGACTACACCGAGGCGGACGCGCGCTCCGTGAGCCTCGGCGGTCTCGACAGCAAATACACCGCGGTGACGATCGATGGATCGCCGATCGCGAGCTCCGGTCTCGCCGCCGCCAGCGGCACGGGCGCGACGCGTGGATTTGAGTTTGAGCAGATTTCGATCAACAGCATCGAGACGGTCGAACTCAGCCGCACCCCGCAGCCGGAGAATCCCGGTACGGCGATGGCGGGCATCGTCAATCTGCGCAGCAAGGGGGCCTTCGACCGCTCGGGCCGGCTCATCACCGTCAACGGCGGCGTCGCGTACAATTCGATGAGCGGAAATCCGTTCAAGAAGCACGCCGGATGGGACGACAGCGATCACTACCGGCTGCAGCCGAACTTCGGCATCGAATATTCCGACGTGTTCCTCGGCAAGCGCCTCGGCGTCCGGGCGGGATACAATTACTCGTACACGTTTGCGGAGCAGAAGGCGCAGACGATCACCTACGCGTTCGACACCAACCTGACCAACAACGCCACCGAGATCCCGCGCCTCACCTCGGTGAGCTTCCGCGATTCGCCCAAGCCGACCGTGCGCTACAACGCCAACGTCCGCGTCGACTACAAAATCAACCCCAACCTCTGGGTGTCTGCCCGCGCTGAATACAACAGCTATCACGCCAAGTTCTTCAGCCGCGATCTGAACTACAATTTCACCACGACGGCCAACGGCCCGGGTGGTCCGACGGTGGCCGGCGTCGAGTATTCCCTCAGCAGCCAGACCGCCACCGTCGGCACCGTGCAGATCAACCAGGGCGGCGGCGGCACAAACAAATACGGCTCCACGGGAAACTACGCCACCGACGTGCATTACAAGAACGGCTCGTTCCGGGCCGACATCGGCGGCAGCGTGTCGCGCTCCCAAACCTGGTACAAGGACCGCCAGTTCGGATTCTTCTGGTCGATCAATCCCAGCGCGCTCGGCGGACTCGGTCTGCGCTTCAACCGCAACGGCCCGGCCGATCCAGCGATCTCGTTCACCCAGACCTCGGGTCCCGATTACCGCAACCTCGCCAACTACCCGAACGGTTTCAGCGCCACGACCAACGACCGCCAGGGCGAGGACCAACGCTGGCTCTTCAAGGACGACATGCAGTACACCCTCGTCACGCCCGCCATGCCGGTGCTCTTCAAGTTTGGCCTGCACATCAACCAATGGGTCAACAACGTCGACCGTCCGCTCAGCAACCGCACGTTTACGCGGCTCGGCAGCGACGGCGTCGCGGCCTCGGCCGACGAGAACCTCGCGCGCTGGGCCGAGCCGACGTACCGGATGAACTTCGGCTATGGCGGCAATGTCGACGGCCTGCCCAACGTCGATCGCTGGGCGCTCTACAAGGACTACCAGGCGAATCCCTCCTTCTGGACCGCGCCCACCGCCGCACAGACCCTGCAGGACAAGCTGCAGAACGCCCGCGACGTGAAGGAGCAGGTCAACGCGCTCTACGACCAAACGATCTTCAAGTTCGGCAAGCTCACGCTCGCCCCCGGATTTCGCTACGAGCAGACCCGCGGCATGGCCCTCGGGCCGAGCGATCTCGGTGATCGCGAAACCCGCCGCCGGCTCACCGGAACCACGACCGGGGCGGTGGACACCGCGGGCCTCCCGTACATCAACACGCGCTACGGCTCGGGCCGTTCCGCCGCGAAGCAGGATTACAACACCTGGCTGCGCTACCTGCACACCTCCTACCGCTTCACCGATGCACTCGTGCTCAAGGCGTCGTACAACCAGTCGATCTCCCGCCCGGACATGAACCGGCTGATCGGCGGCCTCGTGATCACGAACGACGACCCGAACGACCCCGCCCCCAACCGCGCCAACGCCGGCAACACGCTGCTCAAACCCGAGCTGTCCGACACCCTCAACGTCACGGGTGAGTATTACATGCGCGGCATCGGCCAGTTCAGTGTCGCGGCCTACCGGCGCGATTTCACCAACATGATCCGCACCCGCGTCTTCACGATTCCGGTGGGCGGCTCATGGAACGGCGCCCCGCTGCCGACGAGCGTCTCGCCGAATGAGCCGTGGGAAATCAACTCGGTCGACAACGTCGCCAAGGGGCACATGCGCTCGGTCGAGTTCGCCTTCCTGCGGCAGCTCGATTTCCTCCCTGGCCCGCTCAGCGGCCTGCGCCTCAACACGAATTACACGCACGTCTGGTACGATGTTTACGACAATTACTTCCGGCCGACCAACATCGCCAACGCGTCGCTCTTCATCCCGTACCGCGACCTGCGGCTGACGTGGAACACGAACTGGCGGCCGGGCTACCGGGTCGAGACGCTCGCCTCAAGCAACGGGTTCCCGAAGTTCGTCAAGGAGAGCTTCACCCACACGATCGACTTCGGCTGGAATTTCCGCCGCAACACGACGCTCTACCTCACCGCGCGCAATCTCCTGAACGGCGCGCAATCGGGCGACGAGTATCGCGGCGCCTCCGACCTGCGCACCCGCTGGGTGAAGACCGGCGCGATTTGGACGGCCGGCGTACGCGCCTCATTCTGAACGCGGCGCAGTCCTCCCTTCACCCCGACGCGCCTGCGCTCCCGTGCCGGCGCGTTTTGCTTTTCACCACCCGACAAGGTCAACTTCCCAACCCGTGCCACGCGTTTCCGTCATCATCCCCGCTTGCAACGAGTCGCACACGCTCGTCGAGATCGTGCGGCGCGTGCGGGCGGCGGCTTTGGCCGATCAGATCATCATCGTCGATGATGGCTCGACGGATGGAACTCCGGAGTTGTTGCCCACACTCACGTCGGGCCAGCCACCCCTGGAGTGGATTCGGCACGAGCAGACGCGCGGCAAGGGCGCGGCGATTCGGACCGGACTCAGACTGGCCGGTGGTGACGTCGTGCTGATTCAGGATGCCGATCTCGAATATGACCCGGCCGACTGCGCCGCCGTGCTCGCGCCCTTCGCAGATTCCGCGGTGCACGCCGTTTACGGCTCGCGCAATCTCCGTGAAAATCCGCGGTCGTCAGCTGCGTTCTACTGGGGTGGACGGGCGTTGAGCGCCTGGGCGAACATGCTCTACGGCGCGCACCTGACCGACATCGCCACGGGCGCAAAGGCGGTTCGCGCCCCGTTGATGCGCGAACTGAATCTCGCCTGCGACGGCTTCGAGTTTTGCGAGGAAATCACGGCGCGCTTGCTCCGCCGCGGCGTGAAAATCCACGAGGTGCCCGTCTCCTACCGTCCGCGCTCGCGGGCGGACGGAAAAAAGATCCGCGCCCGCGACGGGTTGATTGCACTGTGGACGTTGGTGCGGTTGCGCGTGGAGCGCCAGTGATCGCGCCCACGCACCGCAGCCGCCGTCACTTTCCCAACACGTCGCGCATTACCTGCGCCCGCGCGAGCTGCTCGCGCGCGCCTGGATAGTCCGCCCGCCGCCGCAGCACCTCTTCGTAATGGGCAATCGCCTCCGTCGGCCGGCGCAGCTCGGTCAACGCCGTGGCGAGATTGAAGCGCGCATCCAGAAAGTCCGGACGCAACCGCAACGCGGTCTCATAGTGCGCCAGCGCCGCCCCGACGTTGCCGGATTGCGCGAGCACGTTGCCGAGGTTGGCGTGGGCATCCGCGAGATCGGGACGGGCGTGCAGAGCAGCCTCGTAATGCTCGATCGCCGCGGGGAATTCCCCCGACTGGGCGAGGACGTTGCCGAGGTTGTTGTGGGCGTCGGCGAGAGTCGGGCGCAGTTTCAACGCGGCCAGATAGTGGGCGCGAGCCTCGGGCAGGCGGCCGAGACGCTGGAGGGCGTTGGCGAGATTGTTGTGCGCGTCGGCGGACGGTGCGCTGCGCAGGGCCGCCTCGTAACGCGGCACAGCCTCGGCGGCGCGACCGGTCTGCACGAGGGCGTTGCCGAGGTTGTTGTTGGCCTCGGGCGAATCGGGGCGCAGACGGAGCGCCCGTTCGTATTCGGCGATGGCATCGGCCCAGCGGCCCTGGGCGGCGAGCACACTGCCGAGCGTATAGTGCGCGCGCACGTTTTCCGGACGCTTGGCGGCGGTATCACGCCAAAGCGCGACCTCGCTGCGATAGGCCTGGTTGCGCTCAACCGTCAGCCAGCCAAGCGGGAGCGCGAGCCAGGCCAGGAACACGATCGCACGAGGCTGAGCGGCGGCCGAAATCGCCAACACGATTCCGACCAAGATCGTGGCGAGCGGCAGGTACATCCGGTGTTCGAACATCGTGTCGGCGAGCGGCACGAAACTGGACGTGGGCGCGAGCACGGCAAAGAAGACGGCGCCGACAAAACCCGCCCGCGGCCAGCGCCAGAGTGCGACCGCGGTCGCGGCGAGCAGCGCAAAGAGCAGCATCGCCTGAGGGAAAACCTCGGCGACGTTCTGCACCAACACCATGCCGCCATAATCGAAAACCAACGCATCAGGCCAGAAAGCGAGCCGCAGATAATGCGTGAGCGCGTCGCATTGTTTCAACGCGTACGCCCACGAGCTGATGCCGAGCCCAAACCCGGCGGTGCCCGCGCGTCCGCCCGTGCCGAGCATCAGCGCGGCGAGCATCACCCACGTCGCGCCCAACGCGCCATGCAGCAGCCACCGCCGCCGCCACGCCTCCCGAAAACTCCCCGCGACAAAAGTCCGATCATATAACAGCACCATTACCGGTGCGGACACCATGACCTCCTTCGTCGCCATTCCCGCCGCCGCCGCGGCCACCGCCACGCTCCCCCAACCGGCGAGAGCGCGCCACCCCGTCGGGCCTTTGTCATCTAATGGATGACAAGCCGTGCTGCGTGCGAACGCGTAGAGCGTCAGCAGGTAATAGAGCGAGACGAGGATTTCGGCGCGCTGGACGACGTAGCTGACGGCGGCGGTTTGCAGCGGATGCACCGCCCACAGCAGCGCCACCGTGCCGGCGGCCCAGGTCGCGAAGCCGGTGAAGCGGTGGTTCCAGGAGGGAAGGAGGAGCGTCCGGCGCACGACGCCGAAGAGGAGGAGGGCCGTCAGCGCGTGGAGCGCGACGTTCATCATGTGATAACCGCGTGGGGCGAGTCCGCCGGCCGCGTAATTGAGCGCGAGCGAGAGGTTCACGATTGGACGCCCGGTCACCGGCAGACCACGGTCCGACGGCGGGTGGAGCGCATCGGCGACACGGCGGATCGTCGGATTTTCCACGATGGCGGGCACGTCGTCGAAAACGAACGGTCCATCGAGGCCGTTCCAATAGACGGCAAGCACCGCGAGCACGATCACGCCGGCGACCACCGCAACGGGACGGGACGACGGCAGGGTCGGGGCGGAGGGACTCATCGGGTGTGCGGACGTTGGGGCAAAAGGATCGCGGCGTCGCGCGTTTTTTGTCGCCGCCAGACCGGGCCCCGGCAGCGTCGCGGACGATGCTTGTCACCTGCCAGGCCGGATTTGAAGCGCTGCTCGCCCGCGAGCTGACGGAGCTGCACGGCGCCACGGTCGCCGAGAGCGGTCCGGGCTGGGTCCGGCTCGCCGCGGCCACGACTCCGCTCGACACGGCCTCGCTCGCCTTCGCCCACCTTTGCCTGCTCCAGCCGATCGAATTGCGCGGCGACTCCGTCAACGCACTCGCCGCGCGCGTGGCGGAATTTTTTCTCGGCAGCCTGCGCGGCGAGCGAATCGAGGCGGCGTGGCCCAGCGTGTGGCTCGGGCCGCAGGAAACCGTTGGGCTCGGCCGCCGAATCGGTGGCGTCGAGGGCGCGTTCGGCGAGCAGTTGAAGAAAAAACTTTCGCGTGTGGCCAAGCTCGCGACCCCCAATCTCCCCCGGGGCGTCGGTCCGGCACGCGGGCTGTTCGTTTTCTTCGCGGACTTCGGGCGGATCTTCGTGACGCGCGACGCCTGGGTGAACGGCCAGCAGCGCATGGCGGATGACGACCTCGCTCCTTCGCGCTCGTATCTGAAAATCGAAGAGGCGTGCATCATCCTCGCCCGCGAGCCGCAGCCGGGCGAAACGGTGTGCGACCTCGGCGCGGCGCCCGGCGGCTGGAGCTACAGCGCCGCAAAGCGAGGGGCGCGCGTGGTCGCGATCGACAACGGCCCGCTCAAGGGCGGAGCGCTCGATCACCCGCAAATCGAGCATCTGCGCGAGGACGCCTTTCGGTTTTCTCCGCGAGCAGGCGAGTCGTTTGCCTGGCTGTTCTGCGATCTGGTCGAGGAACCGCATCATGTGCTGCAACACCTCGTCGCCCCCTGGCTGGCGCGCGGCTGGTGTCGCCATTTTGTCGTGAACCTGAAATTCGGTCGCGTCGACGCGGTGGCGCTGCTCCGCGAACTCCGTGCCGCGGATTCGCCGCTCACGCTGCACGCACCGGGCACGCGCATCCGGCATCTCTATCACGATCGCGAGGAATTCACGCTGGTGGGGAACGTGGGGTGAATTTTGTTTGGTTTCACGGCGGCGGGTGCGTCAGCCTAGGGAATGGCTCACAATCCAAGACTCGGGTTTCGACCCTCGCTGGCGGCACGAGCGGCGGCGGCGCGCGAGGCGGCCAAGGCCTCAAGGGCGAGTTCCACGGCTGAGCCGGCGGGACGCGAGGAGTTGAACGTGTGCGGACTCGCCGCCGTCCAGGCGCGGTTTGAACGCAACCCGGATTCCATTCAGCGGCTGTTTTTCGATCACGCGACCGGGCAGCGCATCGGCGCGATCTGCAAGCGGCTCGCGCAGGCAAAGAAAGTTTACCGTCAGGTCGAACCCGCCGAACTGGAAAAGATCTCCGGTTCGATTCACCACGGCGGCATTGTCGCCGTCGTGACGCCCCCGGCGCTGCGCACTCCCGCCGTGGAAGACATCGCGCACTGGGCGAAGCGGGGCGACGCCGTGCTCGTGCTCGATCGGATCGGCAACGCCCACAATCTCGGCGCCATCGCGCGGACGGCGGCGTTCTTCGGCGTGGCTCGGATTATCATTCCCGACCTTCCCGGCGCGGCGAAACCCAACGATGCAGCGTATCGGGTGGCCGAGGGGGGATTCGAGCATCTCGAAGTCTGGCAATCGCCCAATCTCGCCCTCCTGGCTCACGACCTCGCGACGGCGGGATTCGACGTGGTCGGAGCGGCGACGCGTGGCGGACGGCCGGAAACGCCCCGGCGCGAGCCAGGCCGGCCGATCGCGCTCATCCTCGGCAACGAAGAACGGGGTCTCGCACCGGACGTGGCCGCGGCGTGCACGCGACAGGTGACAATTCCCGGGAGCGGTCGCGTGGAGTCGCTCAATGTGAGCGTCGCTGCAGCCGTCCTGATGTGGGAGCTGTTCGCGCGGCGCTGATCAGTAATCGTCCATCATCCCATACATAAGCCACGCCACGGCCGCGCTGAAAAACACCATGCCCGCTACGGGCAACGCGAAGACCGCCGGATTGGTGAAGGCGCTTCGCACCAGGTTCCAGAATTCGAAAGGCATGCGGGCGGCGAGGCACTGCACCTGGAACCCGATGATCAATTCGATTGCATAGACGACGGCGATGAAGCCGTTGCCCAGGATCAACAGCACGACGAAGTCGCGCTTGCGGCGGCGAAATACCTTCACCGGCGCCACCTGATTCAGCCCGGCGGCGTTGGCCCGTTCGAGGTTTTCGCGGAGCATGGCGTGCACCTCGTTTTCCTCGCTGCCAGACGAGGTTTTTTGCAGCGCCTTCCCGGGTCGGTTCGCCTGGCGGAAAATCTCGCGGACATCGATCCGTCCGTGATCCGCCTCACCTGGTCCGGAATCACGCGTGCCCGAAATCGCCGGAGACGCGGCGCCCTCGCGCGGGGGATGGTTTACCGCCTCGAATTCCTTTGGTTTCAGCTGATAGTGCTTTCGCGGCGGGTCGGAGTCTTCGGGCATCGGGACGGACGATGACCCAAAAGTGCCGGGCGTAAAGCGTGCCACGCGCATCCGAACCACACCGGCGGTTTTTCGTCGCCGCACGGCGGCGAGGACCCAACGTTTCCCGCCGCGCCCGACCATGCATTCTGCGACTCCACCCCATTCGCCCGCGAGCCCGCCGCCTCTGGCCTTCGACTGGCCGCTGTGTTTCGAAGCCGAACGACTCGTACGCGGAGAGATCGACGCGTTCGTGTCCGCCAACCCGTTCGCCGGCCGGCTGGCGGCGCGGATGCGAGACGAGACGGGCACGGATTTTTTCGAATGGGTCGATCACCTCGTGCTCGGGCCCGAAGCGGCTCCGGCGCTGCAGGCGGCGGGTTTCACCGAGGAGGACGTCGAGGCGCCGCCGGGCACGAAGGTGTTCTGGCATCCGCGGGCGATGATGCCGCGGGTGTTGATTCGGGAGGACCGCGGCGGTTCGGCACGGAACGGCGGACCCGCGGCGCTCGCAGTCAAACCGGAATCGATCGTCGACTTCGTGGCGGCGCACGATCTCGACGTCGAGATCGAGGGATCGTTTGGCGCGCGGCTTCGCCGGGCCCGCATCCATGAGGAAAACGGCGCGACGCTTTTCGCGGTGGAACGGCTCGGCTACCGCGGCTTTGTGGTGCAGGAGCCGACGGCGGAGTTTGTGGGCGGCGTGCTGCGGGCACGGGAGCTGTGGCGGACGCGGAAGCGCACCGGCGCGTCCGATGCGGACGGCGTGAGGCACGCACAGGCAAGGCTCGAAGCGGTACTGGCGGTGGTGGACCGCGATGCGGCGTGTGAACTTTTTTTCGCGGAGGAGCGCGTGTACTGGGAGTCGCGCAACCGCGCCGCGCAGGTGCAGAAGCGACGCCAGGACCGGCTTGGACTCGGCTGGGGCAATCACGACCATCACACCTTCCGGAGTTCGCGCGCGCATTTTTCCGACCTGATGGGCTTTCTCGGCGGATTGGGTTTTCACAAACGCGAGCGGTATTACGCGGGAGCCGAGGCGGGATGGGGCGCGCAAATTTCCGAACAACCCGTGGCGGGCATCGTGGTGTTTGCAGACGTCGACCTGATGCCGGATGAAACGACCATCGACTTTTCCTCGCAGCGGCTGCCTCCCGCGAAGCAACTGCGGACGGTCGGGCTTTGGTGCGGGCTGCACGGCGACAGTTTCCTGCAGGCGGGAATGCATCACCTCGAGGCGCGCTTCGATTTCGCACTCCTGCGCGATCAACTCGCGTTGCAGGGGGTGGCCACGATGCGGCCGTTTTCCGATTTCGATTTTCTGCGGCAGGCCTTCACCGAAGGGGAGCGCTGGGCGGTCCGGCCGGAAAGAGTGGAGGCCTTACTCGAGCAGGGACTCATCACCGCGGCGCAGGCCGACAGTTTTCGACGCGACGGGGCGATCGGCAGCCACCTCGAAAACCTGCAACGCAAGGGCGGGTTCAAGGGCTTCAACCAAAAATCCGTGAGCGTCATCATCGCCGCGACCGACCCGAGGAAGCTGCAGGCGGGGCACTGAAGAACCGGGAGGCGGCGGAAAAAGGAATGCGCACGCCGAGCCGCTGATTGACGCGCCGTGGCGAATCGTAAAGAGATCTGGCAGCTTCCGTCGTGACTCCCCGCGTATTTTCCTCCCTTCCTGGCCTCGGCCTGCTGGTCGCACTGGCGTTCCCGCGCCTCACGGCGGCCCCGGCACCCGTCCCGGGGGCGGCGTTCATCGACCAGCACTGCGCGAGCTGCCACGATGACGTCGAGAAGAAGGGGAATCTCGACCTGACCGCACTCGCGCTGAAACCGGGGGATCCGAAAAATTTCGCGCTTTGGGTGAAGGTGCACGATCGCGTGAGTTCGGGTGAGATGCCGCCGAAGAAGAAAACGCATCCTCCCGCGGGCGACGTGGAGAAATTTGTCGGCACATTGTCCGCCACCCTGCTGGCGACCGAGCGGGAGACGTTCGGCCGGGAAGGACGGGCGACCCGGCGACGGCTCAACCGCTACGAATACGAGAACGCGTTGCGCGACCTGTTGCAGGCGCCATGGCTGCAGGTGAAGGAGGCTCTGCCCGAGGACGGCGAGGCGTACCGATTCAACAAGGTCGGCGAGGCACTCGACGTCTCCCATGTGCAGATGGCGCGCTACCTCAATGCCGCCGAGTACGCGCTGCGGCAGGTGGCGGCCACCCAGGCGGAGCGACCGCCGACGACGGTCACGCGCTACTATGCGCGCGAGCAACGCAGTTTCGTTGGACCGATGAAATTCTCGGTCTTCAACACGGCCCCGGAGCGCGCGACGTTTCCCACGCTCGGATACGAGGCGCAGCCCGACGTCCGGGCCGGCAAGGCGCCGGCGACGGTTGGCGCCGCCGATCCCGCGACGCGGGAACTTGAAGGCGTCGGGCTCGTGGCCAGCACCTACGAGCCGCTCGAGCCGAAGTTCACGAACTTCAAGGCGCCGGTCGCCGGCCACTATCGGATCCGCCTCAATGCCTTTTCCGTGTGGGTCGGGCCGGGCAAGCAGACCGATCCGAAGAAACCAGACCGCTGGTGGATCCCCGATCTCGACGATATCTCGCGCGGCCGCCGATCGGAGCCGATCACGGTTTATTCGGAAACGCCACCGCGGCTCCTGCGGTGGCTGGGCACGTTTGATGCGTTTCCCGATCCGGGCGTGCACGAGCTCGATGTCTGGCTGTTGGCGGGGGAAACGATCCGGCCCGATGCCGCGCGCTTCTTCCGTTCACGCCCGGGCGCGGGGCGCTGGCAAAACCCGCTGGCGGAAAAAGACGGTCAGCCGGGCGTGTCGTTCCGCTGGCTCGAAGTTGAAGGTCCGCTCTACGATCGCTGGCCGACGGCGGGTCATGAGCTGCTCTTTGGAAACCTTCCGCTCGGCAAGTCCGACCGGGCCGGAGGCGTTGCCGTGATGAAGCCGGCGAAACCGACGCAGGAGGCGGCGCGGCTGCTGGAAACTTTTCTCCGCCGGGCATATCGCGGTCCCGTGGCGGCGACGGAAGTGAAGCGTTTTCTGCCAGTCGTGGAGACCGCTCTGAAAACCGGGGCGAACTTCGGCGACGCGATGATCGCCGGCTACACGGCGGTGCTCTGCTCGCCGGAATTTGTGACGGTCGAAGAGAAACCCGGACGGCTCGACGACCACGCCCTTGCCGCGCGGCTGTCGTTCTTTCTGACCAACTCGTCCCCGGATGACGAACTGCGGAAGCTCGCCGCCACCGGGAAACTGCACACTCCCGCAGTGCTGCACGAGCAGACCGAGCGCCTCCTCAATGATCCGAAGGCGCGCCGCTTCGTGGACGCGTTTCTCGACTACTGGCTCGATTTGCGCCGCATTGTGGCGACGGCGCCGGACGAGGGCCTTTATCCGGACTACTACCTCGACGACCTGCTGCCGGAGTCCGCGCTGCTCGAGACCCAGCTGTTCTTCGCCGAACTCCTACGCGGCGATCTGCCGGCGCGCAACCTCGTGATCTCGGATTTCGCGATGCTCAACGAACGGCTGGCCGCACATTATGGACTTCCACCCGTCGAGGGCGTGGCGCTGCGCAAGGTCACCTTGCCGCGCGACAGCCTGCGCGGCGGCCTGATGACGCAAGCCAGCGTACTGAAGGTCACCGCCAACGGCACGACGACCTCGCCGGTGTTGCGCGGTGTTTGGATCATGGAACGCATCCTCGGCCAGGCGCCCCCACCGCCCCCTCCGAGCGTCCCCGCCGTCGAGCCGGACATCCGCGGTGCGACCACGATTCGGCAGCTGCTCGACAAGCATCGGGACCAGGAGAGTTGCGCGGTGTGCCACACGAAAATCGATCCGGCGGGTTTCGCGCTGGAAAGCTTCGACGTGATGGGCGGCTTTCGCGACCGCTACCGGGCGATGGGCGACGGCGCCCAGCCGGAGCCAGGTCTCAGCCGTGGTGGCCAGAAGTTCGCCTTCCACCTCGCGCTGCCGGTCGACTGCTCGGGCGAGTTGCCCGACGGCCGCAAATTCAACGATGTCCGCGATCTGAAGCGCGTGCTGGTGGACGACGAAAAACAGCTCGCCCGGAATCTGGTGCGGCAATTCGTCGTCTATTCTACCGGTGCGCCCGTGCGCTTCGGCGACCGCGCCGAGATCGAGAAGATCCTGCAACGCGCCGCCGGGCGCGGCTATGGAGTGCGCAGCCTGCTGCATGAAGTTGTACAAAGTGAGCTTTTCCTGAACAAATAGAACGCCCCTCCTCCGCATGAATCCCCGCGCCGCACGTTCACCTTCCCGTCCGTTCATCTCCACCCAGCGTGCGGTCTCCCGCCGGCAATTCCTCCGGGGCGCGGGCATCGTGCTTTCCCTGCCGTTTCTCGACTCGATGCTGCCGGCCTTCGCGAAGGCGGCGGTCAAGGACGGCGCCAAGCTCAAGCCACGCCGGATGCTCGGCATCTGCAACAACCTCGGCCTGCTGCCGGACCAGTTCTTCCCGAAGCAGACCGGCCGCGGTTACCCGCTCTCGCCCTACCTTGAGGTCCTGAAGGACCACCGCGAGGACTTCACCGTGTTCAGCGGCGTGTCGCACCCGGATGTCGACGGCGGTCACCCGGCGGACAATTGTTTTCTCACCGCGGCGCCGCACCCGGGCAGCGGTGGTTTTCGCAACACGATCTCCCTCGACCAGTACATCGCGGAGCGGATCGGCCCGGAGACGCGGTTTCCGTCGCTGACCCTCGGGGTCAATGTGCAGCAGGGCCAGCGCAGCCTTTCCTGGACGGGTTCGGGCGTGCTGATTCCCTGCGAGGAAAAACCCTCGGAGGTGTTCAAGCGCCTGTTCGTCCAGGGCTCGCCGGCCGAGGTGGATGCGCAGCTGCGGCGGCTGGCGCAGGGCCAGAGCATCCTCGACGCCGTCGCCAGCCAGGCGAAGGACCTGCAGCGCAGCGTGGGCGCGCGCGACCGCGACCGGCTCGACCAGTATTTCACCAGCGTCCGCGATCTGGAACAACGGATGGAGATGTCAAAAGACTGGGAGAAACGTCCGAAGCCGCACGTGAACGTCCCGGCGCCGATCGACCCGGCGAGTCCCAAGGAATACATGGACAAGGTGAAGCTGATGTACGACATGGCGCGGCTCGCGTTTGAGACGGATTCGACGCGCTCGATTTCGCTGCTGCTCGACAGTGTGAACTCACCGACGATCGAACTCGATCACGAGGTCAAGCTGACTGACGCGTATCACAATCTCTCGCACCACGGGAAGTCCGAGACCAAGCTCGCGCAGCTCAAGGCGATCGACCGGTGGCACATGAAGCTGCTCGGGGAGCTGTTCAACGATCTGAAAGCGGTGAAGGAGGACGGCGACACACTCTTCGATCGGACGATGGTGCTCTACGGGTCGAATCTCGGAAACGCCAACACGCACGTGACGACGAACCTGCCGACGCTGTTTGCCGGCGGCGGCTTCCGCCACGGCCAGCACCTCGGCTTCGACACGACGCACAATTACCCGCTGCCCAACCTGTTTGTCTCGATGCTGCAGCGGATGGGAATCGAGGCGGACAAATTCGCGACCTCAACGGGCACGATGCGCGGGCTGGAGATGGCGTGAGCGGAGGAGCGTGGGCGCGGGGCACGCCGTTCGGGCCCGTTCCTGACGGCCGGCGAAACTACGCCGACGTCTGCCTTCCACTTTCATGATTTCTTCCACTCCTACATCACGGTCCAAGCTTCGTCGCCTTGGATTCGCGCTTGGCTGGATTGCGACCGTCCTCTTGGCTCACGCACAGGCCGTCACAACCGGCACGATCCAGGGCCGGGTGTACAACCCGGTGGCGAAGGAATACGTCCGCAATGCCGAGGTGCGGCTTGAGGGCACGAACCAGCTCACGTTCACGGAGAGCGACGGCTCCTTCCAATTCACCCAGGTCCCGGCGGGCGAGGCGACGATCGCGGTCGCGTATAGCGGCTACAATCCGGTCAACGAAACGTTTTCCGTAGCGTCAGGCGGAATCGCCGTGCGCGAAATCACCCTGATCAGCACCGCGGCCTCCCCGCCGAAAAAGGAGGGCGTCGTGCAACTCCAGGCGTTCACCGTCTCCTCGGAACGCGAGGGCAATGCCAAGGCCGTGATGGACCAGCGGCGCAACATGGACATCACCACGTCGGTCTCTTCCGACATCTTCGGCGACATCACCGACGGCAACATGGGCGAGTTCCTGAAATACCTGCCGGGCGTCGACGTCGACTACGTCGAATCCGAGGCCCGCGGCCCGCGGCTCGGCGGCATGGACGGGCAATACGTCGGCGTGTCGTTTGACGGCATCCGCACCGCCAGCGCCGATTCCAACCGGGGCGGCGGCGACGCGTCCCGCGCCACGAGTTTCGAAAGCATTTTGATCACCGGCGTCGAATCGATCGAGATCAGCCGAACCACGAGCGCGGAGTCGGACGCCGATTCACCAGCGGGCACGATCAACATGAAGACCCGCCGCGCCTTTGACCGCAAGGGGCGCCGGGTTGGCTTCAACTTCAGCGTTAACTTCAACGCCGAGGAATTCACGATCAACCGCGAGTGGGGCGCCAATGAGCACAAGAATTACAAATGGAAGCCCAATGCGTCCCTCGAATACTCCGAGTCGTTCCTGAACCAGCGGTTCGGCCTCATGCTGAGCGCCAGCCGGGCCAACTCCTACACCGAGCAGTATTCGTTTGTGCAGGACCACAACAAGAGTCCGACGGTCGCCGATCCCCGACCGATGGTCGTCCGGCAAATCGACTTCAAGGACGGCCCGAAGGTCATCCTCAAGGACGCCTTCTCGCTGGCGGCCGACTTCAAGGCGACGCGGCGGCTCGTCCTTTCGGTCAACGCGATCTACACGATGGTCGAGGGCGAATTCTGGAACCGGAACTTCACGTTCGTCGCGGCCAACAGCAACAACAACGTCAACAACGGCCGTTCCCGGGTCGGAGGCGACGGGCTCCTTTCGATCCGCACCGCCCGTACGACGGCAAACACCGTGCCGGCGATCAACAACGCCGGCGGCACAGCCGCGGCCGAGACCTACACCCGGACGCTTTCGCCGAAGTTCGAATACAAACTGGATCAAGTCGTCGTCGACGGCGCTGGGGCTTACTCGCGCTCCGTCAACAGCTACGTCTCGCTCGAGCGGAAGATTTCCCAATCGGAGACCCTCTCTATTCCAATCGATTGGACGGCGACCCGCCCCGCCGCCGATTCCCACGAATGGACGATCCATCAGACATCGGGCCCCAACCCGTTTGACCTGAAAAATTGGACGGGCGGCACCCGCGTGCAGAGCGCCGACAGTCGATGGGCGACGGAGATCTGGACCGGCCAGGCCAACGCACGCTGGACCGTCCCGTTTTTCCGTAATTTTCCGACTGTGGTGAAATTCGGCGGCAAATGGGCCGAGGAGTCGCGCAAAAACAACAATTACGCGCCCTGGGAACTCTGGCGCTATATCGGGCCCGGCGGTGACACCTTCGCTGGCACCTATTCCGCGGTCGGCGTGCCGAATGTCACGGCCAACGGCAGCTGGGCCAACCTCGGCTACGTCGCGCCCCATCCCTTTGAGACAGGCACGACAAACGCCCTGACCTTTTCCAACACTGCCGGCGTCGTCGGAAATCTGCCGCGGGCGGATCGCGGCCGGATTGGCGAGCTGTTCTATGCGCATCCGGAGCAATTCATCCGGGTGGCGACCCCCGACAATTTCTACACCGCGTTCATCGGCAACCGGCGCGATTTCCGCCAGACGGTCACCGCCGGCTACGGGCAAATGGATGTAAACGTGACCCCGCGGTTGACGCTGCGCGGCGGCGTGCGGGTGGAGAACACGGCCAACCGCTTCATGGAGTTCGATCCGCGCTTCCGCCGCGAGCTCATCGCGGCGGGATATCCAACCGCCGCCACCGGCCGGGCCACCACCGTGGCAGGGCTGCAGTATCAGTTTTTCAGCAACCCGCGCATCGCGCGCGAGTCGGAGTACTACAATGCGTTTCCCTCCCTGCTGGCAAAGTACCGGATCTCGCCGAACTTCGAATTCCAGGCCGGCGCCAACAAGGCGATCTCGCGTCCGCCGATCGACAGCCTGACCGGCCTCTACAACATCGTGGAGGATGCCCAGCGCGTGGATACGCCCAATCCGAACCTGAAACCGGAGTATTCCAACAATTACCAGGCCCGGCTCGCCTACTATTTCGGCAACCGGGCCCCGGGGCAGCTGACGCTCGCCGTGGCGCAAAACGACATCCGCAACCTGCGCGAAACCTCCGATTTCACCGCGTCCGAATTCGGCGAGGAGGATCCGGATTTTGCCAATTTCACCTTCCGCACCACGCGGAACAGCACCGAGGAACGGCGCTTCCGCAACCTCGATCTTTCCTACAACCAAACCCTTGGTTTCCTGCCTGACCTGCTGCGCGGCACGAGCGTGAACGCGTCCTACGCCCGCACCTACGCGAGCCAGCGCCGCACGGGCCTCGCGCCCCACCGCCTGTCCGGCCGGCTCGGCTACGCCTATCGGCGCTTCAATGGCTCGATCGGTGCGGTATGGACCGCGGAGCGCCCCGACGGCGTCTACGGACGTTTTCGAGAGGCCGTGGCCCAATTCGACACGTCGCTCAACTGGCGGCTCACCCAGATCCTTTCGCTCTACGTTCAGGGCCGCAACATCACCGGCGTGCCACTACGCTGGTTCGACACCCCCAACGACGTGGTCGAGGGCCGCTCCCGGCGGTTGCGGCAATACCAGGAGTACGGCGCCAATTGGGTCTTCGGCGTGAAGGGCACGTTCTGATCGCGGCGGCTGGAATGGAGCGAAAGCAGGTGAAGAGTGAAGCGGCCTTTCTCGCCTAAAAAGCCGGCCGTTTTGCCGCACCAAAGCGCTTGCGGCCCCCTTCCGATTGCATGACCATTTTGACCGTCTCGTCGGCACGATAGACCCGTGCAGACCAGACGGGGCATCGGCTCCCGCCCTTCAATCGGGATGCGCACCCGTGCTTGGATCCAACACCTCCACCCCGTGAACACCTCTGAGTTCAGCCTCCTCGCCGTTTGGCGACGTCCCGCGGCCTTCATCTGTTGCTGGCTGATCACCGTCGTCGCGGTGTCAGCCCAAACCCCGCCCACCGGAACGGTCCAAGGCCGCGTCTACAATCCGGTATTGAAGGAATATGTCCGCAATGCCGAGGTGCGGCTCGAAGGCACCCAGCAGGTCGCCTACACCGAAAGCGACGGCTCTTTTCAGTTTCCAGACGTGGCGGGCGGGCAGACGACGATCGTGGTGACCTACACGGGCTACAATCTGGTGAAGGACTCGTTCACCGTCACGCCCGGCCAGGTCGCAACCCGCGAGCTCAACCTCACCAGCACTGCCGTCGAAACGTCGAAATCGAAAGACGGCGTCGTGCAACTCCAGGCCTTCACCGTATCCGGAGAACGCGAAGGCAACGCCAAGGCCATCCAGGCCCAGCGGCGGGAAATGAACATTGTGACGTCGGTGTCATCCGATCTTTTCGGCGACGTCGCGGACGGCAACGTCGGCGAATTCTTGAAGTACCTGCCCGGCGTCGATCTTGACTACGTCGAATCCGAACCGCGGGGTCCAAGACTCGGCGGCATGGAGGGTCAGTACGTGGGCGTAGCGTTCGACGGCATGCGCACCGCCAGCGCCGATGCGAATCGCGGCGGCGATGCGGCCTCGCGGGCGACGAGCTTCGAGGGATTCTCGATCAGCAGCATCGAGTCGATTGAGATCAACTGGACCAACAGCCCGGAGAACGACGCGGACACGCCGGGCGGCAACGTGAACATGCGCACGAAGCGGGCGTTCGATCGGAAGGGCCGCTCCTTCACCTATAACTTCAGCGCCAACTTCAACAGCGAGGAGTTCACGCTCAACAAGAGCGACGGGCCGCGCGACCGAAAGGATTACAAGTGGAAGCCCAATTACATCCTCACGTACTCCGAGTCGTTTTTTCATCAGAAATTCGGAATTCTGCTCAGCGCGAACCACTCCTATTCCTACACCGAGCAGATGCTGAGCAGCGTGACGTACAGCTCGAACGCCGCCGGAGATGTCACGGCGCGGCGGCCCTGGGTGGCGCGCGTGCTGGATTTCAAGGATGGGCCGAAGTTTATCCAGAAAGACGCGTTGCTGCTCACGGCCGACTGGAAGGTCACGCCGCGCCTCGTGCTCTCGGTGAACATGGTCTACAGCTATTTCGAGGGCGAGTTTTGGAACCGTAACTTCACGTTCAATGCGGCCAACGACAACGCCAACGTGAACAATGGACGTCCCAGTATCCAGGGCGACGGCATCACCACGGTGAGTGTCAACCGCACGACGGCGTCAAACTTTGCCAATCTGAGCAACGGCGGCGGCTCGTCGGCCAAACTCGTTTACACCCGCCAATATTCGCCGCGTTTCGAATACAAGCTGGGCGGACTGGTCGTCGACGGCGCCCTCGCGTTCTCCCGCTCGGTGAACAACTATGAATCCCTCGAGCGGGGCTTTTCCAACAACGAGGGCGGCAGCATCGCCAGCGGTTTCACCGCCACGCGCGACAATCCGAGATCCTGGGAATGGACGATTCGCCAGACCTCCGGGCCCGACTGGTACAACCTGGCGAACTTCACCGGCGGCACCCGGGTGACCAACGACGACCGCACCTGGATGACGGAAAAATGGACGGGCACGCTGAACGCCCGTCAGGTCCTGCCGTTCCTGAAACGCTTTCCCACCGTGGTCAAATTTGGCGGGAAATGGGACGAGGAGACGCGAGAGAATCACGATCATGGCGACTGGTCGGTCTGGTCCTATGTCGGGACCGGCGGCAACACCGCCACCTATAACCCCGCCACTGAAACCTACACAGCCGGCACCACGGGCCGATGGGCGAATCTCGGGCCGCAATTTGTTTCCGCCAATCCCTTTGAACTCGGCAAGAGCAACGCGCTCACCGTCTACAACATCAATGGCCAGCTCGGCATGCCACCGCGCGTCAGTCGGAGCGCGATGGCCAGCCTGATGGCTGCGCATCCGGAGCAATTCGTCAATACGTCGACCGCCGCAAATTACTACTCGTCGTTTATTGCGAGCGAAAAGGACTTTCGCCAGACCCTCACCGCCGCCTACGGTCAGTCCACCACCCGTATCACCAGCAGGGCGCAGGTTCTCTTCGGCCTGCGGTTTGAGGAGACGAAAAACGATTTGACCGAGTTTGATCCGCTGAACCGGGCGCAGATGCTGAAGTCGCCCTTCGCGAGCCAATTCACCGCGGCGAGCGTGAGCCAGGCGACCTCGATCTCCGGCCTCCGCTATCAATACATGAGCCAGCCGCGGATCACGCGCCGTTCGAAGTATCACAATTACTTTCCGTCCGTGTCGATGAAGTACAACATCCTGCCGAACTTCGAATGGCAGGGGGGATTCAACCGCGGAATCGGCCGACCGTCGATTAACGCGCTCACCGGCCTTTGGGTGGTCGACGAGGTGAATCAGCGGGTGGCCGCGCCCAACCCGGACCTGCTGCCGGAGCGGCACAAGAAGTATCTCAGTCGTTTCGCCTATTATTTTCAGGGGCGTTCGCCCGGGCAGCTGACGCTGGCGCTGAGCAAGACCGAATTCACCAACACGCTCGTGTCCCATGACTACACGTCGACGGAGTTCGGCAACGAGGACCCGGATTTCGCCAACTACATTTTTCGATCGCAGAGCAACCTCTCGAATCGAATCACCACCACCAAGAACCTGTCCTTCGGGTACCGGCAGACCCTGGGGTTCCTGCCGAGCGAATATCTGCGCAACATCACGGCGTTCATCAATTATGACCGCACCTACGCCGGCGTGAGCGGCACGGGGGCCTTCTACCGCCGCGCCGGTCTCGCCCCTCACCGCGTTTCGTCCGGGGTGAGCTACCGACTGCGCCGGTTCACCGGCTCGCTCAACTTGATTTGGACCGACGACAAGCCGGAGAGCGGCACCTATGGCCGCTACATGGGCGAACTCACGAAGTTCGACCTCACGCTGGGATGGGACATTAACCGCCGCGTGTCGCTGTTCGTACAGGGCCGCAACATCACCAACGTGAAGGATGAATGGTATCAGTCGCCACCGGGAGTGAAGGAAGGCCGGAAGAGCGTGCTCCGTGCGATGGAGGAATACGGAGCCAACTGGATCTTCGGGGTGAAAGGGGCGTTTTAGCCCAGAAAATTCCTACCTCGGCAGCCGCGACCGAAGGAACTCGGAAATCGTGAAATCGGGCATCGGGCATCTGAAACCTTGGAATTTCCTACTGATGCGTTCCGGAACGGGAAGGTCGTTCGGCCGGCGCCGTTCCTTTCTCGTTGCGCGATCCCGTCGCCGGCGAGGGAATCATCCGCAATGCCTGCGCCCCGAGTCCCTTCCCTGAGTCGCCCGTGGCTGGGCGCGACTATGCTGGTGGCGGCGATTGGGTTGGTTTATCTGGCATCGTTGCGCGGGGATTTCCTCTGGGACGACGACCTGCACATCACCGCCAATCCGACGATTGTCGGGCCGCTGGGGTTGAAGGAGATCTGGACAAGCGCGCGGGCGAATTATTTTCCACTCGTGCTGACGAACTTCCGGGTGCAGCACGCGCTCTGGGAGCTGAATCCGCTCGGCTACCGCATCGTGACCCTCGCCTGCCACGCCACGGCGGCGCTGCTCCTCTGGCGGGTGCTGCTCGCGCTCGCGGTGCCGGGGGCCTGGCTCGGTGCCGCGCTCTGGGCGTTGCACCCGGTGCAGACCGAGTCGGTGGCGTGGATCTGCGAATTGAAGAACACGCAGTCGGCGGTGTTCTTCCTCGCGGCGATTTTGTTTTGGCTGCGCTGGCTGGAGTCTGGCGACCGCCGCCGGTTCGCCGCCCTCTCCTTTTTCTGCGCCGTCCTCGCGATCCTCAGCAAGCCCTCCACGGTGATGCTGCCCGTTGCGCTCGGCCTCTGCGTCTGGTGGCGCGAAACGCGCATTCAACGGCGCCATCTTCTCGCCCTGGCGCCGTTTTTCATTCTTTCCGCCGTCGCGGCAGGCTGGACGATTTGGGAACAAAAATTCCACTCGGGGGCCGCCGGCCCGGAATGGTCTCAAACCCCGCTCGAGCGCGCCGCGATCGCCGGCCGCGTGATGTGGTTCTACCTCGGGAAAATCGTCTGGCCGGAACCGCTGATGTTCATCTATCCGCGCTGGACGATCGCTGCGCGCGACCCCGCGATTTATGTTGGCGCGCTGGGCGCGATCGCGGCGCTTGCGCTCCTGTGGCTCGGCCGAAACGGAAGACTTCGGCCAGTTTTTTTTGCCGCGCTTTTTTTCGTCGCACTCCTTTTTCCTGTGCTCGGATTCTTCGACGTCTACTTCTTCCGCTATGCGTTCGTCGGGGATCATTTTCAATACCTCGCCAGCATGGCCCCGTTGGCGCTCGCCGGAGCGGCATTGACCCGCGGCCTGCCGCGCGCCGCGCCTCTGCTCGCCGGTGCGCTCCTGTTCGTGCTCGGCATTCTGACCACGCGGCAGTCGCTGAACTTTCGCAACAACGAGGCGCTCTGGCGGCACACCGTCGCCCGCAACCCGGGTGCGGTCATGGCATGGCTAAATCTGGCTGACACCCTGGCCCGCGCCGAGCGTCACGAAGAGTCAATCGCGACCTATCGGCAAGCGCTGCAACTCCGCCCCGATGATCCGCACGGGTGGAATGATCTCGGCTGCGAACTCACGCTCGTCGACCGGGCGGCCGAGGCGATCCCCTGCCTAGAGCGCGCACTTGCGCTGCGGCCGGACGATGCAGAGGCCCACAACAATCTCGGCAACGCATTGCGCAACGTGGGTCGGAATCCAGAGGCATTGGCACACTATCGTCGAGCGCTCGCGGTGAAGCCGGACTACGTCGGAGCGATGAACAACCTCGGGGCGGAACTCGCCGAGGGAGGCAGCGTCAGCGAGGCGGCCGATCTCTTCCGCGCGGCGTTGCGGCTGGCCCCAGCAGATGCGGCGGCTCACGACAATCTCGGTGCCGCCTTCCGCAAGCTCAGGCGCCTCACCGAGGCCATCGCCGAACACCGCGAGGCCCTGCGTCTCAATCCGCAGCTGGCCCAGGCCCACGCCAATCTCGGACGAGCGTTGGTCGCCGAAGGTCGTCCCGCCGATGCGCTGACTCATTTTGAAACCGCCCTCCGCCTCAAGCCCGCATTTGCCGCGGCGAGGGGCCACTACGCAGGCGCACTCGCGACGCTCGGTCGCACGGCGGACGCCATGGCCCAACTGGAACGCGCGGCCGAACTCTCGCCGAAGTCAGCAGAGGCCCTGGTCAACCTCGGTGCGGCCCTCGCGCAGTCAGGCCGTGCCGACGAGGCGATCGTTCGTTTCGAAGCCGCCGTGCGATTGGCTCCCCAAATGGCGGTGGCCCGCGCCAATCTCGGCACCGCCCTCGGGGCGGCGTCGCGCTGGCGGGAGGCGATTCCTCATCTGAAAGTCGCGGTGGAACTCGCACCGGACAACCCCTCGTCCCACGCCCAATTCGCCGTTGCGCTCGTGAATGCGGACCAGCTCGAAAACGCGGTCCCGGTTTTTGAAAATGCCCTGCGGCTTGATCCCAATTCGGCAGGGGTACACGACCATTTTGCGCAGCTCCTGCGCGCCCTCGGTCGGAACCGCGAGGCCTTCGATCATTTCGAAAAAGCAGCCGACCTGCGGCGAGCGGCACCGCGTTGAGATTCGGCTCAACGTGGTTTTCCCTGACCCGGCCCGAGTGCCGTGAGCACGTCCGCCTCTGCAATGGTGCGACCACGGAAAAAACGTACGCCCTGCTCGGTCCACCGCGCGACCAGCCAATCGGCGCCGTCCTGCGCGATGAAACCGTACTGCAGCGCCGGCCAGACCGCGGTCGCGCCGGCAGCACCGTCCGTCGCGCGGGTCGTCGCCTGATAGAGACTCGTGATGCGAAACGTCCGCCCACCCAGAGGAATCGGAGCGCCCTTCCGGCGCGTCGCCGCCTCCTGCGGGCTGAGCGTCAAGAGCTCGGCGCTCCCGGTGACCGGCAGTAAAAGATGCCACTCCTTTTCCAGCCCGTTCAGGGCGTTGATCAAAAGCGCTCGTTCCCCCGCGCCACTCGTCAGCGAATACTCGTGTTCATCGTGACGCGCGCCCACGCGCGCGATTTCCACCAGGGCGTGGCCTTCGATCGTGTAGCGAATTTGGGCCAGCGTGCCCTGCGCACCCGGGTTGAGCCGCAGCAGGGGCGCGGCTTTCTTGGGCGCCGGCAGCGGCGCCGTCGCCCGCGACGGCGCACTGGACGTCGTGCCCTGGTTGCAGCGGGTGCAGGAAAAAAGGCTGAAAAACGCGAACACGGCGAACACCACGTAGCCGATGATCGAGTTGCCGCCGGTCGCGGCGGACGTGTCGCGCGAAAATCCCGACGTGCGGCCCAGGGCGGGGGCGTCCCCCGGCAGGCCGAACGCCTCCGCCATCATCTGCGCCGATAAATCGCGGCCCTCGAAAAATTCAATTTCCTCCCCGGTCCAACTGACCACCAACATCCGGTCGCCGCGGTCCGCGTTAAAGTACTTCGCCACGTCGCCCACTTCCACGCCATCCGGTCCCTGGCCCTCGATGCAGAGCACGCGCGACTCGGCGACGAGCGTGATGCGGGTCGACGTGCCATCGAGGTCGACGGTGGCGCCCACGCGCTTCGCCGCCGCCTCGGACGCCGACATCGAGCGGAGGGGCTCGATCATCTTGAACAGCTTCCACTCCGGCCCGGCTTCCGACTCCTCGAACACCAGCGTCGATCTGCGGCCGAAACTGTCGACCACGTTGAACTCGTTCCAGACGTAAGTCTCGCCCCGCTCTTCCATCCCCATAACGACCCGACCTGCGACGCGCACATGGCGTCCATCAAGCGTGCCCGTGGCGCCGACGATGAGAGGAGTGGGATTCTCGAAGCTCATCTCAGCGGAAAAAATGCGGCACGAAGCGGCTCAGATTGCCGGTGATGCGACGGGTGTCCTCTCGGATGCCAAGCCCGGCCGGTTCGTGATCAACGATCCATACGCCGCACACCGCGCGGTTGCCGTCAAACTGGGGCAGGTCCACCGCAGCCTGGTAGACGTGGCCCTCATCACCATAATCACCGCCGGTTTCCTCGACGATAGTGCCGGCATCGATCCACGTCACATTGGCGCCCTCGCGGCTTAACTTGGGTTTACGCACATAGCGCGGGCCGAGCGAAACGGCAGTTTCGTAGGCAGGCAACAGGTTGGGATGATCCGGAAACAACTCCCAGAGCACCGGCAGCAGTCCCTTGTTACTAAGGAGCATCTTCCAGGTCGGCTCAATGAATTGCACGGCGTCGTGGGCCAGATGCGGGCCAAACTCCTCCCGCCACATCCACTCCCACGGGTAGAGTTTGAAGCAATGGGTGAGCCGCGCGCCGGCGAGATCGACAAAGACCCGGCGCATGGCGTCCCAGCCAATGTCGTCGATCGCCACGGCGCGGGTCGCCACGCCGGCCTGCTCGCAGGTGTCGCGCAGGTAGAGCACGGTCTGCTCGTCCTCGGCGTTTCCCTTGACGCTGCTGAAATGAATCGTGGCCCCGGACCAGCGGCGCCAGGCCGCGATCAACCGCTCGTGAATCGAATTGAACTGGTCGGCATCGGGGTGGACCTCCTGCAACCAAAACCATTGGGTAACCGCCGCCTCGACCAGCGCGGTCGGAGTGTCGGCGTTGTACTCGAGCAGCTTCGGCGCGCCGTGGCCGTCGAAGGCGAGATCGAACCGCCCGTAGAGACTGAAGTCGTCGCGCTCCCACGAGCGAAGAATCGCCGGGATGGCGGCCTCGGGAATCGCGAGCCGATCCCACCAGCCGCGTTGAATCACGGCCTCGGCGGCGTCGATGCAGAGAAAGTGCAACGTCCGCGCGGCGCCCTCCAACACGTCAACCTCCGCCGCGTTCAGCTCGTAACACGCCGATTCGTCCCAATACGGGCCCGTTTCGTGCGTGTGGTAGGTGAGGCCGGTTTCCTCGACCTTCTCGCGCCAGGCTGGCCGCGGTGGACAACGGTGCCGTTGCATCAGGAGGAGGAGGAGAAATGCGAATCGGAGGTGCGGCCGAACCCGGATCGCTGGTAATAGGCGCCCGAGCTCAGCAGATCCGTGCGCTGCGTTTCCGCGACCCGGGCCGCCTCGGCGGTGGGCGCGGAGATGTTCACGATGCTACGGTGCGGAGCCGCACCCCACTGGCCGCCGTAAAAATACATTTTGCGCGTCGCATCGAAGTGATTGTAGGGCTGCGGGAAGAACGCCCGAAACGGCGCATGGTAATACCCGGCGCCCGGCAGATGGTAGTCGTTGGTGTAGTAGCTCTCGGGCGTGACGCGCGACTCGGTTGCCAACACAGCCGCGGCGATGGCGCCGGCCGAGGCACCACCGAGAAGCACTCGTCGGACCGTCTTGCTCCGTTTCACAACGTGCGACCAGAGGCGTGCACTCAGCCCATCATCGCCGCGGCGATGATGATACAGACCCCGAGGATCACGGAGCCTCCGATGATTGCCGCCGCGATATTCTTGTTCTGCAGAATCTCGTGGTGCAAATCGCCCGGCGTGCACTTGTCGAACAGCTTGTAGCCGGCAATGGCGACGAGGATGCCGACGAGAGCAAACATCACCATGTATACCAGCGCCTGACCGAGGCTTTGGGCGTGCCAGGTGGCGGGAGCGGTGGAATCAGCGGCTTGGGCCGCGAGCGGCAAGACGACAGCCAGGGGCAGCGAGGTAACTTCGATCAGTCGTGATTTCATGGAGGGGAGACGAAAAGCGGGAGGCAAAAATTTCGGGCACGCGCATCCTTGCCGCGCGGCGCGCGTCCGTCCATCACGTTCCCAATCCATGCGCGCACGCCTCCGATCCTTCGCCTCCCTTGCCATGGTCCTCCCGGTGGCAATCGCGGCGGCGGCCGAGCCTGTGCTGGAGGTGTTTCGACGCGAAATCGAACCCGTGCTCGAAAAGTATTGTTTCGACTGCCACGGCAACGGCGTCGACAAGGGCGGCGTGCGGCTCGACCGCTTCGAGTCCGCGGCCGCGTTGCACGATCCCAAGCTTTGGCTGCGGGCGTTGAAAAATGTCCGGACCGGCATCATGCCGCCCGCCGACGAGGAACGCCTGCCGCCGGCCGAAACGGAAAAACTGCTAGGTTGGATCAAACGCGAGGCATTCGGCCTCGATCCCGCGAAGCCCGACCCGGGTCGCGTCACAGTGCGAAGGCTGAACCGCGTGGAGTACCGCAACACGGTCCGCGACCTGACGGGGTTTGATTACGACACTCTGAAGGAATTTCCCGCCGACGACACCGGACAGGGCTTTGACAACATGGCGGACGTGCTGACGATTTCGCCGCTGCTGCTCGAAAAATACCTCGACGCCGCCCAGGAGATCGTGACGAAGACGGTGCCGCTGCAATCGCGCGTCGTGGCGGAAAAGTCCGTGCCGGGACGCAAATTTGCCACCGTCAAGGTGGAAACAACCCTGCCCGACACGCCGCCACCGGCGGTGGAGACGGCGGCGAAGACCGACCCCACGCCGGCGCTTCCCGGTAAGGGCCGCAGCAAGCGCAGCCAGACGGCCGGACCTCCGGCAATGCGCCGCCCGGCGCCCGCGATTGCCGGCGACGAGCTCGACCTTTCCTATTACACTCCGGCGACCGTCGCCGCGACGCACCAGGTGGTTCAGGCCGGGAAGTATCAGGTCGTGTTGAACCTTCGCCAAGTCGAGCGCTACGTGGAGGAGCAATTCGACCAGAACCGCTGCCGGCTGAAGTTCAGCGTCGATGGTGAGACGCTGCTGGACCGCGAATTTCTCCGGGAAGGCGGGAAGTCTTTTGAGTTCGCCTTCGATCGCGAATGGGCGGCTGGAGAGCACGCGTTCGTCGTTGAGGTTGCGCCCGTCGCCCCGGATCGGCCGCAACTACGCCAGCTCCGGATGCGGGTAAGCGACGTGGTGGTGCGGGGACCTTTTGCGGAGGAGCATTGGGTCAAGCCCCGTGGCTACGAAAAACTCTTCCCACGCGACGTCCCGGCGGATGCGGCGAGCCGCCGGACCTACGCCCGCGAAGTGCTGGGAAAATTCGCCTCCCGCGCCTATCGCCGCCCCGTGGAACCGGCCCGGCTCGATCGCCTCGTGGACCTAGCCGAGGCGGTCTACACGACGCCGCGCACCACGTTTGAAACGGGCATCGCCCAAGCGATGAGCGCCGTGCTGTCGTCGCCGAGTTTCATCTTCCGCGAGGACCGGACGCTGCCGCTCGCGCCCGGCCAGGCGCATCCGTTGATCGACGAGTGGTCCCTCGCGACCCGACTTTCATATTTCCTCTGGTCGTCGATGCCGGACGAGGAGCTGTTCCGCCTCGCGCGCGAAGGCCGGCTGCGCGCCGCGTTGCCGGCGCAGATCACGCGGATGCTGGAAGATTCGCGCGGGAAGGAATTCGTGCGGAATTTTACCGGGCAGTGGCTGCAGGCGAGGGACATCGCCACGGTCCCGATCACGGCGCTCGACATTTATCTGCGCGATCATCCGAGTCCGGAATACGAGGAGGCGCGGCAGACTTTTCGGCGCCTGGGCGGCCGTTCGCGCGAAACGCGCACGCCCGAGCAGGCGGAGGCGGCCGCGAAGGCGCGGGCGGTTTACGAGGCGTTCAATCGGAAGGCCAAACCCGATCTCACCGGGGATCTGCGCCGCGCCATGCTCCGGGAAACGGAGATGACCTTTGCGCATATCCTCAAAAAGGACCGGAGCCTGCTGGAGCTAATCGAGAGCGACTACACGTTTCTCAACGAGGAATTGGCCAAGCACTATGGCATCGAGGGCGTGAGCGGCACGGAGATGCGTGAAGTGAAGCTTCCGCCGGACAGCCCCCGCGGCGGCATTCTCACCCAGGGCACGGTGCTGGCCGTGACCTCCAACCCCACGCGCACCTCGCCGGTCAAACGCGGCGTTTTCATCCTCGACGCCATCCTCGGCACGCCGGCACCACCCCCGCCGCCCAACGTTCCCTCGCTCGAAGACGCCGCCCCCGCCGCGGCCCGGCGCACCCTGAGTCTCCGCGAAGCGCTCGCCCTCCACGCCACGGATCCCCTCTGCCACTCGTGCCATAGCCGCATGGATCCCCTCGGGCTCGCCCTGGAAAATTTCAACGCCATGGGCATGTGGCGCACCAGCGAGTTGAATCAGCCGATTCAGACCGGGGGAAAATTGATCACGGGCGAGGAGTTCTCCGACGTCCGGGAACTCAAGCACATCCTGGCGACGCGGCATCATCGGAATTTTTACTACAACCTTGCCGAGAAACTGCTGACCTACGCGCTCGGCCGCGGGCTTGAGTACTACGACGTGGCCACGGTCGATCAACTCGTCGACCAGCTCGAAGCCTCCGGCGGAAAACCGTCCGCGCTGTTGCAAGGGATCGTGAACTCCGCACCGTTTCAACAACGCCGGGAGCCGAATCCCGCCGCGCAGGCCGACGCCGCGACGAAGGCGTCGCGTCCCCAGCAATCAACCGACTGACCGATGAACACCTCCGCCCACTCCGCCGCCCTCCAACGTCAGGCCGCCATGAACCGTCGTCATTTTCTGCGCGGCCTCGGAGCGTGCTTGGCGCTGCCGGCTTTCGCGTCACTGCTGCCGCGCCGGATGCTGGCGGCCGGTGAGACCGGTCTCGCGACGACGGCGAGCGGTGCGCCGTTGCGGACCGCCTTCGTGGTTTTCCCGAATGGTGCGATCCCCGCCCGCTGGTGGCCGGAGGGCGGCGAGTCGGATTTTCTGCTCAACGGAACGCTGGCCCCGCTTGAGCCGGTTCGGGCGCACCTCCAAGTGCTCGGTGGACTCGACCACGCCAACGCCCGGGGTGGCGCAGACGGCGCCGGCGACCATGCACGCGGCAATGGCGTCTTCCTCACCGGCGTCCGACTCAACAAGAGCGCGACGAACGTGCGCGCCGGGATCTCCATCGACCAGGTCATCGCGAAAAACGTCGGCCATCTCACGCGCTTTCCCTCGCTCGAACTTACCTGTGACGTCAACCGCCAGTCGGGCGCCTGCGACTCCGGTTACTCGTGTGCCTACCAGTACAACATCTCGTGGCAGTCACCGACGACGCCGATGACGCCCGAGAACAATCCGCGGCTCGTGTTTGAGCGGCTTTTCGGCTCCGGCCCGCACGGAGAGCGGGCGGCAAACGCGAAGCAGCGCATCCTCGCGCGCCGCTCCGTGCTCGATTTCGTGATGGACGACGCGCGGCGCATGCAGGATCGCCTTGGCCGCAACGACCGTGAAAAACTCGATCAATATCTCACGGGCGTGCGCGACGTGGAGACACGCATCCAGAAGGCCGAGCAGTTCGGCCCCAATGTCGATCCCGACCAGGCGACGCCCTCGGGCATTCCGCAAAGCCACGCCGACTACGTCGACCTGATGTACGACATGATGCTGATCGCGTTCAAGACGGACTCGACGCGCGTCGCGACGTTTGTGCTGGGCCACGACGGTGACAATCGATCCTTCACCCAGATCGGCATCTCCGAGGGCCACCATGATCTCTCGCACCACCAGAATGACGGGCCGCGCATGGACAAGATCGCCCAGATCGACAAATGGTACGTCGAGCGTTTCGCGGGCTTCCTCCGGCGCCTCGACGCCACCGAGGACGTCGACGGCAAGTCACTCCTCCATAATTCCCGGATCCTCTACGGCAGCGGTAATGCCGACGGCAACCGCCACTCGCACGACAACCTGCCCGTGATCCTCGCGGGCCACGGCGGCGGCGCGCTCTCCGCCGGCCGCTTCGTGCAACACGGGTCGAAGCCGCTCTCCAATTTGTTCCTGAATCTCGCCGACCACGCGGGAGTGAGGGAGCTGGAGCGCTTCGGCGATTCGACCGGCCGGTTGAAAAACGTCTGAGCGGAATCCTCTCCGAGAACGCAACATCCCGATCGCGGATTGCGCGGGTTCTCGGCTGACGCGCACCCAGGCCACCGGTCGCGAAGTGAACGGAGCCCTTTCAAGATGCAATCCCCGCGCTGCGATTCCGTAACACGGCCGGGCGCTGCAACGTTGCGGCCACCACCGAGCCGCTTGATCCGCTCGCGCATGCCCTCACCGTTGCACCCGCCCGGGCTTCGCGCGTTTCAGCGCGTGGAAGAGCATTTCACTTCAAGGCCTTCGTGCTGAGCGCATGTTCCACCAATCCCACAGGTTAACCGGGTGAAAAGGCGTGCCAATAATTGGCCCGGAAGCTATTGGTAAAAAACCATCTCATGAGAGCCCTTATCGTCCTCTGCGCCTGCTTCTTCGCGGTGACAAATCTCATCGCGCAATCGTTCATGATGAACCCGTACGGTTGCGCCGAGGTACAGTCGCTCAACGGGAAGTGGAACGCGATCGTCGACATCTTCGGCAAGGGAGAATCGATGAAACTCTACCAGAACCGCAGGCCGACCAAGGACACGGAAATCGTGGAATACGCCTTCGGCGGCGGCCTCACCCTCGATGTACCGGGCGACTTCAACTCCCAGTCGGCGGAACTCAAATACTACGAAGGCAACGTCTGGTATCAGCGCACGTTCGCCGCGAAGAAGAATCCAAACAGGCGACAGTTCATTTATTTCGCAGGCGTCAGTTACGAAGCCGCGGTCTGGCTGAACGGCGCCCTCGTCGGGCGCCACGAAGGCGGCTTCACGCCCTTCCAATTCGAAATCACCAAGCTGCTGAAGGACGGTGGAAACGACCTCGTCGTGATGGTGAACAACTCCCGCCGAGTGGACGGAATTCCGGCGATGGTCTTCGACTGGTGGAACTACGGCGGAATCCTGCGGGACGTGCTCCTCGTGGAACGCCCACAGGCGTACGTGCAGGATTACCTGGTCCAATTGAAGCGCGGCCAGACCGGCGTGATCGCGGGTCGCGTCACGGTCGCCGGGGCGACAAAGCCTCAACCGGTCACCCTTTCCATCCCGGAGCTGCGCCTGCAGAAGACCTTAACCACCGACGAGCGCGGCGACGCCACCTTCGAGGTCGAGGCCAGGCCGCAGCTTTGGGAACCAGCCTCTCCCAAAACATATGCGATGACGCTCCGCACCGGTGACGATCTGGTTCGAGATGAGATCGCCTTTCGCACCATCGAAACCCGAGGCACCGACATTCTGCTTAACGGCAAGCCGGTGTTCCTCAAAGGCGTCAACGTCCACGAAGAGATCCCCCAACGCCTGGGACGGGCGCACTCCGATGCCGACGCCGCGGCCATCCTGAAGGAGGTAACGGCCTTGGGCTGCAATTTTGTGCGCACAGCGCACTACCCCCAGAATGAACGCATCTGCCGAGCCGCAGAAAAAGCGGGAGTCATGATCTGGGAGGAGATCCCGATCTGGCAGGGCATCGAATTCTCCAACCCAGTCGTCCTCAAGAAGGCGGAGACGATGCTGCGCGAGATGATCTATCGGGACAAGAACCGCGGCGCCATTATTCTTTGGAGCGTCGCCAACGAGACCCGCCCTTCCGATTTCCGCGACAAGGTGCTGACCGAGCTCGTCGCCCTCACCCGCAAACTCGATGCCACCCGCCTGGTCGGGGCAGCCTTCGACAACATCGACTACGACCAGGCTACCTCGACCTTTACGCTGAAGGACCGGGTGGCGGATGCCGTCGATGTCGTCGGCGTCAATCGATACCTCGGATGGTACAAGCCCTTCCCGGCTGACCCCAAGCAGCTCAAATGGAACGTGGCTCCGAAACAGCCGATGATTTTCTCGGAATTCGGCGGTGAAGCGCTCTTCGGCCGTCACGGCTCGCCGGAGATCGCCCACAGCTGGAGTGAAGAGTATCAGGAGGAACTGTACCGGAAGAACCTCGTCATGCTTCGGAACGTCCCGAATCTCCGCGGCACCGCGCCATGGGTGCTCTTCGATTTCCGATCACCGACCCGCATGCATCCCCAGAACCAAGACGGCTGGAATCGCAAAGGCCTGCTCTCCGACCAAGGTCAGCGCAAGAAAGCGTGGTATGTGATGAAGGCGTATTACGACTCGATCGCAAAGTAGCTTTCGTCAGGCGTCGGAAACCCGAAGCCATCAGATGAATGAAGCCCCGGACAATGCCCGGCGGTCAGTTTTCGAAGTGATGCAACTGATATCCCAAGGTGAAACAACGCCACTCGCGGCCACTGGCTGCTACACTCAGTAGAAGTGCGACGGCCCCAGTTGATCGTGTGCCTCCCGCCGAGTTTGGCACCGTAAAGCCCAGCCGGCCGATTCCACTTTTGCGACCGCCGCCGCTACCCGATCGTCCGCGTGGGCATGTGGGGCAGCAGCGCCCGATGCAACGGGCATTGCGCGCGATCAATCGGCTGCCCCGAGCGGTAACGCGCGAGCAATTGCACCGAACGCTGCGCGAGCATGCGGCGCACTTCGCGACGCCGGCCTTTTTCCCGCGGAATCTGCATCGAATCGTAACCGGTGGTTTGGTGACGCAGCCACGCGATGGTGGCGGCCTCTGCCCGCGCCTCGATCGGGATCCGTTGCGTGCGGGCCACCGTCCCGCTGCCCACTGGCGTGGCGTGCTCGGTGATCAGCAGGGCGAGCGCCGCGGCCACCACCTGATGGGTGGGATGGAAATTCAGGTAGCGCAACACCGCCCCGTTGAAGTCCTCCGCGTAGTCTTCCTGGGCTGCGGCGCGCCGCTGCCGGCCGGCGTCGAGTTTTCGTTGATACGACGGATCCCGTCGCTCCACTTCGAGCGCGGCGCGCAACGCTTCGATGCGATCGGCGGGCGCCCAGATCCCGCGCGAGAAACGCTTGCGGCCCTTGAGTTCGATCACGGTCAGCGTCGGGCCGTCCTGCTTGATCCGGCGGCTGAGCGCCGCATCACCGGGCGGCAGCAACCCCCACGCATCGGGCACGGCTTCGATCATCCCGTGCTCGTTGAGCACGGTACGGGAACGTGGACCAGGACGGACTTCACGGGCGAAGGGTGGCATCGAAAGAAAAAGTCGGCGGTGAATCGAGAATAGCGGCCCGTCAGTACCAACGGTCGTCGAAGCCCGTTCGCGGACGCCGACGGGAACGCGCCGGTTTCTCCCAACTCGCAATCGTGGCATTGAGGTGGGTCAGCTGGCGTTCGAGAAAGTGGATGTCGTGCTCGAAGTTCATCGCCGTCCGACGATGGAGCAGATCCCGTTTCTTCTCCGTCAACGTGAACCGCCAGGCCGGCGAGCCGCGGTATTCGCGCAATTTGCGCTCGGTATCGCGCCGCGCCGCGTGCATTTCGGCGATCGCCAAGCGCAGCCGGCTGAGGGGCGATCGCTCGTTGAGCACATCGTGCGCGGCCTCCCATTCGACCTCCAGGCGAGTCAGCCAGTCGACGTCGCCGGCGGCCCACGCCTGCTGCACCTCGTGCCAGAGGCGCTGACGCGCCGCGGTCCACTCGCCCCCGCGATCCGGATGCAGGCGCTGCACCAGACGGCGGTAAACATCGCGGGCGTCGGCACCAGGCTGGGACCCTTCCGCGCCACGGGCTCTCGGCTCAAACATGTCCTCCCACGGCAGACGGAACTCCTCCTCCTCTTCGTCGTCACCACCGAAGAAATCGTCGGCCGCTCCGAAAGGTCCGCGGCGGCTACTTCCGGCATCCCGCTCCTTTTCCTCCGGTGCCGGTGGCGGGTTCGCCTCCTGTTTTCGCTGCTCCCGCCAGATCTTGTCCACCGAGCGGCCCGTGAACATCGCCTCGTCCTGCGCGTACTGCACCTTTTGCCCCTTGGCATAAACTTCCTGATGCAGTTCGCGGAGCCGCGTGATGAACGTCGGAAACATGCGATGCAGCCACGTTTCGTAGCCGGGACGATCGCTTTGCTCATGGCGGTGCAGGTCGCGGGCCGCTTTTTCCTGCCGCTTGCGCGCCGCGTGCAACTCCGCCCACGCGGCCCGTTTCAACGGCCCGTCGTTCATCAGCACAAGCGCGCCGCCACGGCGGGATTTGGGATCCGGTCGGGACGAATCGACGCGGGTCCGACGGAGGGCGGTTTGGCTTGCAGGCATGGGAAACGCGCAAGGAAAGCGGGCTCCAAGCCAAGCGCCAGCCGGGAGCGTGAAAATCGCACGGCCTTGACCAGCGTGAAAATCGCGTCCCGCGGGGAAATCCCTCGTGTTTGGCCCCACTCCACCATTAGATGGCAGCGTGCCCCACGACCCCTACGCGGAATTCGACCACAACGTTCTTGAGATGATCGAACACAGTCCGATCGGAGCCGTCCCCCGGACGCCCGCCTACCAGGACGCGCTCGGCCGCCTGCGGGCCTCGCATCAGGTCTATGTCGACGCCGATCACGTCGACGGATTTGTCACCGTGCGATCCCTCGCGGTTCGGCCCTGCTTCCAGGCCGCCAATCTCGGCGAGCTGACGGCGGGAGCAATCGACACCGATGCCCTGGAGTCCAACGCCAGCATCTTCAACCGCTACGTTGCCTCGCTGCCGGAAGCGCTGCGCGCAAAAGCCGAGACGACGCGGCTGGTCGTCGCCGGGCGCCCCGCCCACCATCGGAAACACGGCGGCATCATCGCCCACGATCCCGTGCACACGCTCTTCCTCGTGCCCGGGGCCGGCATCAATCCCGGAATTCCCGGCAACTACCTGCATGGATCCGTTCTCCAACTCGGGGCCGATCCGGATACGGGCGGATGGTCGATTCACCTCCACGATCGCGACGACGGCGCCGCGATGTGCGATGTGCCGACGTTGCGCGACGCGCTTGCCAAACTGGAAGAGGTCATCGCGTCCGCGCCGTTTCACCTGAGCGAACTGGGAGCATTGGGTTTTCGGCAGAATTAGCCGGAGCGCGGATCTGCCCGCCAGAATCAATCGTTTGCGACGCTCGGGCCAATTCTAGGCTTCCGTCGACTGACGCACCCGCGATAAAAACCCGGTCCTTTCATGGACCAATCGTCCCGCGGTTTATCCACACAACCCGCTCGACCGGCCGGGGACGATTCGTCCGACGCCGGGAAGGAACGACTGCAATCCGAGCTGCGCGGTGGCTATTCCGTCGGTGACTCCAGGGTAGAAGCACCGGGACCGCGGTTGCAGCTCCTGATCATCGTTCTCACCGCAGCGGTCGCGTTCTGGGGTTTCGCCCGCGCTTGGCAACTCTACGACCGGATGATTCTCGATGAATCCCAGGTGCATGGTCAGGTGGGCCTGTTCCTCGCGGGGAAATTTGAACTACTCCGCTGGCCGGGGGCCGAATACCCCGCCGCGGCGATGTTTCCGGGATTCCAATCAGTCCTCGCCGGCATCGCGGCCCTGACCGGTGAGGCATCGCCGTCGATGCTGCGGCTCTACAGCTTCAGCCTCTCGCTGCTGTTCGCCTTCGTCGTCTTCCGGATTGTTCGTGAAACCGCGGGGTCCGAATGGGCGCTGTTGCGGGCGGCCCAAGCCTATCTATTGCCGGTGGTGTTTCCTTTTCACTGCCTGCTCTACACCGATGTTTTTTCGCTGCTCGTCGACCTGGCCGCATTCTGGGCCTGCCAGCGACGATCGTACTATGTGGCCGGACTGTTGGCGCTGCTCGCGCTGTTTGTGCGACAGACCAACGTGATCTTCATCGTTTTCCTTTTCGGATACGCGCACCTGGAAGCCCACGGATTCCAGTTCGATTCCAAACGGCTTTGGCAACAGGTGAAGAGCTGTTGGCCGCTGCTGCCCGGCCTCGCCGCCTTTGCCGCCTTTGTGCTCCTGCATGGCCGAGTCGGACTCGATCACCCCGGTCAGCAGCCCGCAGGGATTTCGGCCGGCAACCTCGCGATTTCCGTCGCCCTCGCCGGCGTACTTTTTTTCCCGTTGCACCTGGCCAACATCGGGCGCCTCGCCACGTGGATCCGACGGCGCTGGCCCCTCGCCGCACTGTTCGTGGCCTCCGCCACGGTAGTCGCGTTCGTCTATGTTCCGGAGCATCCCTGGAACAAAATGGACTGGCTGTTGCGCAACCAATTCATGGCGCTACTGCTCGACGGCAGCGTCCGGCGGTTGGGATTCGCCGCCCTCCTCACGATCACCGGCCTGTCATTGCTCGCCACCCCGCTGCTCCGCCCGGCGGCGAAAATGCTCTATCCGTTTTGGTTTCTCAGCCTCGTTCCCATCATTCTGGTGGAGCCGCGCTATCACATGCCGGCGCTCCTCCTTTTCCTGCTCCTAAGGCAACCGGAGAGCCGGAACGTGGAAATCGCCCTCTGGGCGTGGTTCGCCGTCCTCAGCGCGGGACTGCACCACGGGATGACGGCGGGTCACTTCGTGCTGTAACCGGCCCGAAAGCTACGGTCCGGCATTCACGAGGACAACGTACATGTTGGCCCGCACCGGGGCACCGTCAGTGTTCGAACCAAACGTGAGGCTCTCGTCGCGTGCGGCGCGGCGCCGGAAGAGGTTCATCGGCTTGCCGTTGACCGTCAGGACATCGGCCGTCGCTTCAAATTGCTTGGTGAGCCACGCCGGCAATGGCGCACGACCGTCGTGCGCGATCGTGACGACCGCACCCGCCGGCACCGCGAGTTCAATCAGGTCGACCGCGCTGTAGCGCTGGTCTTCATCCGCCACTTGCACCCAGTCGGCGCCGGCCAAACCCACGGGCAACGCCGCAAACGTGTAGTCGCGGTCGACATAAATGTTGCGACCAGCAGCGGCGCCAGTCTCGACGTGCACGATCGCCGCCTGCGGCCCGGTGTAGTTGAAGGTCCGGATGAATTTGCCGGGCGTCGCCGCGGCCTTCGCCGCCGGCTTCCGGTCGCGCTCGCCCCCGCTCCCAGGCGCTGGCACACTCGTGAACGCCGGATGATCCGGCGCCTGGGCCGGCAGCTTCGCGGCAAACGTCGCGGGCATTTCCCCTGCAAATCCCGTGCTCACGATCGTCACACTGGCGGGACGAAGCCCTTCGCTTTTCGCCCGCACCATGATGCTCCCAGCCGTCCGGGTCGCACGCACGGCGACGCGGTTAACGCCGGCCTCAAGATCGAGAAATGGATGGTTGGTCGAATTGACCTTCCCGCTGTTGTAGCCGCCGCGCCAGACGCCGGGACCGCTCGTTTCAAAGTCGACGCGCGGCTGCACTGTCGGGCAACGCTCACCGTTGGCATCAACCGCCTCGACATCGATCAGCGCAACATCCGCCCCGTCGGCCCGCAGCCCCGCCGGACCAGTGATCGTCGTGAGCTTGAGCGCCACCGGCGCGCCCGCCGTGCGTTTCACCTGCGTGGCAACGACGTTTCCGCCGCGGCTCGCGACCGCCTTGATCTCGCCCGCCGCAAACGCGACCTCCGGAAACGTGAACAGGTACCGATCGGAAACCTTCCCCTGCCCGAGTGACTTGCCGTTGACGAACAGCTCGACGATCTCGGCGTTGGACGCGACGTAGATCGTTTTCTTCGTGCCAGCCGGATAGGTCCAGTGACCGATGATGTGCACCTGCGGATCCGCCCGCCAGATCGCCGCGCAGACATAATAGGCCTCTTTCGGCAGACGCACGCCGTCGACCTCGCCACTGGCGCGCGCTACCTCGGCGGGCACGCGGCCGCCGCTGGTCGAATCACTGAAAATCCAATTGGCCCCACCACTGTGTACCGTCGGGCCAAGCTTCTTCATGTACTGCACCACCTGGTTGGCGGCGAACTGCTCCGACGTGAGCTGATATGTCATCCCCTTGGCCTCGGGGTAGCCGAAATTCGGCGGCGACGCCTCGTCCCACACGCGACGCGGCGCCTCCTCCCGGTTGTATTCACCCTCGACGACTGGGAGCGTGGCAATCTCGCGGCCACCTTCCGTGCCGACGCCGATGTCCATGAACTCGGCCGTGATCTTGTCCGCGCGTCGGTGGGCGTAAACGCGGCCGCCATGCGGATCGTATTTGTCCATATAACCACGCAATTCCTTCGCATGCTCGCGGGTGACCTTCTGGTTGCCGCCCTCCCAGATGAGAATCGAGGGATGATTGCGGTAGTAGATCACGACATCGCGAAACGTGTTGGCCCGCAGCTCCCACGCCGCCTTCACCGTGTCCGCCTCGCCATCGACTCCCGGCTGGAGGATGACAATCCCGAGCCGGTCGGCCGCGTCGATTTGCGACGGGCTGCCGGCGACGTGGCCCCACCGGACAAAGTTGCCACCGGCACGTTTCATCAAATCGAGCGTGTAGAACTGCATCCAGTCCGGCAGCGCGGCGCCGAGTCCCGGCCATTCGTTCGTCGCCTTCTGGCCCCAGCCGTGAAGTTTTTCGCCGCGGCCGTTGAGCGTGAAGCCCATCGCGACGTCCCATTTCGCCGCGCGGACCCCAAGCGGAATCTCAGTCGTGTCAACGGTCTGGCCACCCACGCGCAACGCGCAGGTGACGCGATAGACGTGCGGGTAGGCCGGCTCCCACAACCGTGGCTTGGCCAGAGCCCCACTGACGGAAAAAACCTGACTCGCACCGGCTGGAATCGACTGCGTCTGGTTGAACGTGAGCACCGACTTGCCGCTCGCATCGAAGATCTCGACGCGCACCTCGGCTGTCTGCGCCGCGCCCCGGCCGTTCTGCACCGGAACGTCCACGCCGATCTTTGCCGCCGCGGGAGAAATGTCCGTCGCGTAGGCGTAAGGACCGGCGGTCTGGAGAAACGAGTAGAGCGGCAGCGAGATGTGCAACGGATCGGTGACGATCAGTCGGACGTTCCGGTAGATGCCGCCGTGGGCAGGATGCCAGTGCGGGTTGTTCCACGGGATCCGATCGCCGCCGAGGTCCTCGAATTTTTCGGGAATCGTCTCGTTGATCGCGGCATGCAGCGTCGCGAGATTAGGGTTGGCGGTGGAGCTGAGCGGTGCCGCGGAGGTCGCGGTGCCGTTGCGCTTCGCAATCTCGGCCTCGGTGGCGGGATCGAGCGGATCGCGCATGAAGCGGTTGTCCGCCATCACTGCAAGGACGTTGGCCGCGCCGATTTTCAGATGCGGCGTGAGGTCGAAGCCGAAGGGCGTGAAGCCGCTCTTCGCAATGCCGAGCTTTTCGCCGTTGAGATAGACCTCGGCGATTTGGCGCACGGCCTCGAACTCGACGTATATTTTTTTGCCACTCCACGCCGCGGGTGCGGTGAAGGTCTTGCGGTACCAGGTGCGGCCGCTCCACTGGATCTGTTCACCGCGGTGACCGGGCGTCGACCAATTGTCGAACGTGTCGATGTCGTTGAACGTGTGCGGTGCCGAAACGAGCGTCCAGCCGTGGTCGTCGAAGGCCGCCGCCTGCGCCCCGGGCGCGTCGTCGCGGAGGAAGCGCCAGTCCGGATTGAAATTGAGCGTGACGCGCTCGGCGGCAACTGTGGCGGTGGCGACAAGAATGCTGAGGCCAGCGAGCGCGACAAGGGCGGGGCAACGACGAAGATGCATTTCGGAACTTCGCCGTTCCGACGGCGGGCAGCGAGCCGGGGTGCGTTTAAGTCGTTAACAACCCCAACTCACTTCCACGTCTCGTCGAAGAACCCCGCATCAACCATCTTCCCGGGCCAGCGCGGGCCCGGCTTCTCGCGCAGATCGAGGATGGTGTAGTCGGGCAATTTGGGCGTCTGCAGGGAATTCGTACCATAAGCCTCCTCGCGGAAATCGACGCCGCTGTTCAGCACAACGTAGCGGGAGGGATTGAGCGGATTGGGAAAGATGAGCACTGGCGCGTGATATGCCGCGTCGTAGTCGTGACCGCGGAACGTGATTTTCCGGCTGTCCCATGTGAGCGGCAATTGCGCCAGCAGCCGTGCGAGCAACTTGTTCGATGACGGGTCGCCCCAGAGAATCAGATTCTTCGTGCGGATATCTTCGTCGGAAACCGCGACGTCGTCCTTCACCGGGGCGTCACCGCGGAAAATGTCGCGCCACATCTTCGTCGCATGCGCCAGCTCGCCACGCGTCCAGACCGCCAGGGTGTCATTGAGTGGCTTTCCGCTGGGCCGAACAAAAAGGAAAGCCTGGGTGAAGGCATCGTCGATTGGCCCGGAAAGCCCCGGACGCTTGCGCACCGCCGTTGCGGGCGCGCCGGCCCGCCAGGTGCCGTTTTCGCGGTGCAGGAAGGCACCGCTCGCGGTCGTACCGGAGAGGCCGACGGTCTGCCCGTCAATTTTCACCGAGCGGATTCCCGGCAACGTGAGCTTGATGGCCGTGGTGTTTTTCGTCGTGACGACGACGGAGTCGGTGCCGTCGCGGCGCGCGACGAGATCGGCGCGTTCCCACTGTTTCTCAAGCGCCTCGAACCGCGCCCACGACTCGCCGGGATAACGGGTGGTGTAGGTCGTCACGCGAACTTCCTTCGGCGTGGCGTCGCGCCCACGGTCGGCCAACGCTTCGAGACGGGCGGTCAGTTCGTTCTTGGTGTCCGGATGATATTTGTGCGCGGTCTTCGGGCCGATGAGGCGCTCAAGCTTCAAGCCTTCCTTCGCCATCGCCGCCTCCATAAGGTCGGCCGATTGTTTCTGCGGATCGTCTTCCCCGCTGTACGCGATTACCGGCAGGTTGAAGAAATTCCCTGCGTAGTCCGTGGCGTTGTACCACCGCCAAAGCGTCTGCTCCCACGGCGTGCGCGGCGGCTTTCCAGGATCGAGCGCGCGATTGTAGATCGCGGTCTCGGCAAAACCCGCACCCGGCGACGCCGCGCACCACAGGCCGGCGTGATGCGCCGCGAGATGCCAGGTGCTCGCGCCACCCATGGAAAACCCCGCGACCGTAATCCGATTGTCGTCGATGTGATATGTGCCGCGGACCGATGCCATCGCTTCAAACACATCCGTCTCGCCGGCAAACTTCGTTGCGTTGCAGAAACGACCGTAGGGCACGAGGAGGATCGTGTCGCGCGGCGTGAGCTGCGGCGGACCGCCTTCGCGTTCGGCGATGAACGCGAGCTCGGTGCGCTTTTCCCCGCGGCCGAGAAGCCAGACCATGAGACGATTGGCGCGCTCGCGCGTCACGCCCGACGGAACGACCAAGCCATAGGGTTGGAACGAGCCGTCCACCGCGGAGCGATGGCCTCGGACGATCAGTCCGGTGGCGTCGAGCCACGGTGCTTTTCCGTTCCGCAGCTGCGCGACGCGCTCGCGACCAGAGGCGAGCGCCTTTCTGGCGGTGGCAACTTCCTTGGCCGCGAAGAACTCGTCGTAACGCAGCGCCCAGTCGACCGCCTTGTGAAACACCTCGACGTCGGGCAGCAGGGCGAGGAGGCGATCATTTTTGGCGATCGTGAGTTCGCGAGTGAGCGCATCGATGTCAGCGCGCAGCGCGGCAGCGCCGGAGGTGAGTTCGGCGCGGTCCGCCGCCGGAATCGCGATGCCGGCGGGAGGCAGGCGTTTCGCCGGAGGCGGTGGCGTGGGTGCCGCCAGCGCGGCGTCGAGCCCGATGAGAAAGCCGGCGGCGACAAGACAGGGGCGGAGAAGGGCGACCCGAATGTTCATTTCCAGCTTTCGTTGAAAAACCCAGCGTCCACGATTTTTCCCGGCCAGCGCGGGCCGGGCGGAGTGCGAAGGTCGACAATCGCCCAGTCGGGCAGCTTCGGCGTCTGCAGGGCATTGTTGTTGTAGCCGTCGGTGCGGAAATCCAGCCCGCTGTTCAACACCACGTACCGCGACACGTTGAGCGGATTCGGGAAGATCAGAATCGGCGCGTGAGTCGCCGCCGGGTAGCTCTTGCCGCGAAACGTGAGGGTCTTCGCGTCCCATTGCACCGGCAACTTCGCAATAATTTTGGCGAGCACGGCATTCGACGACGAGTCGCCCCAGAGGATTAGATTGTGATTCGCGATGTCGGCCTCGTTCACCGTGCGGTCCGACTTGATACGCACATCGCCGCGGTAGACGTCGCGCCAGAGAGTGCGGGCCGCCGTGAGTTCGCCTTCGACCCAGGTGGCGACGTCGGCATTTAACGGCTTGCCGGTCGGACGTACGAAGAGAAACGACTCCATGAACGCGTCGTCGACCGGGCCGGTGAGCCCGGGGCGCTTGCGTAGGGCTAGGTTGGATTTAGCGTGTCGCCAGGTGTCGCCCTGTCGCGCGAACCGCAGTTCGGCCCCCTCGACCGTCAGTTCCTGGCCGTCGAGCACCACGGTGGTGGCGGTCATGCCGGGGAGGGAGAGGGCCTCCACGTTGACCGTGCGAACATCGATGAGGTGGTTGTCGTGCAATGAGGCCCGGACTTCCGCCCGGATCCAATGTTTCCCCATCTCCTCAATGCGCACCCAGGCCGCCTCCGGGTAGCGCAGCGTGTAGGTTTGCAGCCAGACGGCGCGCGGAGTGGGGTCGCGCCCGCGGGCGAGCAATTCCTCGAGCCGGCGCGTGAGCGCGACTTTGGTTTCGTCGTGATATTTATGGCCGGTCTGCGGTCCGATGAATCGCTCGAGCTTCAGCCCTTCGTTCGCCATCGCGGCTTCCATCAAGTCCGATGCTTCCTTTTGCCCGTCGATTTCGCCCGCGTAGGCGAGCGTCGGCAGATTGAAAAGATTTCCCGCGACGCCGGTGCCCTCATACTGACGCCAGAGCACCTGCTCCCACTCGGGGCGCCGTTCCTTGTCCGGAGCGTTGGCCTTCGTAAAAATAGGCGTTTCGGCAAACCCGGCGCCGGGCGACGCTACACACCAGAGCCCGGAGTAATGCGTCGCGAGATGCCACGTGCTGCCGCCGCCCATCGAAAAACCCGCGACTGCAATCCGCAGCGGATCGATGCGATACTGGGCGCGCACGGCCGCGAGCGCCTCGAACACATCGACTTCGCCGGCGAATTTCGTCGCGTTGCAGAACCGTCCGTAGGCGACGAGCGTCAGCGTGTCCTTCGGCGTGAGCTGCGGCGGACCCGCTTCGCGCTCGGCAAGAAACGCCAGCTCGGTGCGCTTCTCGCCGCGGCCCAGCAGCCAGACCATCATCGGGATTTCGCGCGCCGCACCCTTCAGCGACTCGGGCACCACGAGTCCGTAGGGCTGCACCGAACCGTCAAGTTTCGAGCGGTAGCCTCGGACGATGAGGCCGGTGGCATCGAGCCACGGCGCCTGCTTTACGCGCAACTGCGCCACGCGCTGCGCGCCCTCCTCGAGCAGGTGGCGGGCGAACGCGATTTCCTTCGCCGCCATGATTTCATCGTAACGCAGCGCCCAGTCGACGGCCTTGTGGAAAATTTCCACGTCCGGCAGCAGCGCGAGCAACTTGGGCTCGGCGGCCAGCGCAACAGCAAGTGCATCGATGTCCCGCCGGAGCGCGGCGGCACCCGCGGTGAGTTCACCACGCTCAGCGTCCGTCAGGGTAAGACCGGGGATGGGAATCCGTTTGGCGGGCGGCTGAGGAGCGGGCGCGGATTGCGCCGTCGCGACCACGGCGAGCGAATAGAATGCAAGAGTGGCAAGAAGGGCGATCGGGATGCGCATGGGGCGGATGAAAGACGGAGGGGAGCGAGACACGTTTCGACCGAGGTGCGAAGAAAAGAATCCCGCAATCCGCCGTCGCCTTTGCCGCTACCGTCCGCCTTGTAGATGCCATCGCGGTGTCGGGGGCGAACTCCGGGTCGCCCGTGAACTCACTGGTGTCGCCAAACTGCCCACCGCCGGCACGAACACCACGTTCACCAACACCCCGGCCACCCAAATCGGGAAACGTCCGTTCGGGCGGATGACCGGAAGCCTTCCGCACCACCGGGAACACGCAGGCGCTCAATTCAGGCGGCAAAGCCGAAACGATAGCGCTCCTCGTCCGATTTGATATTCAGAGACGCGCAGATCAGCCTCGAGGCCACCTCCGACGCGGCGATCTTCACGATGTGATCGAATTCGGCCTTGGAGAGTTCAGCACCATCACGCCGGAGGGCATGCAGCCCCATGCCCCGCTCAAGGAGTTCCGACACGAACGATTCAACCTCAACGGTGTCGTCCGTGAAGTAGTGATGATGGGCCGGCGGCGAGTGTTTCCGGAATTGGAGACTGTATTCGACGGTGTATTTCTTTTGCATGGCAGTCCTTTCGCTTGGGATTGAACCGTCCAACGGGCGGCGTGCCGGTGGCACAGGTCGAATCTACTGCACATTGGCCACATCGCTGGGCATTAATTGGCGGTTCGCCTTCGGTTCTTGCTCGGTGGTACCCGCTCCGACGCGACCAATCAATGCCCTCACCATCGTCGATCCGTGCGGAGCACAACCGGGCCGAGCATCGATGCCGTGACCGAATCACGCCCCCTCCCTCCATCGACACGGACTGGTCGGCGGGCAGGTCTCCACCGCGGGATCAAATTCCGCGGCGCCGGTCGCTGGCAATTGAAGATATCCGAAGCAGTCAGACGCGCAGGCCGTTTGGCACCATCGGCAAATCGCGCAGCCGGACCCCGACCGCGTCGAAAATCGCGTTGCTCACCGCGGGCGCAATCCCGATCAGCGGCGCCTCGCCCGCTCCGGCGGACGGCAGGTCCGGGCGATTGAGCAACACCACCTCGATCGACGGCGCATCGCTGAAACGGGGAACACGATATTCTGAAAAGCGAGGATTAAGAATGCGGCCAGCCTCGAAGCGCAGCGCCTCGTACAACGCGCCGCCCAGCCCCTGCACAATCGCGCCCTCGATTTGGTTCTTCAAGTGATCGGGATTCACGATTGCGCCGCACTCGAACGCCTGCACGACGCGTGTCACGCGCACCTGGCCGGCGGCCCGATCCACCATAACCTCGGCACACGTGGCGACATAGCCGCCCTTGTCGAGGCCGATGGCAACGCCCGCGCCCGACCCGACTGGGCGGGCGGGGCCCTGGGTTCGGCGGTAGGCCTTCGACACCGCCTCCAGCACCGCGAGCGCGCGAGGGTCACGGAGATTTTTCCGGCGGAATTCAATCGGGTCGATCGTCGCGCCGCGGGCCAGTTCGTCGACGTGCACTTCGCGGGCAAAGTGGTTCGCCGTGGCGGCGAGCCCGCGATACGAACCCTGGCGAAGCGGAGACTGCGCCGCGTGATATTCCTCAACCTTTGCCGGCACGTCGTAAAACGAGCGCAGCCCCGCATTACCCGAATTGAAATTGCGATGCTCCCAGCGCGTGATTTTCCCGTCCGGGCCGACACTCGCCGCGATGTCGATCACGCCGGCGGGCCGGGCATATGCCCAGGTAAACTCCTCCTCCCGGGTCCAGATCAGTTTCACCGGATGCCCAACCGCCTGCGCCAATCGCGCGGCCTCCACCGCCGCCTCACCCGTATGTTTGCCGCCGTAACCCGAGCCGGTGTCGGGCACGACTACGCGCACGCGATCCTCCGGGATCCGAAACGCGGCCGCCAGCTCGCCGCGGACACCAAACGGCCGCTGCGTGCCCGTCCAGACCGTGATCTTTTCCCCCTCCCACTCGGCGACCGCCGCGCGCGGCTCAAGGGGCGCGTGAGCGATATAAGCGATCGTATAGGTGCGGCGCAGGGTGTTCGCGTCCGAATTTTCCGAGGATGGGGTGGTATCGCGACCGCCGCGAGCCGTCGCCCGGAGGTGTGCGAACAGCTCGCGCTCGGAAACCTGCGGTTTTGTCTGCCACTCCGCCCGGAGCGCGGCGAGCGCCTGCGTGGCCTGATGCTCCGTCGGCGCGACGACGCCGACGAAGTCACCCTCGTGCACGATTTTCACCCCTGGCATCGCCTCGGCCGCACGGGTGTCGAGCGACGTGAGCACCGCACCGAAGGCGACCGGACGCAGTACCCGGCCGTGAAGCAGCGACGGGCCGCCTCCACTCCCCAAAACGTCGGAAGCATACCGATGTTTTCCGGTCACGTAGTCGCGTGCGTCCAATTTCGGCACGGAGGTGCCGGCAATTCTCCACACGCCCGCGGGCTTCAACGGAATTGCATCGGAGACGGTCAGTACGAGTTTTTCGCCCTTCGTCAGATCGCCAAAGCCGACAGTGCGGCCGCTGGCCGGATGGTAAATCTTACCGTCGGCAACCTTTAGGGTCGCGCGATCCACACTCCAGTTTTTCGCCGCGAGATCGATCAATCCCTCGCGCGCGGTGGCGGCGACCCGGCGAATCTGGGGAAACATGTCGGGCGTGCTCCGACTGCCAAACGTGCCGGCGTCGTAGGGCACAAGCGAGGTGTCGGCGAGCACGACCTTGATCGCGGCGAGCGGCGCGGGCAGTTCCTCGGCGACGGCCTGCAGGATCATCGTGCGCACGTTCTGGCCGACCTCGGCCTTGCCGCTGTAAACGGTCACCGTGCCATCGGCGGCGATGTGCAGCCAGGCCGCGAGCTCGGTCGGGCGCCGGTTGCCACCACGGCCGCCACGCCGTCCGCTTTCGCCGGACTCAGCCTGGGCGCGCGCCGCCGGGCGATCGATCAGCCACAGGACCGTGAGGCCACCGATGAAATGTCCGAGAAACCGGCGACGAGAAAACGAGCGCGCGGGCCGGTGGCCCACACTGCTGGGAGGAATCGTCGTCATGGCCTGCCTCCCAGGCTCATCCGCGACGCCGCCAACTTCACCGCTGCGATGATCCGGCCATAAGCACCGCAACGACAAAGATTGCCGTCCATAAACCGCACGATTTCGGCGTCGGTCGGCTGCGTGCTCTTGGCGAGCAGCGCGGCACCGCTCATGATCATCCCCGACGCGCAGTAGGCGCATTGAAACGCGCCGACGTCGAGCAGCGCCTGCTGCAGCGGATGCAGCCGGCCGCCGGTTTCCAGTCCTTCAATCGTCGTGATTTTTTGCGGGCCGATGGTGCCGCACGGCGTGAGACAGGAGCGGACCGGCACGCCGTCAACGAGCACGGTGCACGCACCGCACTGACCCTCGCCGCAACCGTACTTCGTGCCGGTGAGCGCGAGGTCGTCGCGCAGCACACTCAACAGCAAACGCTCCGCCGCGGCGTCGCACGTATGCGGCGAGCCGTTGACGTGGAGCGAGGTGACGGAAGACATCTCCAACAGACGGGACGGAGCAGGCGAAACCCGCCGGCAGAGCCCTGTCGCGAATCAGATCTTCGACAGGATTTCCTTCATCCGTTTCCAGCTCTCCGCGCGGGCCTTCTTATTCGGCTCGGTCGCCTCGGGATCTTCACCGGCACGCATGAAGCCGTGGCCCGCCCCCTCGTAGATGACGGGATCGAAGGCCTTGCCGGCGGTCTTCATCTGCGCGGTGACGTCGGGCAACGCGGCGGAAATACGGGCGTCGTTGCCGCCGTAGAAACCGTAAATCGGCGTCTTGATCGCGGCCATCTGCTCCGCTTTCGGCGCCGAACCGTAGAATACAAAACCGGCTTTGAAATTCGCTCCGCTCGCGGCGTAGTTGAACGTCTTTCCGCCTCCCCAGCAGAAGCCACCGACGACCACCTTGCCGTTGCTCGCGGGCAGCTTCGCCACGTAGTCGGCCGCGGCCTTCACATCAGCCATCACGTTCTTTTCATCCAGGCCCTGAATCTTGCCACGCACGGCGTCGGGCGCAAATGAGTCACTGCCGCCACCATTGGGGCCCATGCCGGAGAGGAAGTCCGGAGCGATCGCAATGTAGCCGGCCTCGGCGAATTGATCCACCATGCCGCGCATCCAATCGGACAAGCCGAAGATTTCGTGGATGAGCACGATGGTCGTCGCCTTGTTTTTGACCTCGGGGTAGCCGACGAAGCACTTGAGGTCGCGACCGCCGGACGTGATGGTGACAAATTCCAGGTGACGCGGGGATTTGTTGAGGCGGGCCTTGGCCCAGTCCTGGGCGGAGGCGGAGGCAACAAACGCCAGAGCGGCGAGGGAGAGCAGCAATCGTTTCATCGTGGGAGCAGGTATTTGGGAACGCTGGGGAGGGACGGTCGCGCCACGGGGAAGGCGGGGCGCACCTCCGAATGGAAGGATTGCCATCATCCGACGCAAGCGGAACGCTCGGGGGCGAAACGTTCCCGGCGCACCCTGCGTCTGGCCCAACGTTGGCTCCCCTCATGTCTCACCTCTCGAATTCCGCCCGGTGGCTGTCCGCGCTCCTCGCGGTGATGGTGATTGCCCGAAGTGACGCCGCGGGCGCCGCCGCGAGCAGCTGGGTGAACCCTGGCGCGGATGGCCGGCTGCTCTACCAAGCGGATCCGCTGGGCAACACGATTCCGGATTTTTCGCGGGCAGGCTACGGCGGCGGGGGCGTCGCGTTGCCCGAGGTTCCCGTCGCGACCACGCTCGCGCCGACTGCGACCGGCGACGATGGGGCGCGGATTCAGGCGGCGCTGGACGAGGTGGGAAAACGTCCGCCCGATGCGCGCGGTTTTCGCGGCGCGGTGCTGTTGCAACGCGGCACCTACCGAGTCGAGGGCATACTCGAAATCCGCGCGGGCGGAGTGGTGTTGCGGGGCGCCGGCAACGGCACCGACGGCACCGTCATCCTCGCCACCGGCAAAACGCAGCGCGCCCTGATCGAGGTCGGCGCCATGCCCGCCCCACGCCGGACGATTCGCGGCAACCGACGCAAGGTGACCGACGCCTACGTGCCGTGGAGCGCGAAGTCGTTTTCGGTTGAGTCGACCGACGGCCTCGCGGTCGGGGACCGCATTGTCGTGCAGCGACCGGCGACGGGAGCATGGATTCACGTGATCGGGATGGACCGCATCCCGGAACGGCCCGGAGGGAAGGCGGGGGAGACCAAGCAGTGGACGGCGAGCGGACATACGCTCGAGTTCGAGCGGACAATCCTGGCGATCGCGGGCCAGCGGCTGACACTCGACGCTCCCGTGATGAACGCGCTCGATGCGAAATTTGGCGGCGGATCGGTGGCCCTCTCGATCTTCGCGCGGATCGCCGAATGCGGCGTCGAAAATCTCCGGCTCGTTTCAGAGTACGTGAAGGGAAAGGAAACGTCCGACGAGGCGCACGCATGGATCGGCATCAACCTGGGCGCCGTGGAAAACGCCTGGGTGCGCCGGGTGACCGTGATGCATTTCAGCCATGGCGTGCAGGCGAGCGCGCCGTCGATTTTCACCACGACGCAGGACTGTGAGCATCTCGATCCCGTTTCCGAAATCGACGGCGGCCGCCGGTATTCGTTTTCGCTGAACGGACAGTACGGGTTGGTGCAGCGGTGCCGGTCGCGCGACTCGCGGCACACCTTTGTCACGGGATCGAAGGCGGCCGGGCCCAACGTATTTCGCGATGGCAGCGCGGTGCGATCGCACGCCGACTCCGGGCCGCACCATCGCTGGGCGGTCGGCACGCTCTACGACAACATCTCCGACGACAACGAACTGTGCGTCCAGAACCGCCTGTGGGCGGGATCAGGTCACGGCTGGGCGGGCGCGCAGCAGGTGTTGTGGAACTGCACCGCCAAGAAGCTGATTCTGCAGCAGCCGCCCACGGCCCAGAACTACGCGATCGGCTGCGTGGGCACGTTCGCGCGCGGGCAATGGGCGCCGAATGCGCCGTCCGGTGTGATCGAGTCGACGGGCAAACCCGTGGCGCCGCGCAGTCTCTATCTGGCACAGCTGACAGAGCGGCTCGGTCCGGCCGCGGCGACGGCGATTGCCGCCGTTATCCACGAATAACCCGGATCGAAAACGCGCAATCAGGTCCAGCCTGACCGTGCTCTAAGCGGAGTAAAAATCCCGCGGTTGGACCGGGGCTCAGGTTGCGCCAAGAAAACGCGCGGCGGCTTGGACAAAGGCGGCGACGAGGGGCGGGACTTCGCCGCGGAGCGCGGCGCGTTCGGGCTGGAAGAGCGTGCCGACGAAAAACGGGTGGACCTCCACGGGTAATTCGGCGGCGCGGATTTCGTTTTGGTCGCTCTCGTTCGCCAAGGTGCCAGCGGGCAGGTCGAACGCCGTGAAGCGAAGTCCCGCGCGTTCGAACGCTGCGCGGTGCTCCGGCGCCGGTCCATAGTTGCAGCGATAGCCCTCATTGATGAGGTCCGTGCCGTACGACGCATGAACGAGGCTCCCCGGCACGAGCCGCAAATTGCGGATCTGTTCCACGAGCGAGCAGCTCAGCCGGGTGACGACGAGGAGGTCGCCAGCGGGATTCGTCTCGGCGTGATCGGCGGAGGCGAGCCCGGCGACGTCGCGGGCGAATTCGATCAGCGCGTGCTGAAAACCGCCGCAGGTGCCGAGGAACGGCCGCTTCGTTTCCCGGGCGAAGCGGATCGCAGCGAGCGCTCCGGCGGTGTTTTCGTAGGGACTGGCCGGCACCAGCCAGACGGCCGAAAAGCGCGCGAGGTCACGCGGGGCTTCGGTGAGGTCGCGCGTCGGCACCCACTCCCAGCCAAGACGAACGTGCGTCGCAGCACACGCGAGTTCGAGCGCGCACGGGATGGCGCGGTGCGCGATGACGTCGGGCGAGCGCTCGCCCACGAGGGCAATCAACGGAGGCATTTCAGGCATTGGATGCAGCCCAGCAGAATCTCCTCCGGGTTCTTGGCGAGCGTTGACCGTCGATTCCAACGGCAAAGGCGCAATCGGGCCGGCGGCACAGTTGGGCGCAGCGCCTACCCCTGCCCGCTCTCGCGCAACCACTGCGCGGCGCGAGCGACCAGAGCGGCATGGTTTTCAACGCCGAGCTTGCTCTTGATGTTCTCTCGGTGCGCCTCGACGGTTTTCGCGCTCACGCCCAACTGCGCCGCAATCACCCGGGTGCTCAACGCCCGTCCAGCCAGCCGGAAAACCTGCAGTTCCCGGTCCGTCAGCGAGCCGACCACGCCAACGGGTTTGGTGGTGCGCCCCATCAAGCGGCCCAGCACATCACTCGAAACGCGCGGCGAAACCGCAATGCCACCGGCAGCGGTGTCGCGGATCGCCCGAAAGAGCGTGGCGACGGGGTCGCGCTTCATCACATATCCGTGCGCACCGACCCGCAGGCAGCGTTCGGCGTACACATCCTCGGGATGATCCGAAAACACGACGATCCGCAGCGTGGGCGCGAGCACCGCGACCTCCTTGATCAAGGCCAGCCCATCGGCGTCCTGCAACATCAGGTCCATCACCAGAACGTGCGGCGGCTGGCGCGTGACGAGCGAGCGCAATTCGCGCGCCGTGGCCGCGCTGCCCGTGACCGCGAATCCGAACTCGTCGGCGATCAGACGCGCCAAGCCTTCGCGCATGACCGGATAGTCATCCGCAATCGCGACGTTGATGCGGGCGCCACCGGCGCCGGAAGAGCCTTCGCCCATGGGGTCAGCGAAACGCGGCCCGCACCGGCGGACAAGCGTCATCTAGGGGCGCGCCCTATCCGCAATTGAGGCCGCCCGCCCGATGCGGACACCACGGAAATCATCTATCATGTCGCTCATCCCCATTCGCCGTCATGGCTTTTCCCTTCAATCCCTGCCGCCGAACGGACATTCTCGACCACACTACTCCCCCTCCTCCCATGCCAAAATACATCATCGAACGCGAAATTCCCGGTGCTGGAAAACTGACTCCGACCCAACTTGAAGGCGTCGCTGAACAGGCCTGCGTCGCCGTGCAAAAAATGGGCCAGCGCATCCACTGGATTCACAGCTTCGTCACCAACGACCGAACCTATTGCGTGATGATTGCGGCCAACGAGGAGGCGATTCGCGAGCACGCCCGGCAATGCGGACTCCCTGCCACCCGCATCTCCGAGGTGAAGCAGATGATCGATCCGGCGACGGCCGGAGTATGACGGCTCCAAAAAAACGTCACGTTCCCGCCAACATGATCCACCGCCGCCCTTTCGCCTTCGCCCTTCTCTCGCTGGTCCTGGCCGCGACCGTCGTTTCGGCCGAACCCTCCCTCGCCTCAGTGGAGAAATCTGCCGGCGCCCAGGCAAAAATTCTCATCCATGTCACCCAGGGTCCGGAAAATCCCACGCGGGCAGCGCTGGCGTTTCTGGTCGCGCGAACGGCGCTGAGCCGGGGACACGCGGTTTCGCTGTTTCTGGCGGGCGACGCCGTGCAATTGATCCGTGAGGGCGTCATCGAGAATCTCGCCGGGCTCGGCACGGGCAAACTCCGCGAACACTACGACGCGATCGTGAAGGCGGGTGGCCGTTTTTATCTGTCGGGCGGCTCGAGCAAGGCGCGGGGCGTCACCGACGCCGACCTCGCAGGCCGGCCCGCGGAATTCGGTTCTCCGGAGGTATTGTTACAGCTGTCCCTGTCGCACGATCGGATGTTCACGTATTGAGGGGAATGCCCTCGTCCGGCCGAGGCGGGCACTCGGTTTCCAGGCGCAAAAAAGCCGGAGCGTAGGCTCCGGCTTGAAATAGGGACGATACCGGCCCCTTACTGGGCGAGCAGCATGTTGCGCGAGTGCTTCAAGGTGCGGGTGACCGCACGCTGATGCTTCGCGGAGAGTCCGGTGTACTTGCGCGGCAGAATCTTACCGGTGTCGGTAACAAAACGGCTCATCACCTGGGGCGTGGTGAACGGAATTTCCGCGGGCGTGGGTGTCTGCTGCTTTTGTTCGGTGGTGCTCATGTCTCGAAAGGGAGGGGAGACGGTGGGGTGGGCGCCGGGGTTGTCAACCTGCTTTTTGGAAACGTGCAGAAGGTGCCTCACTCTTCGGGCAACGGCTGGTCCTTTGTCTCGGGCAACATCGGGAGCACTGCGATGCCCACCAGGAGCACGAGGCTCATCCACAGGCCGGCAGTGCGGAAGCCCTCAAGGTTGCCGCCCAGGCTTTTTGTGATTTGACCCACAGTGAACGGGGATGTCGCGGCCGCCACGCGGCCAAAATTGTAGCAGAAGCTCGTGCCCGTCGCGCGCAGGCTCGTCGGGAAGAGTTCCGGGAGGTAGATCGCGTAGACGGCAAACACGGAGAGCTGGCCGAAGCCCATCAGTGGAATCATCCAGAAAATATCGCTGAACTGGCGCATGCCCTTGAACACGAGGATGGTCGAAAGAAACGAGAGCAGGAGCGCGAGCGCGAAGGCGATCTTGCGTCCCTTGGCCTGCGCCACCCAGGCCAGCGTCGTCATGCCGAAGAACGCACCGATATTCTGCAGGAGGAGGCCCATGGAGCCCCAGAAAGCCTTTTCGCTCGCGAGCTTGTCCGGTGAGACGTTGGTGGCCTTCAAGTGGTCGGTGACGATGGCCGACACGATCGTCGGGTGGAAATTGCCGATGCCCCAGAGGCCGATAATCCCGGCACTGCACAACACAAGGCCGCCCCAGGCATGTTTCCGCCAGCGCGGGTGGGACAGCAGTGAGGCGTAGGAGCCAAACTTCACGCCGCTGATCTTGCCGGCCGCCTTGGCGTCGACCCACTTCTGCGGTTCCTTCAGTTTCGCGAGGATGAACACGCACAGAAACGCGGGCGTCGCTCCCACGAGGAACATCGCCTGCCATGTCTTCAGCCCGCCCGGCAGAAACTGGTGGGCGGCCAGCGCGGCGATGCCCATTCCGATCAGCGCGGCGGAGATGTTACCGATGCTCGAAAGCGACTGGAGCAGACCGAGCGCGGGGGCGCGCGCCTTGTCCGGCACCGTGTCTGCGACGAGCGCGACGGCGAGACCGAAGACACCGCCGACACCCATGCCGGTCAGAAACCGGTAGACACAGAAATCGAAAAACCCTGTCGAAAGAGCGCTCAAGCCGGTAAACACCGAGTAGAGCAGCACGGACACCGTGAGGATGCGGGCGCGGCCAAAGCGGTCGCCCAGGGCGCCGAAGAGCAGGCCGCCGACGGCCCACCCGAGCAGAAACACGGAGGTGGTGTACGAGCCGTATTCAATGACCTTGGACTTGTCGGTGAGGAGCTGCTCCATCGCCGCACCGCGGCCCAGGTTGAAAAACTGCTGGTCCATGCAGTCGAAAAGCCAGGCCAGGGAGGCGACGCCGAAGACAAACCAGTGCTCACGCGTGAGCAACTGGCGCCAGGAGGAAGAGGGGGATGACATGGGAGGGGAAAGTTTGATCGTACGCAGGCAGTAACGAAACGAGAACGAAGAACGAATCCGGGAGCGAGAACGAGGCCTAATTCACAATTTCACCGGCGCGCCCGACTCGGCCGAGGCATAGAGCCCGCGAATCAACGCCACCGCCTTCCTCGCCTCGTGGCCGTCGATCGCGACGGGGCGGTTGTCCCGCACGGCATCGATCAGGTCCTGAATCTGGCGCCGGTGGCCCTCGAAACTGATCGCGCCAGGCTCGCTCGCCCCCGAACCGAGCGCGGCATTGTCGCGCGCCGCCCGGATCGCGTCATCGCCGGGGAGGGCGTCACGGAATTCCCATTTCACGATGTGGTCGCCGTCGAGCAGTGCGGAGCCCTTTTCACCGCAGAGTTCGATACGTCGCGCCCAGCCAGGCCAGGCAGCGGTGGTCGCCTCGATCGTGCCGAGCGCGCCGTCGGGAAACCGCAACACCGCCGTCGCGGTGTCTTCCGCCTCGATGTGCTCATAGACCCGCCGTGTCTTCCAGCAGAACACCTCGGACGGCATGCCGGCGAACCACTGCAGCAAATCGATCGCGTGAATGCCCTGGTTGATAACGGCGCCACCGCCGTCGAGTTTGAGCGAGCCCTTCCAACCGGTGTAATACTGCAGGCTGCGGTGCCATTTCACATACGCGCTGGCGTTGATCATCCGGCCAAAACGTCCCGCCGCCACCGCGGCCTTGATCGTTCGGGCGCCCTCGCCGAAACGCGCCTGGAAAATCGGGGAGATTTTCACCCCCGCGGCATCGGCGGCGCGCAACAGCTCGTCGGCGCGCTCGGTCGTGATCTCGATCGGCTTCTCGACCACGAGGTGCTTGCCGGCCCGGACGGCGGCGAGCGCCGGCTCAAGGTGTGCGCCGCTCGGCGTCGTGATGCAGACGACGTGGATGTCGGACCGCGCCACGAGTTCATCGATGCTGGTGGTCGCGAGCGCGAGATGGTGCTTTTGCGCAAAAGCCCGCGCGTTGTCGGCATTGCGCGTGGCCACTCCGATCAGCCGCCCCCCGGTCGCGTGCGCGATCGCCTGGGCGTGGAAGTCGGCGATCATGCCGACGCCGATGATGCCGAAACCGAGGGTCTGTTGGGACATGCGGTGAAGTTGGTAGCAAGACCACCGTGGTGCCGTCTATCCCGAATCGTGTCAGCGCGGGACACGGCCGGGAGGCATCAACCCGACAGTCCGTGGAAAAGGTTGAAACACCCTCCCTTTCGCGGTCAATGTCGTCTCGGCCAACGGGTAAGTTGGGGTGCAAATCGCATCCCCGCCCGGTGTGCTTACGAACCAACTCCACCATGAAACGCCGCGACTTTCTCACTTCCTCCCTTGCCGCCTCCGCCGTTGCGACCCTCGCCTCGTCGCCGCTCGCCGCCGCCGAAAAATCCGCGAGCGGCCGCGACTACTACGAGCTGCGCGCGTATCGCCTGAAACCCGGCGCGGCCACCGCGCGGCTCGACGGTTACCTCGAAAAGGCGTTCATTCCGGCCCTCAATCTGCGCGGGGTGAAGACCGTCGGCGTGTTCACGGAACTGGAGGTCGAAAAGAAAGCCGGAACCTCCAGGCCCCTCAAAGACTCGCCCGTGTGGGTGCTGATTCCGCATTCGTCGCTGGAGTCATTCGTGACCGTGAGCGCCGACCTCAACGCCGACGCCAAGGTGCAGGCCGCCGGCGCCGACTACCTCAACACCCCCAAGACCGATCCGGTGTTCGAACGCATCGACACCTGGCTTTATCGCGCCTTCCAGGGGATGCCGCAGATGGAATTGCCCGCGTTCTCCAAAAACCGCACCCCAACCCGCGTCTTTGAAATGCGCGATTACGAGAGCCACAACGAACGCGCCGCGCTGAGCAAGATGGCGATGTTTAACAACGGCGAGATTTCGGTCATGAAGGATCTCGGCATGTCGCCCGTGCTGTTCAGCCAGGGAATCGCAGGGCCGAACCTGCCCCACCTCCGCTACATCACCAGCGGCTCAAGCCTAGAGGCCCACCTTGCCGGCTGGGCCAAATTCGGTCCCGATCCGCGTTGGAAAGCGATGTCCGGCGACCCGCAGTACAAGGGCAACACGTCCAAGAATACCGCGCGCTTCCTCACGCCGCGGGCTTACTCGCAAATTTGAGCCCGGCGAAAAAGCAGCCGATCGCACAAGGCAATTGCCGTTGTTGACCGACTCGTCACCAGGGGACTGGCGACCGACGGCGGCAGCGTTATGTCCGCGGGTGCCTCGCTGACGTTCAGGAAACTTCGTCGTCGGTTCCACCCCAACGCCACCTCGGGCGTTCCCCCTTCCAGACACATACGAGCACGAACAGCAGCGACAGCAGGAACGTGCAGGAAAAAAACCAGAACGGACGCGCCCGGGCGAAGGCGATCGCGGAAAGTGCCAGTGTGATCACGTGCGCGAGCATCACGCTCCATCCCTGCCAACGGGCCGGCAAACCCCAGACATAGCCGTATTTCTTCGCGGTAAACCAAGCCTGGTCTTTGGGCAGCGACATCGGATTTACCGGCATTTGTATTCCGCCGTGCCTAGCCGCGACCATGCAGTCGAGAGCTCAGAGCCCAATCTCCAGAGCAGACACGCGCGCCGCCCGACCCGAAACCGAAGTTCACCGTTTGGTTTTGCTCTCAGCTCTCGGCTCTCCGCTCACGACTGAATTTCTACGGCTTAGTGGCACGACCACGATATTCTCGCACGGCCACACTTCGTCAGGCGGACGTCTCCCGCGGACGCGCGGCCCGGTCGTTCCACGTATCTTTTTCCTGGCCGGCGTGAACGCCAACCTGCTCCGGTCTGACCGCGCCCCATCCCCACTGAAACCAAGGGGCGTGCCAGAACCCACGCGCAGTCTCGAATCGGGGAATCGACGGATTGCGCCCGGGATTTCATCCGAAAACTCCAAAACCCAAGGCCTGTCCCTTCTTGGGCTCCATGCTGTCAGGCAAACACGGACGTCCGCACCGTCAGCAGTCTTACAAGAAAATCAGACCGCCACGGACATACACGCCGCGGCCGTTCAGGTACACTCAACGAGGTGACACCGCGCCGGACGACCAGAAACGAGTCACCCCATGCTCAACCTTATGAATCACCGCACCGCCCTGATCCTCCTTTGCTTCGCCGCCGCTTTCGCCGCCGCCACCGCGACCGAACCAGCCCGCACTGACTCCGGTGGACCGGTAAAACCGGTGCGAACACTGGCCGGCATTCGGCCGAACCCTGCGGCGACGGTGGTTTCGGCCGTGCTCTCGGCCAACTCGCTGCCGGAGGAAGGGCCCGGCCTTCCACTCGATCGCAGTCCCCTGCCCGCTTCCCGGCCGCTTCCCGCCGGTGCCCCGCAACCAATCGCCGGCGAATGTTTCGTCATCACCGGTGATGGCCTGAGAATCAAACTGGCCCAGGTCGAAGTCAGCGTGTATCCGGAACGCGAGTTCAACTGGTACGCCCAGACAGTCACCGCGCGGTCGAAGGCCCGCTTTGATGGGATCAAATCCATCGCCCTGCCCGCCAACTTTTCCGCCCTGTCCGTCACCGAGATGGATCGCAGCCTCGCCGCCGCCGCCATTCTGCAGCAAGACCTGCACGACGTGTGGCAGATTCTGCCCGCCGCCGAAGCCAGCACCAAGACCGACCGGGACGGTCATTTTTCGCTCACCCACCAGGTGGCTCCCCCGTACGTCATCCTGGCCGTCGGCCGGCGCAATTTCGGGTCCGCCAGCGAATACTACCAGTGGCAGATCAGCTCAAACGTGATCACGGACCCGCAGCACGTCATACTGAACAACGACAACCTCCGGTGAGGATACCGTACGGTCCTTTCGACGGGATCGGGCCGCCGTCGGCAACGGGGTGGGTCGCGGATTTGGGAGTGTAGCCGGCTTTCATTGGCACTCACGTGCCATTCCATCTGTCACTTAAACCCGGATACCTGACACCGATGGATCGGCGCTGTTATGTCGAAGGTGCCGTGAGCGCCGAGACTTTGCTTTCGGTCTCCTGCGCAAAGCCCGTCACGATCGAAAGCAGTTCACGAGGATGACTTCGGCCATGGGCGAAGCGCGGCGGGGCCGCGCGTTTGAGGGTGAACCACGCCGCAGGCTGCGCGTCGAGCACAGGGAACCGCGTCGGAGTACGAGTGGCGCGGCCTGAAGAAAGCGGACGGTGGATCCTTGCCGTCCGCTCGATCAGGTCGCGGTCATTCCGTCGGGTAGGGTTCTGGGCGCGGTAGGTTACGCGTGCCAGGCTTCGGACAGAGTACGCTGGTTGCCGGCACGGTCACTGGCCTCGGCCTCGATCGTCAGGTTCTCGTTGGTCGGCACCGCGGTTTTTCCCCGATACACCCAGTCGATGTCCCCTTTCGTCGCGGGCCCCTCCTCCAGCGTCGTGCCGGCGGCGTTCCGAATCGTCACCTTGACGCCGGTGACCTCGAAGTCATCGGACGCCGCGATGCCAATCGGATTCCCGATCCGGCCCGAATAACCGGTGAGGTCGATTTCCTCCACCACCGGCGGCTTGAGATAGTCACCCATGGCGAGGGCGAACACCGTCGAGCGACCGGCCGCCTTCGCTGCATCGGCGTAGACGGCCTTGCGCGCCGGGTCCTTGAACACCGCCCGGGCATACGATGCCGCCCGGGTGAACCGCTTCTGCTGCTGGATCTGAGCGGCCGTGGGCTCCGCCGTAATCTTGGGACGGCGGGCGACGACAATGTTGCCGTCGAACCGACGGTAAACCCACTTGCCCATCCGGCCGCGCAGGTTGTTGAGGGAGTCGCTGATTTCGGTCTTCATGACGCCCCCTTTCCGACGAGCGCGAAAGCCGGCGCCAGGGCCGGGAACCGCATCAAGATGCCCCAACCGTCCGCGCCATGGTTGTCACGCGCTTGCTGGGTTGTTGCTGCGGGGTTGCTGTCCGCTTGCTGTGGGCTTGCTGCAGCCTTGCTGTCGGCTTGCTGTGTCGTTGCTGCCGGGTTGCTGCCGGCTTGCTCCTGACAGGCAGCTGACAGGCAGCAGCCTCCCTGCAGCCAGGCAGCGGGCGGCTGGAACTGACCGGCGACCGGCCGGGTTTCGGCGACCCCGTTCTCGCGGCACGACCGCACGGCGGGTGCGGCCATCCCGGTGAGCGGGAGTGGTGGGTTGAAGAGAGCCGGACGAATCCGGCCCTGAGCGGCGGCCTGTGCCCCCGCGGCGATGAGCGGCGCGGTGCCGCCCGATTTCTGACTCTGTGCTTTCATCTGATTTCCTTTCGTTTTGGCTTTGCTCCCGATCCCGGTCCGGGAAAACCGGAGGCCAAGGGCCGCCGACCGAACCGCTCAGGTGCGGGCACAGAATATCGGAAAGCCGGCGAGCGAGGGGTTGAATTCGCGGCAACGTACGTTTCCTCCCAGGAAACGGGCGGACTTGACAGCGCCGGGAGACGCCTGCGCTAACGTCGAACTAACGCTTCTCGCCCGGAGTGTAGAACGCGCCGAGGTGTTTCAGCACTTCGTTCTTCAGCACCTCGGGATCGACCTGGCCGTTGTGGCGATAGACAATTTTGCCACCCGGCGCGATGACCACGGTGTGCGGCAGCGGGCCCGGCCACTCCGGATCGAGGGCCTTCACCAAGGCGTCGGTGCTCGCGTCCTTATAAAGGAAATTCAGCGCACCCCGCCCTTCCGCCACGAGCAGCCGCTTGAGCCGCGCCGACGGCACGACGTGCTGGTTCTCCAGGAATTTCTTCACCTGGGGCTGCTGTTTCGGATCATCCATCGAGATCGTGACCAGCTCAAAATCCCGGTTGCTGAGCCGGCGGGAGAGCGAGACCAACCCAGGGAACTCGGCCACGCACGGAGCGCACCACGTGGCCCAGACGTTGATCACCCGGAGCCGGTTCGAGTCGTTCTTCGCCAGCTTCGCGACACCCTCGGCCGTGATCGTCTCAAGATCCACCGGCTCGGCCTTCCACTTCGCATCGGCCTTCGCGACATCGTCGCGCTTCGTGTTCCACTTGGTCGAACACCCCATCACGGTCGTCTTCGGCGTGGTGACCGGTTTTCCCGCGAGCAATTCGACGATGGCGTTGCGGGCGTCGTGCGACGTCACGCTCGCGAGATCCTCGAAACGCGAGTCGTCGACGCGGCCGACGTAGCGCAGCTTCCGCTCCTGATCGAAAATAAACACGTGCGGCGTCGCGAGGCAGCCGTAAGCCTTGGCGGTGACCTGCGTGTCACCATCATAAAGATACGGAAACGGAAACCCGGCGTCGCGCGCGTAAAGCTTCATCTCCTCGTAGCTGTCGTTGTACTTGCTGTAGCCGAGTTCATCGATGCGCACACCCTCGGGGCTGTTCGGATTGATCGCGACGACATCGAGGCCCTTGCTTTTGAATTCCTTCGCGAGCGGGTTGAGCCGCGTCTCGGACGCGTGGGAATACGGACAGTGGTTGGAGAGGAACACCACCATCAGCAGCTTCGAGGCGCGATAGTCGGCGAGCGTGTGGGTCTTGCCGTCGATGCCGAGCAGCTTGAAATCCGGCGCCTGGTCACCGAGGCTCAGCCGTTTCGCGTCGGGCGGGAGACCGTCAGTGATCTCGCCCTTGACGCCGGTGCCGCCCTTTTTCTTGGTCGACGGGTCGGCGGCGGAGAGGGTGAGCGCGGCCGCGAGGAACGCGGCGAGGATGACGTGGGCAGGGTGTTTCATGGGAATAAGTGGGGCGGGTCTTCGACCCGCCCTCGGCGGCAGTGGAAAATCCAAGGGCAGGTCGGAGACCTGCCCTCCGACACTACAACCGCCGGTTATTTCGCCATCGCCGCGAGCACGCCACGCACGTAACCGAGCGATTCGGCGAGGCCAGTGACGGGGTTGCCCGCGACCTTCTCGTACTCGAAGGTCACGACGCCATTGTATTTCACCTCGAGCAACGCGCGGAGGATGCCGCGGATGTCGAGCCGGCCCGCTCCGACCTCGATCGGCACGTCCTTCTGCGCCCCGACGACCGCGACGCTGTCCTTCATGTGCACATCGTACACGCGGGAGGCGTATTTCTTGATCGACGTGATCGGGTCCTCGCCGAAGCGCGCAGTGTGGCCGACGTCGATGCAGAGGCCGATGCGCGCATCGAGCGACTTGATTGCCTCATAGGCCACGGCGGGACTCGGGTACTCCTTGTCCTCGGGGCCGTGATTGTGAATCGCGAGCTTCTGGTCGAACTCCTTCGCCAGTTTTTCCACAAGCGCAAATGCATCCTTGGCGGGTTTGCAGACCATCGTGGCCATGCCGGCGGCCTTCACGTTTTCGAAAGCCTGGCGGCACTTCTTCTCGTCGTTCGGCAAATTGATCACACCCGAACCGGTGAGGCGCAGGCCGGCCGCCTTGAGTTTATCGCCGACGGCGCGGCACTCGTCGACGGTGCCACCCTCCCAATTGCAGTGCGCCTTGAAGAGGGCGAGGTTGGAGATGCGCACGATCTTCATCGTCGCGATCGATTCGTCGAGCGTGAGGGTGCGCGTGGAATACGAGGTCACTCCGAGGCGCAGGCCGTTTTCCCGCCCCTCGGGAAATGTCGTGTACGAGGGCAGCGCCGCTGCAGGCGCGGGTGCGGCCTTGTCTCCTTTTTTCTTTTCCGCGGCCAGCGCGACCGAGCCGAGCAGCGGCAGGGCGAGGGCGCCGAGCGCGGCGGTTTTGAGAGCTTCGCGACGGGTGAACGAATTCTGATTCATAGGGTGAATTTTCGAAAGGTGGCGGGGCACGCCAATAGGGAGAGATTCATACCCTCACCGTTTCGAGGCCCGGCGGCAAGCGCGGGACGGAAGGGGACAATTTCGGTTTCGTCGCGTCTTTTCGGCGACGGGGGCGTCGCCGCTCCAGGAGGCGTTCGTCGGAAAATGCAGGGATGGGATCAATGATTCACGGAGTAACTGACGTAAAACCCACGACGGTCGCCGGCCTTTTTCTGCGTGTCGATGTAGTCGAGGTCCGCCAGGTTTTTCACGTTGCCGCGCAGCATGTGGGTGAACTTCGATCCGTCCGGTCGGAAGCGATAGCTGAGGCCCGCGTCGACAATCGTGTAGCTCGGCAGAGAGAGCGTGCGACGACCGTCGTGCGAGAGCGTGAAACCGCGGCGCGGACTGCTGGCGGGCTCGTTGATGCCGCCCGCGAGGGAATCGGGAAAGGTCTGGCCGGTGAAGGTGACGCCGGCGTTAAACGTCAGACCCTTGAGCACGGGCGTGACCTGATATTTGAGGGCAAGGCCGTAGGCCGTGGCAGGGAGCTTCGCCGGACGGCGACCGATGGAGTCGAGGTCGCGTCCGTTGGACGTGACGCGGGCGTTCACGTAGCCGTAGCCGCCCAGCAGCGTGAGGTCGCTCGTGGCGCGCCAGGTGAAGTCGAATTCAACGCCGCAGGCGTTCTGGTTGCCAGCGGAAGTGTTGATGGTGGCGCCGTTGGCCGCGATCTCCGTCACGCTGACGCCGGTGCGGTCGATGTCGTAGCCCCCGAGGGTGAGCTGGAGTTTGTCGTCGAAGAAGCCGCACTTGAAGCCGTAGTCCCAGCCGCGCGCGGTCTCGCTGGCGTTAAGGCCGGCGCTGGCGCGTTGCGCATTCGGCGAAAATGAATTCGAGCGATTCGCGTAGAAGGCGATCTGCGGCGTGAGTTTGTAGTTCACCCCGGCCATCGGCGAAAACTGGAAATCGTGAAAGTGGTTGGTGGTGGTGAGCGACGCGGGATTGGCGGCGGCCGCGGCCTTGTCCCAGAAGTTGAACGTGACGTTGTCGACCCGCGTGCCGGCGACGGCGATGAGGCGGTTGTTCAGCGTGGTCACCTGCTGGCGCAGGAAGCCGCCGTTCACATCGACGCGCGTGACGAGCTTGCGGTTGAGGTTGGTGTAGACGTCGGGCGCGAAGGCGGGCACGCGGTAGTCGGGATTGTCGACGCTGAGATTGGCGGAGAAGAAATTGACGTTGTTGTTGACCGCGGTGGGGAGCTGTTTCGTGGGATTGTATTTCCAATACTGCGAGTGATCGGCGGTGAAGAGTGTCTTGCTGTCGAGCCGACCGCCCCACAGCGCGTAATGGGCGATCAGATCGACCTGGCCGGCGGCGCCGTCCTCGCTAATCCAGGCCTTGCTCGCGGTGCGGCCGGTGATGCGGCGCGTGAGGACGTCGAACGTGGTGCTGTTGCCGTTGTTGAACGCGAGCGAGTGCCGGTGAAACGCCGCTCCGCCAACCCGCAGCGACCACACGTCGTTCAGGCGGTTTTCGTAGGTGAGATTGAGGGAAGCGACGTCGCGGTTCTGTTCGGAGTTCGGCCCGTTTTGGTTGAAATTCTTGAGTTCGGTGGCGAGGCCCTGGATGCGCGCGGTGGCGGGCGCGTTGGAGACGGAACGAAACGGGATGGCGCCGACCGGATTGGTCCGGCGGGCGAGCCACTCGAGCTCGACGAGGAGGCTGCCGCGATTGGCAAATTTGTGCTGGATGGCGAGCGAGCCAGTCTTGGAGCGCGTCATGTTCCAGGGCGTGTCGTAATTGCGCTCGTGGAAGCCGGCGCTGAACGCGTAGCTGTCGCGGCCCGACGCCCCCAGCGGTCCGGCGGCGTTGAGGTCGGCGCGCGTCGTGTTGTAGTCGCCAGCAGCGATCGAAAAGCTCTGGGACGGACGGTCCTTCGGGCGCTTGGTGATGATGTTCACCATGCCGGCGGGCGTGGTCATGCCGTAGATGGCGGCGGCCGGGCCCTTGATCACCTCGATGCGGTCGACATTGACGCGGTCCACGAGGCCGAGACGGAGGAATCCATTCCGCAGATACGAGGTGGCGCCATAGCCGCGGATGTTCACGTTGCCGCCGCCGTTGTCGAAATTGTTCACCGAACTGGTGTAGCCCAGGTCGTTGATCTCGAAGTAGGCGAAGTCCTGCAGAAACTCGCTCGTGATCACATTGACGGTGAACGTCAGGTCCCGGATCGGCGTGCGCACCCGGGTGCCGGTGATCGATTCGGAGGCGACATAACTGTTATCGGCTACCTCGGTGACGGTGAATTCGGACAGCTGGACGGTTTCTCCGACGGGTGGACGCGCCGGCTGCGCGAAGACGAGCGGGACGACGGCCAGTACGGCGAGCCAGGCGAGACGGAGGGGTTGGATCATGCGACAGAGGGGTTGGGTCGAACCAATGGGTAATAGCACCGCCCGGCCCGATTGGGACAGACGGCCGTGGGTCAGGCCACGACGCGGAGGGCGGCGAATTTTCGGAGGTATTTCAACGCCACATCGAATTCGTGCGGCCAAGGCGCGCGCAGGGTCACGGGTTCACGGGTCGCGGGGTGCTTCAGCATCAACTCGCTCGCGTGCAGCGCCAAGCGGCCGAGGAGTGGCTTCTCCTCTTCCCGGCCCTTGTAGCCGCGCTTCAGGTCAGACAGCCGCAGGACGATGTCCGGATTGCCGTAGAACGGGTCGTTGAGGATCGGCGCGCCGGCGGCGGCGAGATGGATGCGCAATTGGTGGGTCCGGCCGGTCAGCGGACGGCACTCAACGAAGGCAAACCCGGTCGCAACCGCGGTGGGCGTGGCGCCGCGCGGGGCGGGCCGAGTGGAGCCGCGAAACCGTTCGAGGGTGCGAAACTCGGTCACGCACTCCTTGCCGCCCCGGCCCTTGAAGACCCGCATCCGGCCTGGCTGACGCTCGTCTTCGCCCAGGGCGACCTCGACGGTGAACGCATCGGGCAGGGCGCCGTTGGCGTCGCGCACGGGGGCGAGGACCTTCATGGCGTCGTCCGCCGCGAGGATGGCGACAAACGCGTGATATTTTTTCTCCACGGTCTTCGACTGAAACTGGCCGGTGAGAAAATCCAGCGCAGGTTTAGACTTGGCGCAAAGCAGGAGCCCGCTGGTGTCGGCATCGAGCCGGTGCACGTTGGCGACACCATGGCCGTACCGCGGATGCGAGTGCACCAGATCCATCAGGTTTTCGCGGGACTTGTCCCAGCGATCGGGGGCGACGAGCATCCCGCTCGGTTTGTCGAAGGCGACAATCGATTCGTCCTCATAGATGATCGGCGGCAAGGGCATCGCGGGGCATCAGGGACGGGCGGCGCCCTCCGCGCAAAACGAAACGGCACGGGGACGCCGATTCCGAAGATTGCTAACGGGGGGTAACAAGGTCACTCCAGCGCTAATTCGCTTGCGGCCGGGACGTCCCCAGCCTCGTTAGTCTCCCGACGCACTCATGCCGGTCTGGCCCAAAACATTTTACACGTTCGGCCTGAGCCTGAAAACCGCGGCGACCGAATGGAAACTGCGGCACCGGCACTCGGCACCGGCGGTCCAGGAGCGCACGCTCGCCTCACTTACCTCCCGTCTTGCGGCAACGAAGTACTGGCGGGAAGCCGGGGTCGAGGCCGACATGGCATACGACCGCTTCAAGTCCAAGGTTCCCCTCCAGACCTACGAACAGCTTACACCCGCGATCGAGCGCATGAAGGGAGGTGAAAGCGACGTCCTCTGGCCGGGGCGCTGCGCCCTCTTCGCCCAGTCTTCGGGCACCACGACCGGCCAGCCCAGAAGCGTGCCCGTGACCGAGGAGATGCTGGCTCATTTCCGCCAGGCCTCGATCGAGGCACTCCTCTATTACAGTGTGCGCGTGAGACACGCGGGAGTCTTTCGCGGCCGCCACCTGATCCTAGGCGGCCACACCGCGCTGGCACCCGTCGCAGAGTCGGCGGCCCACCCCGCCTACACCGGCGAGCTTAGCAGCATCATCGCCGTCAACCTGCCCGCCTGGGCGGAAAAACACCTCTACGAACCCGGTAACAGCGCCGCGAAGATCGTCGATTGGGAGGCACGCCTCGATGCAATTGTCGCCCGCACCTGCGTCCGCGACATTTCGCTCCTCGCCGGCGTTCCCCTGTGGGTGCTGGAACTCGCGAGGGAGTTCAACCAGCGCGCCGCGAACACGGGTCAGCGCATCGACCATCTTCAGTCGGTCTGGCCCAACCTCGAATGCCTCGTGCATCTCGGGATGTCGGTCGCACCGTATGCCAAGGAACTCAGGGCGTTGCTCGGTTCCGGCGTGAAATTCCACGAGGTCTACGCCGCGGTGGAGGGATTTATCGCCACCCAGGATTCGGACGTCCCTGGAGCGGGCTTGCGGCTGATGGCGGATCTCGGAGTATTTTTTGAGTTCCTCCCGATGTCCGATTTCGACCCCGGCCGCGTCGAACACCTCGGGGCCAAGGCCGTTTCGCTGGCCGACGTGAAAGTCGGCGTCGACTACGCGCTCATCGTCACCACGCCCGGCGGCCTCGGCCGCCTGGTCGTCGGCGACGTCGTGCGCTTCGTCTCCAAGGATCCGGCACGGCTGATTCACATCGGGGGCACCACGCTCCGCCTGAATACGTTCGGAGAACGCGTGGCGGAAAAGGATCTGACCGACGCCTTGGTGGCCATTTGTGGGCGGCACGACTGGCGGCTCGTGAACTTCCATGTCGCGCCGCTTCTTGCCACCGGCAGCCTCACGGGCCAGATTCGCGGACGGCACGAATGGTGGATCGAATTGCAGCCCGGCACCGTCGCCACCCCGATCGGCCCGCAGATTGCCGCGGAACTCGACGCGGAGGTGCAACGCAGCAATTCCGACTACGCCGCCCGCAGAAAATCCGCCGTGCTGGACTTGCCCGTGGTACGACTTGTGATGCCGGGGGTCTTCGAGCACTGGCTGCGTTACCGAGGGCTATGGGGTGGCCAGCACAAGCTTTCCCGTTGTCGCGCCGACCGCACCATCGCCGACGAACTCGCCCAAATCACGAATTTCGCCCGGGACTGAATTTGTCACACAACACCCGTCTGGCTGGCATGGACATTGCTGAATCAAACCCATCCTGCCCAAGCAGGGTTTTGGGTAGCGTGAACCTGGCCGCAAGGCCGGGAACAGAAAAAACTGGGGCCGGCGTTAAGGGGTTATCGCCGGCCCCTTCTTTCTTTCTCAGAGTACAAAGCGGGAACGAGCGGATGACGCGCGGCCCGCGGAATCAGGTCTTTTCCTGCAGCACCGCGAGAATCGACTTCTCGTATTCGGAGGTTTCCTGAGCACCCACCTTGCGATGCCGCACTTGGCCCGACCGATCGATGATGAACGTGGTCGGAATGGCCTCCAGGCCGCCGTAAGCCGCGCGGATCGCCTCGTCAGCCATGACGATGGGATAATTCACGCCCATCTTGGCGGCGAAGGGTTTGACCACCTCGGGTCCGCCTTCGTCCAGCGAAACCCCGACGATCACGAGCCCCTCGCTCCCGTACTTGCGGGCGAGATCGACGTAGCCCGGAATTTCCATCCGGCACGGTCCGCACCAAGTGGCCCAAAAATCGAGCACCACCACCTTGCCCTTGAACTGCTCGGAGTTCACGAGCTGGCCATTGACGTCCTTCAGCTTCCACGCCGGTGCAGGGCCAAACTTCGGGAGAGGTCCCATCGCCGCTGCCGCCACGGCATTCGGTTTGGGCGGGGCAGAGGAGTCATCCTTGTTCTTGCTGCAGGCGGCGAGCCCGAGAATGAGCGTGATGACTGAAACAGCAGGGAGGAAGCGGGTACAGTTCATGGGTGGTAAGGGAAAGACGGACGGAAGCTAGCAGTAAGAGCCGCCGCCGCAAATCTTCTTCCCCGATTTCGGCTCAAGCTTCTCGACCACCCGCCTCACGCATCTCCGGCAAATCGAGCCCGAGCGTGTCGATGAATTTTTTCATCGCCGGTGTCAGCACCCGGCCCTTTCGGTGCAGGATCGCGAGCGGGCGCGTGAATTCCTTGCCCTTGAAATGCAATACCGCGAGCGAGCCCTGTTTCGATTCCTGGACGACGGTGGCCTGCGGCACGATCGCGATCCCGTGGTCAATCTCGACCGCCCGCTTCACCGTTTCGATGTTGTCGAACTCCATCACCGGCTCGATCTCGAGCTTGTGCTCCCGGAAAATGATGTCGACCGCCTTGCGGGTCGGAATGTCAGGATCGAAGCCAATGAATTTCTGGCCTGCGAGATCCTTGACGTCGATGTCGGTGCGCTTCGCCAGCGGATGCTGCGGGTGGGTGATGAGCACGAGGTGATCGTTCCGGAAGGGCAGCACCTCGATTTGCCGCTGCTTCACCGGGAAGGCCACCAGACCGAAGTCGACGGAGTTGTGGAGGATGTCTTCGTAGACGAGATTCGACCGGCGGTATTCCACGCGCACGTTGACCGAGGGAAAATCGTGCAGGAATTTCTTGATGAAGGGCGGCAGCTCATGCAGGCCGATCGAGTAGATCGTCGAAATGCGAATCGTCCCGCTGATGACCTTTTTCAGCTCCTGCAGCTCCGAGAGCAGCTTCTCATAGGTGTGCAGCATCTCCTTGGCCGAGTCATAGACACGCTGCCCCTCGCGCGTCAGTTGAAACTGCTTCTGACTCCGGTCGATGAGCAGGGTCTTGAAGTGCCGCTCCATCGCACGTGCCTGCTGGCTGACGGCAGATTGTGTGATACCGTTGAGCTTCGCTGATTTTGAGAAACTCTTGGTTTCAACGAGGTCGGCGAAGATTTTAAAATTTTCGATCTGCATGATTAGCTGGCGTTGTTCCATGCAGAGTAGAAACTAAATCCGTTCCGTAAATGCTTAAGTAGATCTGCTAAACGTATGTTCATCGACTACCAGGAATTCGCCCGCCGGGCGGATTCGATTCGAAGTGCGATCGCCGCCGCCGCCCAACAGGCCGGCCGGGACCCGTCCGAGGTGGAGCTTTTGCCGGTAACCAAGACTCATCCCGCGGTCGCGGCCGACTATGTCGCCCGCTACGGCCTGCACGGCGTGGGCGAGAATCGCGTTCAGGAGGGAGTCGAGAAACGCGCGCAAACCTCCACCGCCGCCTCTCCCCTCCGCTGGGAACTGATCGGCCACCTCCAGTCCAACAAGGCGAAGCTGGCCGCACAGCATTTTGACCGGATTCAGAGCGTCGACAGTGACAAGCTGATCCAGCATCTGGGCCGCGCCGCAACCGAACTCGGCAAAACGCTGCCCGTCCTGCTGCAAATCAATGCCGGGAACGATCCGGCAAAGTTTGGGGCTGAAATCGCCCACGCGCCCCGCCTGCTGGACGCCGCGCTCGCGCAAAAATACCTGCAGGTGGACGGTCTGATGACGATCGCGCCCCTCGGGTCCAACGCCGCGGAAACCACCGCCCACGCCGCGCGCACCTTTACCACCCTGCGCCTCCTGCGCGACGATTTGGCCGCACGGTACCGCCTTCCCCTCCGCGAGCTCTCGATGGGGATGACCGGCGATTTTGCCATCGCGATCGCCTCCGGCAGCACGATGGTGCGCGTGGGGACGGCGCTTTTCGGTCCGAGAGAAGCAGCGCCCGCCCCGTGATGCCGGCGTCCGTCCGGCCGATTAGTAAGAATTTTCCCAACGTCCGCCCTTTCCCTGTTGCGCCGGCCGGGAAATCTTCGTGCGCTGGGTGACGTGGAAACCGAAACACTCGGCGCCGCCGAACGCGAAGCGTTTCTGAGCCTGCTCGATGATCCGAGCCCCGCGGTGCGCCGCGCGCTGCTGGCCCGCTTCACCCAGCTCGGCGCCGTATCTGCTTCTTTCTTACAGGAGATCGTGCGCGGCCCCCATCGCGTGCTCGCCCGCCACGCCGCCTGGTTCCTCGACGAACTCAAGATTTCGGACCCCGTCGGCGACTTTCGCAGCTTCATCCGCTCACTGAATTACGAGCTCGAGTCAGGCGCCCTGCTCCTGGCCCGCACGGTCACGCCCCGCCTTGATGTCGGCGGGTGCCGCACCCAGCTCGACGCCATCGCCGCGCGCTGCCGCGAACTGATCGTCGAGCCGTCCAGCCCGCGGGAAAAATGCCGCATCGTCAACCGGGTGCTGTTTCACGAATGGGGATTTCATGGCAACGTCGAGAATTACACCGACCCGAGAAACAGCTTCCTCGATCAGGTGCTGGAACGTCGCACCGGGATTCCGCTGTCGCTGAGCATCGTCTACCTCCTGGTCGCGGAACGGCTCGGCCTCGATCTCGAGCCAGTCGGGCTGCCGGGGCACTTCATCGTCGGCTGCTTCACCGATGAGATGCCGTTTTTCATCGACCCGTTTGACCGGGGGGTGTTTCGCGACGCGGCGGAGATATTCGACCTTTTGCGGGCCAACAACGTCATCCCGAAACCGGGTGATCTGTCTCCCGCCCCCGTCCGTGAGGTCCTCTGCCGCAGCTGCCGCAATCTGGTGAATCACTACACGTCCGCCGGTGAACCGGAGCGCGCCCGCGTGTTTTCCCGGTTCGTCGAGGAGTTTGAAAGCACCTACGCGCGCAACGCCACGGGCTGAAATTTTCGATTTTGCACGTCAACGGCGCCGCCGTCTCAATCGGGAATCTGAAATCAAAAATCGAAAACTCCGAAGTATTGACGCTCGCCGATCTCGCGGCGTGGTCCCGCCCCGGCACCTCGCTCGCCGTTCTCGGGCATCCGATCAAACATTCCATCAGCCCGGCGATGCACAACGCCGCGCTCGCCGCGCTGGCCGGCCACGAGCCCCGCTTCGCGGACTGGCGCTATTTCCGTTTCGAGGTTCACCCGGACGACCTGCCGCAGGCGCTCGATCTGCTCCACGCGCGGCAGTTCCGCGGGGTGAATCTCACCGTGCCGCACAAGATGATCGCATTCGACCGGGTCGCCGCGATCGATCCCGCGGCCGGACCCGTCGGCGCCGTCAACACCCTCCTCTGGGAAGACCATGGGTGGCGCGGGTTTAACACCGACGGCTACGGCCTGGCCGCGGCGGTCCGCGAGACGCTCGCCTTGGAGCTGGCGGGCATCCCGATCATCCTGCTGGGAGCAGGCGGCGCGGCGCGCGGGGCTGCAGTGGAATGCCTGCAACGCGGCTGCGCTTCACTCACGATCGCGAATCGCACGCCGGGCAATCTGACCAACCTCCTCGCCTCCCTCGCACTGATGGCGGGCGGAATCCCTTTGCAGGGTTTCAGTCCGTCGGAGCCGCCGCCGGACTTGCCGGCAAATGCGTTAGTCATCAACGCCACGAGCGCCGGCCTGCGGGACACGGATCCGCTGCCGATCGCACTCGCGACCCTGCCCCGGCCCACCGCCGTGTTTGACATGATCTACAACCCTCCCCTGACACCGCTGCTCCGCGCCGCCGCCGCGCTCGGCGTGCCCCACGCCAACGGACTCGGCATGCTCGTGCACCAGGGCGCCAAGGCGCTGGAAATCTGGAGCGGCATCCCCGCCGGGATGTCCGCACCTTCCATGGCGGCGGCGGCGCAAATGGCGATGGCGGGCCGCTGACGACACTTTCTTCGTGTGCTTTGCGGCACCGTCGTGCTCAACTCGGAGCGGATGGATTTCGATTACGCCCAGTTCTCCGCCACCTTCCCGTGGTTCTTTCCGCTGGCGGCATTCTGCCTGGGTGCCTGCGTCGGCAGCTTCCTCAACGTCGTCATCTATCGCGTGCCCAAGGAGGAGTCGATCGTCGCGCCGGGTTCGCATTGCGGCTGCGGCCAGCCGATCCGCTGGTACGACAACATTCCGATCCTGTCGTGGCTCCTCCTCCGGGGACGGGCGCGCTGCTGCGGTCGCACGTTTTCGTTTCGCTATCCTTTCGTGGAATTGCTGACCGCCCTGCTATTTGTCGCGTGCTGGCTCAAATTCGCGCCCGTCGTCGCGGTCTGCGGCTGGGTTTTCCTCAGCTGCCTCATCGCCGCAACCTTCATCGATCTCGACCACATGATCATCCCCGACGTCTTCACGATCGGGCTGGGGGTTTTCGGCGTCCTGCTTTCAAGCTTCGTGCCCTCCCTCCACGGACAGCACAGCGAGTACTTTCTCGTCGGCAGCCTGCGGTCGATGGTCATTTCGCTCCAGGGCCTGCTGATTGGGTCCGGCCTCGTCCTTTGGATCGCACTGCTGGCCGAAACGCTGCTGAAGAAGGAGGCGATGGGCTTTGGCGACGTGAAATTTGTCGGGGCAATCGGGGCCTTTTGCGGGTGGCAGGGTGCGGTCTTTGCGGTTTTCGGCGGCGCGGTGGTCGGCACCCTGTGGTTCGCCGTGGCCCTGATTTGGCAGAAAATCACCGGCAAGGTCGCGCCGGTCGCCCCGCCGGCGGAAACGCCCGAGGGTGAACCGGTCGCACTCGGGTTTGGGGCGCACGTGCCATTCGGACCCATGCTTGCGATCGCCGGCGCCCTCTACTTCATCTGGTGCCGCGGCTGGGCCGGGGCCTGGTTCGCCGAAGTTGGCCAGATGTTCTGAAAACTCGAACGGCGCCGGCTAAAAATACCGGGCCATGATCCGGCGAAGCACCGGCCGAACAGTGCGGGCCAGCGTCGGATTGGCATAACCCATCCACGCAACGGGAGTGGTGGTATCGAGCGGCGACCGCAGCGGCCGCCCGTCCGGCGCCTCGACGATGCAGCCCGCCTCCCGCGCGATCAAAGCAGTGCAGATGTCGTACGGATGGCAGCAGAGCGCCGCACTGGAGAATCCGAGTTTTGTATACGCCGGTGGCCGCAGGTCCCCCAGCATCCGGTCGTGGCCAGCGATGAGCTCAAAGAGCTGGCCACCGGTGCTGATGTACTGGTCGTCAAATACGAGCTGGCCACCGTTCTTGCCGAGCACACCGAGTTCCCGCCACAACGCCTCCTCCACCGTCCCCAGCAGGGCCTTGCCCTCCGGGAAGAACCGCGCGATCGAGGCGAACCCGTGCTCAAAATCCTTTGCGCGCGACGGACGCGGTGTCCACCGCCGCCGCGTGCGCCGCGACAGATCGAGCGTTTCCGCCACGACGCCACGTCCCCGAATTGCGCTCACCTGATCGGCGAATCCCTGCTTGGCCGTGGGGAACTCGGTCATCGCCGCGACCACAATATCCCCGAGCTGCGTGCGCGTTCCGCGTTGTGGTGCCAGCCCCGCGAGAATCCAGGCGGAGCGCTTGTCATACATCACGCCCCGCGTCCCGTCGATCGGGTCGAGGATGCACTTAAATTTGGTTTCCGCCACCGGGGTGCCCGACGGAAACGTCGCACTGCCATCGTCCAAACCTTCCATCACGAGTTCAACCGGCCAGGCTTTCGGCCAATTCTCCTCGAACCACGCCAGGATCGCGTGCTCGCTCAGCCGATCGACGTAGTAGATGGTGTCCGCTGCGGTGACCGCCGCGATCCGCGCGAACTTTCCGGCATGCTTCTTCCGGGCGGAGATCAGGGTGTCACGGATGTGATCTTGCAGGGAACAGAGCAACCGCCGGGCCACGGTCAATTGGGCGGGAGTCATCGTTGAGACGGGATAAAATCTTCAGACGAGCCCGGCGCCATCGCCGGTCTGGAGGTGCAGGATGTCGGGCGAGGCGCCAAATTTCTGCGCATAGGCCGCGGCCACCCTCCGGGCGGCACCGTCGTCGAATTTTTCCGAAGTCATCGCCATCACCGCACCGCCAAATCCCCCGCCCGTCAACCGCGCACCATGGACCTCCGGCGTCGCCGCGAGTGTATCGACCAGAAAGTCGAGCTCGGCGGTGCTGTTTTCAAACAGGTGCTGCGAACTACGATGGGAGGCGGTGAGGAGACGACCCACGGCGGCCAAATCGCCAGCGCGCAGGGCTTCAACGCTTGAGGAGACGCGGCTGATTTCCCCGACGATGTGCTGTGCGCGCTTCGCCGCGACCGGTGAAAGCGTTCCTGGCGCCACCGTCGCCAAAGCCTCCGGCCGCACGTCGACCAGCAACGTCGCTCCAAGAGCGTGCGCCGCCTCCATGCATTCGCGATGCCGCGCGGCATAAAGCCCGTCGACGAGCGCGTGATGGGTGTGGGTGTTGAACACCCAAAAATGCGCGCCGGCGGGAAGCGGCACGGTCTCGAAGCGCGGGCCGCGGCAATCGATGAAGACGAGATGATCTTTCCGGCCGAAGCCCGACACCCCCTGATCCAGAATTCCGCAGGGTACACCCACGAATCGGTTCTCGGCGTGCCGCGCCGCCCGGACCAGCACTTCCCGCGAGGGACACTCCCCGACCGCGGCAGTGAACGCCAGCGCCGAGGCGAGTTCGATTGCCGCACTACTGCTCAGACCGGCCCCGACCGGGAGATCCGACAGGGCGAGGTAGTCAAATCCTGCCGGGACCCGCAGCCCAAAGGCGGGAAACGCCGCCAGCACGCCGAGCGGATAGTTCGCCCAACTCGCGTCTCCGGACATTTTTTCCAACCGGCCGACCGGCAGCCGGATCACGTCTTCCCGCTGCGCGCTGGCAAATTGCCGCTGTTCGTCGTCACGCCGCGCCAGCGCCACCCAGACACTCCGGTCAATCGCCACACCCAGCACAGGGCCACCGTTGTAATCAGTGTGATTTCCGATGAATTCGATCCGGCCGGGCGCGCGGGCCACGATTTCCGGCGGACGACCAAAAAGGCGGGAAAAATTTGCGAGCAGCGCGGACTTCATACGAGGAGTCACAACGGAATGCCCACTTCTCGTCACGGGCGAAACCAAAAACTCTGTCGCTTTCCCGCCCCGCCGATCAACGCGCAGTCCGCGGCGACAACCAAGCTCACCCCTTGGCTTGTCTGAATCCGAAGAGTTTGCCCTAAGCTCCCGGCCCTGTGCTCTCCGCTGCAGCGGGCTTACCCCAACGATCGCAGATCGGCCCCGGGCTTGAAACGAATCGTCTTGATCGCCCGGATTTTCATCGGGCGCTTGGTGTGAGGATTGAAGCCGTTGCGTGCGGGTCGAACCGCAAGCGCAAACGTCCCAAAGCCGACCAGCGACACTTCCTTGTCCCGGCGCAACCCGCACTTCACCGCCGCCAACACGGCGTCGGTCGCACGTTCTGCCGCCGCTTTCGACGTTCCATTGCGGAGGATCTTCTGCACTTCTGCAACCAGCGCGGCCTTGTTCATGTGGGGTAAATGGGGCGGGCAGAGAACGCCCCTGCACAGGTACGGTCAAACCCAATTCAAGTCACCACCCGGGACCAGCCCGAGTTTTACAGATGATTTCCAGGTCGGAGCCGATTCAACCCGACGGAGCGGATGGCGGAAGAAATCGGGCCGGCACCTCGCCGGATCGGCCCTTGATGACAATTTCGAGCAATCCCTTGAGCGCATCCTCGCGGGATCCGCCGCGCTGCGCCGCGATTTGTTCGGCGCGTTTCAAGAGTTGGGTTGCCATGGTGGCCGCCTGCGCGGGATCGGCACCCAGCTGCGCACACAGCGCCGAAAGTTGCGCGTGCTCCGTCATGGCGTATCCAACACACCAATCTCCGCCGCACCGTCCGCGGCCAGCGCCAGTTTCGTCTCGGCCGTAATATGGAGCAAGGAAAGCATCGCCAGTCCGCTCCATCCGCCGGAAGCCTTTGCCACCGCCGAACGCAACTCGCCGACCGCCCGTCCTCCGGCAAAAAGACCGGACGGAAGCGTCGCCGGCACGTCACCCAGCCCAGCCACCGGCAACAGCCGACGCCGTACCTGGCCCATCGACTTGAGCCGCGCCATCACTTCCTGCCCAAGATAACAACCCTTCATGTACGAGATCGCATCCTTCTCCAGCCCGGCCTCGTTCGGAAGATCAGCCGGGCCCACATCGACCGGGACGGCGGGAATTCGCGCCGCAATCCGGAAGCGCAACATATCGACCGCCGACACCTGCCGCCCGTCCCACGCCTCCGCCCAAACAGGTTCGCCTGCGGCGATCCGATAGACGCACTCGGCGCTTTCACCTCCGTCCCGACGTCCCCGAAAAACAACGGCGCCGTCGGTCGTGCCCTCCCTGGAATGAACAACGCCTGCACCCAAAATTGTGATACCCGCCCACTCGCCCGTGACGTCCTCGACCGTGACATCATCGGCGATGATGTGACTTTCCAGCCGCTCCCGAATCACCAGTGCGGCCGAAAAGTAACTACCCACCCAAAACTCACCAGGGACGGAGCCGCTGAGGACAAAGCTGTCGGCAATAACTCGGCCCTTCAGCGACAGCCATAGTCCATAGACCCCACCCGCCGCAGGCAGCGCCCGCAGGTCGTTGGAAAACTGCCCTTGCAGAAAGATCAGCGCGTCCGCCCCCGTAATCCGCAACCAGCAGGCCGGCCGCCATCGAAAAATTGCCGATGAAGTAGAAAAGTTGATAGGCATTAAGATATTGTTAAAATGATATTTACAAAAAATGTGATAGAATTTGAAAACTAGTGATTGACCCACGGGTGCGGAAGCCTATTCCTTTGCACATCAGTTTAACACTTCTCCCCGCTTAGCGGGGAGTTTTGGGGTAACTAAGAAAGCAAAGGCCGGCCGCTTAGGGGTAAGCGGCCGGCCACTTTTTTGTCCAGACACCGAGAGTCAACGGCAATACGCGAAGCGAGGCTTGCACGCCCCGAGCGGCGCCCGACAAGCTGAGGACTCATGCAGAAAACGTCCGACATCAACGTCGTTGAAACCCGCGCCCTGCCTTCACCGGCGGCCCTGTTGGCCGAATTACCCAAGACCGAGGCGCAGGCCGAGTTCGTCACCCGCGCCCGACGGGACATCCACCGGCTTGTATTCACCGACGACAAGCGCTTTCTCCTGATCATCGGGCCGTGCTCCATTCACGACCTCGTCGCCGGTCGCGAGTATGCCCGCCGGCTTGCAACGATCGCCCGCGAAGTGTCCGACCGCGTCATGATCGTGATGCGAGTGTATTTTGAGAAACCCCGCACCACCGTGGGCTGGAAAGGCCTGATCATGGATCCTCACCTCGACGGCTCCCACGACATTGCCGCTGGACTGCGGCTCGGGCGGTCGTTTCTCCGCGATGTGCTCGATCTCGGTCTGCCAACCGCGACGGAATTCCTCGACCCGATCACGCCGCAGTACGTCGCCGATCTCGTTTGCTGGGGCGCGATTGGAGCCCGCACCACCGAATCGCAAACCCACCGCCAGATGGCGAGCGGCCTGTCGATGCCGCTCGGTTTCAAAAACAGCACCGACGGCACCTTCACCGCCGCCATCAACGCCATCAAGGCCGCCTCCCAGCCCCAGACTTTTCTCGGGATCAACCTCGACGGGGCTGCGTCCGCGATCGTCACCCGTGGCAACCCCGACTGCCACGTCGTTCTTCGTGGCGGAAGCTCCGGTCCCAATTACTCACCGGCACATGTCGCCCAAACGGAGCAGCTCCTTGCGAAGTCCGGTTTGCCCAAGACCATTCTGGTCGATTGCTCGCACGACAACTCCGCGAAACAACCCGAACGCCAGCCCGAGGTCATGCGCGAACTGCTCGCGCAGATCACCGCCGGCAACGCCTCCATCATGGGCGCGATGGTCGAGAGCAATCTCGGCGCCGGCAACCAGCCGTTTCCCCAGCCGCGCGACAAACTCCGCCCGGGCGTCAGCATCACCGACGGATGCATCGACTGGCCCACCACCGAGAAGTTGGTGCGCGAGATCCACACCGCCCTCGCCCCTCGATTCACGGCCCGCTGAACAGACCGTCAGGTACTTTCAGAACTTCCCCGCTTGCCTTGGGACGGAGAGCATCGCGATCGGGGATCGTTTCCGCCATCGGCGGCGGCATCAGCGAATAAAGCACGGGGGTGACCAGGCGCGACAAAAGGAGCGAACTGATTAGCCCGCCCATGATCACGATGGCCAACGGTGAATAAAGCCCGCTGCCCTGCAACGCGAGCGGCAGCAACGCCCCCAACGCCGTGAGCGTCGTCAGCACGACCGGAAGAAACCGGATCTCTCCCGCCTTTTCGATCGCCGCCCGGAGCTCCATGCCCTCGGACCGGAGCTGGTTCGTGAAATCAACCAGCAGAATCGAGTTCTTGATCTCAATTCCGATCAGCGCGACGAACCCGATCGCCGCCATGAACGAAAGCGAATAGCCGGACACGGCCAAGCCGACGATTCCGCCGACAAATCCCAGCGGAATAACGGACCCTACGATCAAGGTGCCCCGCATACTGCGGAACTCGAGTACGAGGATCGCCAAAATTCCAAAGGCCGCGACCAACACCGCTCCGGTCAGACCACCGAAGCTTTCCTTCCGGCTTTCGACCTCACCGCCAAACGCCCAGCGCGTGCCGGCGGGCCACTCCAGTTTTCGCAATGCTTCCCCGGTCTTCTGCGTGAGCTCGTTGACGTTGAATCCGTCCCGCACGTACGCCGCCACGGTGCTGGAGCGTTCACGGTTGAATCGCTGGATGACCGGCGGCGCGCTTTCGAACTTCAACTCCGCCACCTGCGCGATCGGCACATATGCCCCGGTCGCCGCGCTCTGCACCTGAATCCGATCCCAATTGGCGAGAGTCGCGCGTTCGCCCCGGGGCAGTGCCACCACCACGGGCCGCTCGTCGCCGTTGCCCTCGCGAAATTTCGTCACCTCCAGGCCGGCGAAGGCCAGCCGGGCCGCCCGGTCGATCTCAGCCTCGCTGATCCCAAGCATCGCCGCCATCGGCTTGTTGACGACCATCCGCAAGTCGGTGCGGCGCGTCCGCACTGGATTGTTGACCGACTGGGTGCCGTCGATCCCACGGAGCAAGGTCTCCACCCGGGCGGACATCGCCGTCAGCATCTCAAGATCCTCGCTGAAAATCCTCACCGCGATCGGCGCCTCAATCGGCGGGCCATTCTCGAACTCCTTCACCACGATTCGTGCCCCCGGAATCACGGCCAACTCCCGCCGCAGTCCTTCAAAAAACGCCGGACTCGTCTTGGGATCGTAGTCCTTCAGCGCGGCGAAAATCTCCGCAACGTTCGCCTTCGTCGACTGCGGCACCTCGTTGTAGTAGATCTGCGGGTTGTTGTTCCCGACCGTCGCGAAATAACGCCCGACCTCCGGGCGCTTCGCCAGCACCTCCTCCACCCGCCGCGCGATCGCGTCCGTCGCTGGAATGCTCGCGCTTTCCTCCGCTTCGATCTGGACGAGAAACTGCGCCACGCCCGCCTTCGGGAAAAGTGAAAAGCCAATACTCGGTACCAGCGAAAAACTCCCCATGATCAGTACCGCCGCGCCCGCGAGCGTCGCGATCCGATGCTGCATGCACCAGTGCAGAATCGGCCGATAGAATCGCTCGATGCCACGGTGGAGCAAGCGCAGCAAAAAATTGCCTTCGGGATTCTCGTCACCGCGCAGCACCAGACTCGCCAGCAGCGGCACGACGGTCAGCGCGACCACCAGCGAGGCGAGCACGGTGTACACCACCGCCAGCGGCAGGCTCCGGATAAACTGTCCCGGTCCGCCCGGCAGCATGATCAGCGGCAGAAACGCAAACAGCAGCGTCGCCGTCGTGCCCAGCACCGCGACCGCAATCTGCTGCGTGCCCTGCACCGCCGCCTCGACCGGCCCATACCCTAGACGACGGAAACGCGCGATGTTCTCAACCACGACGATCGAGTCGTCCACCACCAAGCCGAGCGCAATCACGCAGCCGACGATGCTCAGCTGATTCAGGCTGTACCCGGCGTAGTGGAGCACCGCGAGCCCCATCGCCAGTGAGAGCGGGATCGACACCAGCACGAGCAGGGAAGCGCGAAAACCGAGCGGCAGCACCGTCAGCAGCACGAGCGCAAATGCGATCAGGAAGTCGTGTTCCAGCCGGCCGAGCCGACGCTCCACGTTGAGCGACTGATCCCACCCGATCTCCAGGCGCACGTCGCCGGGAAGCTTCGCCCGAAAGGCCTCAATCTCCGCCCGCAGGCCTTTGCTCAGCTCCAGGAGGTTCTGCGCCGCCCGCGGCAACGCCGTCACAAACACCGCCCGCTCGCCATTGTAACGCCCGAAGTCCTCCGTATCCGCCGTCGTCCACTGCACGTCGGCGATGTCCTTGAGATAAACCACCGCGCTGCCGCTGCCGGCCACCGCGGTCAGACGCACGTCGTCGACGCTGGAATAGCTGCCGCTCGTCTTCAGGTTGTAACGACGTCCGCCCGCCTCAATCGCTCCGCCCGGAATCGTGGCGTTGTCGCCCTGGATCGCGCCGATGATCCGGTCGAGCGAAAGCCGCTGTTGCGAAATCTTGTCGAGGTCGAGTGACACCCGCAGCTGCTTCTCGGGAAACGCATGCTTCCGCGCCTGCCGCACGCCAGACACGGTCTCGAGCCGCTTCCGCAGCGTCTCCGCAAGTTCCTGCAGCCGCGGATAGCTCGCGTCGGGAGAAATCAGCGCGATCTGCATCATCGCCACGTTGATCGTCTGGATTTTTCGCACGTCCACCTCGACCAGACCTTCAGGCAGCTTCGGACGCCGCACGTTTACCTGCCGCAGCACGTCGTCGTATTTCTTTTCGGGATCCGTGCCGTAGAGAAAATCGACTCCGATGAACGCAAAGCCGTCCTTCACCGTGGTCCGCACCTTGTCGAGGTCGTCGAGTTCCTTGAACGCATCCTCGAGCGGACGTGCGACGAGCTGCTCGATGTCGCGCGCGTTGGCGCCCGGGTAGACCGCGACCACCGAAAACGACGGGACCTTGAAATCCGGATCCTCCAGTCGCGGGATGGTCAGAAACGATCCAATGCCCAAAGCCGTAAACAGCAGGAAGACAATGAAGGTGAACTGCGGATGACGCACCGCGTGCTCGGTGATTTTCATGGAAAAAACGAGGGCCGCCTATTGGGCAACTTCGACCGCCATGCCATCGCGGAGATATTCCGCGCCGCTCACGACGAGCCGGGCCGCGCGCGGCAGCGCCGAGCGCAGGAACACCTGTTCGCCGTGCATCGCCTCGATTTCCACGGCGATCCGACGGGCCACCGCGGCACCGTCGTCGACCACGTACAGGCTACCCGCCAAACCGGCGCCTTCGATCAACGCCGACGCCGGCACGACCGGCCGGCTCGAAACCCGGGCCGGCCACAGGGTCGCAACTGCGATCCGGCCGGAACGCGCCTGCTCCGACACGGCCTCGAGAACGATTTCGACCGGAGTCGTTCGTGTCGTGGCGTCGGCGGCCTCCGCGATGTGTGCCAGCCGGCCTGCCACCGGCGGTCCGTCGCCGACGACGACTTCGACCCGGTCGCCCAGTTTCAGCTGCGCCAGTTCCCGATCCGCCAGCCCCGCGCGCAGCAACCAACCCTCGGCCTCGGAGGAAAAACCGACCACCGCCTGGCCGGGCGCGATCAACTCGCCGGGCTCTCCCCTGCGCCGCAAAATCTGTCCGTGGTCAGGGGCAATGATCACCGCATACTGCCGGTTGAATTCCGCGATGCGCAGCGCGGCGCCGGCGACCTCGGCCGCGGTGCGGGCATCCTGCAGATTCTCCAGCGTCGCCACGCGGTTGGCCAGGAGCGTCTCGAGACGCGCGCGATCACGCTCGGCCTTGGCGAGCGCACTGCGCGCCTGCTCCACCTGAGCGTCAATTTCCTCGGTCCGCAACCGCGCGAGCACCTGGCCGCGGACCACCCTGTCGCCCGCGCGAACCGCCACGACTTCGACGATCCCGCCCACCTTGAACGAAAGATCCGCCTCCACTTTGCGCGCCAGGACGCCGACCGCCCGGATGGGAATCGACGCATCGGAGTACGCGACCGGAATCGCGCGGACGAGGGCGCCCCTCGCCGGAGAGGACTGCGGCGAATCTTTTCGCGCGAAGAGAGCGACGGCCGCGCACAGCGAGGCGAACAGGAGGGAGAGGAAGAGTTTGAGTTTCATGGCTTCAAGGCAAAGGGCTGAGGGCGGCAGCACGGTCCAACGCGGCGGCGGCAACGAAGAGCCGCCCGCGCGTCACCGTCCGGTTGAGTTCGGCGCGCGTCCGTTCGTTGCGGGCGTCAAGAAACGTTAGCTGGTTGGCCAATCCTTCGCGGTCGCGTTGCGCGACGAGTTCGAAGGCCCGGGAGGCAGCCCGTGACCGGGCTTGCGACGCCCGGAGGGCGGCAACCGCGGCTTCGACTTCGTCACCCGCCTGTTGCAATTGCAGCGCCAGCTGCTGGCGCGTCTCCTCCAGTTGAAGCTCCATCTTTCGGACCTCCGCCCGCGCCTGCCGAAGCCGGCTGTGGCGCTCCCGCCCGTCCCACAGGTTCACCTCGGCGACCAGCGAACCTTGGAGAAAACCAGCGTCACCACCCGTCCGATACCCAGCCCCCTGGATTCCGCCTTCCACCGCCAGCGCCAGCGTCGGCCACAGCCGGGCGCGTTGGGCGTCCTCGCTCGCGACCGCGGCGGCAACTGCGTTTTGCAGCGCCTGCAGTTCCTCGCGGCGGTCCGGCGAAAGTGCGGACGGAATCTCCCCGGCTACGAGGGCGTCGGCGAGCGCCTGCAACTCCGCCTCCGGAGCGCGGTCGACGGGCGTTGCCAGCGGGCGGTTCACCAGGAAGTTCAGGAACGACCGCGCGGAGTTTCCATCGCGCCGCGCCTCAGCCCGCTGCTGCGCCACCGCGAGATCGTCGGCCTCGGCGCGCAGCACGCGATCCTCGGTCACCTTGCCGGCTTCTTCCAGCAGCCGGTTCACCCGCACGGCCTCGGCCGTCAGCTGCGCCGCGGACGCCAGGATCTCGACGGCCGCTTCGCTCTGCAAATAACCGTGATAAGCCGTCAGCACCGTCAGCCGCAACTCGCGACGGTAGGCGGCCAGCTGCGCCTCCCGGCTCAGGAGAGCGGCACGGCCCGCCCGGACCCCACGGGAAATCTCCGGGCGGTAGATCGGCTGGACCACCCGCACCTTGGTCTCCTGCTCCCGATCCCGCAGCAATGCGATCGATTGATTCGCCACCTGCGGAAAAACCCCGGGCTGCCCCTGCGATCGGAGGTAGTCGTTGAGCGTGCGGTAGGCCCCATTGAGCAGGTCACCCGTCGGAAAGTCGATCGTCCGGCCGCCGTCAGCCCGGGAATAACGTGCGACCAGGTCGACGCGGGGCTGATAGGCGCCGCGAACCTCGTCGAGTCGGGCGCGTGCCTGCTCCAGGTCCGGCAGCCGGCCCTGCAGCGCCACGTTGCGCTCGAAGGCCTCCGCCACGTAGGCCGCGGCGGCCGCGGGAATCGCCGTCCCGCCCGCCGCGGGGAGCCGGGACGGTGCGGTGGCAGCCAGGGCGAAAACGAAAAGCAGGTGTCGGCGCATGACGCTGACACCGTGCTTTCCATTGACACTCTGTCAATGTTTAATTGTGTGACAATTCAGGTTCGAGCGGCGAGCGATCCCCGCAGCAGGGCGAAGCCGTGATCCATCGCCTTCGCCGCCGAGAGGCCAAAATCGGCCTTCAGCATCGCCTCCTTGCGCGAGGCGATCTGGATCAGGCCGTGGGTGAACGCCCAGACCGACACGGCGGTCGGGCGCGGATCGCCGATTGACTTCCGGATGGAGCCGTCGGCCAGCCCCTGGCCCAGCGCCTGCCCCACCATGGTGAGGCAGTTGCGACCGTGCCCGTGAGCCTCGGCCTCGTTCGCACTCTCGTTCTCCGGATCCAAATCGCGCCCCTGATAATCCGCCAGCATCTTGAAGTAGAGGGGCTCATCGAGGGAAAATTGATAGTACGCCCGGCCGATGGCCATGACCTGCTCAAGCCCGGTCCGCGCCGACGCCAGCGCGGCGGCGAATCGCTTTTCCATCTCCGTCAGCCCCCGGCCGCACACGGCGTGGAAAAGATCGTCCCGGGCCGGAAAATAAAAGTACACGAGGGAACGGCTGAGGCGGGCGCGCTTGGCGATTTCGCCGAAGTTGGTCGCCTCCCAGCCGTCACGGGCGATTACCTTCTCCGCCGCGTCGAGGATGGCCTGCCGCCGCTCCTCCTTCTCCTCGTCACGCCGGGCACGCAAGGGGTCAATCTTTGACACGTTGTCAGTTTTTGCCATGCGCCTTCCCAAAGCCCATCTGCCCGAAAAAGCCAGCCGCAACTTCGGCGCCGGGCGATTCGGTAGGGCGGATTTCTTCACCCCCGTAATTTTCACTCGCGGAGGGCATTGCTATTTTTCGCGGGACTTTCTTCCCGGCTTTTGTTTGGGTGGTGCCGATGGCAAAATCCAAAGCTCAATTTCGCCGACCCAGCGCGAGCGAGCAACT
>CANJIU010000019.1 GCA_947474365.1 Opitutia bacterium | reverse complement strand
GAGGCCGAGGCCCGCGACGCTCGGGCCGTTCTTGACGAAGAGCGTCGTGTCGAGGGCGCGCGCCATCATCGTGATGTGGTCGACGTTGAGCGAGTGGATGATCGCGGAGTGCTTGTAGCCGTGCTCGGATTTCTTGGCGAACTCGATGCCCTGCTCGATGCTCTTCACCCGGACGACCGGCAGCATCGGCATCATCTGTTCCTCCATCACGAACGCGTGGTCGACATCCGTCTCGGCAAACACCATCGGCGTGCTGGCTGGCGCGCTCGTGCCGGCATGCTGCGCGAGGACCGAGGCATCGACACCGACGAGCTTGCGGTTGAGCACGGCGTGCGAACAGCCGCCGGCGTCCTTCGAAGTCGTGAACGCGACGGCGGTCAATTTTGCCAGCTGCGAACTATTGAGCTGCACGGCGCCGGCGGTTTTCAGGCCGTCGAGGAACTTGTCGAAATACTGCTCGAGGACGAAGACCTGTTTTTCGCCGATGCAGAGGAGATTGTTGTCAAACGCGCCGCCCTGGAGCACGTCGCGGGCGGCCTTTTTCAGGCAACCGGTGCCGTCGACGAGGACGGGCGGGTTGCCGGGGCCGGCGCAGATCGCGCGTTTGCCGGACTTCATCGCGGCGCCGACGACGGCGGGACCGCCCGTGACGCAGAGCAGGCGGATGAACTCGTTTTTCGTCAGCGCGTCGAACGACTCCAGCGTGGGTTTTTCGACCGTGCAGACGAGATTCTCGATGCCGAGCGCGGCGAAGATCGCCTCATTGTAGGTGCGGACGGCGAGCGCGGCGGAACGGGCGCCGCCCGGGTGCGGATTGAAGACAACGGCGTTGCCGGCGGCGACGATGTTGATAACGTTGCCGCTGAGAGTCGGGATGGAATGCGTGACCGGCAGAATCGCGCCGACGACGCCAAACGGGGTATGCTCCTCCAGGGTGATGCCGTGATCGCCGCTGAGCCCGTAGGGTTTGATCCACTCGACGCCGGGGACGAGCTTCACGATTTGCAGCTTCTCGATCTTGTGTTCGAGGCGGCCGATCTTGGTTTCCTCAAATTCGAACTTGCCCCACTCGGCGGCCTTCTCGGTACAGAGACCCTTGACGATCTCGATCACCTTGGCGCGGCCGGCGATGCCCTTGGTCTTGAGCTGCTCGAAGGCATCCTGAGCGGCGGCGCAGGCCTCCTTGACGTCGTCGAACACGCCGAAGCGCGGCCCGCCGCGGCGGATGGCCGGGGGCGCGGACGCCACCGCGGCGGCCACGGCGGCCGAGGGCGAAGGCGAGATGATCGGCGAGCGGCCGAGGTTGCGCATCACTTCTTCAACGATGCCGCGCAAGGCCTGCTCATCGAGTTGGAGGGCGGTGCTCATAGGGTGGAAATCAAAGTCGCGGAGGAAATACGCTTGCGGGAGATGCTTTTGCTGGGGACGCGACGCCCTCGTCGCGTTCGGACCGCGACGGGGAGGTCGCGGCTCCAGACATCGGCATTACGATTTGGCGGGATAGATTTTCTGGTTCAGCACGTCGACGGTATCGACGATGCCGATAATCACGGCGTCGACGGGAAGCGTCTTCATGCCGCTGGCCTGTCGCGCGGAGCTGCCCTGGCAGAACAGCACGATTTCATCCAAGCCGGCGCCGAGCGCGTCGACCGCCACAATAGTGTTGGCGCCGGCGCGAAACTGCGCGGGGTTGGATTCGTCGACCAGCAACGGACGCAGGACGGCGAGTTTGCGGCCCTTCATCGCCTCGTCCTTCTTGGAGGAGACGACGGAGCCGATGACGCGCGCGAGGAACATGGTTATTTCTTCGCGGGCGCGGCGGCGACGGGAGCCTTGGGCAGCACGATCGCAACGTCGTCGTGCGGACGCGGAATCACCTGCACGCTGACAACTTCGCCCACGGTACGGGCGGCCTGGGCGCCGGCGTCGGTCGCGGCCTTGACGGCGGCGACGTCACCGACGACGACGGCGGAGACGAGGGCGTTGCCGACCTGTTTCATGGGACCGGCGAGCGTGACGTTGGCGGACTTGAGCATCGCATCGACGCCGGTGACGAGCGCGGTGAGACCGCGGGTTTCGAGGAGACCAATTGCTTTGGAGGCCATAATGAAGGAGCGAGTTGAGGGTTGAGTGTTGAGAATTGAGAGCGGCGGGACGCCGGAAATTAATTCTGGGCGGAAATGCAGCGGAGGGTCTCCCGCGCGACGACGAGTTCCTCGTTGGCGGGAATGACAAAAACCTTGGTGCGCGAGGCGGCTGCGGAGATTTCGCCCTCGGCGCCGCGCAACGCGCCGTTCTTCGCGGGATCGAGTTCGAGGCCGAGGCCGCCGAGGTTGGCGCAGATGGCCGCGCGGAGATCGGGATTGTTCTCGCCGATGCCGGCGGTGAACACGAGCGCGTCGCAGCCTCCGAGTTCGACCAGATACGCGCCGATCCAATGCCGGGCGGAATGCACAAAGACATCGAGCGCGAGCTGGGCGCGGGCGTTGCCCTGCTGCGCGGCGGCACGGACGTCGCGAAGATCGTTGCCGACGCCGGAGAGGCCGAGCAGGCCGCCCTCCTTGGTCATCTGCCGCTCGACCTCGGCGAGCGACAGGCCGAGCGTCTTCATCACGAAGGGCACCGCGGCCGAATCGAGATCGCCGACGCGGTTGTTTTGGGGAAGACCGGATTGCGGGCTGAGCCCCATGCTCGTGCCAACGGCCACGCCGTCACGAATTCCCGTCACGGAACTGCTGCCACCGAGGTGACAGGAGATGACGCGCAACGGTTTCGCGCCAGTCGCAGCGGACGCGACGGACGCCGGCCCGGTCTGGTAGAGCTGGCGCACCCGTTCCGCAATGTCGGCCCGGCCGAGCAACTCGGCCGAGCGCTCGGCGGCAAATTTGTGGCTCGCACCGTGAAAGCCGTAGCGGCGCACGCCGGCTTCGTACCACGCCTGCGGCACGGCGTAGCGCGTCGCGGCCTCGGGCATCCACTGGTAAAACGCGGTCTCGAAGAGGGCGACGAGCGGGACGCCCGGGAGTTTTTCGCGAAAGCGCCGGATGCCGAGCGCGTAGGGCGGGTTGTGCGCGGGAGCGATCTCCTTGAAACCGTCGAGCGCGGCGATGACGCGTTCGTCGGTGTCGGCGCGCAGGCAGCCCGTTAGATTTTTGCCCAGGACCGTCTTGAAACCGACGCCGTGGAGATCAGCCGGGGAGCGCACATGTCCGCCGGCCTGCAATTCGGCGAGACAGTCGTCGATCGCCTTGCCGTAATCGGTCACGCGCTCGTAGCCGCCCTTGGCCAGCAACGCCGCCGCGCCGGCACCGTCGAAGCGGAAGAGCCGGAACTTGAACGAAGTCGAGCCGAGGTTGGCGACGAGGATGTTCATCGGGGGCCGTGTGACCGCGTCGGTGACGACGCGGCGAACCGCACGCTCACGCGTGCGGCGACAGCTGATCCAATCAGGCCGACGCGGGCTGAACGAGCCACTTGCCGAGACCGGCGAGTTCCTCGTGCGGACGCGGGATGACCTGGACGGCGACGACTTCGCCGACCTTCGCGGCGGCCTCGGCGGCGGCGTCGATGGCGGCCTTCACCGCCGCGACATCGCCGCGGAAGAAACCGCACACGTAACCGCTGCCGACGGCCTCATAGCCCGTCATCGTGACGTTGGCTGCCTTGAGGGCGGAATCGGCGGCTTCGAGGAGCGCGCAGAATCCCTTGGTTTCGATCAATCCGACTGCTTCCTGTGCCATGGTGAAAAAGAAAAGTTGAGGGTGGAGAGAAGGATCAGCCGAGGCCGACGGTGCGGATCAATTCCGGGTGCGGACGAGCGATGATGTGGGAGCAGACGAGCTCGCCGACGCGCTTGGCGGCTTCGGCGCCGGCTTCGACGGCCGCCTTCACGCTGCCGACGTCGCCCTTGACAACGACGGTGACGAAGCCACCGCCGATTTGGATTTGGCGAACGAGTGCGACGTTCGCGGCTTTGACCATGGCGTCGCTGGCTTCGACGCTGCCTACATAGCCACGGGTTTCTACCATGCCGATGGATTCATTCATACTGGTTGGAGTTTAAATTTAGACGGAAGTTGAGAGCTGAGGGTTGAGAATGGAGAGCCTACTTCAGGAGTTCCACCGTTGTATCGGGATCCAACGCACACGCGTTGCCCTCGTCGGTGTCGATGTGCACCTCGAGTTTGAAGTCGGCATGGACGCGCACCAGCATCCGGTCGAACGTCATGGCGCAGGGCCCGCCGACCCGGAGGCGCATGTACTCACCGGCCTTCACGCCGTAGAACGCGGCGTCGTCCGGGTGCATGTGCACGTGCGGGGCGGCGCGAATCACGCCCTCCTTCATTTCGAAAAATCCCGCCGGTCCCATCAGCATGCAGCCCGGCGTGCCCGCGATGTTGCCGGAGGAGCGGATCGGAATGTCGAAGCCGAGCGCGATCGAATCGGTCAACGCCAATTCGATTTGGTTCAGGTCGCGGCACGGACCAAGAATGCGCAGGTTGGAGATGACGCGACTGCGCGGACCGATGAGGGTGACGGTCTCCTTCGCCGCAAATTGGTCCTTCTGATACAGCCACTTCATCGGCGTCAACTTGGCCCCCTTCCCAAACAACGCCTCCACGGCCGCGGGTGTCAGGTGGCAGTGACGCGCGCTGATGTTAACCAGCAGCGGGTTGGGCGCCTGCACCGCCCGCGGGGCTGGCTTGCCAGAACGCTGGTAGATCGCCCGACGCACAAGGTGCTCGATCTCGACACGATGAGGTTGAGGCGGTGGCAGCGACATGGCAGGGTTTGAGAGAAACGGCCCAGATTAACGTCAATTATCTTCCATGCGTCAAGGTTGACGTTGCATTTAATTTCAGAATCTTCCAGAAAACGCCAGAAGCATGCAACCCGAAGAGCGCCAAGCGAAGATCGAAGCCTACCTTCAAAAGGCTGAATTCGCTTCGCTGGAAGAGCTTGCGCAACATGTCGGCGCCTCGATTTCATCCGTTCGACGTGACTTGGCGGTGCTGGAAGAAGGAAAGTCCGTCCGGCGCACCCACGGAGGCGCTCGCACGCTCCAGGCCCCCCGTAGTGACGAGTTCGTGTTTAACATCCGCGACACCCACCAGGTCTCGGAGAAAGAGAGCCTGGGTGAGGCGTGCGCCGCGCTCATCCAACCCGGTCAGAACGTCATCCTAGACAGCGGCACCACCTGCTTCCACGTCGCAAAGCACCTTGCGGACAAAGTCGCCCAAATCATCACCAACTCGCTGCCAGTCGCGAATCTGTTCTCCGGCTCCAATCGCCACGAGGTTCACCTTTCGGGCGGCGTGATTTACCCCCGTCTCGGCACGCTGGTCGGGCCGCACGCGGTCGACACGTTTTCGCGCATGCACGCGGATGTCGCGATCCTGAGTGGCAGCGGTATTTCCGCCGATGGCATCTACAACTCCCACGCGCTCATCGTCGACATCCAGAAGGCGATGATGGCGGGGGCGGCCAAGGTGATCTTCTGCCTCGACCACACGAAGTTCGGCCGGCGCTCCACGTTTTTTCTCTGCGACTTCGCGCACGTCGACGTGGTCGTGACTGATTCCAAGGCGCCAGCGGACCTCGTGGCCGAGCTGCGCACCAAGGGCATCGAGGTCGTCGTCGCGGGATTTCCCTCACCGGCGGAAAATTGATTCGGGCTTTTGCGCCGCAGGCACCTCTGTACCGAAAGGCAATTGAGTCTGCAGGAGGATCGGATTCGAGAGGGATTGTCTGACAAGAATCGTTCAGGGCACCTGACGAGACCAGACGCGGCGCGACACCGAAGGTAAAAGGTAAAGCATGACCCCTTATTTCCACGCTTGGGTTCGGGTTCCTCAACTCTCAGCACTCAACTCTCAACCAAATTTTCGGCTCAGAGCAGCACGTTGTCGATCACCCGCACTTCTTCCACCCAGGCGGCGATCGCCAGCAGGGTCTTGCCGGGCACGACTTCGCGCATGGGCTCCATCGTGTTCGGGTCGACCATCAAGACATAAATCACACGTAACATCCGGCGCTGCCCCAGCAGGTGGGTCGCCTCCGCAATGATGCGGTCGGGGCTGCGCGTTCCCTGCGCCACCATCTCCTGAGCCCGCTGCAGGGCGGCGTAAATCGACAACGCCTCCTGCCGTTGCCGCGGCGTGAGATCGCGATTGCGCACGGTGACGGCCAGCCCGTCCGCTTCGCGCACGGTCGGCGCCACGACGACCTCGGCCCCCAGGCACAGATCGGCGATCATCTTGCGCACGACCGCGACCTGCTGGGCATCACGCTGACCCATGACGAGAATCTCCGGCCGAACAATTGTGACCAGCTTTGCGATTCCGGTGGTAACGCCACGAAAATGCGACGGACGCGACACTCCGCACAGCGGCTTGCTCACCGCCTCCTCCGTCACATAGGTCGAATAGCCCCGGGGAAACATCTCCTCGGCCGCCGGCCGGAAGACGACGTCGGCCTTGAGTTCCTGGCACATGAGGATGTCGGCCTCCGGAGTGCGCGGGTAGCGGGCGAAATTCTCGCTCGGCCCAAACGCCAAAGGATTGGCAAACAACGACACCACGACGACGTCCGCCCTCGACTTCGCCAGCGTGATCAGCGCCGCGTGTCCCGCATGCAGCGCCCCGCTGGTCGAAACCAGCGCAACGGACTTGCCCGCCTGTTTGAATTGGGCGGCCAACGACCGCATCTCCTGCACTGATTCAATGTTTTGCATGTAGCCCGACGGGGATTTTGGGAAACGTCGGGCTTGAACAAACCTGACGCCACCGGTTTGTTCAAGTTTTTCGCCCACACCCATCCCGTTTCAGCTTTTTTTACCGACATGATCCGCATCAACGAAAACTACAACAAGCTCAAGGCGTCCTACCTTTTCAGCGACATCGCCAAGCGCGTCAGCGCCTACGTCGCCGCCAATCCCTCGAAACCGGTCATCCGGCTCGGCATCGGCGACGTCACCGAGCCGCTCCCACCGGTGTGCATCGAGGCGCTCCACGCCGCGACCGACGAAATGGCCAAGCGCGCCACCTTCAAGGGCTACGGACCGGAGCAGGGCTACGCGTTCCTCCGCGAGGCGGTCGCCCAGCACGATTACGCCGCCCGCGGCTGCAAGATCGAGGCGGACGAAATCTTCATCTCCGACGGCGCGAAGTGCGACTGCGGCAACATCCAGGAGATTTTCGCCAACGACATCCGCCTCGCGATCCCGGATCCCGTTTACCCGGTCTACATCGACACCAACGTCATGGCCGGCCGCACCGGCGCCAACGTCGACGGCCGCTACCAGGGCATCACCTACCTCGACAGCACGCCCGCCAACGGCTACGTGCCGGCGATCCCGAGTGTCGCGACCGATTTGATTTATCTTTGTTTTCCGAACAATCCGACCGGCGCCGTCGCCACCAAGGCCCAGCTCGCCGCGTGGGTCGTCTACGCCAAGCAGAACAAGGCGGTCATCCTCTTCGACAGCGCCTACGAGGCCTACATTCGCGACCCGCAAATCCCGCACTCCATCTATGAGATCGAGGGCGCGCGCGACGTCGCACTGGAATTCCGCAGCTTTTCCAAGACCGCGGGCTTCACCGGCACGCGCTGCGCCTATCTCGTCGTGCCTAAAACGGTCATGGCCTACGATGCGGCCGGCAACGCCCAGCCGCTCCACGCCCTCTGGAACCGCCGGCACTCGACGAAGTTCAACGGCGTCGCGTATCCGATTCAGAAGGCCGCCGCGGCGATCTACACCGACGCCGGCAAGAAGCAGACGGGCGACCTGATCAATTTCTACCTCGCAAACGCAAAGCTCATCCGCGAGGCGATGACGAAGCTCGGCTTCTCCTGCATCGGCGGCGACAACGCCCCCTACATCTGGATCAACACGGGGCGCGACTCGTGGGAGTTCTTCGATCTACTGCTGAACAAGGCCCAGGTGGTCTGCACGCCCGGCGCGGGTTTCGGCAAATGCGGCGAGGGCCACGTGCGGATCAGCGCGTTCAACTCGCGCGAGAACGTCGAGACCGCGCTCGCGCGAATCGCCGCGGCGCTGAAATAAGTCCGCCGTCCAAAGACTGGGACCGCGATGCCGTCGTCGCGGTTTCAATCCACGCGACGAGGGCGTCGCGTCGCGAGGAAATATCCAAGGTACGCCCACGCTCCACGATACCGAGGAACGTCAAGCAACGGATGCGCCATCGAAAGGTTCGCGCCACTTCTAACCTCGACGCACCTTTCTGCAGTGCGCAATTTCGACCGGTTCCCATGCTCCCCCCGCTCCGGAAATACGCTGCACACCCGTTGGATGACGCCTCCTGTTCGACGGGAATACTGAGCGCAGCGGGCGGCGGTGACGTCGTGAACGCGAGGAGGCACGACGTGTGAGCGAGCCGGCGAAAGCGGTGTTTCTTTCGTACGCGTCGCAGGACGCCGCGGCGGCGAGGAAGATTTGCGACGCGCTGCGCACCGCGGGCGTCGAGGTGTGGTTCGATCAAAGTGAACTCGTCGGCGGCGATGCGTGGGACGCCAAAATCCGCCAGCAGATCAAGGAGTGCGCGCTGTTCCTGCCGATCATCTCCGCCAACACCCAGGCGCGGGCCGAGGGATATTTTCGAATCGAATGGCGGCTCGCCGACCGGCGCACCGAGGCGATGGGAAAGTCGAAGGCGTTTCTTGTCCCGATCAGCATCGACGACACGCGCGACGCGAACGCCGACGTGCCGGACTCGTTTCTCGCGGTGCAGTGGACGCGCCTGCCCGCCGGCGAAGCGAACGCGACGTTTTGCGAGCGGGTGAAGAAATTGCTGGGCGGCCCGAGAGACGCGGGGCGATCCCTTGTCGGAAAACGCGACGAGGGCGTCGCGTCCCCAGTTGAAGCCAAGACGAGACGACGTATTACGTTGTCGCCGTGGATCGCAGCAGCGGTCGTGGGTATTGGCTTCGCGGGGTTCACGGTAGTCCGTTTGCATCCTTGGGGGTCGTCCTCGACGGTTCCGCCCGTTCCAGCGGCGCATGCCTCTCAAGGAGCGACGCCAGCGGGCGAAATCGAACGATTGAGAGCAAGGCTGATCCCTGACCAGTGGAAAAAGGAGGACTTCGAGCCGTTCTCCGCCACACTGGATAGGATTATCGCTGCCGACGAACTCAACGCAGACGCATGGGCGTTGCGCAGCATTATCAACAGCCTCCAGGTTATTCGCAATTTCGAGTCGGGGACGAAGTACCTTGAGGCCGGACGGCAGGCAGCCAATCGAGCTCTCTATTTGGCGCCGAGGTCGGGTTTGGGAGAATTGGCCCTGGGGATGCACCTCACAGCGATGAACAGCCGCGGCGGCGATCCGCGCGCCGCCAGGCCCCACCTGCAGCAGGCGCTGGCCATTTTACCGCCGGATGCCCTGACCCGGTTTGCAGACGTCTCGTGGGGTGTAAACTCGTTCGCTTTTGCCGAACTAAGGACCTCGCTCGACGACTGGCTTCAGACCGATCCTTCCTCTAACCACGCGGCATTCGTTCGGGGCATGATGCACCTGGCTCTGCGCGAGCCCGACGAGGCGTTGCGATGGGCCGAGAAGGGCGCGACCAGCACAAGTATGAGCGGTGTACGCTCATTCGTGACGTCATTCGAAGTCCATTACTACCTACGCGCCGATCTCAATGCGGCTCGAGCGGCGCTGGACCGCATTGCACCCGGCGGCCCCACAGTCCATCGGGCACTTTACTCGCGATGGCTGCTCGCGATGGCGGAACGACGCTACGAGGCTGCACTCCAGGAATTGGCGCGGACGCCGGAATCAAATCTGTTCGACCGTTATCGCGGCCCCAAATCGCTGCTCGCCGGCATGTCATACCAGTGTTTGGGCAACTCGGAGGCCGCCACGGCTCAATTTCGGGACGCCCTCCGCACCGTGCAGGAACAACTTGTGTCCGATCCACAGGACGAAGATCTCCGCGCCGACCTCGCTCTGGCGAGTGCCTACGCCGGCCACAGGACGGAAGCCCAACGAGAACTCTCCTCGCTCGAACCGCTGATCCGCGGGCGAGGACGACACATTAGGGCGGGGCAGATTCTGACGACAATCGCACAAACGCATGCGGTGCTGGGCCAAATTGAACCGTTGCGGTATTGGCTGCGTGAGTTGCTATCGGGTCCGGCGATTCCGCCCTTTACACCGGCCAGCCTTAGGCTCGATCCGCGCTTCTCCGACGTCATCGACAAACCCGAACTGCGGACGCTCATGACCGAGTTCGCACATCTCAACTCGGAGGGATCTGCTCTGGCCCCGATCGCACCTGCGGAAAAATCCATCGCCGTGCTCGCGTTCGACAATCGCAGCGACGAAAAATCCGACGAATCCTTCTCCGACGGGATGAGCGAGGAGCTGCTCAATGTGCTGTCCAAGGTGCCGGGACTCACCGTCAAGGCGCGCAACTCCTCGTTCTATTTCAAGGGCCGCAACGCGACGCCGCAGGAAATTGGGAAACAACTCGGCGTGACGCACTTCGTTTCCGGCAGCGTGCAGAAGATCGGAAATTCCGTGCGCATCTTCACCCAACTCAGCCGCACCGACACGGGCGATCAGATTTGGACGGATCGTTTCAACGGCGAGCTCGACAAACCTTGGGAGCTGCAGGAGCGCATCGCCAGCCGCATCGCCGAAGAACTAAAGTTGAAGCTCGGCGCGTCCGCGCAGGCCACAAAAACCGTAAACCCCGAAGCTTACCGACTCGTGCTCGAAGCCCGCTATTTCCTCGCGCCTCGCACCGAGGCGGGATTCGCCCGGGCCGAAAGCGCCGCCCGACGCGCCATCGAGATTGATCCACAGTTTGCCAAAGCACACGCGGTGCTGGCGGACTTCTGGCTGCTCCGCAGCTGGTGGCGGGTCCTGGATGCCCAATTGCCTGAGGCCAAAGAATTCGGTCGCGCCCGGACCGAGGCCTTGCTCGCGCGACAGCTCGATCCGGCACTTGACGAACCGTTGGCCACGCTCGGCGCGGTTGACTATCACGAAGGCAGGTTCGATCGCGCCGAAGATTATTTCCAACATGCACTGCGACAGAATCCCAACAACGTCCTTGCCATTTACTGGCGCGCGATGCTGTTGCGGACTCGCGGTCAGATCGACGCGGCGATCACCGAACTCGACCGGGCGGAACGACTGGATCCGATGTCGTTTTCAATTCTCGACAGTTACAGCCGCTACGCTGACTACGCGCATCGCGACCAAGATGCGCTCGTCTTCGCAGACCGCGCTCTCGCGATCAGGCCAGAGGTACCCTATCTGCAATCGAATCGTGCCCTGACGCTGCAGCGCATCGGCCGAAAAGCCGAGGCCGTGGAAGCCGCCCGTGCCGTACGCCAAAACCCGGCGGTTGAGGCGCGCCGGTATGCTGACGCCAATGCGATTTACATCTTGCGCGCGGAGGGCTTGGCCGAGGAAGCCCAAGAGTACGGGGACAAGGCGCTCCGAGCGTTGCCGCCAGGAGGCTACATCCGGGGCATGGTGCTCACCGCACTCGGCCGATTTGACAACGCATTGCCGTGCCTGGAAACGGCACCGCTCACCCACTTTGAGAATTTTTATTTCTCTCCCCTGTGGGATTCGGTCCGCGACGATCCGCGTTTCCAGCAACTGATGGTGAAGCTCGGCTGCGCTGCGGAATACAAGGTCGCGCGCGCGACAATCGCGCGCATGCTCAAGGAGCGGAAAGAAAAGAAATGAGCGCGGATGGAAACAAGGCCGTCTTCCTCAGCTACGCGTCGCAGGACGCCGCGGCGGCGAGGAAGATTTGCGACGCGCTGCGCACCGCGGGCGTCGAGGTCTGGTTCGATCAAAGCGAGCTCGTCGGCGGCGATGCGTGGGACGCCAAGATCCGCCAGCAGATCAAGGAGTGCGCGCTGTTCCTGCCGATCATCTCGGCCAACACCCAGGCGCGGGCAGAAGGCTATTTTCGAATCGAATGGCGGCTCGCCGATCGCCGCACCGAGGCGATGGGAAAGTCGAAGGCGTTTCTCGTCCCCATCAGCATCGACGACACGCGCGACAGCGGTGCCGACGTGCCGGACTCGTTTCTCGCCGTGCAATGGACGCGTTTGCCGGGCGGCGAGACGAGCGCGGCGTTTTGCGAGCGGGTGAAGAAATTGCTGGCCGGCCCGACGGAGGCGGGCCGGCCCCGCGCCGACGTACGCGACGTGGGCGTCGCGTCCACAGATCAAATCAAGCGTGGCCGGCGCGTCCCGTTGGCGGCATGGCTTGCGGGAGCAGTGGTTGCGCTTGGCGTGGTGGTCTGGCTCACGCAGCGGCGACCCGGAAACGCTCCCCCTCCCGCCGCGGTCAACGCGCCCGCCGGCTCCCTTTCCGAAGCCCGCAAACTTGCCGCCAAGGCCGACGCGCTTTTCGATCAGGATGAACTCGCGACGCGCGAGCACCTCACACTGGCCGAGAAGTTTTGCCAGCAAGCCATCGCCCTCGATCCGAACGACGCCGAGGTGTGGGCGATTTATTCACGAGTCGGCTCCCAGTACATTTTTCTCACCGTCGATCGCTCGCCGGAACGCCGGAACCAGGCGGGGGATGCCGCCAACCGCGCCCTGCAACTCGCTCCGAACTCCTTCGAGGCGCGTTACGCCCGTGCCTATTTCTATCGGCTCGACGAAGCAAGTTATCCGGAAGCGGAGCGGATTTTGCGGGAGTTGATCAAAGAGCGCCCCAACGACCGTCGCGTCTGGCGAACCCTCGGTCACACCCTGCGTTACGACACCATCTTCGGGGGGAAATATCGCGGTCGTAACGAGGAGTCGATCGAATGCCTGCAACGCGCCATCGCCCTGCCCGGGGGCGATCCCCTTTCGTTGCACTTTCTGGCCACGACGTTCGCGACGCTCGGTCGCATGGACGAGGGCGAGAAAGCGATGGAAGCATCCCTCGCCCTGAAACGGTCCGGTGCCGCTTTGCTGCAGCGCGTCAACCTGCTCATCCGGTATGCCGGCGATGTACCGCGGGCGCAGGCCGCGCTGGCCGAGGTCCCGGTCGAGCCGTTGCGCGAGGATTTCGGCGCGTTCATCGCCGCCCTGGTCTGGCGCTGCGCGCGCGATCCGGATCGGGAGATCGCCGCGCTGAAAGAGCTGCCCCGCGACTACATGGAGGCGGTGTTCGACGGACCCAAGGGCCTGCTCATCGGCCAGGCGCACCGCATCGCGGGACGCGCCCAAGCCGCCGAAGTCGAGTGGCGGGCCGCGCTGCAGGTGGTCGAACGCCGATTGCTCAACCAGTCCAACAACACGCGCCTCCTGCTCTGGAAATCGTGGCTACTAGCGCTGCTCGGCAATCCGGCGGAAGCTCGACGCGGGTTTCAAACGGCGGAACAACTCGGACTCACCGTGCGCGACCAATACTGGGCCGCGGGTCTGCAACTCGAACTCGGAGATCGGGACAAGGCCGTCGCCCTGTTGACGGCGGCGGCGAAGGAACAGACGGTGGTGACCGCCGCCTTCCTGCGGATTCACCCGATGTGGGACGGCATTCGCAGTGACCCGCGATTCGAGGTGTTGGCCAAGGTTCCGGAAAAAACTCCGCCGAGTACGGCGAACGCGGATCCGAAATCCGTCCCGGCGGACAAATCCATCGCCGTGCTGGCGTTCAAGACCATCGGCGGCGCGAGGGAGAGTGAACACTATTCCGAGGGCATCAGCGAAGAGTTGCTCAACTTGTTGGGCACGATTCCGGGATTGCACGTGGCGGCACGGGCGTCGGCGTTTTATTTCAAGGACAAGAATGCGACGACCCAGGAGATGGGCCGGCAACTCAACGTCGCGTACATCGTCGACGGCAGTGTGCAGCGCGCCGGATCGACCGCGCGGGTAAACGCAAGCCTCAGCCGCGCCGACACCGGCGAGCAGGTCTGGAGCGACAAGTTCGAGAGCGAACAAACGAACATTCTCACGTTGCAGGATGAAATTGCCGGCCGGATCGCGGACAAACTGAAACTGAAGCTCGGCTTTGCCCCGCGCGTCTTGCGACCCGTCAACGACGAAGCCTATCGGCTCCTGCTCGAAGCGCGGCATTTTTGGAACCTCCGAACCGAGGAGGGGTTTGCCAGTGCCGAGGCGGCGCTGCGCAAGGCGCTCGCACTTGATTCTCAATTTGCGCGCGCCCACGCCGGGCTGGCCGACGTCGCACTGATGCGCGCCACGTATCGCCAGCTTGATGGCGAGACGAACGTGTCCGCCGACCTCGCGCGCACCCGCGAGGAGGTTAAACTCGCCCTCGCGCTTGATGCCTCGTTGCCCGAACCGCCCGCCGCCCTCGCGTATGCGTCGCTGCTCGAACGCAGGCTGGCGGAAGCGGAGCGCGGCTACCAACAGGTCCTCGCGGCGAACCCAAACCATTCCGTGATTCATATGTGGCACGGGGTGGCACAATTCTACACGGGCCGTCTCGACACCGCGCTGGAGGAATTCGAAAAGGCGATCGCGCTCGATCCGCTCTCGTTCATCAACCTTCACATGGCGAGCGACACCCTCGCCCTGGCCGGTCGCCTCGACGAAGCGCTCGCGCTCAACGCCCGCGCCACGGCGCTGCGCAGCGACGTCTGGCCGCCCAGTCGCGGCGACCTGGCGTCGCTGCTCTGGCAAAAAGGCCGGAAAGAGGAAGCGCTGACCGCCGCCCGTTCAGTGTGCCAGCTTTGGCCGCAAAAACCCCGCTGGTTTGCCGACAGCCACGCGATTTGGGTCTTGCAGCAGGCCGGCCGGCGCGACGAGGCGACCAGCTACGCAGACCTATTGCTCCGAAATCTGCCTGAATCCAATTCGCACCGCGGGCTCGTGCTGGCGGCCCTCGGTAAATTCGGCGAGGCGTTGCCCTACCTCGAGCGATCCGGAGTGATGAGCCAACGCAGCCTCTTCTGGGCCCCGATGTGGGACCCGTTCCGCAAGGATCCACAGTTTGCACAGCTGTTAGTGAAGCTCGGCTGCGTGGAACAGTACAAGGTCGCCCGCGAGACACTCACACGGATGAAAAAGGAAGGCGCAGGTCTGAAGTAGAACAGGCTCACGTCACTCGTGCGCGGGCGTCGTAACGTATCGCGGAGCGGGTCTCAGACCCTCCCTACTTTTTCACTGTGGCCGAAATCTCCGCGGCGAGGCTGCTCACCGCCCGGCTGAGCTGGGCCGCCAGCGTCGACTCACTTTTTCCATCCCACCGCAGATCGGCCGCGCGAAAATCCCCGCCGGCCACCGCGACGGCCGGCGCGTCGGTCTTGGCCAGACGCCAGACCGCACGAAAATTCACCGCCCCATCCGACGCGCCTTCGCCAGCCAGCACGCGCACGATCAACTCGTGACTGTATTCGGCCGAACCGCCGCGCGCGCCGCCCCCCGCTACCGCGCCAAAGCCGCCGCCCGCGATCAATTCCTCGCGCAGCACGCGGCCGATGCCGAGATCCAGCGGCTCGCCCCAGCGTGCGTAGTCGTGAAATTCAATCTCGTTGCTGCCCTTGCGCACGAGGATCGCCGGCGATTTCAGATAATTGGCCAGATCGATCGGGCGCAGAATGAGAGTCGGCGCGCCGGCCGCCGGCGCGTTTCCGCCGGGCGACGTCGATGCGAGCAGGTAGTAGCGCGTCGGATCCACCGCCGCCTTTGGCAGAAGCGAGCAACCGGACGTGACCAGAAAACAGCACAGAGGGAGAGCGAGTGACAGACATCGCACTCGGGCGGAACGGAAGACAGGGGCCTTCATCGAAAAAACGGCGGGCAGGTTCATGGGCGGGAGCGAAGGTCCATCAGGGCCGGGGGCGGCCGACGATAATCGAGTTGGGATTTCGCTCTAGGAACTCGGCGAGCCGAGTCACCGCCTCCGCCGCCTCGCCGAGATGCTGCAGCGTGCCGACGACATCGTCGCCAAGGGTGGCGTTGCTGTTGACGAATTTGCGGGTGGCGGCGGCCATTTCGTTGAACGACTGGAGCGCCGTCCGCGCTTCCGCCAGCGTCGCGGCCAGCGCCTGGCTGTTCGGCTCGATCTGACCGTCGAGCTTCGCGATCGTTCGGCGCAGATCGGTGATGGCGCCGTTGAGATTCTCAAACGTCTGCTTGATTTCCGGCCCGCTCGCCACCGTCTCGATCCGCTCGCCCGTCCGTTTCCATTGCTCAACGGTGCCCTTCAAATCAAGTCCGACCAGCTGCTTGCGACCCTCCGATACGAGGCCGGTCACCTCCCGCGACAGGCCGGCAAAATCAATCCGCTTCACGTTGGCCAGGATCTCACCGACGCTGGCCTGAAACTCCGAGATGGCCGAGGGCACGGCCGGCACGACTGCGTAGCGCGGGTCGGTCAGCTTCCGGTCCACCGGATATTCCTTCGGATTCACAAAATCGAGTTCCACGAACAGCAGGCCCGTCGCCAGACCGAGCACACCGAGGTGGGCGCGGAGGCCGCGGTCGACGAGCGACTGCAGTTCGTCGCGGCTCGCCACATCGACCACGACGCCCTTGCTGTCCGTTACCACATCGCGGCTGAATTCGCACACGACCGCGACCACCGAATGGTTGCTCTGCTCATCGTACCGCACGTTGAGATTGGCCACCCGCCCGACGCGCACGCCGCGCAGTTTCACCGGTGAGCCGGCGTCAAGGCCGTGGATCGACTCGTCGAAGTACACGACAAAGCGCTGCGGCTTCGTAAAAAAACTGACGCCGCCAAACGACAGCACCGCGATCAACCCGAGCGCGAACGCCCCGATGACAAACGCGCCGACGAAGGCTGGACTGATCTTGGTATTCATTGGGAACACGGGCGGCCTGTCCGCACCGGGTGAAACGACGGGTGGTTCGCCCGCACCCCCCATGGATTCGGCGCTTCCCCCGGAATGACAAAACAAAATTTGCTCATGGCGACGGCAACAAATCCTCCCGCCGCAAGAACTCCGCGACCCGCGGGTCGCGGCTGGTGGCCGCCAGTTCGCGCGGCCGGCCCTCGGCGATGATGCCCTTCTGCGCGCGGTCGAGCATGATCACGCGGTCGGCGATGCTGAAAATCGACGCCAGCTCGTGCGACACCACGACGATGGTCGTGCCAAACGTCCCGCGTATCTCCCGCACGAGTTCGTCAAGTTTCCGCGAGGTCACCGGATCGAGCCCCGCGGACGGTTCATCGAAAAACACAATCTCAGGGTCCAGCGCCAGCGCCCGAGCGAGGCCGGCGCGCTTCTTCATGCCGCCACTGATTTCCGCCGGATAATAATCCTCGAACCCGCCCAAGCCGACCTGGTTGAGCTTGAGCGTCGCAATCTCGTCGATCGCGCCGCGAGGCAGATCCGTGTACTCCTCCAGGGGCAGTGCGACGTTCTGCCGGAGCGTCAGCGACGTCCACAACGCACCGCCCTGGAACAGCATGCCGAACGTCTTGAGCATCGCCCGGCGCGCCGACGGTTCCGCCGAGCTGAAATGGGTGCCGAAAAAACTCACGGAGCCCGACACCGGCGTGTTCAGCCCCACGAGGTGCCGCAGCAATGTGCTCTTGCCGCAGCCGGAACCACCGATGATGAAGAAAATCTCTCCGCGGGCCACGCGGAACGAAATCTTGTCGAGCACAACGGTGCCATCGTAGCCGCAAACCAGCTGGTCGACGTCGATCGCGGCGACGGGAGCGGGATCGGCGCTCATGGGACCGCCCTTCGGTGTTGTGCCCATCTCACCCGTGTTTTCGCCAGATGGTTTTTTGTCACAGAATTCATCACCAGCCCAGGATGTTGAAGATCACGGCGAAGATCGCATCGGCGACGATGATGAGGAGAATTGCCGTCACGACAGCGGAGGTCGCCGCCTGGCCAACGCCGACCGCGCTACGGTCAGCCTGCAGGCCGCGCAGGCAACCCGAAAGTCCGACGATGAAGCCAAACGTCGCCCCCTTAATCACGCCAACTGAGAGATCCGACATATCCACAATGGTGAGCATCTCGACCCAATAGGCCGTCGGGGAAATGGAGAGCAGGCCGAGCGCCACCGCCATGCCGCCGAGAATGCCGAGGGCATTCGCATAGATCGTGAGCAGGGGCATCATCACCACCATCGCGAGCATGCGGGGCAGGACCAGAAAGTGCACCGCCGAGATGCCGAGGGTTTCCAGCGCATCGATCTCCTCGTTGGCCTTCATGTTCGCCAGCGTCGCGGCAAAGGCCGCGCCCGTCCGTCCGGCGAGGACCACGGCAGTCATCATCGCGCCCATTTCCCGCACCATCGAGAGGCCGATGAGATCGGCGATGAAGATGTCGCCGCCGTATTGCCGCAGCACGGTCGCGCCGGTGTAGGCAAGCGTCACGCCGACAAGAAAGCTGATCAGGCTCACGATCGGCAGCGCCATCGCGCCGCATTGCTGCATCTCGCTCAGGCAGTCCCGCCAGCGAAACTTGTGGGGCGAGCGGGCGAACTGCAGCGCGCTTAGCACAAAGTCGCCCACAAACCGGCTGAAAGCCACGACCTTGCTCCACGTGTCCATGGTCGCATTGCCAATCGACACCAGAAACGTCTCCGACCGATCGAATGGCACACTCGTCTCGTGCGCCGTCGCAAGCTGCGCGAGCAGCGTCCGCATTTTCTCCGGCACCGCGTCGACATCACAGTAGGCGCCCGTCACCCGGCACCATTGCTGGACCTCGAAGAGGAAAAGCAGGAGCGAGCTGTCCCATTTGACGACGTCCTTCGTCGCCAGCCGCACTCGTGCCGGCTTCCGGCCGGCCAGCAGTGCGGTCCAGGAGGGCCGCGGCGCCGTGATTTGCCAGGTGCCGCCAAGCGTTACCTCGAGCGCCTCTCCGCGCAGATCGGCGGTGACACGGGCGCTGGAGTTCTCCGGAAGTTCGGGCATCGCCATCACTTCACTGGTGACACCGCGTGCCGCCAAATCAAATCTCCATCCCGTATGTCACGATTTCAGACCATTCTCCTGGATTTAGACGGCACGATCGTCGATGCGTTCACCACCATCCATCGCTGTTATCAGTGGGTGCTGCCGCAGTTCGGGCTGCCGGAGCCAACGATGGAACAGGTGCACCGCGCGGTGGGCGGCGGCTTGGAAAACGCCATGCGTCACTTTGTGCGCGAGGACCAGCTCCAGGCCGCAGTGAAGCTGCATATCGCCTACGCCGACAAAATCCTGCTTGAGGATGCCGCGCTGATGCCCGGCACGTTGGAACTGCTGCGGGCGCAGCAGACCGCCGGGGTCACTCTGGCGGTCTTCACCAACAAACGCGGCGATCACGCGCGACTGGTATGTGAACACCTTGGTGTCACCCCCTTCCTGCGCGGCTTCTTTGCCGCCAAGGATACGCCGTGGCTGAAACCGCAGCCGGAGTTCGCCGCCTATGCACTCCAAAACCTCGGGGCCCGCCCTGAAACGACGATGCTGGTCGGCGACTCCCCGTTCGATGTGCAGGCCGCGCACAACGGCGGCTTTCCCTGCTGGTGCGTGACCACCGGCACGCACGACGCCGCGCAACTGCGCGCGGCGGGAGCCGACGAAGTGTTTCCCAATCTGTTCGACCTGCAGGCGGCGCTGGCGCGGTAACACGCTGCCGGTCGACCGCGTTCCGCGCGAGGCCGCCGCGGGCCAAACGGAACAATCGGCTCGCCAGCCGGCGAACGGATCGTTGGATGTACGGGCTTTCCCGTCCGCCCCTCCCCATGAATTCCCTGCGTTGGTTGGATATCACCATCATCATCGTCTATATGGTCGCGATGCTGCTGGTCGGCCGCTCGTTCGCCCGCCGGCAGACGACGACCGAGGCGTACTTTGTCGCCGGCCGATCAATTCCGGCGTGGGCGATGGGCGTGTCGATCTACGCCACGCTCATCACGAGCATCACCTTCATCGCCTACCCCGGCTCGTCCTACGCGGGCAACTGGTCCGAACTCGTGCCCGGTTTCATGGTGATCGGCGTACTGATTCTGGTGGGCACGGTCATCATTCCGTTTTTCCGGCACGCGATCGGGATGAGCGTCTATGAATATTTCGAGAAGCGCTTCGGCTACACCGCACGCGCCTACAGCGCGTTTGCGTTCGCGATGGGACATTTTTCGAAGATGGGCTTCGTGTTCTACACGCTCGCGATCACCGTGAGCAGCATGACGGGCTGGAACATCTATTTCGTCATGATCGCCACGGGCGCCGTCACGATCTATTACACGGTGATTGGCGGCATCGAGGCGGTAATCTGGACGGATGTGATCCAGGGCTTCATCAAGGTCATCGGCATCGTAGTCTGTCTCGGGTGGCTGTGCGCCAACATGCCGGGCGGAATCGGTGCGGCGTTCGAACTCGCGGCGTCGAAAAACAAATTCAGCCTCGGCACGGTCGACTTCAACCTCACAAGCAAGTCCAGCATCTGGGTGATGTCGCTCTACGGGTTCTTCTTTTACCTGCAGAAATATGTCGCAGACCAGACGCTCGTCCAACGCTACCTCATCGCGAAGAACGACCGCGACGCACTCCGCGGCGTCGCGCTCGGGGCGTTGCTCTGCGTGCCGGCGTGGGTGCTCTTCATGCTCATCGGCACTCTCGTGTGGGCCTACTACCAGCTTTCGCACGAGGTGCTGCCGGCGTTCGTGGACAAGCCGGATAAAATTTTCCCCTACTTCCTCACGACCAAGATTCCGCCCGGCCTCGCCGGCCTCTTCATGGCGGCGCTGTTCTCCGCGTCGATGTCGATGCTGTCGTCGGATTTGAACTGCCTTTCGGTCGTCGGCGTCGAGGATTATTACCGGCGGATTCGTCCAAACACGACCGACCAGCATCGTCTGTTCGTCGGCAAGCTCATCGTGGCGATCTGCGGGGCGCTCGCCGTGTTGGTCGCGGTCATCATCGCCTGGAAATCCGAACGCGTGCTTTCACTCTGGTTCATCACGTCGTCGATCGTCAGCGGCGGTCTCGCGGGCCTGTTCCTCCTCGCCTTTCTCAGCCCGCGCGCGAACCGGCACGGCGCCACGATTGGCATTGCTGCGTGCCTGCTCTTCACGACCTACGCGACGCTCACCTCGGGCAAGGACCGCGTTCTGGACTTCGGCGCCTGGAATTTTCCCTGGGCCGGAGTGCTGATCGGTGTCGTGGCGCACGTTGTCCTGCTCACGGTCGGGTACCTCGCGAGCCTGCCGTTTGCCGCCGACCCGGCCGCAACGCGGGCCATGACCCTCTGGGGCTGGCTCGACCGCCGCCGCGCCGAGCGGGGCAATTGATCCGAGCCGCCCGCCGAGCATCGGTTCGCCCATGGGGCGCGCAGGTTCGGAAGCAGATCTTTCCGCTTCACCTGCGGCACCGGGCACGTCACGGTTCGCATTCGCCTCCTCCACTCCGCCCCCCGCGATGTCACTCGCTCCTCTCGACTGGCTGATCGTTTTCGTCTACCTCGCCGTCTGCCTCTCCGCCGGTCTGTGGATGCGCCGCTATGTGCGCGGCGTGGAGGATTTCGCCGTGGCGGGCCGCGCCGTGCACGTGAACCTCGGCATCACGTCGCTGGCGGCGACGGAGCTCGGGCTTGTCACGGTGATGTACACCGCGCAGCTCGGTTACGAAAAAGGGTTCGCCGGTGCCACGATCGGCGTCCTCATGGCGCTGGCGATCTTCATCGTCGGTCGCACCGGCTTCGTCATCGAGCCGCTGCGCACGGCCGGGGTGATGACCATTCCAGAACTCTTCGAAAAGCGCTTCAGTACCAAGGTGAGATGGCTCGCCGGGCTCTTTGTTGCGCTGGGCGGGCTCCTGAACATGGGGATTTTTCTGCGGCTCGGCGGCGATTTTCTCGTCTACGCCACCGGGATGCCGGCGCATTATCTCGAATGGGTCATGACGATCCTCCTCGGACTCGTCCTCCTTTACACGGCGTTCGGCGGAATGCTCTCGGTACTCGTCACGGACTACATCCAGTTCCTCGTGGTCGGCACCGGCCTCGTCGTGACCTCGCTGCTCGTCGTGGGCCACATCGGCTGGAGCAACCTGATCGAAGGGTTGAATTCCGCATGGACCGCGGGCAGTGCCAACGGCACGAAGGCCGCGCATCCCTTCAATCCGTTTCACGCCTCGAGTTTTGGCTGGGGCTATCTGCTCTGGCAGTTTCTGTTTCAGATCGCTGGCTCCACCACCTGGCAGACGCAGATCAGCCGTGTGCTTTCGGCCTCCGACGCCGAGACCGGCCGGCGCATGTACTCGCGTTCAGCGTTCTATTTTGTTGGCCGATTCGCGCTACCCGGGCTGTGGGGCGCAGCCGCGTTTGTGTATTTCAACCAGCACGGCGGCCTCCCCGCCGGACTCAATTCGCTCACCGCGATGCCGAGCTACCTCAGCACACTGCTGCCGATGGGACTGCTCGGCCTCGTCGTCGCCGCGATGATCGCCGCCGAGATGTCCACCGTCAGCGGCTATATGCTCACGTGGGAAACGGTCATCTACAACGATCTCGTGATGCCCTGCCTGAAAAAGCCGCTCGCGCCCAAGCACCAGCTGATTCTCACCCGCCTGCTCCTGCTCGGAATTGCGGTCTTTCTGCTCTTCTACGGGCTGTGGTACCAGCTTCCGGGCAACGCGTGGGACTACCTCGCCGTCACAGGCAACATCTACATCGGCAGCGTCTTCACGCTGTTGATCGCCGCGCTCTACTGGCCCCGGGCGAACGCCACCGGCGCCTTTGCCGCGCTCATCCTCGGTGCCATCGGCCCGCTCACGTTCCTCGTCGTGAACGCAGTCGTGGAAAAATCTCACCAAATCGCGCCGGAAATCGCCGGCGCCTCCTCGTTCGGTCTCGCCTTCGCCGGCATGATCGTCGGTTCTCTGCTCACGCCTCCGCAACCGGCCCGCACTCCGACTAACGCCAAATGAAAGATCCCTTCGTCCTGTTCTGGACCGCCCTGATCTTCGCTTCGGTGGCGTGGTATGCGTTTCTCGTGTTCTACCTCGGCATCAAGGCCGGACGCGAAATCCGCGAGCTCACGGACTCGCTGTCGAAGCGCCAGTAGGGTTCGCATCCTTGACGCCGGTTTCGATAGCTACACCGTAGCTACATGACCAAAACCGCCAAACTCTTCACCACCGGCGGCTCCCAGGCAATCCGGTTGCCAAAGGAGTTCCGCTTCCCGGGCAAGACCGTCACCCTGCGACGCACGAAAAAGGGCGTGGTGATCACGCCGCACGACGATGTCGAGGAGCGCCGCGCGCGGTTCATGAAGCTGGCGGGATCGTGCCCCAATTTGCCCGATGTTCCGCCCCATACCACGCCCGACAGCCCTCGCGAGTGGTGATTTTTCTGCCCGACACCAACGCGGTTTCGAATTTTCTGCGGGGGACAAACCCGGGGTTGACCGCGAAAATTCATGCCGAATTTCCTTCATTGCGTCTTTCCGCACTCGTCGTCGCCGAGCGCGAATTCGGTATCATTCATCATTTGTCCGGACACCGATTCCGCCGGGAGTTTGAGGCCATGGTGGCGAGTCTACCCGTCGAGCCTTTCACCCGGGAGGACGCCGCCCACTACGCGCGACTGCGCTCTTGTCTGGAGAAGCAGGGCAAGGGCATCGGCCCCATCGACACGCTCATCGCCGCCCAGGCACTCCGCCTCGGTGCCACGATCATCACTCACAACGTCCGCGAATTCTCCCGCGTGCCCGGTCTAAAGATCGAAGACTGGCAGTCCGCCTGAGGCGTTTCTCGCCGTTGAGAGTTTTCTCCCGTGGCCGCCCCCTCCCGACCTCCCTCCGCCACGCTCACCGGCGTCGTCGAGCGGATTATTTTTCTCAACGAGGAGAACCACTACACCATCGCGGAGTTCCGGCCCGACTCGCCCGCGAAAACCGCGGCGCCCGCCCCGGCCGATGCCAAGTCCCGGCCCGACGCCGTGACAATCGTCGGCCCGCTCCCCGGCGTCGAGTGCGGCGAGACGCTCCACCTCACGGGCGAATGGTCGCACCACACCCAACACGGCGCCCAGTTCAAGATCGCCGGTTTCCGCAGCGAGTTGCCGGCCAGCGTATATGGCATTCGCAAGTACCTGGGCAGCGGCCTGGTCCCCGGCATCGGCAAGGTTTACGCTAACAAGATCGTCGACGCCTTCGGCACCGACACGTTTCGCGTCCTGAGCGAGGAATCCGGCCGGCTGCGCGACGTCGACGGCATCGGGAAGAAACGCGCCACCGCGATCAAGCAGGCCTGGGACTCCAAACGCACCGAGCGCGAACTCTACATTTTTCTCCAGACCTACGGTGTCACGCCTTCCCAGTGCGTGAAGCTCGTGAAGCATTTCGGCTCCGAGGCGAAACGCATCCTCACGACCGAGCCTTACCGGGCCGCCCGTGAAATCGAGGGCATCGGCTTCAAGACCGCCGACAAAATCGCGATCAACCTCGGCTTCGCCAACGACGCGCCTCCACGGCTCGACGCCGGCATCATCTACGCTCTCGAGACCCTGCAGGAGGACGGCCACACCGCGTATCGCGAGGCCGATCTCATCGACTACACCGCCGCCCTGCTGGAAACGGAGTCCAAATACCTCGAGGCCCGCATCGCGGCGCTGATCAAAAGCAACGCCCTCGTCCGACACTGGCCCGCCCCTGGGGACGCGACGCCCTCGTCACGTTCCGACCGCGACGAGGGCGTCGCGGCTCCAGTTAACGTCGCCGCCTCACCCCTCCCCGGCTCCGGCATCATCCAGCTTCCGCACAACGATCGCGCGGAGCAAAAAATCGCCGCCACCGTCGCGCGGCTCACCCGCCTGCCCAGCGGGCTGCCGCCGATCAAAGCCGACGCCGCCGTGCAGTGGGCGGAACAGAAGGCGGGCTTCGCCTTTGCGGAGCTGCAGCGCACCGCCCTGAAGAGCGCGCTCAACGCCAAGTTCTCGATCCTCACCGGCGGACCCGGAACCGGCAAGACCACCATCCTCCGCGCGCTCGTCGAGATCCTGAAGGCGAAAAAAGTCCGCGTGCACCTCGCGGCCCCCACCGGTCGCGCCGCACAGCGGCTGGCCGAGACCACCGGCGGTTTTGCGTCCACCATTCACCGGCTCCTGAAGTACGATCCCGCCGGCGGTGGCTTTGTTGCCAACGAAAACACTCCGCTCGCCACCGACTTCCTCATCGTCGACGAGGCCTCGATGCTCGACTCCCGCCTGGCCTCCGCCCTGCTCCAGGCCGTGCCGTCGCGCGCGCATCTGCTCCTCGTCGGCGACACCGACCAGCTCCCGAGCGTCGGCGCCGGCAACGTCCTCAAAGATCTAATCACCTCCGGCTCTCAGCTTCTTCTCCCCACCACCCGCCTTTCCGTCATCTACCGCCAGAAGGACCAGAGCGGCATTGTCACGACCGCCCATGCGATCAACTCCGGCGAAGCCTCGCTTCCTCCCGCCGTGCCCGAGGTGAGCGCCGCGCAGGCCTGGAGCGATCTCACCTTCATCGTCGCGGCCGATGCCGACGACTGCGTGCGCAAGGTCATCCAAATCTGCACCGAGTTCGTGCCACAGCACTGGAAATGGTTCAATCCAATCAACGACGTGCAGATCCTCGCGCCGATGCACAAGGGCGTCGCCGGCGTCGGCAACCTCAACCTCCAGCTTCAACTCGCCCTCAACGCCGCTGGTTCACGCCGTGGTCTGCGCGCCACCAGCGGCGAGTACCGCGCGGGCGACAAAATCATCCAGCTCCGCAACAACTACGACAAAAACCTCTTCAACGGCGACATCGGCTCAGTGGTGGGCGTCGACTCCGACGCCGGCACACTCGACGCTGATTTCGACGGCGACCGCCATACGTTCTCGCGTGGCGAGCTGGGCGACGTCGCCCTCGCCTACTGCGTGAGCATCCACAAGAGCCAGGGCAGCGAATATCCCGTCGTGATCGTGCCGCTCCTGAAAGCGCATTTCATGATGCTGCAGCGCAACCTGCTCTACACCGCGATCACCCGCGGCAAGAAAAAGGTCTTCATCGTCGGCGAGCCCGCCGCCTACGCGATGGCCGTGCGCAATTCGGAATCCAAACTCCGCGTGACGCACCTGCGCGAGAAGATCGCGGCGCTGGCCACGAATCGCTGAAGCCCGGCGCCCCGCTCCGCACGATGCAGTTTATGTCCGCCCCTGTTCCCGCGGAATCATTTGTCGGCGGATGGTTGCACCGGGCCGCGCAACCGTCCAAGCTCGCCGCCGATGAGTTCGTCCGCTTCCCGTCCGCTCCCGGAATCCTGGTTGGAACTGCCCAATGGCAGTACATTCCCTCTGCCGGTGCGTTGTGCGATTGGCCGGCAGCAGGACAACGACGTTGTGATCGAGGCCGCCGAACTCTCCCGCCACCACGCCCTGATCTCGTTCGACGACGGCGCATTCCTCCTGAGCGACCTGCACAGCCGCAACGGTACCTATCTCAACCGCGCCCCGGTCACCCGCCCGGTGCCATTGCGCGATGGCGACGACATCCTCCTCGGCACGGTCAAGCTCCGCTACCGCCGCAAACGCTCCTGGTTCAGCGCGGAAAAGACCTCGTCCGATCTCAAAACGACAATCGCGATCGACCAAATCCAGGAGCGGACCTGTTGGCTCGTTTTGATCGACGTCGTCGGCTCGACCGCCATCTCGGCCAAGATTGGCAGCGAGGCCGCCCTCCGGCAGATGCAAACCTGGATCGCAGGACTTCGTCCGCTGATTGAAAAGAACGGCGGCCAAATCAATGGCTACTTCGGCGACGCGTTGATCGCCTTCTGGCCCAACGACACCACTAAACCGGCCCAGGTCCTCACCGCCCTCAAAGCCATCGAAGCGTGGCGTCCCCGCAGCACGCTTCCGTTCCGTCTGGTTGCGCACTTCGGCACGGTCCTCTTCAGCCGAAGCGAACTCGGGGAGGAAATCACCGGCAGCACCGTGAACGTTCTCCATCGCAGTGAGAAAATCGCCAAGGGTTTCGGCTCCACCGCGATGGTCAGCCAGGCCGTGGTCGACACGCTGGGACTCAGTGGTCAGTGCGAATCCTACGGGCGCTCGTCCATCGATGGAATGAGCGACTACTTTGTCTTCTACGCGCTCCCCGAGGCGTGGAGCCGGAAGCCGTGACCCGCGGCCCTTCGCGAGCGCAGCCGGCCGGACCCGGCCGGCAGGAACGTCCGGGCAGTTGGGGCGCTTTGGCCGCAATCTTCAGCAGCCTGATTCTCCCTCTGCTCTCATCCTGCTCGACCATGCCGCATCTCGGATCCACCCACGGAAAGGCCGCCGGCGAGCTATGGATCGACGCGGTGAGCGGCGACGAAGCGACGGACGCCGAAGTCTTCGCCGACCTGGCCGAGGCCGGGGTGATTTACGTCGGTGAGGCGCACACGATTCAGCGCCACCACGCCGTGCAACTGCGAATCCTGCAGGAAATGTTCATGCGCAAGGTGCCGCTCGTCCTCTGTCTTGAGCAGCTGGAGGCGAGCGATCAACCCGTGGTCGATCGTTACCACCGACGTGAAATCGACTACGACGCCCTCGTCCGGGAAATCGACTGGGCGAAGAAGTGGCGCAACTACGCCGACTATCGTGCGCTCGTTGAATTCGCCCACCAGCATCAGATTCCGATCCGCGCCCTCAACGCTCCTCCCGACGTGATTCGGGCCGTCAGCCGCGGTGGCGGCATCGATCGGCTCGCTCCCGCGCAACGCGCCCAACTCCCGGCTGAAATCGTGACCGAAGATCCCGCGTACGAGCAATTGACTAACCGGGAACTCGCCAAGCACATGGCGTTGGACCCAACGCGACTGGGACCAGTTTTCGAGGCCCAGGTTTCCCGGGACGAAACGATGGCCGCAAACATCGTGATTGCGCGTCGCGTCGAGACCGCTCCCGACAAGCTACGCACCGCGTTCGTCGTGCTCGGCGCCGGGCACATGCGCTACGGCCTCGGTACCGCCGCGCGTGTCCGCCGCCGTGATCCCGACACCGTGGAACGACTCGTTCTGATCAGCGAAAGCGGCGATGGGCAACTCACGGCTTCGGAGAAGGCCGCCACTCGCGAGATCACAATTTCCCACGCGGACCTGCGCGAGGTCGGCCGGCCGCCCGCCGACTACGTGCGCGTGCTTCCGCTGGCGAACCGCACCCTCCCTCCCGGGCATCCGCCGATTCCGCAGTAAGTCCGTCTCGCCGCGACCAAAGGCTGGCATTGCGGTGAGCCACACCGCGGGCCGACACGACGCTCAAGGACGTCACCCTCGTCACTTCACCATCCCGAGACACCGATTGAGCCAGACATCTACTTCGCTGGCTACCTGTCCCGGCCTCAAGGCATGTCCGGTATCAAACAAGACGGGGCGTTTGTGTGTGGGCGGCGCGCCGAGCAGTCGGAGCAACGGCAGCAGGCACTGCTCCACCGGACGCACGAAAGCGTAACGACCGTTCCGCATGAGCGTGGGGACGGTATTGACCTCCCGCGTCGCCACACCCTTCGTGTGGACTATGGAATTACCTGAAGACGACCAAGCCTTCCTGCGCGACCTCGTCAAAGCCGCCCGCCAGAAGCACCATCACGTGAAGTGGGTCGACCGCGACGGGACCGAGCGCGTGACTACACTCTCACAAACGGAGGTCGTTCGGCTCAACAAACTCGCCCAACCGCTCGCCATTTCCAAAAGCGAATTGCTCCGCCGTGCCGCGCACGTCCCCGTGGCGAAATAGTTTTCGACAAAGCCAAGGTCCCGCCCGGATATTCCGGTGCGCACCGCCGCCTCCAGAACCGCCGGAGGCAAACCTGACCGACACGCGTCAGAAGTTGCAGGCGTTCCCCTCGTCTTCGCCGCCAATGATGCGCTCGCAGAGACGGAGGTGGAGCGGGATGGACAAGACTCACCTCGGCCACGCAAGGCGTCCCCGCCAGAAGCAGGCGTCCCCGCCAATTTTGTCTGTTTCTGAAACGCACCCCGGCCAGGATTAACACCCCTGCTCGAAAACACCCCAGCGACGGTTGGTCCCAATAGCGGTGTTAATTGGAACACGGGAATCCACCCCGGCAGCGAGTCCGCTTAAAACCACGGCGCCCGCTCCTCGATCCCTTCAACGCTTCTTCTTTGCCGGCACTGCTTCCAACGCCGCGCGAACGATGGCACCGACACTCACGTCCTTCGCCTTTGCGGCCCGCTTCAGTCCCTTGCGCGTGGCGGCGTCAATCCGCACGGAAATCTGGGTATGCTCCTCTACGTCTGACGTGAAGCCGTCGAGGTCGAACTTCGCGAGCGCCATGCGGACCACCTCGCTGGCGGAGCCGAGGTCATGGTCGGAACGGATGTTCTCAATCTTGGCGATGAGCGACACCGGAAGGTCGAAGGTAAGCGGAGCAGCGGGTTTGGAGGTCGGCATCAGGAACATCATCAAGGACCGTTTCGGGCGGCAGGGCAACGCCGGAGATAGTTGCGATTTGATTACAACGGTCCGATTCCGTTGCCGCCCCTCACTCTCCCTGATAACACGTCCGGATCCAATTCCTCTAAAGATCGAGTTTCCCGCCAATAACCTCCCGAATTTCATGCCCTCCGTTTCTCCCGCCGCCCTTCGGTCGATCGCACTGCTCTCCCTCGTCACCCTGACGGCGCGCGCGCAACCGGCGGCACCCCGGCCGCCCAACGAGGTCGTCAGCATGTCGGCCTTCGAGGTCTCCGCCACCCCCGCCAACGACTACATCGCCGCCGAATCCGTCACCGGCACCCGCGTCGCCGCCAAGCTGAAGGACCTCCCGTTTCAGGTAAACGTCGTGACGGCGGAATTCATGACGGATTTCGCCGCGTTCGAGATGACTGATCAGCTCGCCTTCGTGAGCAACATCTCGCCCTCCAGCTCGCAGGGCCAGTTTCAGCTCCGCGGTTTTTCGAGCACGCCGTTCGTCGATGGTTTTCGCCGCCTCGGCAGTATCAGCATCGTCAACACCGATCGCGTCGAGGTGATCAAGGGGCCGGCGGCGTCCATCTACGGCCAGGTGCTGCCGGGCGGCGTGGTGAACTACCTGACCAAGAGGCCCAGGGCCCGGCCGGAGCACCGGGTTGAGCTGGCCTTCGGCAGCAACGACACCATCCGCGCTACCGCCTCCTCCACCGGCCCCATCGGCGGCAGCCAGGTGCTCCACCGGATCGACGTCTCCCACCAATCGCGCACGTTCGACCAGGCCTTCGCGCGCCGCGAAACACGCTACGCCTCGGGCGTCCTGCAGTTCCGCCCCGACGAAGCGACCTCAATCCTCGTCAAACTGGACCGCAACGAAACGAACAATCGCGACCCGGTGCGCGTCCCGTACACCAAGGTCACCGGCGGCGCGCCCAGCCTGTCGACCACGGCCTTTGGCAACACCAACTTCACGCCGGTTACCGACGTCAACGGCAAGCCGGTCTATTACAGCTTCTCCATTCCCGTCGCAGTCCGGCCGACGGCGAGCCGCCAGCCCATCGCCCTCGGCGTCACCACCAACACCGTCGTAACGCCGCTGCCCAATCCCGCGATCGTCGGGCGCTATTTCCAGAATCCCGACGACTACGCCGCCTACACCGCCTATTATCGGGCGACGCAGACCGCCGGCTACGTGAGCCCGGCCAACGGCACCGGCCTCAGCCTCAACAGCCAGCTGAATCTGCCCAGTTCCGGGTGGGCCCCGCCGGATCACCGCCTCGCGCTCCTCCGACCCGACGGCACCCTCGGCGACGACCAGTCTAACCTGACCAGCGCCACGCTCACCGCGGACCGCCGCTTCAACCGCGTCTTCAGCAGCCGCTTCACCTTCGACGCCTACAACCGCACCCGCCACCGCCAGAGCAACAACAACCTGCAACCGACGTTTGACGAGCTGGCGTACCCGGACGGCAAGTACGGCGTCAACGGTCCGGCCTACGCCGTCAACGATCAGAACGGCCACACCGCCCAGCTCGACACCCTCGCCGCCTTCGACACGGGCCCGGTCGGCCACAAGCTCCTCTTCACGATCGACTACGCCGGGGTGCGCAAGCGGGACTGGTCGCTGCGCACCATCACGGCGCCCACCGGCACCAGCGTGCTCCGCGACAATTACACCGTCACCGACAACCGTTCGCCGCAAGGCCAGGTGAAATATCCCTTCGTCTTCATCCTCGGCCCGACCGCGCTCTCCAACGGCGCCATTCCCTACCCGTACACCGACTACAACTACTACTTCCCGACCTACCAGCGCTACCCCGAGCTCTACACCGAAAAGAACGGCAACGTGGAGGCGGCCAACGCCGACCTGGGATTTTTCGTGAGCGAACGCGCGAGCTTTTTCCGCGGCCGCCTGCTCGCCTTCGGCGGCGTCCGGTACGACCGGATGCGCAACAAGGTGCAGGATCGCGAGAACACCGGCGATACGGTTCGGTGGAACAACGACGCCTTCACTCACCAGAGCGGCCTCACCTTCAACGTCAACTCCAGCCTGGTGCTGTTCGCCAATCACTCCTCCACCTACAATCCGAATCCTCAATACAAGTACGACAAGGCGACGGGCGCGGTCGAAGTGTTCGAGAACGAGGCCGGCCGCGGCTTCGAGTACGGCGCCCGGCTCTCGCTGGTTGACGGACGTTTCACCGTCGGCCTCAGCCGCTTTGACATCGAACGCCGCAACAAGCTCGACGCGTTCACCAACGAATACGGCGAGCTCGAATATGTCGCCAACGGCCGCCAGCGGTCGCGCGGATATGAAGTGGACTTCAATCTGCAGATCACCTCCGCCCTGCAAGTCCTCGGTGGATACGGCTATAATGACGCCGTCTACACCCGGAGTTCGCTGCCCTACCTGCTCGGCACCACGACGCCCCAGTCGCCGAAGGACAACCTCGGCGTCGCCGCGCGTTACGCCGTGCGCGCCGGTCCCCTGCGCGGCCTGTCCGTTACCGCCGGCGTGCGCACCCTGAGCAAGTCGATGCTCAGCGTGGGCAGCGGCAATGTGCTTTCGACCACGCCGTACCGCGTGGCCGGCACCTTCACGCCGATCATCTACAACACGCCGCTTCCAAATGGCTCGCTGCCGTTCCCCCAACTGCCCGACGGCCTCGCAATTCTGAGCGCCAACACCGTGCTGGCCAGCGGCACGGCCGATCCGGCCGGCTCCGGCCTCCGGATTACCCAAGTCAACAAGGGCTACGTCGCAGGGACTCCAACCACCAACGGCCAGCTCGCGATCCCCGCGGGGTGGGTTCGCTGGACTCCCAGCCAAGCCGTGACGGCCGGCACTCGTTACTACCTCATCGATGGAGATGGCCAGACCGCCGCCAGCTACAAGTACACCACACCGGTCGACGACGGCCGCGGTTCCGTCTTCAACGATCCCTCCGACGTCTGGGAGTTCGGTCTCAGCTACACGTTTCGCCCCCGGGCGGGACGCACCAGCCATCGCTTCGGCGTCAACGTCAAGAACGCCTTCGACCGCTACTACACCTACGGCACCGGCACGCTCGGCGACCGTCGCCAGTGGATCGGCACGTACAGCGTGACGTTCTGATTACCCGCCACCCCACGCCATCACCGGTCGACCGGCTGGCATTCCGCTCTGAGCAGCGGCGCCATCTTCTTCGGGTCAAAACCTCGGGGTAGTGGAGAGTGTGAACTCGCGTGGGTCGGTGAGCACGAAGCTCTGGAGCGTGCCCCCGTCCGTCTTGTAGCGACGGATCTCGATGGCGTGGTCGTCGAGGAGGTTGCGGACATTGAGCTGCAGGCTCAGGCGGGTGTTGCGGCCAAGGCGGGTCTGGTAGCGAAGCATGGTGTCGAACCGGAGATTGTCGGAACCGTAGACCACCGGGCCATTGACACCGACGCCGTTGGCCCCGGCGGAATTCGCCGGCGGGGTTCCGGGAGCCGTGACGACGCGCCCCGCCACAATCGGGCTGAGGTAGCGGCCGCCCAAGCCGACAGACCAGCCCCTGAAGCGGGCGTCCTTGAAGATGTAATTCGCAAAGAAATTGGCCTTGTGGTTGCGGTTGCCGTAAGCACCCGCGGAGTCGAGGGTTCGCCCATCGAGATCAGCCCAGTTCGCCGCCACAATGTCCCTGACGCTCTGCCCCACCGTGCCGCGGGCGTTGAGGACGTCGACCCCGGGCTGGCTTTCTGCAGCTCGGCGATGAACTGATCCAACTGCTCAAACATCGGCCGGGTGCGCTTGTAGACGTTGGTCCGCTCCTGCAGCGAGTAGGAGTAATTCACAATCAGGCGCAGGCTCTCGCCCACATTGGCGGTGAGTCGGGCCTCGCAACCGTGATTGTCGTTGTCGAACGTGTCCGCGTTCATCAACGCCCGCGGCAGTGCGCTCGCGGCGGCAAAGCGATTCCGCTCCCGGAAAGCCGCTGTGAACACACGGCGCCAGGCCCAATGAGGCAGACCGCCGATCTTCATCGCGGCAACCAACCGCGAAACGTGATGGCGAGTCGGAGGAGAGGTCCAGCTTCAGCCCCGAAAATTGCCGCGGAACTCCGACGAACCGCTATTTCTTCAAATATCCCCCCAGCCACTCGAAGACCGTCTTGTGCCAGAGCTCGCTGTTCTGCGGCTTCAGCACCCAGTGACCCTCGTCGGGAAAGTAGAGCAGTTTTGAGGGTACGCCCTTGCGCTGCAGCGTCGTGAAGAGGCTGAGCCCCTGGTTCAGCGGCACGCGGAAATCGAGTTCGTTGTGGATGATCAGGTTCGGCGTCTTGAACTTCGCGGCGTGCTTGTGCGGCGACCATTTTTCGAATTCCGGATTCTCCCACGGGATGCCGTGGTCCCATTCGTCGAACCACGTCTCCTCCGTCGTCCCGTACATGCTCACGAAATCATAGACGCCACAATGCGTGACGAGCGTCTTGAACTTGTCCGTGTGCCCCTGAAACCAGTTCATCATGTACCCACCGTAACTCGCCCCGGCTGACGCCATGCGCGTCGTATCAATGTACGGCTGCTTTTCCAAATGCGCGAGACACGCCATCAGGTCGTCGAACACCTTCCCGCCCCAGTCGTGCGAAATCTCATCCGTAAATTTCTGCCCAAAGCCCGTCGATCCACGCGGATTCGGCAGCGCGATCACGTAGCCCTGCGCCGCCCAGAGCTTGGGATTCCACCGCGTCGACCACGAATCCAGAAACGCGCTCTGCGGTCCGCCGTGCACCCAGAAGACGAGCGGGTACTTCTTTCCCTCCGTAAACCCAGGCGGCTTGAGGATGAACATCTGCACGGGCGTGCCCCCCGCGCCACTCACGGTCACGCTCTCCGGCGGTGTCATAGTGATCTTCTCCAGGAGATCTGCATTCGTGCGCGTAAGCACCTTCACCTCGCCCCCGGCGAGCGCCATCGAAGCGACCTCAGGCGGGCGATTAAAACCATGCACGGTAAAAACCAGGAAGTCGCCAGTCCGTGCGACACTTGACTCTCCCGCGCTGCCCCTCGTCGTAAGCTTCGCCACCGGCTCACCCCCAAGCCCGATGCGCCACAGCGACCGCCGGCCATCTTCCTGCGCGGTGGCCACCAGTGTGCTCGCCCCCGCCCAGGAAAAATCATCCACCGAGCGATCCCAATTCGCCGTAAGATTCCGGCGCTCACCCGTCGCGAGCGTCAGCACCCACAGCGACCACTTGTCGGCCTCGAAACCCGCCCGCGCCTGGGCGCGATAGGCGACGAGTTTGCCGTCCGGTGAATACCGCGGATAGCCGTCGGCCCCCTGGTTTTGCACCGTGAGATTCTTCCGTTCGCCGGTCGCGAGGTTCACCGTCCAAACATCGTGATTCGTTCGCCACGCCTGCTCGCGAATCGGCAGCGGCGGCGCAGAAAACGCGATTTCCTTCCCGTCCGGTGAAAACGCAAACTCATCACCGGCGCTAAACGTGCTCGAAGTCGGCACGCCGTCGTTTTCCCCTGGGGTCACGTCGCGCGGATCGCCATCGGCGCTGCCGTCTGGCTTCACCTTCACGACAAAGATGTGCTGCCGCTTGTCGTCGACCCACTCGTCCCAGTGACGGAAAAGGAGCTTGTCGATCATCCGGGCCTTCACCTTCGACTTGTCCCGCGCGTCCTGCTTTTCCTGATTCAGCTTGTCCGACTCCTTGAACGGCTTGTCGGAGAACTCCGGGAACACCGCCGAGACGAACGCGAGCGATTTACCGTCCGGCGCCCACATCGGCTGCCCCGCGCCCGTCGACAGCGTCGTGAGCTTTCGTGCCTCGCCACCGTCCGCCGCGAGCAGAAAAATCTGCGGCGTGCCGTCGCGCGTGGACTCAAACGCGATCCATTTCCCATCGGGCGACCAGCGCGGATGCCGGTCATGCTTGGGTGAGCTCGTGAGTTTGCGCGGCTCACCCGAACCATCGGCGTTCGCGAGCCAGATGTCGCTGTTGGTGCGGTTCTCGTCCTTGAGCACCTCGGTGACAACGTAGGCGACGTGTTTGCCGTCGGGAGCGATCTGCGGATCACCGACGCGTTTGAGCCGGAAAAGATCCTCCAGTTCGATCGGGCGGGTCGTCTGCCCGGAGAGCGAGCCGAGGGAGATCAGGAACGCCACTGCGCCGGCGGTGAAGCATGCTGGATAACGCATCCCTTGTTTCTGGCCGCGGAGCGGCCCGACCTCAAGCCGCGGGTTCGGGCGCTGGGCCGTCAACGAGCGGGCAGCGACGCGGAGAGCTCACTCCGCAAACGCCCAGAGCCGCTCCAGCGCGCGCACATAAAGCGTCCGCCCGACAATCGCCGGCGTGCTGCGGACATTCTCATTCAACGCTATCTTCGCCACCACATCGAGAGTGTCGCCCGCACGGAGAATGGTCACCGTGCCCGCTTCATTCACGGCGTAGACGAGTCCGTTCGCCGCCACCGGCGATCCCACATAGAGGCCGTCCGCCCCCATCGGCTGGCGGTCGAGCACCCGCTCGCCGGTGGCCGGCCGGAAAACCGTCAGGCGCCCGCCGTCGGCGACGACATACACGCGACCGCGGTAGAAAAGCGGCGAGGGCATCTCGTTCAATCCCTTGGTCGTCTCCCACGCGATGTGCGTCTCGCTGACATTGCCCGTGCCGCCCGGACGGACCGCCACAAAGCGATCACTGTTCTGCCGGCTGTTGGCGGCGGCCATCTCGGTGTCCCACTCTTCCTTCGTCACCTTGCCGTCCTTGTTTCCATCGATGTAGAGCTTCAGCAGGCTCCGGATGCTCATCGAGTTTCCAGACGCGGTGATCGGCACTTCCTTCCGGATGTGCCACTTCAGGTCGGCCGGCACCTCCTCCAACGCCAGCACGCCGTCCTTGTTCGCGTCGTGGTCCGCGATGAGCTTTTCCCAATTGAGTTCGGGCGGCGGCGGTTCGCTCGGGTCGCCCATCCCCTTGGAGCCGGTGAAGAGCAACCCGTCGCCGACCACCGCGGTTGCGATCGCGGCGTTGCCCCAGCCGTTGATCCACCAGCGCATCTCGCCCGTCGCGAGTTCATAGCTCGCCAGCCGGCCGCAGCCCTTGACGATCAATTCCTCGATGCCGTCGTGCCGCCATACCATCGGCGTCGCGTGGCTGTTGCGCGCAAACGGCCGCGGCGAATCCCACTTCGTCGCACCCGTCGCCGGATCGAGCGCCAGCAGATGCGACTCGGCGCTGTTGCCATCCCGCAGCACGATCAATTTGCCGCCGGCAAGCATCGGCGAGTTGCCCGAACCGTATTGGATTTTCTGGGTCGGCAGGGGGCGCCGCCAGATTTCCTTCCCGGTGAAATCGAACGCCACCGCGCCGAACGAGTTCGCATAAACATAGACCCGCTCGCCATCGGTGCACGGCGTGGCGGACGCCGCCGAACTGAACGCGTGCGTCGTCTCGAGTTTCTCCACCGGCAGTGGTCGCCGCCACACTTCGCGCCCGTCAGTCGCATCGAACGCCACGAGGACGATCGTCTTGTCGGCGACGCCGGTGACAAACACACGGTCGCCCCAGACGACGGGCGACGACACGCCGCGCGGCACGGCGGATTTCCAGCGGACATTTTTCTCGGGCCCAAACGCGACGGGCGGCCGCGCGTCCTCCGCGGCGAGGCCGGCGCCGTTGGGACCGCGGAACTGCGGCCAAGGCTCGGCGGCGAAGAGGCGGGAGGTCAGTACGAATCCGAGAAACAGGCACGTTGTCTTCATGGGGGCGGTGCGCCAGTCAGGGCGCACCGGGCGCCGATGGCAAGAGACGGAGCGCGCCACCCCAACGGCGGCCGCGAACGACGCATCACTATTTTTTCTCCGGCGGATGCGCCTTCCGCCATGCCTGCGCGCGGGCGTGCGCTTCGGTCTGGCCCAGGGTGGCGATAAATTTCGTGAAACGCGGATCGTGGCGCAGCGGGTCGAACTCCGGCATGAACAACCACTCCTCGATCTGCGTCGATTCCGTGGTGGCGGGATTGAGCGCCGCCATCGCCTCCTCGAAGCGTCCGAGGCGCGTGAGGAAATACGCGAGATCTTCGGTCTTCGGATCGAGGCCCGGTATCAACGCCGCGGCTTCCGCGTTCAGTCCACTGGACGCGAGCGCTGACAGTCGTGTCGCCAGATTCGGCCAATCCGAGTCGGGAATTCCGCGCAGGATCGTGCTGGCTTCGTCCTGCCGTCCGAGCCGGTGCAGCAACCGGGCCTTCTGCCACGAGGCCTGCAACGCTCCGGGCTGAACCGCCAGCGCCTGTTCGTAGGCCGCCAGAGATTCGCTGAGCCGGCCGGCGCAGAACAGACCGAGGGCGAAATTATCCGCGATGCGCGCCGAGAGAGGATCGAGTTCCATCGCCGTTTTCAGCTCGATCAGCGCTTCATCCATGCGTCCGACGGCGAGCAGCATGCGCCCCAGCCATTGATGCGCGCTCGCATAATTCGGGTTCAGCTCGATGGCGCGACGCAGGGCGCGCTCGCTCCCGGCGAACTCCCAGCCGGTCCAGAGGGCGCTGCCCAACGAGGCGTGGGCTTCGGCCGACTCCGAATCCAGTTCGAGCGCCCGGCGGATGCGCGCGATCACCTTCTGCCGCAGCGGCGAATGGCGGGCGCCATACGAGGTGCCGCCCTGGTCATCCTGGCCGCGAATCGACCAGACATCCGCGAGCGCCGCGTGGGCCCGGGCGAAATTCGGCTCGAGCGCGAGCGCACGGTCGAGCAATTCCTCGGCCTGCGCAAAACCCGCCGTCGTGCGCAGATTCCAAGCCTGCCGCGCTCGCACGTAGAGCTCGACCGCCTCCGGGTTCACGGACGCCCGCGACGCGGCTGAGCCCGCGCCCAGCGTCAGCGAAAGGTTCTTGGCCAGAAGACCGGCCATCTCCTCCTGCACGGAAAAAATTTCCCGCACCGACCGGTTGAGCGGCGGCAAAGACCAGACGACTTCATTGGTCGCGGCACGCGTGAGATTGGCGGTGATCCGCAAGGTGTCGCCGGCGCGCTGCACACTCCCATCGATGAGATAGGTCACGTCGAGCTTGCGGCCTTTTTCCTGCGTCGTGGCATCGGAGCCCTTGAAGTAGCTCAACGAACTGTTGCCCCGCACGGTGAGGCCGGGCACGCGCCCAAGCATGCTGATCAACTCAAGACCGATGCCCTCGACGATTGCCTCGTTCGCCGGATCGCCGCCGACGTTCTTGAACGCGAGCACGGCCACGGATTTGGCCGGCAAATTCGAGGGACGCTGCGCCGCGGTGGGCGGCGGCGTCGGGCCCACGGTGGCGGGTGAGTCTTCCGTCTTCCGCCACGGTTGCCAGACCGTCAGCGCAACGACCGCGGCAAAGCCCAAGATTGCCGGCACGAGTCTCCGACGGGACGACACGCGTTTTACAGGGGCCGCGACGCCCGCGTCGAGTGGTGCGGGCGAGGAGGCCCGCGCTCCCGCATCGCTTCCGAGCAATCCTTTCACCCGTTCGCAGAACGCGTCCAACGAACCGGCCGGGGCGATTCGTGCCTGCTCGCCGTAGGCTTGGAGGAGCCGCGTCCATTGCACCGCTCGAAACTCCGCCGGCACCTTCGCGTCCGCGTCGCGCGTGCCATCGATCACCACCGGCAGCAGGAACGCCTTCTCCTCCGCCATCGCGTGCGTGCGCTGGGCGGCGAGCTTCCACTCGATCCGAAAATACCCCTCGAGCCGCGCCTGCGCGTTCGCGGAAATAATCGGCACGAACAGCGCGCACGATGCGATTTGCCCGCGGATCTTCGCATCCCACGCATCGCCGCCCACGAGTTCGTTTTGATCGAACCACACCTCGACCCCGGCCGCCCGCAGCGCCTCGGCGATGCGGCACACCGCCTCCGCGTCCTGCGACGCGTAGCTGAGAAAGACGGCTTTGGCGGGTTCGGTCATCGCGTCCGATGGGGCTGGGTGGGCACGGTACTCACAATGGCGTCGCCGCCTTCAATATTTCCTCGAATCGCGGATCGTCCGCCAGCCGCGACCAGCAAGGGTCAAGGCGAGCGCTCCGGGGAAAACACACCCCGGAGGAGCGGCACGCTGTCGGTCCCGTCATCAGCGTGCGAAGGCAGGCCAACGCTTCTTCGCGGGCACCGAGCAGCGCGTAAAGGCGGCCGAGTTCGTTGGTGATGGCCGCGCGGTCGTAGGTACCGATGTCGCCAATCGTCGCCGCCAGTGTGGCCGCCTGGCGCATCGCGCCGGCCGTGTCGCCACCGTAACCGTCGGCCCGCGCCTGCAGCAGCGCGTAGTAGGGACGCTCCCGCGGCGAGGGCGTGGCCGCCCGCAACCACGCCGCCGCCTCACTGGCCTGTGCTCGCGCCGCCACGGAATCATCCCGCAGCCGCGCCACCAAGGCCCGGTGCAGGGCAACGGGACCGCCATCGGTACTGGCCGGCATCGTGCCATCGAGCCGACGATCACCGATGGCGTTCGCCGCGGCGGCCACATCACCCGTGATCATGGCGATTTCATAGGCACTCATCTGCCCGCCCGGATCGTGTCGACGCACCGGGAGCGCCCGCCAGCGGCGCACCAGCTCCGATCGATCTCCATCGATCTCATACCGCGCCAGCGATGTGAGGCGTCCCACCAAGAACGCGGATTCAGGCGAGTTCGTCTTCGTCCGGTTGCCGAGTTCCGCCGCTTCCGAATAACGGCGGAGCATCGGCAGCACATGGAGGAGGTCGACCGCGTGCTGCAGAAACAGGGGATCCAGGGCTTGGGCGCGCCGCGTCGCCTCGACCCCATCCGCGTAACGACCCGTCTGAAACCTCGCGAATCCGACATGCCCCAGTAACTGGCTGTCATTGCCCGACCCCGACAGTGCGATTTCGTAGTAACGAAGGGCTTCGGCATTGTTGCGATCGCACGCATCGAGGAATCGGCCATGCGCCCGCACGGCTTCGGGTGACCCCGGGGCAATGCGTTCGAGAGCGGCAAGGGCCCAGCGCGCGCGATCGTAGCGGGCCGGCGTGGCGTCCACCGGCACAAAAAAGTACATTTGAGCATACAGGGCAACCAAGGCCGCCCACGCCGACACAAACTCCGGATCCGCGGCCACCGCTTCCTCGAGCGACCGCGCCGCGGCCTCCCATTCTTCCTTCGGCGAATGCGCAATCAGATCGTTCGCGAGCAACTTTCCCAGCAAAAACAACTCGTAGGCGCGCGGATCCCGCGTGGGACGCCGGTCCAGGGAAATGCGGTCTTGGGCCGTCAGCGTTGCGTTCAGCTGGCCGGCAACCTCCTGCGCGATGGCCGATTCGATCGCGAACCATTCCGTGAAATCGCGCGTGTAGGTTTCGGCCCAGATCTGGCGCGAGGTCTGCGTCTCGGAGAGCTGCACGGAAATGCGCACCTGGTGTCCGATGCGCTGCACGCTTCCCTCCACCACGCTGCCGACGCCAAGCGTTGCCGCGATTTCACGTAAGTTCCGTTTCTTCGGATCGGCATAGGGCAGGACGGACGTGCGACCGATGATCCTGAGCGCGCCCACCTTCTGCAGCGCCGTGAGCATTTCAAAGTGCATGCCGGCGGTGAACGTCGCACCCTCCGCGGACGCGCTGACATCCTCGAAAGGCAGCACCGCGATGGACTTGGCATCAGTGGTGGTGGCCGCGGGCTTTTCCGGGGCGAGCGGCGGCGTCTCTTTCGACCGGCTCAGGGCGGGCCCAGCACCCGAATTCGGCGTCGGGCGCAACGCCACGTATCCCACGGCTGCCAGGGCGACGACAACCGCGCTGATCCAAGCCGCCACCGGAACCCGACGGCGCGACCTTACCGGCGTTGGCTGCGCGGGGACGGGAATGGCGGCGGCGCCAACCGCGCCAATTTCTCCATCCAGCAAACGCTTCACGCGCGCGCAGAACTTCTCCGTCGCCGCACCTCCGGGAAGTCGCGTCCATTGCACCTCGCGAAATTCATCCGGCACGTGCGCCTCGGCATCGCGCGTCCCGTCGATGACGACCGGGAACAGAAACGCCTTGGCCGTCGCCATCGCATGCGTGCGCCGGGCCGCGAGTTTCCACTCGATCCGAAAATACCCTTCGAGCCGCGCCTGCGTCGCCGCGGAGATCACGGGGACAAACAGCGCGCACGACGCAATCTGCCCGCGGATCTTTGCATCCCACACATCGCCGCCGACGAGTTCGTTTTGATCAAACCACACCTCGATGCCGGCAGCGCGCAGCGCCTCGCAGATGCGCAGCACCGCCTCAGCGTCTTGGGACGCATAGCTGAGGAAGACAGCACGGGAGCCTGGCGGCGGTGAGACGTTCACAGACGTGGGAGCGTGGAAAACTCACGGAGAGGTTTCACCGGAGCAAGGTCAGACCGTCTGGCGTGCGAACGGGCGCCGCCCGGCCATTCGCACCGCGGCATCGTGCCGCCGGCAGCCACCGCCTCGTCGCCTGCGGATTGCGGAGACGTGTTTCAGCTTCCCGGCCGCCATTTCGCCTGGCGCAGCACGGCGAGACTTGGCTTGGCCATGCTCTGATACCACACCGAAAGCAGGGTGCCATCGGCGAGTTCGACCGTGCTCGGATAGCCGAGATCGCCGTCTTTCCCGTCTGCCGCGATCACCGTCTCGCCGCCCCAGGTCCGGCCGTGATCGGTGCTGAGGCGCGCCCGGATCCCGTAGGGCGGCTTCCGATACCCGTAACTCATCAGCAACCGGCCGTCGCGCAGGCGGAGCAGATGCGATGGAAAACCATAGCAGACGGGCCGCAGTTCGCTCCAGGTCCGGCCACCATCGGCCGACTCGGTTTGCAAGGTCGATCCCGCGTCAGCGGTGTTGTGATTCCGAATCTGCGCGACGACCGTGCCGTTGGCGGCTTCCACCGCGTGCAGTTCATGATAGGCGCTCCCCTGGTCGCCCTTGCGAGTGGGAATTTCCGCGAGCCACTGCCAGGTCAGACCGTCGTCCGATGAAATTGCCACCCCCACTTTCCGTTCCCGAGCCCACAGCTGTTTTCCCGCGTAGAGCAAACGTCCATCGCGGAGCTGAATCGGTCCGTGCGGACTGTTCACGACGGTCGGAACGCGCGACGACCACGTCCGACCTCCATCGGTCGAACGAATCAGCCACTCGCCGAGCTCCGCCTTGCGTTCGGCGTCACTCAATCGCGCGTGCGCGGCCTTCCATTTCGCCAATTGCTCCGGCGGCATGCCCTTCGACACCCATCCGGCATCCTTGTGTTCCTCGAACACACTCGCCTTCTGCAAGTGCGCTTCGTACGCCAGCGACGTGAACGTCGTAACGAGGAGCGTGCCTTTCGCCGTCTCCAGCACCCCCGAGTCGCGGTCGTCCGTGGCACTGTCGAGCAACACCCGCGGCCAGGTCCAGGTTGCACCGTCGTCGCGTGACGTCATCGCGTGCACCTGCCCAAAGGGATCGACATGTGATTCGCGTCCGCCCGACCACGAGACCCACAGCTCACCGTTGTGCCGGCGGGCGACCGTCGGCCAGCCGTGATAGAATTCCGGTTGCTGGGAAATCACTTTCGTCTCGAGGATTTTCGCCTCGGGCGACGCCGCGCGCGCAATCCACGGCGCGGCCGTGGTCGCGACCGCGAGCTGCGAGGTTTGCGCCAGAAACGAACGCCGGGTGATGCGCGGTGCTTGCGAGGTCATGGGAACTGAGGGGTGAACGACGAGTGCGGGGGAATTGACCGAAGGCTAACCGGCGGATTTTCGACGGGAACGCAAAAATGGGGAAATCGCAGCCCAAGCCGGCTCGGAATGCGTCCGCCTTCCGACTCGATTCCGGGGATTCGTCGCAAACGGCTTGGACTTCATCCGGCGTTCGCCCACGTTTCCCACCTCCAGACTCCCTACCTCATGCCACGCTTCGCCCTCCGCCTTCTGTCCGCCCTTTCCGTTTGTCTGTGCCTTCGCGCCGCCGACGCCCCAATCAAGGTCGACGGCTTTACCTTCGTCAAAACCGTCGGCGACATCTCAGAATACACCCTCGACGCCAACGGTCTCACCGTCCTCCTCCAGCCGGAGCACTCTAGCCCGACGCTCACCTTCATGGTCACGTATCGCGTCGGCTCGCGCGACGAGGTCACCGGAACCACCGGCGCGACGCACCTGCTCGAGCACCTGATGTTCAAAGGCAGCCCGAATTTCAACGACGCCAAGGGCAACAGCGTGAAACAATTTCTCGAGCGCGTGGGCGGAAAGTACAACGCGACGACCTTCCTCGATCGCACCAATTACTACGCCAACATCGGTCGCGTCCACCTCGAGTCCTACATGGCGATCGAGGCCGACCGCATGCGCAACCTCTGGCTGCGCGAAGACGACCGCCGCCCCGAGATGACCGTCGTGCGCAACGAATTCGAACGCGGCGAAAACTCCCCGATTCAGGCGCTGCTCAAGGAAATCTTCCAGGCCGCCTTCGTGGCGCACCCGTATCATCACAGCACGATCGGGCACCGCAGCGACATCGAGAAAGTCTCGATCGAAAAGCTCCGTGCTTTCTACGACACCTATTATTGGCCCGACAATGCCACCGCCTCGCTGATCGGCGACTTCGAGCCCGCCGCCGGCCTCGGCCTGATCAAGAAATACTACGGCGGTTACCCGCGCGCGCCGCATCCCATCCCGCAAATGTACACCGAGGAACCCGAGCAATCGGGACCGCGCCGTGTTACGGTCAAACGCGCCGGCCAGCTCGGCGTTGTCGCCCTCGCCCACAAGGTCCCGGCGGCCACCCACCCCGATTACGCGGCCGTCACCCTGCTCGGCGCCATCGCGGGCGACGGCAAAAACAGCCGGCTCTACAAGGCGCTCACCGACAAGAATCTCTCCACGGGCGTCTTTACCGGACCGTTCCTCACGCGCGACCCCGGTCTCTTCTTCACGTTCATCCCGCTCGCGCCCGGGGCGAAGCACGAGGAGGTCGAGAAAATCGCCTTTGAGGAAATCGAACGCATCAAGAAGGACGGCGTCACCGCCACCGAACTCGAAGCTGCCGTCGCCAAGAATCTGGCGGACGCGGCGTTTCAGCGCGACGGCTCGTTCGCCGTCGCCGGCAATCTCAACGAGTGTATCGCCGCCGGCGACTGGACGCTCTTCTACCGCCTCGAGGAGAACGTGAAGAAAGTCACCGTCGCCGACATCCAGCGCGTCGCGAACCAGTATCTTAACGCCGACCAGAGCACGACCGGCTGGTTCATCCCGCTCGTTCCCGGAGCGAAGAAATAACCCGCGCGATTATCGTTCGAATTCTCATTCCCATGAATTTTTCTCGTCTCCTTCTCTCGGTCTCGATCCTGCTCCTCTGCTCCCTCAGCACCACCCACGCCCAGATCGCCGAAAAAGCCGTCCGCGCGAAGATCGCCGGTATCGACGTCGTCGCCTACCCCACCGGGGTGAAGAACGTCGTCACGATCCGCGGATCGCTTCCCGCCGGTGACGCGTTTGCGGGCAACGACAATGCCGCGGTGCCCACCCTGACCGGAATGATGCTGGACAAGGGCACGGTGAAAAACGACCGCTTCGCGATCGCCGCGAAGCTCGAGCAGGTCGGTGCCACCATCAGCTTCGGCGTCGGCAACCAGATGCTCGACGTGCGCGCCAAGTGCCTGAAAAAGGATCTGCCGCTGGTGGTGGCCTTGATTGCGGAACAACTCCGCACGCCGGCGCTCACCGCGGAACAATTGGAAAAGGAGAAGAAGCAGTTCGCGGGCTCACTGCAACGGCAGCTGGAGGATACCAACTTCCGCGCCGAGGATGCCTTCACCCGCGCGGTCTATCCGGTCGGGCATCCGAACCGCAATCCCGCCCCCGAGGAGATGCTCGCGGCGATTCAATCCGCGAAGCTCGACGAGGTGATCGCGTTTCACAAAAAATACTACGGCCCCGCGGGCTTTACTCTCGTCGCGACCGGCGATCTCGACATTCCCCTGTTGCAGCGCGAACTCGGCGCGGCGTTTGCCGGCTGGACGGGCGGCGTCTCCCTGCCCCAGACCCCGAAAGCCGCCGGCACCGACTCACCGAAGACGCAGGATGTCTTCATGCCAGGAAAAACCAGCGTGACGGTTGTGATGGGCCAGGCCAGCGGCCTGAAATACAGCGACCCCGACTACCAGGCCGTGCGCGTCGCCACCGCGATTCTCGGCAGCGGCTTCACCGGCCGGCTGATGGCGAACGTGCGCGACAAGGAGGGACTCACCTACGGGATCGGTTCTAACCTCTCCGGCGACACGTTCACCGACGGGGCGTGGCAGATCACCGCGACCTTCAACCCGACACTGCTCGACAAGGGCATCGCTTCGGCGAAGAAGCAGCTCACGAGTTGGTACGAGGCCGGCGTAACCGCCGACGAAGTGGAGCGCCGGAAGACAAATCTCATCGGCACCTTCGAAGTCGGGCTCGCCACCTCCGATGGCGTCGCGGGCAACCTGCTTTCCACCATTCACCGCGGCTACGATCTCGGCTGGCTCGATCGCTTCGCGAGCACCCTGAATGCGCTGACCACCGAACAGGTGAACGCCGCCGTGAAGAAGCACCTGCACCCGGAGGATTTCTTTGTTGTCCGGGCCGGAACCATTTTCGGCGCTGAGGCGAAGAAGTGAGCGCGGGCCGCGTTCCCGCCTATCTCCATCCATGAAACACCTCTCGTTCTTTCTCCTGTCCGCGGTCGTTTGGCACCTACCCGCCCGAGCCGCCGAAGGCTTCACGGCGGTGAAAACCGCCGGTGGCATCGCCGAATACAAACTCGCGGCCAACGACCTCAACGTGCTGTTGCTGGAGGACCATTCGGCCCCCGTGCTCACCGTGATGGTCACTTATCGCGTCGGCTCCCGCAACGAGGTGACCGGAACCACCGGCGCGACGCACCTGCTCGAACATCTCATGTTCAAGGGCAGCAAGAATTTTCATCCCGGCATCGGCAAGGGTTTCGACACGGTCATGGACAGCATCGGCGGCATCAATAACGCCACGACGTCCTACGACCGCACCAACTACTACGAAAACCTACCGAGCGATCACCTGGAGCTCGCCCTCCAGCTTGAGTCGGATCGGATGCGCGGGCTCCTGCTCCGCGAGGAGGACCGCCAGCCGGAGATGACCGTCGTCCGCAACGAATTCGAGCGCGACGAAAATGATCCCGGCTCGGCGCTGCTCAAGGAAATCGGCGCCACGGCCTTTCTCGCCCACCCCTATCACCACCCCGTAATCGGCTGGCGCTCCGACATCGAGAAAGTGTCGATCGAAAAGCTCCGGGAGTTCTACGACACGTTTTACTGGCCGAACAACGCGACGGTCACTCTCATCGGCGATTTCTCGTCGCAGCCGGCACTGCAGCTCATCGGGAAATATTTTGGCGCGATCCCGCGGTCGCCGAAGCCGATCCCGCAGGTTTATACCGAGGAGCCGGCACAGAGTGGCTCCCGTCGTGTGAGCGTGCGGCGCCCGGGCGAACTCGGCGTCGTCAACGTCGCCTACAAGGTGCCGCCCGCCACGCACGCCGACCACGCCCCACTCGAGGTCCTCGGCGCCCTGCTCAGCGACGGGAAAACCAGCCGGCTCTACCGCGCGTTGATCGACACGAATCTCGCCATCAGCGCCAACGCCGGCCAGGAGTTCCTGCGCGACCCCACGCTGTTTGTGTTGAGCGCGATGCTCACCCCCGGTACGACCCACGAGCCGATCGAAAAGGCGCTGGTGGCCGAGGTGGAGAAGGTGCAGCGTGACGGCGTCGCGGCCGCGGAAGTCTCCCGCGCCATCAACAAACTTGTCGCAGGCATCGCCTACGCGCGCGACGGCTCGTTCGCCATCGCCAGCCAAATCAACGAGCCCATCGCCGTGGGCGACTGGTCGCTGTATTTGACCCAGCTGGACGCGCTGAAGGCCGTCACCGCCGCCGACGTCCAGCGTGTCGCGCAGGCGTATCTCAAGGATGATCAGAGCACGGTCGGATGGTTCCTTCCACAGGTCGAGGCACCGGCCGGCGGAAGTGCGGGTACACCGCCCGCCAGTCAAAAACAACGGGCGGACACGCCCGCGCTTCTCGGCAGCAGTCTCCACTACTACCGCGATCCTTCGCTGCCTCCTGGGGACGCGACGCCCCCGTCGCGTTTCTCCAATTCGAAATCCCGCACCGCCCAACGCGACGCAGGCGCCGCGCCTGCCGGTGCCGGCGGCGCGGCACTCATCGCCCCCCGCGTGAAGCGCCGGACCGTAGCCGGGATCGACACCGTCACCCTGGCCACCTCGATCAAGGAGGTCGTCACGATTCGCGGGGTCATGAACGCGGGCGACATCTTCAACCCTCCGGGCAACTCCGCCATCGCGGATCTCACCGCCGGCATGCTCGACCAGGGCACGGCGAAACGCGACAAGTTCGCCATCGCGGAGTTGCTCGAACAGGCCGGTGCGACGCTGAACTTCTCCACCGGGTCTCACACCCTGAATTTCAGCGGAAAGTGCCTGCGTCGGGACCTGCCGCTCGTGCTGGAGCTCCTCGCGGAGCAATTGCGCACGCCGCGTTTTGATCCCGGGGAATTTGAGAAACTGAAGAAGCAGGCAGTCGGCCAGTATCGGCGACAGATGGAGGACACCGATTTCCGCGCCCAAGGCGCGTTTTCGCGGGCGATCTTTCCCGCCGGCCATCCGAACCGTCCGCCCGCCGACGATCAGTACGTCGCCGCGATTGAGGCCGCCACGCTCGATCAGCTGAAGGCGTTTCACGCCGCGAATTATGGCACCGCGGCGACGCGGATCGTCGCGGTCGGCGATGTGGACGACGCCGTCGTGGACCGCGCGCTCACGCAGGGATTCAGCGGCTGGACCGGCGGGCGTAGTCTGCCGTCCGTGGCCAAAGCGCCATCGATCGGCCAAGGGCGCACGGAGCGGATCGCCATGCCGGGCAAGACCAGCGTGTCGTTGGTGATCGGCCAGCCTTCCGGTCTGCGTTACACCGACCCCGACTACCAAAATCTGAACATGGCGACGTCGGTGTTTGGCAGCGGATTTTTCTCGGCGCGACTCCTCGACATCATCCGCAACCGCGAAGGGCTGACCTACGGCATCGGCGCCTCGCTCGGGGGCGACACCTACGCCGACGGCTCCTGGTCGATTCACGCCACGTTCGCGCCCGAGCTGTTGGAAAAGGGTATCGCGGCGACCCAGCGCGAGCTGCGGCGCTTCCATGCCGAGGGCCTGACTGCGGAGGAGTTGGCGACGTTCAAGGTCACGCTCACGGGGTCCTACAAAGTTGCGCTGGCCACGACGGGCGGGCTGGCCGGCACGTTGCTCAACACCCTGCAGCGCGGCTACGGCGTGGAGTGGGTCGACGAATTCCCCCGCCGCGTCCAGGGGCTCACGCTCGCGGACGTCAACGGGGCGATCAAGCGGCACGTCGATCCGGAAAAGATGGTGATGGTCTTGGCCGGGACGTTGCCCACGGGTGCCACCGCCAAGGAGTGAAGTTCAAGACGGAACGCCGGCCCCACGTCCCCACCCAGGCAACCGGAATGCGGAAGTTCGGGGAGGCGAAGCCGCGACTACGTAGAAAATGCGGCGCGTCCGCCTTTATTACCTTTTGACCCGAACCGCCGGCATGTCCAATGGTCTGATACTCTCGCGATGAACATCGACTGGACGCCCTTCCTGAAGGCCATTGAGCCGATCACCAAACAGATCAAGGTGCTGTTCGCAGAGCATCATTTCCTGACGATCATCTGCGGATTCCTGGCGGTGATGATGACGATTAGTTTCTACAAGTTTCTCCGCAGTATCAGCCCGGCCCTGGTGGTCCTGATCTTCCTGATGATCCTCGTCCTATTGGTGATGCATTGGACCATCACCCGGACCGAACCGGAGTTCATGAAACCAGCGATCGACTGGCTCGCTCCGTTCTTCCCGACGGCACCGGTGCCGGTGGCGGTGCCGAAGAAGGGGTGAGGTCGGGAAGACTTCTCCCACCTTCCCACGAGCGGCCAAAGTCTAAACCACGGCCATCGAGTCCGCGAGCCGCCTTCAGGAACTCCGCCGGCTCTTTGCCTTCCAGCCTTTCCACCGGTAGAGCATAGGCTCATCCGAGTTCGTAATCTCGGGATCGATCGGGAACTCGGTGCCTCTGTAGCGCAAGGAATACGAAAACTTCCATGAGGCCCAGGTCGCCGGACAATCGACCAAGACAAACCTCTTTCCGGATGACTGCAGCCCACGCCGCTGCGGAGGAAAGTTCCAATCACCGTTGTTATCGTTGGGCTGCCCGGATTTTTTCGATGTCTGTCGGAGGCTGTGGGTCGGAGCAAAAACCCAACCCGGTGAATCGTTGATTTCGTATGAAATCGCAATCGTGTCACCGCGGTTGAAAACCAGATAGTGAACAACGACATCGCCGCTTGCGGGACAGCTAATTCCGCCCACGGGAGCATTCACAATGGCAGTGCCATAGGTGACAACAGGACCGCCTGCACCCATCATGATAGTTAACGGAACGGTGACAGAATACTCAACTGGGGCGGACATCGAATAATGGAGTTGCAGGTTATCGTGACGACTCCCGCGAACCGACCGGAGCACCCGGCGGCCATGGGAGGAGGGACACATATCCCAGCTTCTCCAATCGTGATTGCAAACGAATATTTTGTTCACGCTTCCCCAAGAGGATCCCCGCCCTGACCGCAGGATCGAGCAGCCGCCAGTCGTTCGAACGCTCGATATGGGGCGCCGTCAATTCAAACGCGCGGGCGGCATGCCCCAAGGCCGTCTCGGTGCTACCTTGTTCAACTTCAATTTGTGCCGCCGCCACCAGCAGCTGCGCTTGCTGAGAAATCGCCTCGACACCCCTGCTTTCCAGTCGAACGAGTTCATCGCCCAACATCAGCATCCTCCCGATGGCCGCTTTCGCCTTGGTCGGGGCTTCGGTCGCGTGTAATTCGGCCTCCGTTCGCAAAGCGGCAGAAAGCCCCGCGATGGCGCGAGTATCTTTGGGCGCCTTCTCGAGCAACGCCTCAAAGCCAACGCGGGCAGACGCCGCCAATCGCGCCGCCTCCATCCGATCCCCGTTCCCCCTCGCGATCGTTGCCTCTCGAAGCCGAATTCGATATGAGCACTCAGCCCAGGAACGGTTGCCAGGATCATGAGCCGTTGCGCGGTCGATAAGCTTTCGCGCCTCACCGAGACGCTTTGCGGCTTCGTGATTTTTCCCTGTAATGCTAAGGATGCGTGCCTGCAGGGAGAGACTGTCAGCCCATTCATACCGCCAAGTAAGATCGTCCGGATCAATCCGCTGCAACTCTTCCAGTCCCCGGGCCTCAGTTTCAAAATGAGCGAGCGCCCGGCCAAAATCGCCCGCTTGTTCCGCGAGGCTCCCAAGCCACGACTCCGTGTCAGTAATGCGAAACTTGAGCCTCAAATCGGCCGGTTTCCGCTCAGACATGGTCCGAATGATTTCCAGCTTGGCGGCAAAATCGGCGCGCGCTCCGGCCAAGTCGCCTTCATCCTTTTTCAGCACCGCAAGATTGTGCAGTCCATACGTCACCTCCTGCTGCCATTCCGACCGGCCGGGTTCAATCGCGGCCAAGGTCTCCGCCGTAACCCGATACCGCATCAACCATTCCTTGGCCGCGATCGACTCGCCTTGCAGCCGGCGAATATCACCCAGCCCAAACTCCGCCTGTCCGCGCTCGAAAAGCACGCTGACGTCACGCGCGTGTCGCGAAGCGAGGAGTGCCGAGCGTTCGTAAGCGCCGGTAAAGGCCTGTAGCGCCTCGGCATATCGCTTCTGTTTTTTCCGAATCTCCCCAAGCTGCGTCAACGCCTTCGCCTGCCGTGTCAGCGTTGCATCCGTGAGTTCGCGCGGATTGAGCGACGCAAAATAGGCCATCGCCTTTTCGCCCACCGCCTCGAGCACGTCGAGTCGGCCGACCTTTTCGAGCTGCGTCCGCAAATCACCCAACATGAACGCGAGCAGATCCTCGGCCCGGTCCTGGCTGCGCCGCGCTTCCTCGCGCTCTCCCTGCGCCACGCGTTCCGCCCGCCGTGCCCGCACCGCCTGCCAGGTGCTCACCACCGTGCCGGCCACGAGTGCCAGGGCCACCGCCGCCGTCGCCACGGCCGCGACCTTGTGCCGTGTCACAAATTTTCGCGTACGATACACCGCGCTCGGCGGCCGTGCCAACACCGGTTCATCCTGCAGGTGCCGCGTCAGGTCCGCCGCCAGCGCCGCCGCCGACTCATACCGCCGGTTCCGCTGCTTCTCGATCGCCTTCATCACGATCCAGTCGAGATCGCCGCGTACTTCCGCGGACAAAAGCGACGGAGCGGCGCCCCGCCGCTTTGCCACATTCGTAAAATCAACCTCTGTCATCGTTCCCAGCCGCGTCGACGGCCGCGGCGGGTCGACCTCACGGATGAGGCGCCGGATCTCGTCGAGCCCGGATTCCGTCAGGGTCTTCGGGTCGAGCGGCAACCGGCCTGTCAGCAGTTCGTAGAGCACCACCCCCAGCGAGTAAATGTCGGTGCGCGTGTCGATATCCACCCCGGACAGCTCCGCCTGCTCCGGACTCATGTACGCTGGCGTACCGATGAACTGCTCAAATCCGGTGAACACCGTCGCATCCGCAAGGCGACCGTGGATCGATTTCGCAATCCCGAAGTCGATCACCTTCGGCATCGGCATGCCATCCTGCACCGCCACCAGGATGTTCGACGGTTTGAGATCGCGGTGGATGATACCTTTTTGATGGGCGTGCTGGATCGCCCCGCACACCTGGATGAACAACTCGATCCGACCGCGCGTCGTCACGCCCTGTTGATCACAATAATCCGTGAGCCGAACTCCCCGCACCAGCTCCATCACAAAATACGGGCGCCCCGCGTCAGTCGTCCCGGCATCGAATACCTTCGCGATGTTCGGATGATCCATCAGCGCGAGCGCCTGACGCTCCGCCTCAAAACGCGCGATCACCACCTTGGTGTCCATCCCCAGTTTGATCACTTTCAGCGCCACGCGCCGCCGCACAGGCTCCGCTTGCTCCGCCAGATAAACCACCCCACAGCCGCCCTCCCCAAGTTTCTGCCGCAACTTGTACCGACCTATCGTCTCATCGGCCGGCGCCGCGACAACGGGCTCCGCCATCGGATCGGGATTGCTCGCCGTCACCGTGTCGTCGCCCGGCAACCGGTCATAGGCTTGAAGCCGGTTTTCCAGCCGCGCTCGCATCGCCCAATCGTCCGCCGTCTCCCGTTCCAACAGCGCCGCCCGCTCTTCCCTGCGCAGCGCCGTCAACCGGGCATAGAGCCGTTCCTCGGTCAAATTGGAGTCGTGCATGACAACGGGGCGGGACGTCACACCGGCTTGCTCACGGCTTGGCCGTCATGGGCTCCAGGCGCCGCAGCCGCTCGCGATATTTCTCATAGAGCTGGGTGTGCCGGCTGCGGAGATCAACCGGCGCCCCGTCGATGAACGCCCGCTCCACCTGCGTCGAAATCTCCAGCGGATCCCCGTTCGTCACGATCAGCATGGCGCGCTTGCCGACGTCAATGGAGCCGAGTTCGGCCTCGACCCCGAGCACCTCCGCCGCTCCCAGCGTCACCGCGCGCAAGGCCTGCTCCCGGGGCAGACCATGCGCGGCCGCACGCGCCGCGTGATACGGCAGGTTCCGTTCGTTGCCGACGTCGGGCGGACCACTGACACCACCGGCGATGCAAAACCGCACCCCGGCCGCCTGGAGTCGAGCCGGGTTCGCATAGGCCGACTCGTAGTCGTCATCGCGCCGCCGCGGCAGACGGTTCGTGCCCCCCACAATCACCGGGACGTCCGCCGCCTTGAGATCCTCGGCCGCCCGCCAGGCATCGAGTCCGCCCACGATCACGATTTTGAGCGCGTGCTTTTTCGCGAACACCAGTGCGGCGCGAATCTGCTTCAACTCATCGGCGTGCACAAAAACCCGCTGCTCGCCCCGGATCGCCGGCAACATCGCCTCCCAACGGAGATCCGTTTCGAATCCCACCCTGCCCGCGGCCTTGGCCTGCGCATACGCCCGAGCAGCGACAAATGCATCATCGAGCGCCCGCGCGTCGCGATCCGTCTCCCGTGGTGCGGTCGAAGCCCCTTTCGCACCGGAGGGACGGTTGAGCCGCACCACGGGCCAGTAGACATGGAGCGCCAGAGGAGCGCGCAACGTCAGGTCCTCCCACGTCCAGCCATCGAGGCGAATCAACGTTGAGGTCCCCGCAATCAAGTTTCCCCGTGTCACCCCGCTGGCGCGCTCCGCCGGCACCGCCAATGCGGTCAGGACGCCGTTGGCCCGCGCCACCGGAATCAATTCGCTGTCAGGGTTCAGCGCCGTCTGCGTGCGCACATTTGGATTGATCGCGCCAATCTCCGACGAATCCACCGTCTGGCGCTGGCCAGAGATCTCCACCAGACCGAGCATCGTCTGCGCAGCGATGAAACCCGGATAGACATACTTGCCCTTGAGATCGATGACCTCCGTCCCCGCCGGCGGCGAAATTTTCTGAGCGATCCGGGAAATCCGACCGTCGACGACCAGCACGTCTGTCGCCGCCAATACCGATCCGCTCACGGTCACCACCGTGCCACCCGAGAGCAGCAACGGCTTGGTTTGCCTCGCGGCCGGAATGAGCGGCGTCGCCGACGTCACGCTCACGGTGAGCGCGGCCAACCACGCGACACCGCAGATCCGGAGGACACGACCCGCATCGAGAACGTGGGGAGGAAAATTCATTTTCATCGGCCTCCTCCTTCGTGGGTGCTGCAATTGTCCACCGAGCCACCGTCGTGATACAGCGCCCGCCATCCGGCCGAGTGCACGGCGGCAAGTGCGTCAAGCACTCGCAGAATCTCCGGTCGGGGCGGACCCTCGTCTCCGCCCGCCTCCCCTGCCCCGCCTCCGGCGCCAGCCGGTCCACCACCGAGAATCCGCTGCCGTTCTGGCAGGATTTTCTGCACCAACGCCGCCCGCTCGGTGAGTGCGGCCGCGCGCAGCTTTGCATCGTCGTCCACGTCGAAATACCGGCGACCGTCGATCCATGTCTGCTCGACTCGCGCATAGGCGGAGAGCGGCGGCGCGTTCCAAATCACGAAATCCGCATCCTTGCCAGGTTCGAGCGAGCCCACGCGCGCGTCGATTCGCAGCTGCTTCGCCGGGTTGAGCGTGACGAACTTCAGCGCCTCCTCCGGCGGCACGCCGCCGTACTTGACAGCCTTCGCCGCCTCGGTGTTGAGATGGCGCGCCAGTTCATCGTTGTCGGAATTAAACGACACCACGATCCCCGCGGCGCGCATCAGCGCCCCGTCGTACGGGATCGCATCGGTCACCTCCAGCTTGTACGCCCACCAGTCGGCAAAACAGGAACCTCCGGCGCCAATCGCCGCGATCTGGTCCGCCACCTTGTAGCCTTCGAGAATATGCTGAAACGTGGCGACCGGCAGCTTCAGCTGCTGCGCCAGCCGGATGAACGCGAGCACTTCGTCCTGCCGGTAGGAATGAATGTGGATGAGGCGTTCGCCCCGCAGGATTTCGAGCGCCGCATCAAGCCGCAGATCACGCCGCGGCGGAAGAGTCGTCCGCCCCGCCTTGTGCTCGGCCCAGTCGCGCTCGTAGTCCCGCGCGCGAGTGAACGTATCGAGCATGATCTCCCGCACGCCCATCCGACTGATCGGATAACGCGTCCACCGCGTCGTACTGTTCTTGCTTGTGACGTTTTCCCCCAACGCAAACTTCACGCCCGGCGGCGCGCCCGCGAATTTCAACTCCTCTGCCGTGCCACCCCAGCGCAGTTTGATCACCTGGTTCTGCCCGCCCATCGCGTTGGCCGAACCGTGCAGCGCATTCGCCGTCGTGAGTCCGCCCGCCAGCACTCGATAAATCCCGATGTCCGTCGGATCGAGCGCATCTCCCACCCGGACCTCCGTAGTAACGGAATGGGTCCCCTCGTTGACTCCGCGATCGATCGCGAGATGCGAGTGGCAGTCGATCAGTCCGGCCGAAACGTGTTTTCCCGTTGCGTCGATCACGAGCGCATCCGCCGGCGGTTTAATGCCCCGCGCCACTTGCACAACCCGTCCGCCTTCCACCAGCAGATCCGCCTGCTCCATCGTTCCCGCCGGTCCGCTCGTCCAGATCGTGGCATTGCGCACCAGCACACGCTTCGGCTGCTCCGGCAGACCCATCCGCCCATACGCCCCCGCCGGATACACGCCGGGGCGTGCAATCAGCGGTTCGGATTTTTTCGCCGCCGGCTTCGCGGGTTCCGGCGCCAGCGCCGTCCGTTCCGCCCGCCAGCGAAACGCAGTTCCATCCGGTAACTCGCCCGTGCCGGCCAGCGCCCCACCGTCGACTCGGCCCGACAACCGCACCGTGCCACTCTTGAGATCAAACCATTTTGCCGGCGCCAGGAGCGTATAGACGTCCCCTTCGCTGCGGATCGTCGCATCCGAGCCAGCCGCGGTCGCTTTCAACCGCGACGCGGATCGGCCGGTGATCTTAATTTCCGCCGGCGTCTTTTCCGGCGCGCCCTGCCACGCCACGTGCCAGGTGCCGCGGGCGTCGAACCGCCGCCATGCGTCCTGCACAAAGGGTTCGCCATCGACCCATACGAGCTGGATTTCCGCATCGTCGGCGGAAAAAAGATCCCCTTGCGCGACCACCAGGTTGGCCGTCTTGCCCGCCGCAATCGTGCCGTGCGTTCGCGACACCCCGAGAATTTCCGCGGGCGTCGTCGTCAGCGCGGCCAGCGCCGCGTCCGCAGCCAGGCCCCGCCGCACCGCGAGCCGCAGGCGCGACCAGAACTCCGTTTCCGATCGGCGCAGCCCCGATGTCGTCAAAGCAATCGGCACTTTGGCCGCGGCCAGCCGGCCGGGATTCGTGGGCGCCAGTTCCCAGTGCTCGAGCCGATCGAGTGAGATGTCGATCGCGAAGTCCGCGTTTTCCACCTCCGGAGGCTCCGGAAAATTAAGCGGCACCACCACCGCCACTCCGGCCGGCAACGCGCGCATCGTCCGGTACTCGTAGCCGCTGCCCCGCAGGACGAGCTTTAGCTTGAACTCGTCTGCGAGCCGGAGCGCGCGGCCTGTATCCAATTCGTCCTGCAACGTGAACCACACGGGTTGCTCTCCCCGGACCACCGGGCGGAGCGCCGCGAGCGCATCGTTTGTTTCCGGCCGGGCCACCCCGGCGCCTGCCTGTCGGTACCGCTCTTGGACATCGGCATACCATTGCGCATCGAGCAGCGTCTGCCGCAGCAACGCGGTCACCCCCATCAATGAGACCGGATATCCGCCACCACCACCGTGCTCGAACGCCAGGGGTTGCGCCACCGTCGTCCGAACCACGGTCTGGTTGAAGCCTCCGGACCCCAGACTCACGAGAGCACTCTGCCCGCGAAACACTCCGCGCCCAGGCACCACGTGCGCCACGGCAAAACCCAGCCGCCGCAATGCCGTCGCCCCCGCCTCGTCGGCGTTGAGTGCGCGATGGGCCAGCCGTTCTGGTGTCACGCGCGGATTCCACGAGCGCGCTCCGGTCGCCGGTTCGGGCGTCGCGGCCGCGACCGAATCACCCGCCGGTGACGCGTCCGACTCCTCGGTCGAACGCGCTCCACCGCCGCCCGACTTCCACGCCGCGGGCAGAAACAGGTTGGATTCACTCTCAAGGAAACCGGCATACACGGTTCGCCCTTTCAAGTCCCACACGCGGGCATCGGCCGGCACGGTCACGCCCGCTCCCACGGATTCGATCACCCCATCGCGCACAATCACGGTGGCGTTCGCGAGGGTCTGCGTCGGTGACACGACGATACGACCACCGACGAGCGCATGCACCCGCGGCGATGCCTCGCGCAGGCCTTCGATGGGGGCAGTTGCGGCGAACGCGGTGCCGGCGGAAACGAGGCACGAAAATAGCGCCGCCATGAGGTGCAGACGAGTGGGCTTGGCCATGGGGAAGGTCCCGATCAAACCCAACTGCCCCGACCGGCTCAACGCCGAAGGCTCGGTGATCGTCAGATTTTAAGGCCGACCGCAAACAACGCCGTCACGAGCCCGCAGCGGGCGGTTTTGGGCGGAAGAACGCATTGTCCGGGACGGAGTCCGTTCCTCATCGCCGCGGCGGTGGATCAAAGTCGCACTGGAGAGTCGCCCCGATCGGCTGGCCAGGCGGAATCTCGGGCACCGGCGATGGCGCAAAATCCCTGGGATGATCAAGAAAGTGCGCGATTCTCCGGGCGCCATGGGCGAGGTGGGCCTTTTGCGCCGAATCAATACCCGGCGACCCCGCCGTGGTCGTCAGCCAGTCGCGCAATCCGGAAAGGTGCACCGTCACGAGCGCCGCCGCCTGGGGCGCGGTGCTGCTCCCAGCGGCGAGCGTGAAGAGCCGATTCAAGGCCACCTGCGCGACCGCACGCCGGATTTCGCCCTCATAGTCGGCGCCGGCCGGCTGCCGCCAGGTCACGTCCAACACCCGCGCCAGCAGCTGCTCCAGTCCCGGCAGCGCCGGCGAACGGGCGTGCTGCACGACCAACCGGCTCGCCCGTTGCGGGTGGAGCAAAAACGACAGCGTCATGTCCGCCGCCGCCTCGGCGGGCGCGAGCGCGTCGAACACCAGACCCGTTCGCCCGCTGAAATTCTCGCGGGTGGCGGGAAATCCCATCGGCCGCGGCGGCAGCACGTCCAACAGCGCGTCCGGCACCCGGAGCACTGCCGGGGCAAGGGTCGCCAACAACGCCTCAAGGGCCCGGAGTTGCTCTGCGCCGGTGACTGGCACCGGCGGCGGCTGGCCGTCGCCACGAAGCGCATAGGCGTAATTCAAGCCACCGACGAGCTTGGCGGCCGCCTCGACCTGGTAACGGTGGCTCAGATACACCGGGACCAGGGCCTCCTCCAGCATCGCGAGCGGCCGGCCGGGACGGATCACGTTTTCGCCGAAACGCGCCAGCGCGGCAGCACGAACGTCGAGCATGCGATTCAGTTCATCGGTTGCATTCGTTCCACTGTCCCACAAATGGGCCAGTGGGTGCGCGCTCCCGGGCGGCCGCGCGTCAGCGTCCGAGAGAAAATTCAGGCCGCGCTCCCGCGCCGCCCGCAGCAGGGCGTCCATCGCCGCGGTTTCATTCGTTCCGGGAGCGAACACCGAATAGCCACAAGCGATCGCCACCTTGTCCCATTCGCCAATACCGGCGGCGTAGGCGTCATCAAGATCAAGCGTACGGTCCGCGCGAAGGCGCACCCACGGATGCGGGTAGTCCATCACGGAGGCGCGGTTGGCGGCGCTGGCGACGTAATTGTGGGCCAGCCCGAGGGTGTGGCCGACCTCATGGGCCGAGAGCTGCCGCAGTCGCGCGAGCGCCATCCGCTCCATTTCCACCGACGGTGGTTTTTCCCTTTCGTAGGGCGCGAGCAACCCCTCCGCGATGAGGAAATCCTGCCGCACCCGGAGCGAACCGAGGGTGACGTGCCCCTTGATGATTTCGCCCGTGCGCGGATCGATGACCGAATTCCCGTACGACCAGCCCCGGGTGGCGCGATGCACCCATTGGATTGTGTTGTAGCGCACATCCTGTGCGTCCGCTTCGGGCGGGAGCATCTCGACCCGGAACGCATCGATAAATCCCGCGGCCTCGAACGCGGCGTTCCACCAGCGGGCACCTTCCAGCAACGCGCTCCGAATCGGCTCCGGGGTCCCTGCGTCGAGATAGTAGATGATCGGTCGCACCGGTTCGCTGCGCGCCGCGGCCGGATTTTTCTTTTCCAGGCGATGCCGCACAATGAACCGCTTTTCCAAGTCATCGCCGATCGGCGCGGAGTAGTCGGCGTAGCTGCGGCCAATGTACCCCGCACGCGGATCGAAGGCACGCGGCGCATATCCCGGTTCGGGCAGCTGGACCAGGGAGTGTCGCTCCCGCAACGTCACGGCACGGGGATCCGGCGCCACGTCCGACACAAACGCCCCGGGATCCTCGCCCGCAAAGGTCAGCATCACCTCCACCTCGGTGTTGCGCGGAAAATTCTTGGTGCCCGGCAGCGAAAACGCGCTGCGCTTCGGATCAAGCTTGAACGCGCCTTGTTTGGTCCGCTTCAGCGCCCCAGCGGCGTCGTGCGCATCGCGCAGGAAAAACTCCGTGGCATTCACCAGAACCCGCCCGGTCTCTTCGGTCGCCACGTCAAAGCCCGCGATGACGGACGTCGCAAACGAGTCCTCCACGGTTCGGCGTTCCGCGACGTCGGACGCCGAGGCGCGAAAACTGAGATTCTGCTGCACGAGCAGGAGACGTGGACCACTACGGATAAAGCGCACCAACCGCTGCGTCCCAAGCTGCCCGCGGTCGAGCCCAACATCGTTGGATCCGAGCCCGCCGGGCAACGAGGTGAAGTACAGGAAGTCCGTTTCGAACCGGGAGACCTCCAGCCACAACTCACCCTTTTTTTCGTCCCAGTAAAGCGGAAGAAAACCAGGCAGGGCTTTGAAAGGCGCTACTCGTTCGCTCAACGACACCGCTTCATTTTTCGCCAATCGAACTGTGTTCGCGCCGGGCTTCGAATCAGCAGGAGCAGCGGCGGCGGCCGCCACGACGGCAGCACCCACCACCGCACACGTGACCAAGCGGAAAGGAGACAAAACGTTCATGAGGGGGAAAACGCCAGGAGCGGAGTCGAGAGACACTTCGCGGGACGAGTAGACCGCAGAAGGCTGAAGCCGTCGTCCCTCTGATGTCGACGGCGATCAACGCCGCCCCTTTGGTTCAGAATCGGCTACTTTTTCCCGAGCAAATCGAGCACCGCCGCCGACATTGAAGTCACGCACGTCTGCAAGGTCGGGTCCGGCACGAACAGGGCCGTCGGCGAATGATTCGAGGCAAGCGCCCGGCCCTCGCGGACCGCTGCCGCATATTTCTCTGGATCCGCCGCGCCGACCGTCCAGATGAACGTCGGCACCCGGTGCACCGTACGGCCGAATTCAGAAAAATCTTCCGCACCGGTGATGGGCGGCTGCGGCTTGACCTGATCGGCAGGAAACCACGCCTTGAACGTATTGACGAGCCGCTGCGTCAGCGCCGGGTTGTTGACGGTCACCTGCGCCGACTCTTCGAGCACCGTCACCACTGGCATCCGGTCCGCCGGCACCCCCGCCGTCTGCCCGATTCCTGCGCTGATCCGCCGGATCGCGGCCACGAGTTGATCCATGACCTTGTCATCGAAACTCCGGAGGGTGAGTTCGAGTTTCACCTCCTCCGAGATGATATTGCGTTTCGTGCCTCCGTGGATCGCACCGACGGTAACCACCGCGGGCGTACCGGGTTGAATTTCCCGGCTCACGATCGTCTGCAGCGCGACGACCAGCTGTGACGCGATCACGATCGGATCCTTCGTCACGTGCGGCGTCGAGCCATGGCCGCCCACCCCCCGTACCGTGATGTCCACCGATCGCACGCTGGCATACGTGGGCCCCTCGGTGAAGCCCACCATCCCGGCCGGCAGATACGAGAACACATGCAGCGCCAGCGCGTAGTCCGGTTTGGGGAAACGCGTGTAAAGTCCATCGGTCAGCATCGCCCGGGCGCCGGCGACAATCTCCTCCGCAGGCTGGGCCACGAAGACGATCGTGCCCTTCCACTGATCTTTCAGCGCCACGAGGGTGCGGGCCGTCCCAATGAGGCCCGTGATATGCAGATCGTGTCCGCACGCATGCATCGTGGGCTGCTCTTTGCCGGAAAGATCCTTGCCGACTGTCGTGCTCGCCCACGGGAGGCCGGTCAATTCCTTCACCGGCAGGCCGTCCATGTCGGCGCGCACCAGCACGGTGGGCCCCGGTCCGTTCTTGAGCACGCCGACGACTCCCGTGTTGCCGACCTTCTCCGTAACCTCAACGCCGAGGGCCCGCAGTTCCTTGGCGACGAGCGCCGCGGTCTTCGTTTCCATGAACGACAGCTCGGGATTGGTGTGGAGGTTTTTGTAGATCGCCTCGAGTGACGGATACTCGGCGGCAAACTTCGCGGTGACGACATCGCGCAATTCGGGGGCGGCCGCCGCCCGGACGGCAGGAGTCACGACCAGCAACGCGACGAGCAAAAGGACAGAACAGGTCTTCATGGGGGGAGAGTGCGAGAGAGATCCATCTGACCGCGCCAATCGAGCCCGAATTTCGTGGTCGGACTGGGAGCCTTTTTCGACCGTGGCGCGCCTATCCCACCAGCGCGGCTAGTTCCGCCGTCGAACAGGTGATGACTCGCATGTCGTGAGCTCCGTCGGGCCGGGCAAACTCATAGAAGAGATGCCACTTCCCGCGTGCAAACTTCGCGTCGAGATAACGCAGCGAAGTCGAGGCATGCGGGCTCGTGAAACGCGGTCCCAACGGCGAAAGCGACCGCCAGCGGCGCATATCGCCCGAAACCGCCAGTGCGCATTTCTCCTCGTAATTTTCCAGATGGCTCGCGCTCCCGTCGTAGAACGCCAGATACCGCTCGCCCGTCGCATCCGCGGGCAGCGGCACGATCGAATTCAACCGACGGCAGTAACAGTCCCACCCCGTCGCTTCCGGCGCGAGCACGACGCCCTGCCATTCCCACTGGTCGAGATCGCGCGAAACGGCGAGGCCCGTCGCCGACTTGCACTCACCAGTATTGAAAATGTCCAGCGTCGCGTGCGAGCCCTCCGCCGTCCGCGGCGTCGGCGTCGCGATGCTCAGAAACAGGTGATAGACGCCGGCAACCTCGAGGATCCACGGATCTTTCACGCCCTCCAGGCCGAGCGGCGGACCGGTGAAAATCACCTCGCGGCGAGCCGGGTCGAGCTGCGCCACCGTCGGCGCCTTGAGCACCGTCGTGCACCAGCGACCGTCGGAGGGATGCACATAGCTCGTAAAGTAGCGCCACAGTCCGTCGGGTCCGCGGTGCAGGCAACTGCGCTCGATCGACGCGGAGTCATACTGATGCTTCGCGATGGTAACGACGTCATCCCAGCGCACCAAGTCGGTCGAGCGCGCGATGCGCACCTCACCACCGCGATCGGGCGTCACGCCGCGCGGCCGTCGAATCCGGTACGTCAGGTACCAGGCGTCTTCCGCCGCATCGTAAAACGCGCCCGGGCAACCGACCCAATAGCCGGATCCGGTGCCGACCGGTTCGCGGATAACTGTCCCCTGGGCGAAGAGTTCGTTGGTAATCATCGGAGTGTTTTATTGGGGTGGGAAAACAATGGACGCGGCCCTCACTTCACCAACGCCTGGTAAACCAGATTGGTGAACTTCTGGTGGATTCCATCCTCGTTGTTGGGCAGGTGCTGTTGCAGGAGCAGCACGATCACACGCTCCCGCGGATCAATCGTCACATAAGTCGAAGCCGCGCCGCTCCAGCCGAATTGGCCGGGCGAATACAGACCCTTGGCCGCATCCGCCGCCTCCGGCGCCACCTGCACTCCCAGTCCAAAACCAGCCGGCGCCCCGGCCGGATGCGGGTTCAAGTGGCCGATGTGGTTGCGCGTCATGAGTTCGACGGTTTTCCGTCCCAATACCCGGACGCCGTCGAGCTCGCCACCGTTGGCCAGCATCTGCGCGAACCGCGCGTAGTCATGGAGCGTGGAGACAAGTCCGCCGCCGCCGCTGGCAAATGTCCCGGTGAGATCGTTGAAATCGACGCCGAACGGCTGTTCCGCCTTCAATCCGCCCTCCTTCGTGCGCTGATAGATCGTTGCCAGTCGCGATTTGATCGCAGGTGGGGGACGAAACATCGTCTCCGTCATCCCAAGCGGGCCGAAGATCCTCTCCCGCAGGACCGTCTCGAACGGCTGCCCGGCGACCGCCTCGACCAGCGCGCCCAAAATGTCGGTGTTGATCCCATAGTTCCAACTCTCACCCGGCTGGTGCTGCAGCGGCAGTCGCGCCGCGCGGGTCACGAAGTCGTCGAGGGAAGTGCTCTTCCAAAGTTCCACCCGCAGGTAGATGCCGCGCAGCACCTGATCGCGCCCGAGCACGTCGTAGCCAAACCCGGCGGTGTGCGTAAGCAGGTTGCGAATCGTGATGGGGCGTTTGGCCGCCACCAACTGGGGCACGTCGACGGTGCCGCCAGTGAGCACCATCATCTTGCCCAGCCGGGGCAGATAACGGGAGACATTGTCGTCGAGATTGAACCGGCCCTCCTCAAGCAGCGACAGGACGGCGACCGAAGTGATGATCTTCGTCATCGAATAGATTTTGAAAGCGCTGTCCTCGGTCATCGTCTCGCGGCGTTCGCGGTCGCGCGTCCCGGCCGCTCCGTGGGTGACGACCCGGCCGTCGCGCGCCACGAGCCACACCGCGCCGGCGTAGCGGTTCGCGTCGATTTCTTTCTGCAAAAACTTCTCCGCCCGCTGCAGCCGTTCCGCGGAAAATCCGGCCGCGGCGGCCTTTTGCACCGGCAGCCCGAGATCGACGGGAGAGGCCGACTGGCCAACGCAGAGTGAACTGTTGCCGGCAAGGGAAAGCGCGAGGCTGAGGATCGCGCCGAGTCGGAAGATGCGGGGGAAGGTTAGATAAAATTCAAGCGACATGACGGGCGGCGTGAGACTGTGGCGGGCGGGTGCGGTCGCAAAGGCAAAACGCGGGAAGTGGGCGGACGGGCCGTCCGCGTTCCCCGCCTACGCTGCGCCACCGTTCACCGCTGCGCCGCCACCCAGGCATCCACTTCCTGCGCCAGCACGTCGAGCGGCACGCTGCCGGTGCTCAGCACGACATTGTGGAAGCCCTTGATCGAAAATTTTCCACCGAGGGCGGAGCGAGCCTTCTCGCGCAATTCGACGATGCGCAGCTGACCGATCATATAGGAACAAGCCTGCCCGGGCCAAACGATGTAACGCTCCACCTCAGTGGCTGGAATGCCGTAGTCGATCGCCTGCTGGCGCGTCCACCGCTTCGCGTGCATTCCCGTGTCGACCACGAGGCGTCGCGCCCGGAACAGCTGCATTCCCAGCGCTCCCAGCCGCCCGCGCGGATCGCCGTCGTACCAGCCGCTCTCGTCCGCCAGTCGTTCCGCATACAGCCCCCAACCCTCACCGTACGCAGAGATGAAGCCGAAAGCCCCGAGCTTGCGGAATCGCGGCAACTCGGTCGATTCCTGCTGCAGCGCGACCTGAAAATGGTGGCCCGGGACCGCCTCATGATAGGCCAGCGAACGCATCCGGATCAGTTCGAACGTCGGTCCCGGCAACGGTAGCCAGTAAGTGCCGGGCTTCGATCCGTCCGGAGCCGGCGGCGTGTAGTGGGCGGCGGCGGTCCGTTCGGAAAACGGCGGCTCGCGCTTCACCACCACCGGCGATCGCGGACGGAGATCGAAGAGCGCCTCACAACGCTGCAACGCGTCGGCGACGTAACGCTCATTGTCGGCCAGCAACATCGCACGCGGATCCGGCGTCGCCGGGGGCTGCGAAGCCGCCTCCAATGCGGCGGTGCGATCCTTGACCGAGCCCTCGTTGTATCCGAGTGAGCGGAGAATCTTGTCCATTTCACCCTCCAACCGCGCGACTTCCCGCAGGCCGATCGCGTGGATTTCATCCGCCCCGAGCGACGTGGTCGTGTAGGTGGCGAGCGCTTGCCGGTAGGATTCGGCCCCACGCGGCAAACGCCACACGCCGGCGTCCCCGGTCGTCTTTGGCAACTGCTCCGCCAACAGCGCACGCACGCGCCGGTAGGCTGGAATCACCGCCTCCGCCACGATCTTTTCCGCAGCGGCAACCGACGATTTCCGCACCTCGGGCGCGATCGCCGCTCCCAACGCCCCCATTCTCGTATCAAACGAAGCCGTGAACACATTTTCCCGCGCCGGGTGGAGGAGGAAGCCGTCGATTTGTTCCAGGGTGCGCTCCACGATGAACCGCGGGGAGAGGATTCCGGCCGCGGCCGCCGCGCGCGCCTCCGCAATGCCTTCGTCGATCCGCGGAGCGACCAGCGCCAGGCGCACGAGGTAATTCTCCGCGTCACGACGATTGCGGATCGGATGCGTCTGGGTGAGGAAATTGACCAGTCCCACCTGCAAGCCCGCGAATTGATCGAAGACTGCGCGGTGCGCCGCAAACTCCGCCGAATCGATCGTGTTTTTCAGAAACCACGCGACGAGTGCGGCCGACGTGCGTTGCGCCGCGGTGAGGTTCGCCGTTGGAATGCGTTTTAGCTCCTCCAGCCCGCGGCGGGCAAGAGCAGCGCGTGCTTCAGTGGCGGCACGGCCAAAGGTATTGCCCCAAGGGCCGACCATCGTGAGCTGCCGGTCGAGCGCATCCTGTTCCGCTCCCGAAAAATACTGGGCCTGGGTGGCAAACTGGGGATTGGTGCGCGCCCATTCGGTAGTGAACGTATCGACCCATTGATCGAACGTCGGGGCAGGCGCGGCCACCACCCGTCCGCAGGCCACAACGAGAAGGAAAACGATGAAAGGGAATCGTCGGAGAAGCATGATGTTCAAGGGTTGGGCAGAAACGCCCCCCGACAATGCGGGCAACTTTCGCCATGTCGATCTCGCGTACGCGTGACGCATCCCATCACCTTACACCACCTCACTTCCAGGATTGTCTTCCATGGTGACCGGTAAAATCGTGGAAACCACGTCCGCCGTTCCCTCCGCCCCAACCTATTCATGAACTCACTCCTCCGTCTCCTCCCAATGGTCGCCCTCACACTCTGGTCCGTCTCGCTTCGCGCCGCCGATCCCGTGGCCGCGTGGCGCGCGGCCGATGACGCACGCGTCGCCGCGATGATCTCCGCCGACCCGGCCAAACTTGCCACAGTGTTCTCCGATGATCTGCTCTACGTGCACTCGAGTGGCACGGCCGACACAAAATCCTCCTTTATCGCCGCGCTCACGTCGGGCAAATCCAAGTACAACTCCGTCACGTATGAACAGCGTGAGTTCCGCGAGCTTGTCCCCGGTCTCGTGCACATGACGGGCCGGGCCAAACTGGTCCTCGGCAAGGCGGCACCGTTCAATGAGCTCCACCTCGCCTTCCTCGCAGCCTACCGGCTGGAGAAAGGCGTCTGGCGCTTCGTCGCCTGGCAGTCGTGCAAGCTGCCGGAGCCGACCGCCGCGAAGAAATAACCGTCGCACGCCAACCGCAGCGCTCAGGGTTTTGCGCTGACCCCGGATTTCCCGACGTTCTGTGGCGCCTCCAACACGCTCACCTCCACGCCTGAGGCCCGACCGGGCGCACGGTGGATCGTCTGGGTCGCCACGCGAAAATCCCCCGGCTTGGCCGTCGCGATGTCGACGAACGTCTGCGGATTCCGGTCCACGAGGGGAAACCATGTGCTCTGCACCTGCACCATGATGCGGTGTCCCCGGCGAAACGTGTGGTTCACGTCGGGCATCGTAAAGTTCACCGCCTCGACTTTGCCCGGCGCAAACGCCTCGGGCTTTTCGAAACTCTTCCGATACCGGCCGCGAAACGGTTCCCCGCGCACGAGCTGTTGATAGCCCCCGAGCGTGATCGACGGCGGCGGAACATCCTTCGAGCGTTCTCCCGCCGTCGTCGCGGACGGCGTGCTCCTCTCCGGAGGATAGACGTCGATCAGCTTGACGACCCAGTCGGCGTCGGTGCCCGTCGTCGCAACGAAAAGCCGCGGTGAAACCGGGCCCGCCAGCGTGAGGCTTTCCTCCAGCGGCTCGGTGACATAGACGAGCACGTCGGGTCGCGTCGCAGCGAAACGCTGATCGGCCACCATGTACTCCTGCGGCACACCGGTCGCGGTGTATCCGATAAACGGCACCGGTTTCGCCGGATCGCTCACATATGAATCGCTCGCCGCCGCACCGGTCGGCGCCTCGAACGAGAGCGCACCTCCATCGCGAAAATACAACGTGCGCGTCTTCGCGCCCGGCGCCGGCCAGGCCGGATATTGCCGCCAGACGTTCGTGCCAGTCTCGAACACGTAAGCCTCGGGGAGCTTGGGGTCGCCCTTGTCCTTGAGGTGCTTCTCGAAGAACGGGAACACAATCTTCTCCCGGTAGAACTTCGCCGTGTCCGCCGCGAAATCGACGCTGCCGAGCTTTCGCCCGTCGCGACCCGCCCAGCCGCCGTGCACCCACGGTCCCATGACGATCGCGTTGAAGATGTCCGGATTGTTTTCCTTGATTGTGCGGTAGGTGCGGAGCGGCCCCATCAGGTCTTCGGCGTCGAACCATCCGCCGACGGTGAGCACGGCGCAGCGGATGTTTTTCAGATGGCGCCAAATCGCGCGCTCTTTCCAGTAGGCGTCGTACGTCGGATGCGCGACACCTTCGTTCCACCCGGTGTTGTCGCCGCCGAGCAGCGCGGTCGCTTTCGCGACCGACCCCAGTTTCAGGAAAAACTCGTAGCCGTCGCGCGTGCCGTAGTCGAAGGGCACCCGGACTTTGGGTGGCGGAGTCGGGCCGGATTGCGGTTTGAACGACGAGAAAAAGTCGAAACTCGCCGCCATCATGAAGGCGCCGCCGTGGTACCAATCGTCATTGAGATAGAAATCGGTGACGGGCGCCTGCGGTGACGCAGCCTTAATCGCCGGATGGGTATCGATGATTCCCGCCGACGTGTAGAACCCCGGATAGGAAATGCCCCAGATACCGACGCGACCGTTGTGATTGGGCACGTGCTGAAGGAGCCACTCGACCGTGTCGTAGGTGTCGGTGCTCTCGTCGACGTCGGCCTTCGACTTCTTGTCGGGACGATGCGGCGTCATTTCGATGAATTTCCCCTCTGACATCGTGCGGCCACGCACGTCCTGCCGCACCCAGATGTAGCCGGCCTTGAGAAACAGGTCAGTGTGCGCACTCGCCCCGGAGTATTCGTCCTCTCCGTACGGCGCGACGCTGTAGGGAGTGCGCGTCATCAGGAATGGATAGCTCCTGGACGCATCCTTCGGCACGAGGACGGACGTGAAGAGTTTCACGCCATCGCGCATCGGAATCCGATATTCGTACTTCGTGTAATGCTCGCGGCTGTCGTAGGCCGCCGAAGCGGATTTTTCCTCCGCGCCGCAAAGCCGCGAAAGCGGAGTGAACGCAAGAACAACGATGGCCGCGAGAACAGCCAGCAAACGGGTGGAATAGTTCATGTGGGGAACGTCCACCCAGCATGAAGATGCCCGTAATCCAAAGCAACCATCGCCGTGGACCACCATGATTTCGTCCCCCGAACTCCGGGAATGGAAGCGGGCCCCAAGCGCAGTCTAGTCCAACCCAAACACGGCCTTGGCGTAGTTGTCGGCGCTGAACGGCTGCAGGTCCTCCGGCTGCTCGCCGAGCCCGAGAAAATATATCGGCAATTTCAGCTGACGGTAGATGCCCACGAGGGCACCGCCGCGGCTGGTGCCATCGAGTTTCGTCACGACCAGTCCGGTGAGACCAAAGCTCTGGTGAAACACCCGCGCCTGCTCGATCGAGTTGCTGCCGAGCGAGCCGTCGACCACGAGCCAACGATGCTGGGGCGCCGCCGGGTCGTTTTTCTGGAGCACGCGGCGGATCTTCGCGAGTTCCTCCATCAGGTTGCTCTTCGTGTGCAGCCGGCCGGCGGTGTCCACAATGAGATAGTCCTTCCCGCGCGATTTTGCCGCCTGCCACGCATCGAAGGCGACGGAGGCGGAGTCGGCGCCAGTATGGCTCGCGACGATGTCGAGTTCGAGACGCGTGGCCCACGACTTGAGCTGCTCGACGGCCGCGGCGCGAAACGTGTCGCAGGCCGCCAGCGTGACGGTCTTGCCGTCCTGCTTCAGCTTCCACGCGAGTTTCGCCGACGTGGTGGTTTTCCCCGAACCGTTCACGCCAATCATGGCGATCACGACGGGATTTTTCGCGGCCGGAGCGGCCGCTCCCGCGACGGGACGGACCGGCCCGGTCACGCCTTCCAGCACGCCTTCACTACCCGCGAGCACTCGTTTGAGCACCGCGGCGCCGAGGTGGGCGGCCTGGCGTCCCTGCAATTCCTTGTCCTTGCCGTAGGCCTGTTTGATCTCGGCGAGGATCTCATTGGTTGTCTCGACGCCGAAATCCGCGGTGTAGAGCGCCTCTTCGAGTTCCTCGAGCGACGCGGCGTCAATCTTCCGGCCGCCGAACAGCCCGCGGGTTTTGGCCGCGATCGCCGAGACCGTCTTGGCGAGGCCGTCTTTGAATTTTTTGAAAAGACCGAACATGGAAAAGTTGCGAGCAGCGAGGACCAGCGGAAGACAACCGCCCTTAGGCCGGACGATCGCCACGCGCTCCGCGCTACCTCAAAGCCTTACTCCGCCTTGCGCGCATCGCGGCCAAGTTGGCCCTTCAGGCGGTCCAGGATACCGTTGATAAACCGTTTCGCATCGGCGTTGGAAAATTCCTTGGAGAGGTCGATCGCCTCGTTGATCGAAACGACCGGGGGGATGTCCTTGCGAAACATCATCTCGAACATCGCGATGCGGAGGATGGCGAGGTCGATCTTCGCGATGCGCTCGAACTCCCAGTTTTGCGCGAGCGTCTTAATCTGGGCGTCGATGGCGACGATGTGCTCGATCACCCCGTGGATGAGCTCCTCGCCAAACGCGTAATGATCGCGCGGTTGCTCACAGCCCGAGAAGAAGACGAACAGATCGTCCGCGAGGTTCTTGGGCGTGTTGATGCTCCAGGCGTAGAGGTACTGGAGGGCGGCGACCCGGCCGTCGCGTCGCTGGACAAAAGCAGCCTTGCTCATTGCGAAAACCTCCGTCGGAGAGTTGCCATTTCCAGGGCCGCGGCGGCAAATTCCGCGCCCCGGTTGATTTTCCCGACACAACGGGCCTTCGCCTGTGCCAGCGAATCGACCACAACCACACCGTTGATCACCGGAATCCCAGAATCGATGGCCACCCGCTGGAATGCATGCGACACGCTCTGCCCCACCAATTCGTGGTGGTTGGTGTCGCCACCGATCAAAACTCCCAGCCCGATCACGCAATCGCACTCGCCGCCCAAAGCGAAGGCGTTGACCGCCCAGGGAACCTCGTGAGAGCCGGGCACACGCACGACGGCGATATTGGATTCCTTCACCCCGGCGGCCATCAGCCCGTCAATGACCCGGGAGAGCAGGCCGTCAACCAAGGCCTCATTGAAGCGTGCGGCCGCGATGCCGATGCGAAAAACGGCACCGTTGACGGCGAGGGTTGAGGGAACGGACAGACTCATGAAAAAACGAAGGAAAGAGGCGAAAGGACGCGGAGGGGTAGAAACTCCCTGAAATCGGCATTCCGCAACCCGAAACTCCTAGACCGACACCTGCTCGACGATTTCGAGTCCGTAACCGTCTAGCCCCACGACCTTCCTGGAGCTGTTCGACAGCAGCCGAATTTTTTTCAGGCCCAAGGCCGCCAAAATCTGAGCGCCGATGCCATAATCGCGAAAACCCATCGGCGGCGGCACCTCGCCGGGTTTCGCCGTCAGGCAGCGCACGAGGGTCTCATCTGAATTCGCCGGCTGCATGTAGAGCACGACCCCGCCGCCGGCCTTTGCCACCGCCGCCAATGAACCGGTCAGCATGTGGTGGCCCATCATGCCCTTGGCGCGGAAGAGGTCGCTCAGGAGGTTCTCGCTATGCACCCGTACGAGGGTGGCCTCGGGTCCCAGTTTGCCAACGGTGAGAGCGAGGTGATGCCGGCCATCAAGCCGGCTGCGAAACACGTGCATGGTGAAAGCCCCGAAGTCCGAGTCGACGGGCCGGGCCGTCACCAACTCGACCAGATGATCCCGCCGGGCGCGGTATTCAATCAGCGAGGCGATCGAAATCATCTTCAGCCCGAACTTGTGCTTGAATTCGATCAACTGCGGCAATCGCTGCACCGTGCCGTCGTCATTGACCAACTCGCACAGCACGCCCATCGGGGAAAGGCCGGCGAGCGTCGCCAGGTCGACCGCCGCCTCGGTATGTCCCGCGCGCTCCAGCACCCCGCCGGGACGCGCCCGAAGCGGAAACACGTGGCCGGGCTGCACCAACTCCTCCGCGCGGGTCGCCGGGTTCGCCAGCAACCGGATCGTCCGGGTGCGGTCATAGGCGCTAATCCCCGTCGTGATGCCGTCCGCCGCGTCGACGCTGACCGTGAAGTCGGTGCGGTGGGATTCGCGGTTGCTGGCCACCATCGGGCCGAGACCAAGCCGGCGGAGCTGATGTTCGACGGTCGGCACGCACACGATGCCGCTGCCGTAGCGGATCATCATGTTGACAGTCTCCGGCGTCACCATCGACGCCGCCATGATGAGGTCGCCCTCGTTCTCACGGCTCTCGTCGTCGGTGACGATGATCAGTTTACCCGCGGCGATGTCCGCAATGGCGGACTCCACGGTATCGAATGGTTCTGATGCGGATACGGTCATGGGATTGCTTTCGCCTAACGCGGAAAACCAAACGGCTTTTGGCAAAGCAAAAACCCGCTCACTGCGAAAAATCCACGGAAAACATCTCCGCGCCGGCCTCGGAGCCGTCGCCGCCCGTGAGCGGCTCCTTGAAGAGAGAGAGAGAGAGGCGAAACGAGTAGGGCGGTTTGATCGTTCTTTCCGAGGTGAGCGCCTTGTCGTTGGGGACCAGAAGCACCCGTTCGGGTTGCTTTTGGTAGGTCACGTTCCAGCGCAAAACCGCGGTCGCGACATCGGGCGCAACCAGCTTTTTTTTGGCATCATAAAATGACAGTTTGAAAGTCGAATTGACGATTTGGAGTCCGAGGAATCCCCGTTCGCCGCGCGGAATCTCGAAACCTTCGATTTTTCCCGGAGCTTCATCCTTCTTCGCGGCCGCCTTGGGGTCGGGAGCGGCTTTGGCCACCGGAGCCGCCTTGGGTGCGGTTTTCGGCGCAGTCTTGGCCGCCTTGGCCTTGTCGGCTGCTGCCTTGTCAGCGGCCGCTTTTTCCGCCGCGGTCTTTGGCGCCGGCTGCGTCGGGTTGGCAGACGGAGCGGGAACCTGAGCCAGGGCGAAAATCGCGAGGACCAGCGAACCGAGCAGGGCTGACGTAATTTTCATCTTCGAAAGCTAGACGCCGCCTGCGGGACCGCAAGCGGCGAGCGAGCGCCCGGCGGGTTTTAGATCCGTTTGACGCCCTCCGACCAGAGGGCTCACTCTCGACGCCACGAACGCACGCCGATGTCCAACCTCGATCACCTCTTCGCCAAGAACAAGACGTGGGCGGAAAATATCCGGCGGCGCAACCCCGACTTTTTCCTGCGCCTATCCCAGCAGCAATCGCCGTCCTATCTTTGGATTGGCTGTGCCGACAGCCGTGTGCCGGCCAATGAAATCGTCGACCTCCTCCCCGGTGAACTGTTCGTCCATCGCAACATCGCCAACGTCGTGGTGCACACCGACCTGAACTGCCTTTCGGTGATGCAATTCGCGATCGACGTGCTGCAGGTGAAACATGTGATCGTCTGCGGTCACTACGGCTGCAGCGGTGTCAACGCCGCCCTGCATCGCGACCGGATCGGGCTGGCCGACAACTGGCTCCAACACGTGCAGGATGTCCGGCACAAGCACGAGCGGAAGCTGGAGTGCCTGCCCGGCGACGGGGCCGTGCGCTGCGACCGCCTGTGCGAGCTGAACGTCGTGGAGCAGGTCCGCAACGTCTGCCGCACCACGATTGTCCGCGATGCGTGGTCGCGGGATCAGGAACTCGCGATTCACGGCTGGATTTACGGCATCAAAGACGGTCTGCTCCGCGATTTGAAGTGCACGGCCACCAGTTCGACCAATGCCGTGGTCGCCTACAAATCCGCCGTGGATGCGCTGTAACAACGAACCGGCCAACCGGGCTTACTTGGCGGAGCGCAAAGCGGCCTTGAGCGCTTTCCATCGCGCGAGACGATCCGCGATCTTCGATTCCCAGCCCGCCGTCTTCGGCGTGTAGAGCGTCAGTGGTTTTTCAAGATAATCCTGCCCGGTGATGTTCTCCGGGAAATCATGCGAGTAGTCGTAACCCTTGCCCTGGCCGAGGCGCTTGTTGGCCTGGCCGGTCTTGCTGCGCAGCGCGGATGGAATCGTCTGGACCGGTTCCTCCTTCAGCACCCGGTGCGCCTCGCCCAGCGCCACCGTGGCGGAATTGCTCTTCGGGGCCGTCGCGATGTAAAGCGTCGCATGGGCAAGGGTCAGCTCCGCCTCGGGAAGCCCGATGAAATCGACGGCGTGATGCGCCGCCACCGTGAGCGGAAGCGCCTGGGGATCGGCGAGCCCCACATCCTCGCTCGCGAGGATCACGAGTCGGCGCGCGATGAAGCGCGGGTCCTCGCCGCCCGCGAGCATCTTCGCCAGCCAATACATCGCCGCGTCCGGATCGCTGCCCCGGCAGCTCTTGATGAACGCGGAGACAGTGTCGTAATGTTCGTCTTCGTCCGCATCGTAGCGAATGCGCCGCTCGCGGGCGAAAACCTCGAGATCCGCCGCCGTGATCGGCGTGCACTCGGACAACCCGAGAACGATCACCTCGAGGGCGTTGAGCGCACGCCGCAAATCTCCGTCACAGAGCACCGCCAGGTCGGCGAGGAGCTTGTCATCGGCCGTCGTGCCGCGAGCGCCGAGCCCCCGTTCCGCATCCGTCAGCGCCTGCTTCAGGACGCCCACCACCGCGGTGGTCGAAAGCGGCTCAAGCCGGAAGAGATGACTGCGCGAGAGCAGCGGCGGATTGACGTAGAACCCGGGATTGTGGGTTGTCGCCCCGATGAGCCGCACATTGCCCTCCTCAACGTCGGGCAGCAGGAGGTCCTGCTGGGATTTGTTGAAGCGATGCAGCTCGTCGATGAAGAGCAACGTGGCGGCCTCGGGATGCAGACGGGCGGTGGCGAGCACCTGGCGCAGCTCGGCGACGTTGGACATGACGGCATTGATCCGGACGAAGCGGCTCTTCGTCTCGCGAGCGATCGCCTCCGCGATGCTGGTTTTTCCGCAACCCGGCGGTCCGTAGAAAATGAGTGAGCCGAATCGGTTTTGCGCCACAAGGCGCGGGAGCAGGCTGCCGGGTTTCAGGATGTGTTCCTGACCGACCACTTCGGCCAGACGGCGCGGACGCATGCGCGCGGCGAGCGGTTGGGCGGCCGGACGCACGGCCGCCGGCCAGCTGGCGGCGGGCGCCACGTCACTGAAAAGGTCGGGCTGGTCGGAAGCAGACATCGCGTCGGGGTAATCTCCGCGATTCTCCACAGATGAAAAGGCATTTCAGATTAGCGTCGATCCGCGGAGAAATGCGGATAACTCAAATTTCATGACCAGCCGGAGCCTCGGACATCGCGCCCCCCTGCTTTGGCTGGTGTTGCCGTTCATGGCTGGGCTGGCGGCGGCAAAGACCGGCGAGTTCGCCCCGGTGTCTTGGCTGCTGGCGATCGCGCTCCTCTCGGCGCTCACTGCCCTTGTTGCCGTTTGGCGAACCCCACGGCTTTGGGCGCCCGCGATTATCGCGACGATGTTTTTTTCCGGCGCGGCGAGCTATGCGCTGCACCGTGTGCGGCTGCCGGGCTGGGACGCGCTGCCGCCCCGCGAGGCGCGGCTCACGTTGCGGGTGGACCGGGTGTTTGTCCAAACTGACGCCCGGCGCGCCACTGGACTCGCCACCGTCGTGCGGACCGATGAGCACCTGCGCGAGTTGGCCGGTCAGGGACTATATTTTTCCCTTACACTCCGCAAAGGCGAAGCCGCACCGGTCCGGAGCGCCGTCGTGTCGGCGGTCGGAGTTCTGGTGACGCTGCCCCGCAATCCGCCCGCGGACACCTTTGACGGCTACCTCGCGGGCGCCGGAATGAACTTCCGCCTCACCCGAGGACGCGTGGTCGCGGAAGAAAAACCAGCTCATCCCTACTACCGGCTGTGCAACCGCCTCGCGGCGCGCTGCCATGAGCTGCTGGGCGTGGGAATCGCGGAAAAACACCCTGCCCTCGCCGGACTGCTGCGGGCGATGATGCTGGGAACGACGCACGATCTCAGCGACGAGCAGCACACGCTCTTCATGCAGAGCGGCACGATGCATCTCTTTGCGATCAGTGGGCTCAACATCGGCGTGATCGCGAGCGCATTGCAGGCGGGGTTGCTGCTGCTGCGGTTGCCGGCGTGGGTGCGCTTTCTGGTAGGTGCGGCGCTCCTCTGGCTATTTGTCGACGTCACGGGGGCGGCGCCGTCCGCGATCCGCGCCTTTGCGATGGCGGTGTTTGTACAGGCGGCCTTCGTTTTTCAGCGACCGTCCAACCTGCTGGCGGCGCTCGTGGCGTCGGCGTTTGCCGTCCTGTTGATTTCGCCGCTGCAAATGTTCGGAGCGAGTTTCCTCATGAGTTATTGCATCGTGACCGCGCTACTCGTGCTCGGCCTGCCGCTCAGCGAGTGGTGGAGCGAGCGTTGGCTGCCCTGGCGGCTTCTACCCAAACCGACCTGGCGCTGGTGGCACCATGCGACGGACGCCGCGTGGCGTACGACCGCAGTGGCGCTGGCAATCGGAGTGGCCACAACGCTGGTGAGCCTGCTGACCGGACTGCAATTCTTCCGTCTGCTCACCCCCGGCGCGCTGTTGGCGAACCTCGTGCTGATTCCCGCCGCGATGATCGTCACCCTCGGCGGCTTCGCCTCCCTGCTCTGCGGCCTGGCGGGCTTCGCCTTCGGCACATCGTTGTGCAATCACGCCGCCGCGTTGGTTCTGGCGGTCATCGAGTGGCTCGTGCGGCAGAGCGTGAAACTCCCGGGGGCATTTCTCCCCGCCCACTATGTGCAGCCCTGGATCGGAAGTGCCGCGCTGATCACCCTCACTGCGGCGCTCCTCCTGGGCTACAGTGCCGCGTGGCATCGGAAGCGTGGCGGCTGGTGGCCGCCTTTCGCCATTGTCGCGCTTGTGCTCGTCTTTGGGGTAAAGTTTGACTGAGCGGCTCCCGGCGTTTTTCCGTGTGTTCCGGGCATTCCCCCGGCAACCTTCTTCTCCCATGAAAAGCGCCTACGAACTCGCGATGGAGCGTCTCTCCAAATCAGACCCTTCCTCCGGTCCGCTCACCCCCGAAAAGAAAGCCCGCCTTGCGGAGATTGACCGCGTCTACAAGGGCAAGCTGGCCGAACGGGAGATCTTCCTGAAGAAGCAGCTCGACGAAGCCTTTGCCGCCCAAAAGGCCGACGAGATCGAAAAGATCAAGCAACAGCTCGCCAGCGAGCGGGCACGCCTCGAGGAAGACCGCGAAAACGAAAAGGATCGGGTGCGCAAGGGGTCCGGCTGAGCCGGATACCTCCTACGCGAACTCAAAGTCCGCGACCAGCGCGTGGTGGTCACTTGCCGGAGTCGGCACCACCCGGTGGCTCACGCAACGCAGCGGCGCATTATAAAAAATGTGGTCGAGCACAAAGGGACGGCGGCGCCAGGTGACCTCCTTCTCCTGCACGGTGGAGTAACCGGATCCGGCGAACTGCGCAACGAGTGAGCCGTGCCGGCTCACGTTAAAGTCACCCGTCAAAATCGTGGGACCGTGTGAAGCCGTCAGCTGGTCGGCCACCAGATTTCGCTGGAAGGGGTTGCTCGTGCTGCTGGAGCCAAGCATGAAAAACGCGAGCAGGTGGGTATTGAACAGCTGGACCTCCCGGCCAGCCACGGTCGTTCGGGCGCCAATCAGCAGGCGATCAGTCGGGGTCATCTTTCTCCCGAAAAAATCGAATTCGATCGGCGGGGAAGGCAGGTCGAGGCGGGACGTGGACCGCAGGGGCGTGCGGGAAAAAATTGCGAGACCGATGCCAAACGGCAGCTCGCGCGGGTCCTGCTTGGGATAACTGAAATAACTGTCGTAGCCCTTCAGCTCCTCCCGCAATCGGGTGTAATTTGGCGGCGGCTGAAACTGCACCCCGCCGGGCATCGCCTGCTCAACCTCCTGCAAGAGCACGATGTCAGCATTGTGCGAACGGATCTCGCGGAGCGTCGCATCCAACCTCACGGGCGCCCGGTCCGGGTACGTGTCATCCCAGATCTGACCGAACTGCATGTTGAACTGGAGAACGCGAAATCGGCTCATCAGCAGCAGGTCGGCGAGGAGGTCACTTCCGGATGTCCGAGCCCCCGGCTGCCGGCGTGATCGTACGGCTGTCGGATGCCACCGTGGGTTCGGCGGGGTTTTTTTGAAACACGAACCGGTTGATCTTGGCGTTGGTCGCGCGATCGACCGCCGGAAATCGCGCCATGTTGGTGGCGCTGGCCGAAGTGAGGCCATCCTGATACTTCGTCACGGTTGGCGGCTTCGTCGTATCATTGCTCGTCGATATCGCGGCCGGCCGGTGATTGAACGTACTGGTCGGCTGCTCCTTCACCTCGGGACGGTGCGAGTTCTTTTCCACCAATTTCTTCTCCCGCGTCTCGTTCACGTCGATCGCAGCCCGCCGCTCTCCGAGGACGGAGATCTTCTTGTCAACCGTGGTCGTATCGAACCGTTTCTCCTGAACCGTCTCGTTCCCCTTCGATTTGGGCGTCTGCTTATCCGGCAGGACCGGGGCCGCCACACCGGGAGCAAACGGAGTGTTTCGCTGGGAATAATCGATCGTGGTGGTTGCATCCGCCGACCGAAGAGGCAGGGCGCAGATCACAAAACCAGCGATGAAAACGAGGCCGGTGGGTTGCATGGCAAAAGGCACCACCGAGCAAGGCGATGCCACAAGTTTGCGGCAACCCTTAATTGTCAGACGGCTTTTCCCGTGGTCACTCGGGTTCAGCGGTGCCTTCCACGACCCACTCGCGCGCCTCCGGGACTTGGCCGAAAAAACCACGCAGGGCGGCACTGAGGTGCTCCGCATAACGGAAATGCGCCCCCATGCCGGTACGAAGTTCGGCCTCGTAGATGAACTTGTCCGCCTGCGTCGTGTGTTCGAATGGTGTCTGCGCCCCGAGCAGAAACGAATAGAGGTAGGCCGGAGAACCGCGGGCCATCAATTCCCGGGTGAGCTCAAGCTGATCCGCCAGCAGGGCCGCATGCGGAGCCCGATCAATCTCAGGCGGAAGGTAGAAACCCGCCTGTATCAGCGGGGTGTAGCGGTGGCCGGTGCGATGCCGGTTGAGATCGCGCAGCTCGGCGAGCGCCATGTTATTCCAGGCAAAGGCCACCCGCATCCGTCGCGTGGCCGTGCCCTGCTGTCCATAGCGGTTCGCGCGATGGCGGAGCGACTCAGCCACCGACTGGGATTCGGGAAGGAAGGGCGGCGTCGCCCGATCGACATGTACCCACACCTCGTCCGCCAAAGGCCCGGACGAAAGGCGCTCACGCCCGAGGGCGAGCGAAGCCGCGAACTCCTGCCTTGCCTGCTCCTCGAATGATTTTTCGGCCACACTGTACCGCATCAGCCGCGGCGACTGCTTGAGAAGTTCGCCGCGAATAAGCGCCGCGGCCGCGCGGGCCTCAGGCTGGGGCAGCGAGTCAAGGTGCTTCACCGTGGTCGCCCACATGCGCGACGACTGTACCAGGCCGAGATTGGTTCGCGTGGCGAACGGGATGAAATAACGCGCCCGATCGAGCGCATAGTTTTTCCGCAGCCGGGCCACGACCGCCGGCTTGGCGTCGGCGGGCACTCGCACCCGCTGCGGCTCCGCCACGGCGAGCGCATCGAGACGCGCATATTCCGAGTTGTACGCGGCAAACGCCCGGGCAAGCACGTCCCGCCAGCGCGCCGCGAGATCGGCCGGCACACCCAGTTCCTCGGCGGACGGCACGTTGGCGGCATCCATCGTGATATAACGTGTGCTCGACTCCTGACCGTCCGCCATCTGGGCAATTTCAAAAATTTTATACGCGAGCCACATCGACACATCGTCGAGCGCAACCGCCAGGCCACCGGTCAGGCCGCCAATCGACGCATGACCGTAGTCGACGAATTTCAGGATGCGGTCGATTGACGCATCCGGGTTGGCGAGGTCGACCTTCGAGAGAATCGTGGCGATGCCCTCATTACTCCGGGAGTAGCGGGCCAACACGGAAGCGAGCAACTCCGGGGTCACCTTGGGACAGTCGGCGGCAGTCGGAGGCGGAACGATGGCGATACCGGTGATTCTCATGCGCAGGGAGACATGGCCGCAAAGTGGCGCGGAAGGCGCAAGACGGGAAAACGGGAAACAAAGACAAAATCCGCCCATGTTTTGGATGTGACCGCACGCCCACTCGTTTCCATCGTACGACATGAGCCGATTCCTGAAGCTCGCCGGTGCCGCCCTGCTGGTCCAACTCGGCACCGCACTCGCCGCGCCGCCGACGACGTTCCCCTACCCTCGTCCATTGCCGGAGCCCACCGCGGCGAAACTTCCACGCTGGCGCGGTTTCAACCTGCTCTACCTCTTCAACGCCGGATTGGCCCGCACGCCGGCAACCGTGATCGAGGAGGACTTCCGACTGATCGCGTCACTCGGTTTCAATTTCGTCCGCATCCCGATGGACTACCGCATCTGGATCACGGGCAACGATTGGGGAAAAATCGACCCGGCCAAACTTGCCGACGTCGATCGCGTCGTCGCGTTGGGAGAAAAATACGGAATTCACGTCGCGCTCAACTTCCACCGTGCCCCCGGCTACACCGTCGCGAAACCCGCCGAGGCGCGCAGCCTGTGGACGGATTCCAGGGCGCAGCAGGTGTGCGCCGAGCATTGGGCGTTGTTTGCCCGTCGCTACCGGGGAGTGCCGAACACGAGGCTCAGTTTCAACCTCTTCAACGAGCCGTCCGGCGTTTCCGAAGCCGGCTACTTTGCGGTCGTCAAACGGATGGTTGAGGCCATCCACGCGGAAGATCCCGACCGACTCGTCCTGTGTGACGGGCTCGACTACGGGAATGTGCCGCCCAAGTCGCTGCAGTCCCTCGGAGTCGCGTTATGCACGCGAGGCTACCGGCCGATGAACATCAGCCACTTTCGGGCGAGTTGGATGAGCGGCTCCGACCGCTGGCCGACGCCGGACTGGCCCGCCCCGCAGGTGAGTGCGTTTCTCTACGGCACCAGCAAATCAGAATACCAATCGTCGCTTATCCTCACAGGTCCACTCGGGGGCAAGACGCTGCGACTGCACGTGAACACCGTGTCGGACCGCGCGAAACTGCGGGCCACCGACGGCCAGGGCACGGTGATCTGGGAGCACGCCTTCGTGCCGGGGCCAGGCCAGGGCGAATGGAAAAAGGTCGTGCTCCGCGCGGAGTGGAAAAGCTACGCCAACGTGTACGACCGCGATTATACGTTCGCGATTCCAGCCGGCACGAACCGCGTGGAACTCCGCAACGTCGACGGCGACTGGGTCACGGTGGACTCGCTCGCCATCGACGCGGAAGGGCGGAGTTGGACCTTGAATCTGGTCGAGACCTGGGGACTAAAGCAGTCGGCGGAGGTGCGCTTCGATCCCAGCGGCGAAACGGTGGCGTTTCGCGCCACGTCAAATCTCGACCGCGCCTGGCTGCGCGACACCTGCTACGGGCCCTGGCGCGACGCCCAGGCTGCCGGCCTCGGCGTGATGATCGGCGAGATGGGCGCGTTTCACTTCACGCCGCACGCTGTCGTGCTGCGGTGGATGGACGACGTGCTCGCCACGGCGCAGGACGCGGGCTGGGGCTGGGCGCTGTGGGAATTTCGCGGCGGTTTCGGCGTGCTCGACAGCAAACGCAGCGACGTCGCCTACGAAAGCTGGGAGGGCCACCAACTCGACCGCGCGTTGCTGGAACTGCTGCAAAAGCGCTGAACCAGCCTTACTTCATCGCCAGCCATTGCCCAAACGGCCCTTGGAAAAACCCGAGGACAATCGAGGCGACAGCGAGCGTACCGAGAGCCAATCCGGCGGCCAGCCCGACGGGCGTCCGAGCAGGACGGACCGGCGCGACGCCGGGTTCGACAGGCGCGGTCCAGGTCTCGAAGAACGCCGCCTTGATCCAGCCGAAGTAATAGTAGATCGAAATCACCACCCCCACCGCCGCAATCGCGAGCAGCCAGCGTGCGCCAGATTGGAAGGCCGCCACAAACACGAGAAATTTCCCCATGAAACCGGCTAGCGGCGGAATGCCCGCGAGTGATCCGAGGCCGACCGCCAGCACCGTCGCGAGGAACGGACGCTCCTTCGCGAGGCCGGCATAGTGTTCCAGTTCCTGCTCGGAATCGTCCGGTCCGGCGACGTGCGCCATCACGCCGAACACCGCGAACGAGGCAAAGAGGTAGGTGAAGAGATAGAAATAGATCGCGCCCGTCGCCATCGGCACCGTCAGCGACGCCACGACGCCGAGCAAAAGGAAGCCCGCATGCGAGACACCCGAAAGGCCGATCAGGCGCTTCACGTTGTGTTGGGTCAGCGCCGCGATGTTGCCGAACAGGATCGTAGCCGCCGCCATGGCCGTCAGCACCGGCGTGATCAACCAGGCGTACGGGGCAAACGCGCCGTTGGCTCCGCACAGCGCGAGCAGCACGGCGAATCCGGCGCCTTTTGACGCGACCGCGAGAAAGGCGGTCACCGGCGTGGGCGCGCCCTGATACACGTCCGGCACCCAAATCTGGAAAGGGAACGCGCCGATCTTGAAGGCGACACCGGCGAGCACGAGCACGATGCCGAGGCTCGCGAGGAAGTGATGCGGGTTGGCCGCGAGGAACCGGGAAAGCTCCTGATAGTTCATCGCCTGCGCGGTGTGCGCTGGAAGCGCCGGATTGCCGGCCACGCCGTAAAGCAGCACAATGCCGAAGAGCAGCATCCCGGAACTGAGCGCGCCCATCACGAGATATTTGAGGCCGGCCTCGAGCGAGGCCGTGCTGGTGCGAAAGTAGCTGACGAGAATGTAGAGCCCGATGGTGAGCGTCTCAAGCGCGACGAACAGCATCACAAAGTGATTGCTTTGCGCGAGGAGCATCATCGCGGCGGTGACGACGAGCAGGATGTGGTAAAACTCGATCCGCGGCATCGCCTGCCGAGCCAGCGTCACGCGGGCAAGAATACAGACGAGCAACGCCGACAGCAGGAAAAACGCGCGCATCACCTGACCGGCGAAGGTGAAATGAATCAGTCCGCTGAACGCATCCGTTCCGATCCAGACCGAGTGCCAGTTGATGAAGAGTCCGACCAGCGTGCCGAGGAGGCCCGCGGCGGCGACATCCGGGATGACGACGTGGTGCTTCTTGGGCAGCACGATCTCCAGCACGAGCAGCAGCAGCGCGAGGCAGCCGAGCATCATCTCGGGGAAAATGGCGGTCCAGACGTTGTCGGCCGCGGCGAGTTTGACAGCTTCGAGGTTCATCGCGGGTGCACGTGGGTGTGGGTGGCGCCGCCGCTGAATTTCATGGCACCCAGGGTTTCATTGATCGGCTGCGACAGCGACTTCGGCCAGAAACCGACGAAGAGCAGCACCGCCAGCAGGATCAGCGCGGGGGCCTTTTCCGACCAACGCAAGTCCACCACCGGGTACTTCGCGGTGATTTCATTCATCCGATCCGTGGCCGGTCCAAAAAACACCCGGGCCACGGAGCGCAGCCCGTAGATCGCCGAGATGACCACGCCCGCCACCGCGAACGCCGTGATGAGCGGGGAAAATTTCCAGAGCGCGATGAAGATGGTCAGCTCGCCCCAGAAATTGGCAAATCCCGGGAGACCGATGCTCGCAAAGGTCGCGGCGACAAACAGCGCAGCGAGAACGGGAGTCTTTTGCGCGAGACCGCCCATCTCATCCATCGCGAACGAATGCGTCCGATGGTGGATGCTCGTCGCCAGCAGAAACAGCAACGCGACCGAAAGGCCGTGCGCCACCATCATCAGCACCACGCCGCCGACTCCCATCGCCGACCCGGCCGCCAGGCCGAGGAACGCATAGCCCATGTGCATCACCGAACTGTAACCGATCATCTGCTTGAGATCGCGCTGGGCGATGGTGATGACGCCCACGATGACGACATTGCCCATCACGGCGACCCACGCGAGCGGAAGCGCCCAATGGGAAGCGCCGGCGGGCAGCAGCGGCAGGCCGACCTGAATCAGGCCGTAGAGTCCGAATTTCTTGAGCACACCAGCGTGCAGCATGGCGTTCGAACTCGGCGCCGCCCCGTAACCCAAGGGCGCCCACGTGTGCAGCGGCCAGAGCGAAACGAGGATGCCGAAGCCAAACAGCAGCAACCCGAAAACATTGTTCTGTACGGTCTCGCCGAGCGGGTTGGCGGCGAGATGCGTCCGGAGCGCGATCAAGTCGAAGCTGTTGGCGCCGCTCTTGACGTAGAGGGCAATCAGACCGACGAGGGAAATCATCGCTCCCGCGGTGAGGTAGATGGTCATCTTCATCGCCGCATAGCTGCGATCCCGACCGCCCCAGACACCAACCATGATGAAGGTCGGAATCAGCGCCAACTCGTGGAAGAAGTAGAAATAGAGCACGTCCACGCTGGCAAAAACGCCCATCAAACCCGCCTGCATGACCAGCAGAAGCATCAGGTAGATTTTCAACCGCTCCGCCTGCGACTGGATCGCGAAGAGTCCGGCCGCGAGACCGACGATGCCGGCCATCACGAACAGCGGCAGTGAGATTCCGTTGAGGCCGAGTTTCAGTCCGATGCCGAGGCCATCGAGACCGGTCGAATAGCGCGTGAGAAAGGCGTATCCGTCCACCTTGGGCGCCGCCGAATAGTGCCACCACACATGCAGCGCCGCGAGAGCGGGCACCGCGAACGCACCGTAGGCTAGCCGGACGGACCAGCGCTTGGGCAGACCAAGCGCGATGGCCAGTGCCAGCGCCAGCGGAACGGCGATGGCAAGCAGCAGAGGGTCGGTCAAAAATTGGCTCATCGGATCAGAAAGTCAGCATCCCGGTCGCGAAGGCCCACAGCGCGACGGCACCGAGCAGAAACCAGTAGGCGTAGGCGTTGACGTTGCCGACGTGCAGGGCCCGCGCCCCCAGTCCGAAGAGCCCGACGATACCCCCCAGGCCGCGCACGATCAACCCCGCGAGGAAAATCTGCTCGAGGAAATTCAGCAGCATCGCGAAACGCTGCTGGATCTTGGCGACGTAATAATCGTACAGGCGATCGAATGACGCCTTGAGCGCCGACAGCGCGCCAAACAGCACCGGCAATTTGGTCGCCAGCGCGTCCGTCGACGCCGGTTTGTAGAACAGGAAGGCCGCCACGGCACCGACAACCATCACCGCGATGCTGGTCAGGAGAATCACCGTGTGGTACGGGCTCTTGTGGACGTCAGGAGAGAGTTCGACGATATCGGCAAAGGCCCCCTGGAAGACGTCGTAGTAGAACCACTCGTAACCGCCCACGATCGAAAGCAGGCTGAGAATCACCAACGGCACCTTGAGCGTCCACGGGCCCTCGTGTGCGTGGTCGGCATGGTCGCTCCGCGGCGCACCCATAAAGACCAGCGTCCACAGGCGGACCATGTAGAACGCCGTCAGGACCGCGGTGAAGGCAAGGACGGCGAAGACGGGCTTGTTCACACCAATCGCGAGCGCGAGGATCGCATCCTTGGAGAAGAATCCGGCCAAACCGGGAAGGCCGATGATCGCCAACACGCCGATCGTGAAGGTGACGAACGTCACCGGAAGTTTTTTGCGCAGCCCTCCCATCTTGAAAATATCCTGTTCGTGATGGCAGGCGTGGATTACCGCACCCGAACCGAGAAACAGCAGCGCCTTGAAAAACGCGTGCGTCGTCAGGTGGAACATCGCCGCGCCGACCCCCAGCGTGGTGACGACGGTATGAGCGTCGCCGCCGTGCAGGTGGGTGTTCGTGCCGAGTCCGAACGCCGCCACCATGTAGCCGAGTTGCGAAAGCGTGGAGTACGCCAGAACCTTTTTGATGTCGCTCTGCGTGATTGCGCACAGCGCGGCGTAAAGTGCCGTCGCGGTGCCGGTCCACATGATCACCGTCAGCGCGTCCGGCACCATGAGCACATGAATCCGGCACAGCATATAGATGCCCGCCGCCACCATCGTCGCGGCGTGGATCAAGGCGGACACGGGAGTCGGGCCCTCCATCGCATCGGGCAGCCACACGTGGAGCGGCAACTGCGCGGACTTGCCGACGGCACCGCAGAACAAAAGCAACGGAATGCCGGCGGCGATCACCGCGCCACCCTCTCCGGCGCCTCCTCCGGTGGCCTTGGCCAGTTCGGTAAGATTGGTGGTGCCAAATTCAGCATAGCACCAGGCGATGCCGAGCAGAAACCCAAAGTCACCCACCCGGTTGACGATGAACGCCTTCTTAGCCGCGTCCGCGGCGGACTGGCGATCCATGTAGTGATTGATGAGCAGCCATGAGCTGAAACCGACCAGCTCCCAAAAGATGAACATCATGAAAAGATTGTCGGCAAAAACGATTCCGAGCATCGAGAACATGAAGATCGACAATCCTCCGAAATACCGCGCACGGTCCGGGTCGTCGTGCATGTAGCCGAGCGAGAACACGTGGACACAAAGCCCGACCACGCCGACGATTGTCAGCATCAGTGCCGCGAGGTCGTCGAACTTGAATCCAATCGAGAGCACCAGATCGCCGAGGCGCATCCACTCAAACGACTGGTCGAAGCGCTCGCTGTGCAGCGCGAGAATCACCGCGATGACCGCGATCGCCGCGGCGGTCAGGGTGGAAATCGCGGCCGCAACGGAGCCGGAGCGACGGAAAAACAGCGCGATGACCGCCGCCGAGATCAGCGGCAGAACCAAAACGAAAATGGCGTGCGAGAGCATCGACATGGGCTCAGTTCTTCAGCGTGTTCAGCTGATCCAGTTGGATGGTCTGCCGCTTGCGGAACAGCGCGACAATGATGGCGAGCCCGACGGCCACTTCCGCCGCGGCCACCGTGAGGATGAAGAACACAAACACGTTGCCGTCCATCGTGCCGTTGAACCGCGAGAAGGCGACCAGGGCCAGCGTCGAGGCCACGAGCATCAGCTCCAGGCACATGAAGACGATCAGGGTGTTGCGCCGAATCAGCACGCCAAGCAGACCGATCGCAAACAGCGCGACGCTGATGAAGAGGTAGGCGTTGAGGGTGGCCGGGATCATGGCGCGGAAAAGTAGCGGGGAGCGAGTAGCGGGTAGCGAGTAGACAAACGCCTGCGCTGACGCAGAGAAGCGCTACGGCGATGCGCACTACTCGCTACTCGATGCTCACTACTCATTTGATGTCCTCCATGCCTTCAAATTTCTTGCTCAGCACAATCACGCCGAGCATCGCGATCAGGAGGAGGAATCCCAGGATCTGCACGGGCAACAGATAGGTGGTGAAAAGCTGGTAGGCGTAGAGCTTGAGCGAGGCGCCGAGGGCGACCGTCCCGGTCAGGTCGGGCGACACCAACCGGCCACGCTGGGCAAAGGAAACAACCCCGCTGAAAATCAGGCCGATGGCCATGACCCGGGCGACGATCGGCAGCTTGTGCAGGGTCGGCCGCGCGTCACCCCGGGCGTCGAGGAGCATGACGATGAAGAGAAACAGCGCGACAATGGCGCCCGCGTAAACGAGCAGGAGCAGGAACGCGAGGAGGTAGGCGTGGAGCCCGACGAACAACCCCGCCACCCCGACGAGCGAGAGCAGCAGACACATCGCGGCGTTCACGGCGTTCTTGTTCAGGACGACGCCGGCGGCCGTGACCAGCGTGAACACGGCGAAAAGGTTGAAGAGGATTTGCCCGATGCTCATTGGCTCAATGCCGGTCGTTGCCGTGTTCCTCGGCGGCTTTCTTCCGGTCCCATTTGTGGTGTTTGTCCGGCAGGGTGCCGCCCAATTCGTAAAGTCTCGCCTTGTTGTTCACCATCTCTTCGCGGGTGTAGCCCGTCATCGAGAACTGATTCTGCAGGAAAATGGCCTCCTCCGGACAGACTTCCTGGCACATGCCGCAGTAGATGCAGCGGAGCATGTCGATCTCGAACTCCTGCGGCGCCTTCTCAACGTGGCCGGTCGGCGCGTCGGGGGCGATGGCGCCGGGCGTGATGCGAATCGCCTTGGGCGGACAGACGAACTCGCAGAGCTGGCACGAAACGCATTTTTCGCGTCCGTTCGGATCCTTCACCAAGGTCGGCACGCCCCGATAGCCATGGGGAATCGCCGGGCGCTGCTCGGGATATTCCAGCGTCTCCTTCGGCGTCACCAGATGCTTCCACGTCGTTTTCAGCCCCGCGACGATCTGCGGGACGTAGGTGCGCTCGGCGAAGGTGAGCGGTTTGCGTTCGAGTGGGATGACGGCCATGGCGCGGATTATTTCTGAATGATCGCGATGCCGATCGCGTAGAACAGGAGGTTGGCGATCGAGAGCGGCAGGAGTTTCTTCCAGCCGATCTCCATCACCTGGTCGTAACGGAAACGCGGCACCGTCCAGCGCACCCACATGAAGAAAAAGATCATCGCGAGCACCTTGCCGAGGAAGATGCCGATCGAGAGCAGTCCGAGCAAAATCGGCTGGTGGGCGAGATGCAGCCAGGCGGCGACATCGGCCAGCGGGATCCACGGCAGCGGATTCCAGCCACCGAGGAACAACAGCGTGAACACGCCGGAGCCGATGACCATGTGCGCGTACTCCGCCACGAAGAAGAGTCCCCACTTGAACGCGCCGTATTCGGTGTGAAAACCACCGACGAGATCGGCCTCCGACTCGGGCATGTCGAACGGCTGGCGGTTGGTCTCGGCAAAGAGCGACGTCAGGAAAATAAACGCCGACACCGGCATCAGGAACACAAACCACATGCCGCCGAGAAAGCCGGACTGGCTCTGAAATTCGACCACGCGGCCGAGGCCGAGCGTGGCTTCGCGGCCGGGATCGTTGACCCAGAGGAAAACCGGGACGACCGACAGGGTCATCGACAGCTCGTAGGAGATGAGCTGGGCCGAAGCCCTCACGCCACCGAGAAACGGATACTTCGAATTCGACGCCCAGCCGGCGAGGATCAACGAGTAGACTCCGAGCGAGGAGACCGCGAAGACGGCGAGCAGCCCGATGTCGACATTGGCCAGCACGAGCGGAATCACGCGGCCGGCCTCGTCGAGGTACGCGCCAAAGGGCACCGCCGTGACCGTAGTAAGCGCCGGGATCATCGCGATGATGGGCGCGAGGACGAAGTAGAACTTGTTTACGTGGCCCGGGAGTGCGTCTTCCTTGAAAAGCATTTTGCCCCCGTCCGCCATCACGTGGAAAATACCCAACCGCTGCAGAAACGTCCCGACAAAGGGGATCCACGCCACCCACGGCACAATCGCGCGGTTCGGTCCAGGGCGACCCTGGATCCAGGCCGACACCTTGCGCTCGGCCATCGAGCACGCGCCGCCGATCGGGAAAATCACGAGAATCACCGCGAGGCCCTTGAGGAGCCCCTGGACCACCGGATGAAGCTGGGTGTAAAATTCGACCATCTCAGTAGAATCCAAACAGCGCGAGGAGCACACCGAAGCCGGCGATCGCCATCGCGCCGATGCGCAATTTTTTCGTTTCTTCGTTCAGCGCCGCCTGTTCGCGCAAATCGGATTTCGTTGGCAGAGGCGGGAGCGCCTTGGGCTTGCGCAGGGTGAGGGCGTACAGACCCGCGCCCATGAGAACGAAGCCAATCCCGAGTCCGACAAAAGCGAGCGTGTGCATCGACATGGTGAATTAGCCTTTCGCGACCGCAGGCGCGGCAGGTTTATGGTGCAACGTCTCACCCTCGACAAACGGCAGCGCCGTGTACGGCGTCGCGTCGAGCAAAAGTCCGGTCTCCGGCAGATTGGCGAACGATATCGTCGCGAGCGCCGGCACCTCGGCGGCAAGACCCGCCCAGAGAGCATGTAGCTCACCCGCCACCGCCACGCCTCCCACCGCAGAAATCAGTTTCGCCAGCACGGCGAGATCTTCGGTAGCGCCGCTCACACCCGGCACGCACTTCAGGAATTTCTGCAGCCGGAACTGCTGATTCACCAACGTGCCGCTCTTTTCAAAAACCGTCAGCGTCGGGAGCACCACCTTGGCAGCTGCAGCAGTCGCGTTGGTGTGCGTGCCGAGATAAACGATCGCGACCTTGGCCAACTGCGCCGCGGTCAATCCGGCGGCCGAGAGATCTTCGCCGACGGATACCACCGCCTTGATCTTGCCCGCATCAATGGCCGCACCAAGCGCAGTGAGTCCGCCCGCACGAACTGGAGCGGCGACGCCCCCGTCGCCGTGGGCCGAACGCGACGAGGGCGTCGCGTCCCCAGCGATCGGCAACTTCGAAATCAAGCCCGTCACGAGCGCACCGCGGATATTCGGATTCCGGTCGGCGGAAACAAGAATCTTGTCCCCCTCTCCCACCCGGCTAACGAGGTGCGTCGACGCCTTGAGCGCGTCAGCGAGCTTCTTCGTGAGATACTGTTCCTCAAGCGAACTGCGACCCGATCCCACGGCGGCAACAGCCCCGATCGCGGCCTTCAGCAATTCGCCAGCGGCCTTCAGCGCGACTTCGAGTGTGCTGTCGGCTCCGTTGACCTTGGTCGCCATGAGCCGGTCGGCAGCACGCACCGACTTGAAAAGTTCGCGGCCGCTGTCGGCCATCCAGGTGTCGTTCACCTCGTCGTTGCGGCGTGGCGTGATGCGGTAGATGACGCCCTCACGCGACCAGACGACGGTGTTCGCCCCAACGCTCGACTCGGTGTCGATGCTGTTCGTCTGCTTCAGGAACCAGACGCGCATCTTGAACCGGAAGTCCGTGCTCGTCAGCGCGCCCACCGGGCAGATGTCGACGGTGTTGAGCGAGTAATTGTTCGAGAGCGCCCTGCCGGGGAAACAGGTGAGCGTCGAATAGCTGCCGCGGTCGATGAAGCCGAGCACGTCGTCCTTGACGATCTCCTTGCAGAAACGGATGCAGCGCGAGCAGAGGATGCAGCGTTCGTCGTCGAGCATGACGCGCGGCCCGAGCTGCGTTCGCTTCGGCTTCACGTTTTTCTGCTCGATGTAACGCGAATAGCCGCGGCCGTAACCGGTCGACTGCTCCTGCAGCTTGCACTCGCCGGCCTGGTCGCAGATCGGGCAGTCGAGCGGATGATTGACGAGGAGGAACTCCATCACGCCCTCGCGGCAATCCTTGATCTGCGGCGTGTTCGTGCGGATGTGCAGGCCGGGCGAGGCATTGGTCGCACAGCCGATCTGCGGACGCGGGATCCAGTTGATCTTCTGTTTGCCAGTCGCCGGATCCATGATCGGCGCCTTGGTCGCAGGATCGACCGCCGGCATGCCCATTTCGATCAGGCACATCCGGCAATTACCCACGACCGAGAGCTTCGGGTGGTAGCAATAATACGGCACGTCCACGCCGACGAGGCGCGCGGCCTCAATCGCGTTCGTGCCCTTCGGCACGGCGATCTCCCTGCCGTCGATATTGACGGTGACGAGGTCGGGTTTGGACGGAGCGATCATTGCGGGAAAATGCGGTTAACGAAAAATCAGACGAGTTCGAGGGCGCCATCGGCCTTGGGCGTTTTCTTCGCCTCCGGATAGGCCTTAAATTCGTCGCCGAATTTGGCGATGAAGCTCTGCGTCGGCCACGAGCAGGCCTCGCCGAACGCGCAAATCGTCCGCCCGGCGATTTGGTCCGCGACGCTCTTGAGCAGCGCGCCATCCTCGCTCCGGGCATTTTCATGTACCATGCGGGTCGTGATCTTCTTCATCCAGAGCGAGCCCTCGCGACAGGGCGTGCACTGGCCGCAGCTCTCGTGGGCGTAGAACGCGTTGATGTTGGCGAGCGCCTCGACCATGTTGACCGAGTCGTCCATCACGATGACGCCGCCGGAGCCGCCCATCGTGCCGCAGGCCGCGAGCGTGTCGAAGTCCATCGGGATTTCCTCAACCGTCAGGGTGCGCGAGCTGCCGTCCTTGTTTTTCAACGTGAACGTCTCGCCAAATTTCAGGATCTTCGCCGACGAGCCGCCAGGGATGACCGCCTTGAACTTTCGCCCAGGCAATGGGCCGCCGCACACCTCGTTGAGGAGTTCGCCGAGTGTGATCTTGCCGACCTCGTATTCGTAGTAGCCGGGTTTGCGCACGTGGCCGCTGACGCAGAGGAGGCGGGTGCCGGTGTTGTTCGGCGTGCCGATTTTGGCGTAGGTGTCGCCGCCCATCTCGATGATGTGCTTCACGTGGCAGAGCGTCTCCACGTTGTTCACGATCGTCGGGCATTGGTAGAGTCCGAGTACCGCGGGGAAATACGGCGGCTTGATCCGCGGATAGGGACGCTTGCCCTCGAGCGACTCGATCAGGCCAGTCTCCTCTCCGCAGATGTACGCCCCGGCCCCGCGGTGCACATAGATTTCGCAGCCGTAAGTCGTGCCGAGGATGTTGGGTCCGACAAAATTCGCCGCACGCGCCTCGGCGATCGCCTGCTCCAGAATTCGCGCGCCGTGGGGAAACTCGCCGCGGATATAGATGTAGGCCTGCTTCACGTTGTTCGCGAAGCTCGAGATCATGATGCCCTCGATCAGTTGGTGCGGATCCTGATGGATGATGTAGCGGTCCTTGAACGTACCGGGCTCGGACTCGTCCGCGTTGACGACAAGATAGATCGGTTTGCCGCTCTTGCGATCGACCAACCCCCACTTCACGCCACACGGAAACCCCGCGCCGCCGCGCCCGCGGAGGCCGGACTTCTTCACCTCGTCGATGATCGTCGCCGGCGGCATCGCCACGGCCTTCTTCAACATCTCGTAGCCGCCATGGCGCACGTAGCACGCAAGGTCGTTGGTGTACCCCGGCACGTCGATGTGCTTGAAGATGATCCGGCGTTGTTGGGGAGCAGGCATGGGTGGCTCTTTTTCCTCAGCGACGCTTCGCCGCCTCGGCCTTGATCTGGTCGCTGAGTTTCTTAGCCTTCGCGCCGTCAACGTTCTCGTGCAGGTCGTCGTCGATCAGCACGACCGGCGCCGTGCCGCAGCTCGCGAGGCACTCGACGAACTCAATCGTGACCTCGCCGTCGGGCGAAATCTCGCCGCGGTGGGTGTTGAACTCCTTCTCGAAGGCCTCGCAGGTCTTGTAGCCACCCATCAGCGCGCACGAGAGAGTGCGGCAGACCTTGATGTGCCGGCGCCCGATCGGCTTCTGCCGGAACATCGGATAAAACGTCACGACCTCGTAGACGTTGATCGGCTGCAACTCGAGTTTCGCCGCCACCCATTCGATCGCCGCCTGCGAGATGAAGCCCACATCCTCCTGTATCAGGTGCAACAAGGGCAGCGTCGCACTCCGTTTCACCGGATAATGCGGGATGACCTCCTCGATGCGGCGCAGCGTTTCGGGTTTGAGGTTCATCGGACTGGAAATCGGGGAAGACATCAGCGGTCGCACTCCCCCATCACGAAATCGAGCGAGCCGAGGATCGAGACGACGTCGGAAATCAGGCAGCCGACGCAGATTTTCGGGAGAATGGAGAGATTGCAGAACGAGGGGGACCTGATCTTCAGGCGATACGGGACGCCGCCGCCCTTGCTCACGATGTAGAAGCCGAGGATACCCTTCGGGTTTTCCGCCTCGAAGTACACTTCGCCCGGCGGAATCTGCGGACCTTCGGTCACGATCATGAAATTCTGAATCAGCTCCTCCATCGAACTCAGGATCTTGTCCTTCGGCGGCGCAAAGATGCGTTTCGCGTCCGTCGCATACCACGGGCCGTCCGGAAATTTCGCGATGACCTGACGGATGATCCGCACCGACTGGCGCATCTCCTCACCGCGGACGAGGTAGCGGTCGTAACAGTCACCTTTCGTGCCCACCGGCACGTCGAACTCATAGTTTTCGTAGCCCGAGTAGGGCTTGTCTTTCCGCAAATCGAGCCCGACGCCGCTGCCGCGCAGATTCGGCCCGGTAAGGCCGTACGCGAGTGCGAGTTCCTTCGGGATCACGCCGATGCCGACGGTGCGATCCATGAAAATCTTGTTTCGCGTCAGCAGCGTCAGCGTCTCCTCCAGAATCGGCAGGAATTGGTCGCAAAACGCCCCCACCCGGCCAAGCCAGCCTTCCGGCACGTCGCGCGTCACTCCGCCGATACGCGTGTAACTGGTGGTGAAACGCGCCCCGGTGAGTTCCTCGAAAAGCTTGTAGAGTTTTTCCCGCTCCTCGAGCGAGTAGAGCAGCACGCTCCAGGCCCCGACATCGAGGGCGAAGGCGCCAAGGCCCATCATGTGCGACGAGATGCGCGCCATCTCCGCTGTGATCACCCGGATCGCCTGGCAGCGGGCCGGCACCTCCAGTTTCGCCAAGCGCTCGACCGCGATGGCGTAGGCCATGTTGTTTGCCAGCGGCGCCAAATAATCCAACCGGTCCGTGTAGGGCACGAACTGGTTGTAGGTCATGTTCTCGGCGATCTTCTCATCGCCACGGTGCAGGTATCCCAACACCGGATCCGCCTTCGTGAGGATCTCTCCGTCGAGTTCCATCTGCAGCCGGAGCACGCCGTGCGTCGACGGATGCGACGGCCCCATCGAAAGCGACATCTTCTCCGTCTCGAATTCGGCCGGCACGGACGCCGCGGCGGCGGCGGATTTCGCGGCACTGTCAGGAAAGGTAAAATCGGTGGCCATCGTCAGGTTCAGTCCTTCTTCTGCCGCAATTCGGTCTGTCCGGGCTGCGGGCGGCGATCGCTCCAGCTCTCGTCTTTTGCCCGCGGTTCGGCCTCCGTGAGGTTGACCTCACCCGGCGAGGCCACGAACGGCCCGCCCGCCATCGGCGCGGCAATCACCCGCGTGCCCGTTTCGGCCTCTATGTCCGCGACCGGAAGATCCGTCTCGATGCCCGCCAGCGGGAATTCCTTGCGCAACGGATGATAAGGATAGCCGTCCCACATCAAGATGCGCCGGAGGTCGGGATGCCCCTCGAACTTGATCCCAAACATGTCGAAACACTCGCGTTCGTGCCAGTTGGCGCCCGGCCAGAGGCTGACCACGCTCGGCGCCGTCGGCTCCGCGTCAGGGCCGGCACAATTCGCCGCCACCCGGATGTAGCTTCCCGTCCGTGTCGTCGACAGGAGGTGATAAACGACCGTAAACCGCGGCGAAGCACCCTCGGCCCAGTCGATCGCCGTCACGTCCATCAGAAGATCGAAGGCGAATTCGTCCCGGAGATACTTCAGCGCACCAACCAGTTCGCCGAGCGGGACGTTCACCGCGGGGTGATCCGCCGAGGCACGATCGGTGGCCTGGGGGATTTTCGCTTTGAGCGCGGTGACAGCGTCGGCGGACATCGGTGGAATGCGGGTAGGGAACGCGATTGGCGTTGGGTTCAAGCCGACATCAGACGGCTCGTCGCCGGCTCGCGTCGCACCTTGTCCTGCAGTTTCATCAAAGCGTCGAGCAACGCTTCCGGCCGGGGAGGGCACCCACTTACATAGACATCGACCGGGATGATGCGATCAACCCCCTGCAGAGTCGCATAACTCCGGTACATTCCACCTGAACTGGCGCAGGCGCCCATCGCGATGACCCACTTCGGCGCGGCCATCTGGTCGTAAATTCGGCGGACCTGCGGCGCCATCTTGTAGGTCACGGTGCCGGCCACGATCATGCAATCGGACTGGCGGGGGGAAAAACGCATCACTTCGGCGCCAAACCGCGCGATGTCGAAACGCGCTCCGCCCACCGCCATCAGTTCGATCGCGCAACAGGCCAACCCCATGGGCATCGGCCACATCGAGTTGGTCCGAATCCAGTTAATCGCGGCGTCGGCGCGGGACACGATCACGCCGCCTTCAATCTTGCTGTTGTAGCCGAGATCAGTGTTCGCGGAGACCATGGATGCGGTGTGGTGTGAAATGAAAAACCTCCGCAGGGTTGGCTGCGCCGGTGCGTCGCGCAAGTCGCTTTTCCAAAATCTCCCAACGGCTCCCGGCTTAGTAGCAGGCGCCGCGCCGGGTGACAGTATTCCTTGAAACTGCCTCCAAGGGCCGATCGTCCGTTTTTTATCCTCCAAAGTGACGTTCGAAACGCGGTATCCGGTGAATTCGAGGTTGTTTAAGCCGCCCAGCGTCTCCAAATCGGGCGGTCTCCCGACCTAACCGCCGCCGGCCCTCCCCAGGCCCACCCCGCCGCCCTCGTCCTCCAAACCGATGACTCTCGTATCCCGACTTCGCACCGCCTGCCGACAACTTGCCGTCCCAGCCCTCCTTCTGGCCGTCCCGGTCGCGGCGCCCGCCCAGACCGCCCCATCGCTCTCTCCCTCCCGGGCACCCGCCGTGCCGACGGACAACGCGAGCCCGATCGAGCTTTCGCCCTTCGAGGTTCGCGCGGCGGATGACGTCGGTTATCAGGCGGGCAACACCACCAGCGGCTCCCGTCTCAACTCCCGCCTTAAGGATACGCCAGCCGCCGTGTCGCCGTTCACGCCGGAATTTCTCTCCGACATTGCGGCGACGAATCTCCAGGAGATGCTCGGCTACGCGACGAACGTCGAGAGCGAGTTCGAAGACTCCACCAACGGCTTCAACAACCCGCCCGGCCGCGACTCCACCGGCAACGATTTTCGCTTCCGCGTCCGCGGCGTCACCGGCTCCTCCTCGGTCAACTACGTGCAATCGGCGATTCCCGTCGACCTCTTCAACGTCGAACGCGCCGAACTTGCCAGCGGCCCCAATTCCATCCTCTTCGGCCTCGGCGCCCCGGGTGGCACGGTCGCCCTCGGGGGCAAACGCGCACAACTGAACCGCACCCGCACCTCGCTCAAGACGATGCAGGGTTCGTGGAACTATCATCGGTACGAGGTCTACCACAACCTCGCCCTCTTGCCCAAGCGACTCGGCGTCCGTCTCCTCGGCCTCTACCAGGAGGCCGACGGTTGGCGCAAATGGACCGTCAACGACCAGCGCCGCATCGCCGGCGCGGTCACCTACCAGCCGTTTGCCAAGACCATCGTCCGTGCGTCCTACGGCGCCGGCAATGCAGTCAACTCCGTCACGGTGCCGTGGAACGCCACCGACTCCGTCACATCCTGGCTCGCCGCCAATCGTCCCGTGACCGAGGGCCCCGCCGTCGCCGGTCTCATCACTTCCCTCGGCGCAACGCAGCGCTACACGTTTTTCGAGCAGGACAACCGGGTGTTTAACCTGCGCAACGAATTCTTCAGCGCCCGCGCCCCGAGCAACACCCTCGTGTCGCCGACGCTGATGGGCTACGCCTTCAATCTCACCGGCCCGGGCGGGCTCCGCCGGCAGAATTTCTACGACGCCTCCTTCGAGGTGGAGCAGCGCGTGACCAAGGCCATCACGATCGAGGCGGCGTATTTCTTTAACAAGAATCGCATCCTCACCAACGGCAACGCCAACCCCAACGTCTTCCTCACCGGCGACCCCAACATCACGATCCCCGATTCCAACCTCGCGATCGTCGCCAATTCGCACGTCCGCCAGATCTATCTGGAGGACCAGTGGACGAAGGACCCCTTCCGCGATCAAAACGAAGTCCTGCGCCTCAGCGCCGCGTGGGAAGTCAACGCCGGCCGCTGGTTCGGGCGCCATCGCATCGCCGGATTGGTCGAGCGCGCCCAGCAGGATCGTCTCCGCCGCTGGATGAACGAAATCGTCGTCGATGCCAACAACATCGCCCCCGTCAACGTCGGCACCCCCGAGGCCGCCGGCAACGCCCTCTTCCGCCGCCGCTATGTCACCGAGGGCGATTTCAGCACCTATTACGCGGGCAACCCCACCTCGCCCACGCCTGTCTTCAGCGTCGCCAACGCCCCGATCCACTCGACCTACGTCACCCGTCAGAAATCCAACACCCACACCGTGCAGGATGACCGTGCGGTGATGCTGGCCTCGCAAAGTTTCTTCTGGAAAGACCGCATCGTCACCACGCTCGGCTACCGCATCGACTCGATCACCTTCGATTCGGCCAACCAGGGCCGCGTTACGGACCGCAACGACCCGCGCTTCACCTCCGGCAAGGTCGTACTCAACGAGTGGGACTTCGACGGCACGAGCGAGGTCAACAAGTACAAACCCACCACGTTCACCACCGGCGCCGTCGCCCACGTGCTGCCCCGGGTGTCGCTGTTTTACAACTACTCGCGCAACAACGGTACGCCGAAGCTCGACCGCACCGTGCTCCCGACGGGCAAGACTCCGCCGCCCACCGAAGGAGTCGGCTACGACTACGGCGTGATGATCGACCTGCTCGGCGACGACCGCTATTTCTTCCGGTTCTCGCGCTACCTCACGCTCCAGACGAAGGACGCTGCAATCATCCCCGATGGGCTTTCGGTCGCGACGAGTTCCAGCCTCGGCGGCACGAATATCGTCAATATCTATAATGCCCTGCTCAGCGCCGGCCGGATCACCCCCGCCCAGTACGACGACCAGGTCGTCTTCTTCAATGCCGGCATCATCGATGCGCGCACGACCGGTTGGGAAGGCGAACTCGTCGCCAATCCCACGAAGAACCTGACCCTGCGCCTCGGTGTCTCGTACTCAAAGCGCCAGCGGGAGAATTTCTTCAACGAGGTCTACACCTATTTTGACCAGCACATCCCGGACTGGAAGCGACTCGCCGCGGGCAACGCCACCCTGCTCGCGACGATCGATCGCGAACTCGGGATCGCGTACCAAAGTCTCTCCGACATGGCCGATCTGCAGAACAACCCCTTTGGCACCCGTCCCTACAAGGCCAACCTCACCACCCGCTACAAGTTCAGTGAGGGCAGAATCAAGGGCGCGTTTGTCGGCGGTGCGGTTCGCTACCAAAGCAGAAATCTCACGAAATATTCCTCCCTCGACGGCCGCCCGCTCTGGGGCACGCCGACCATTTTTGCCGACTGGTTTGTCGGTCACCGCTTCATCGTGCCACACACCAAGCTGCCGGTGAACCTCCAGCTCAACGTCCGCAATGCCTTCAACTCGTACCTGGTTGGCGTCGGCCGGCGCAACACCCAGGAAAACGGCGTCCTCCGCGTCTACCTCAACGAACCCCGCAGCTACCGGGTGACGGCCGGCGTGGATTTCTGAGCGGGCGCAATCAATTCGTCACGGCACCGTCTGCTCCTCGTTCGTGAAGCGCAGAGTTTCCGGCAGCAATCCCTGGCCTGGCCGCAGCAACTCGTCCTCGACCGTCGGCGCCGTTTTCGAGGGCCGGAAATAAATTTCCGCGACACCCGGATCCGTATACTCGGTAAAGCAGAGTTCCACGTCCGGCGGGCCAGTCAGCGCCGACCCGGGCTTCCAACCCTTCGTGGAAAACTTCACTCCACTCGGGCGCACCGAGTGGTCGGCGGCAAACGAGCCGGGCGAGGCAACGTCGACGGTCACCTCACGCAAATTCAGTCCGGCCAGCGCCGGGTTCCGCGCCGGATTGAGTCCGAAGACCAACGGACCGCGCAGCAGCGCCACCCGACGGGTCTGCATGCCGAGGCCACGCACCCAGCGGGCCGACAGAGGAAATTCGATCGCGATGCGATCACCGGCCGACCACGTCCGGCGCAACGTGCAATATTCCTCCGACCGCGGTCCGGCCACGACCGCTCCGTTCACCGCCAAGCGCGGATCGGGACACCAACGCGGCACGCGCACGATGATGGAAAACTCGCCCGTCCGGTCCGGCGTGACTTCAATTTCGATTTTCCCGTCCGACGGATAATCCGTGCGCTGCACGAGCCGCACCTTTGCCGCTGCGGGCACGTCGACGTCCACGGTCGAGGCGTTGAACAGATTTACGACCAACTCACCGGGCCCCGTGTAATAGAGCGAGCGCGGCAAGTGCGCCAGACACCGGCGGAAGTTCCCGGGGCAACAATAGGTATCGAGCTCAAAATAGCGGCGCTCTCCGGAGAAGGGCGTGAAATAACGGAGGCGGCGACCTTCCGGCTCCTGCGCACCAAACACGGCATTGTAGAGCACTCGCTCCATGACGTCGCCAAAGCGCAGATCGTGCCGCGCCCGCAACCACTCCTCCATGAACCAAAAGAGCGTCACATTCGCGCAGGTTTCACCGAGCGGCCCGCGTCCGTCGTGATCCTCGTTCCAGCCTTCGTGCCAGCCGGTCGCACCCGTCACGGCCATGGCGGCGCGCCGGGAGTCGGTCACGCCCGCCAGGATACGCGCCGACATCTGCCACAGCCGCGGAGCAGGCTCCACCGCATCGAGCCGCAGCTGCGCCACCGCCCGCTCAAGGAGCGAATACATGTGTACGCGATCGGCCGGGTAGGTGTAGGATGTCGATTCCGGATAAAGCCCGCGCGGCAGCACGCGCGTGAGTGCGCGGGAATTTTCATAATCCAGCGGACGTGTTTGATAAATCTCCTGCTGCCATTCCCGCAACGGCAGGGGCGACAAAAACAATCCCCCTCCCGCGGCGTCGGCGCCAAAGCGCAGGTAACGCCGGTCACCGGTCGCCTCGAACAACGCCAGAAATGCCCGCGAACCGCCCAACGGGCTGAACTTCACCTCGGCCGGCCGGTTCTCCCAGCTGCCGATGATAAAATCCGCGAGCTTGACCGCCGCGCGCAACGACGCCTCGTCCCGGAAAAGCCGGTAATTGTCCGCCAGTGCGAACACGATGAACGAAGCGTCTTCAAAGCAGTAATTCCGGAAAAGCTGCCGCCCGCGCGGCTCTTCCACAAACACCCCGATGTAGCCGCTGGCGGACTGCGTCGCTAGGATCTCGCGGATGAATGCGTCCTTCCGGGCCCGCACGTCCGGCGAGGGCGAATGGGAGGCGAACCACACCGCGGCGTGCAGGTTCTCGCCGAGTTCGACGGCGTTGTCGCCAAATCGCTTCACCACTTCCTCCGGCGTCCGCCGCTGCCGGAACGGCGCGATGAAGTCGCGTTCGAGATCCAGCGCGTTGAAATTATTTTCCGTCGTGAGCCGGATGCGCCGGCCAATTTCCCCGTCGAGTTTGCTCTCACGCAGATCGATCGGCTGCCACCGCCCGGTCGCCCGGGCGTCGGTCGCGGCGCGAGTTCCGCCGATGCTCACCGCCATCGCCAAACCAGCGAAAAAGCGGATGACCATCGGAATGAAATTCATGCCTTCACTCAAACGACGTTTCCCCGGCGTGGCGACGCTTCACCATTGGCGCGCTCAAAAGCTGAGGGTATTTGTCCAAACCAATTTCCGCGGATCAGTCCGCAACGCGGCGTTGTCCGGCGCGCCCGTCGTCGCATTCGGTAGGACGAGGAGGTCGCGCCGATCAAGCGCATTGCTGAGATTGAACTGGGTCTTCCACGACACGCGGCGGCTCAGGCGCCAGTCGTAGCTCGCAATCAGGTTCAACAAGGTCCGGTTCGCACCGAAGTACGGCCGGCGGGCATTTCCCGAGGACGCGTCGACGTAGTAGTACAGCAGTGTGTCGTAGGTGAAACTGCCGTTTACCCCGAGGCCGAGCCCCTTCAGGCGGCCTTCGGTAAATTGGTACATGCTCGTCGCCGTGAAGGACTGGCGCGGATAGCCATTCGTGCGGTCCCCGCCACGGCGCGCCTCAAACCCGGAGGTCGCCGGCACAAAGCCCAGCTGATGCTGGCTGATCGGCAAACCCGGCCTCGCCGTGCCGACGCCCGGAATCGCCAGACCGAGCGCCGCGGCATTCTGAATCCGGCCGGTGTCGGACGCGATCTGCGCACGGTAATTGCCGCTGGCGTCGCCGCTGCGCAAAATCCCGACCGTCATGATCTGGGTCGCCACTGTCGCCGCATAGGTCTTGCCGTCAGCGGCGATCGGCGTCGTCGGACTCACCGGCACGCGCAACGGCGTGCCGTCGCTCAGCAGCACTTGCCCTTGGGCGTTGGTGCGGAATTCATCGTTGTACAGAAACGGCAGCGAGATCGCGCTGCCTTCACGGCCCTCGTTCAGGCTGTAGCCCAATTGCAGGCGCCAGCTGCGCGTCGGCCGTGCGGTCAACGCCATCTCGACGCCGTGGGTTTTGCGGTCGTAGTTGATCGACGGACTCGCGAGCGTCCCGTAATACGTCCCGTTGATTCCCGAGGGGTCCGTGGCGGAGCGCGCGCCGGTCGAAATCGGCTCCGATTCGTTGATGCTCTTGGTCGAATAGTACGTCAACGACCCCGACAACCGGCCCTCCAGCGCGTTGAGTTTCAGCCCGCTCTCATAACCTTCGCCGCGTCCGTTCGGAAGATTTCCCCCGTCGTAGCGCTGCGCGAAGTTGAACGAACCCGGACTGAAATTGCTGGAGGCACCGCCGTAGACGGAAAAAAACTTCGTCGCATTCCAGACGAAACCGAGGTTGCCCGAGGTGCCCTTGCCGGAAATTTCCTGTCCCGGCGAAAGATTCTGATTCCGCAGATGGTCGGAGCGCGCGCCCGCCATCGTCTCGAGCCTTCCGTCGAGCCACGTGGTGAACAGTCCGCCGAAGACGGCCTGCCCGTCGGAGTGGCTCTTCACGGCGCCGGCCGGACCCGCATTGAAGCCAAAAGGGTTGCCCGGACCGATGAACGCGGGGTTCGCGTGCTTCTGCTCGTCCCACACATAGGACCGGCCGTTCACGATGTAGCGTTTGTTTTTCAACGCGACGTAACCCGGCAGATGCGTGGAAATGTCGACCCACTGGATCGGAATGGGATTTCGCCCCGCGTTTGCCGTGTTCAGCTGCGTCGCATTGACGATGAAATTCCCGCTCGCATCGACCTCGTAGAAATTGGCGTTGAAATTCTGGCCATAGGCCGGCGTCCGCACCGTTTCCGCACCAACCACCAGACTGTTCCGCGTGTGCCGCGTGACCGCGAAATTTGCCGTGAGCAGCGCGCGGAGCCCGTCGTTCGTCTGATAGATTTGATTGCCGCCCGGCGAATAGCCGACGGCCCAGGCATTGAGCGGATTGCCGCCGGTGAGGGGTGCCCGGAGATTCGTGAACGCCCCGGTCGAGAGCCGCTGCAGCGCGGCGAATTGCTTCTGCCCGATGACCTGCGCCTGCAGCCATGGCGTCAGCTCGGACGACAGCGTCGCAGTGTAGAACTGCTCGCGCCGCCGCGTAACGTTCGACGTACCGGCGAGGGAATCGACGTTCTCCCACGAAATCATCCCATTGGCGATCCGCCCGAGCGCTGGATCATGGCGCGAGAGCAGAACCGGCAGCGGCGTGTTGTCCGGGATGATCGTTGGAATCCCCGCCACCAGTGCGCGTCCGCGGGACTCGACGGTAATGTTGGTCCGATCTTCCCCTTCCACCCGCAACATCGTCCGGCTCGCCGGCAACAATTCCAGCGCCACCTCGGCAAACAGCCCCTTGGATTTGCGGTTGAGCACCTCGCGCCAGAAATTCGCGTCTTCGTCCAAGAGCGAAAACCGCACCGCTGCCCGGTGCCCCCGGGGCTTGCCGGCGACGTTCGCATCAAATTGATAGCGCACCGAACCCTGGCTGTCGACCTGCACCTGCGGCCGGTAATAGGTCGAGCCAAAGGACGCCTTCTTCGTCATGATATTGATGATACCTCCCGCCGGATTATTGCCGTAGAGGAGCGACTGCGGGCCGCGGATGACCTCCACCCGATCCGTCGCGAAGCCTTCCGACATGTTGCCGACGGTGAGGAAGCCGTTGCGGCGAATCGGTCCGGCATTCAGGCCACGCACGCGAAACGACGACATGCCGAAGCGATCGCCCTCCTCCGTGCCGCTGGCCGACGGCGTCCCGGGCGCGCCTTCGCCCGGACCGACACCGGTGACGAAATTGTTCAACAGATTCACGATGTCCGACGTCCCCAAATCGGCGAGCATCGTGGCGTTGAAGATCTCGGCTGTGACAGGCAGCTTCTCCAGCGGCCGGTTCGTGCCGGAGAGAGAGGAAAAATTGAGCGCCTCGTAGGTGTCACTCTTGTCGGCCACAACCTCGAACGGCTGCAGCACAGTCGTGCGCTCCGGGTCCGCCATGGGTTTCTGCGCCGGCACGACTTGCGCGACGGCGAAATGCGCCGCGCAAAGCAAGCCCACGACAGGGAAATGCGCGCGGACGGAAGACGCGGAGGCGCCCCGGCGCGCGGCGCCGCGACCGGGGGAAACGGGCTCATTCATGATCGTCAGGGGTTGAAGCGGCCGATTAAAGACGGCCACGCCTTTGTTCTGTCCCGATCGCCGTCTTTTTCAACAAACAACGTTGCGACTGGCCGCCAACCGGTTCGTCTTTTCCTCGCCGCGCGCGCGACTCCTTCCTCGAGCAAAAACCGCCGGCAGCTCCCCCCCTCCCCGTGAACCGTCGCGACTTCCTCCGCACCTCCGCCACCACCAGTGGCTCCGCCTTGTTGCTCAGCTCCGGGTCCCCGGACGCCCATGCCGCCGCCACCGCCGGCGGGGGCGCACCGCTGCTCGAAATTCCGGAACGGCCGCCCACCTCACTGCAACGGCTCCCGGAACTCAGTCCGGCCAAATGGATCTGGTTCCCCTGCGGCCGCTGCCTCGCCAACACCTTTGTGCTTTTCCGTCGGACGCTGACGCTGCGCGCCAAACCTCGGCGCGCCACCGGCTGGATCGTCGCTGACAGCCGCTACCAACTCGACGTGAACGGCAGGCGAATTCAATGGGGGCCGGCACCGTGCGATCCGCGCTGGGCCGAAGCTGACCCGATTGATCTCACGTCGGTTCTGCAGGCGGGCGAAAACGTCCTCGGCGCGACCGTGCTTTTCTACGGCCACGGCGAAGGCACCTGGCCCATCGGCAAGCCCGGCTTCCTGTGCTGGCTCGAACTCGAGCACGCGGATGGCACCACGGAGAAGATCGTGTCCAACGACACGTGGCAGTCGCTGCTCTGCCGCGCCTGGAGGCCGGGACAATATCGCCGCTGGTTTCTCCGCGCCCTGCAGGAGGAATTCGACGCGCGGCTCTATCCGTACGGCTGGACGACCGCGGATTATGCGCCCGGCGCCGAATGGCTGCCGGCGATGGTGCTGGAGGGCGCGCCGAACAAGCCCGCCCTCGCGACCAAGTTTTCCGAATACGCCAGCGGCATCCGCAACGCGCCCGCGTCCTGCGAACTGCGCCCGCGCAGCGTGCCCATGCTGAACGAGGTGCTGGTCCCCGCCAAGCAACTCGCCGAGTCGCTCTGGATTCGCTGGAAACGTTCGGCGACCGAGTACTTCGAATGCCGCCCTCCCGGCGCCTTCGACGTTGAACGGCAAAACGGCGGGATCGCGACGGCCGGCGCCGCCGGTGAATGGCGCGCTTCCCTCGACGGCACCCGTGCCGCTGCGCTCACCTTCGAATTCACAGAGCAGATTGTCGGCTGGCCCTATTTCACCATCGAGGCTCCCGCCGGCACCATCATCGAGGTCATGGTGCAAGAGGGACACCAGGTGGGCGGCCCTGGCCTGCTCAACACCACGCTGCGTGACTCCTGGACCCGGTTCACCTGCCGCGCCGGCGAGAACCGCTTCGAGTGTTTCGATTTCGAAAGCCTCCGCTGGCTCCAACTCCACGTGCGTGAAGCGCGCGGCCCTGTGACGATTCGCAACGTTGGCGTCCGGCGGCGGATTTTCCCCTGGCCGAACGTGCCGGTCATCCACACCAACGAGCCCGCGCTGCAGCGCCTTTTCGAAGCCTCGATCAACACGCTCCACAATTGCGCGCAGGAAACGCTCGTCGACGGCATGGGTCGGGAACGCCAGCCCTACAGCGGCGACTGCGCCCATCAGCAGCACGCGATCCGGCTCACGTTCGGCGAGAACCGCTCGATTGCGCGCTTCCTCGTCACCTACAGCCAGGGCATGACCGTCGACGGTTATTTCCTCGACTGCTGGCCGGCCTACGACCGGCTCGCCCGCATCATGGAGCGCCAGCTCGACGTGTGGCACCTCGGGCCGATTCTTGACCACGGCGTGCAGCTCAATTTCGACTGCTGGCATCACTACCTGCACACCGGCCGGCGCGACGCACTGGAGGAGCCCTACCCACGCCTGCTGCGTTTCGCAAACTACCTCCACGGCATCCGCGGCGACGACGGTCTCCTCGCAGTGGAGAACCTCGGCGTTCCCTGCGTTTGGATGGACTACTCGGCGTATCAGCAACAGTCCGGCATCGCCCCGCCGTTCACGCAGCGCCACAAGCAATGCGCGTTCAACCTCTACACGGCCGCGATGCTGCAACACGCCCTGGCCCCGATCTGCCGCGCGTTCGGCGACGCCCGTCAGGCGGAGGCCGCGGAAAAATTCGGCCGTGAACTCGAAGCGGCCGCGGTGAAACGCTTCTGGAGCGCGGAGCGTCGGATCTTCGTCAACAACCTGCCGTGGTTGGACGAGGAGAAAAAACTCTCGCTCTGCGACCGCTCACTCGCGAACGCCATCCTCTTCGATCAATGCCCCGACGGAGACACCGCCGCCGCGTTGCAGACCCTGGCGGAGGTCCCAAAGACGATGGGCCTCTCCTATCCGCCCAATGGCGGCTGGCGGCTCTGGGCCCTCGCCAAGGGCGGCCGGGCGGACGTCGTAGTGAAAGACCTGCGACAGCGCTGGGCCACGATGGAGTCTGTGCTGTTGAACAACACGACTCCCGAGGGATGGCGCTCCGCACCGGACAGCGGGAGTCAATGGAGCCATTGCGCGGTTGCTCCCCTGTACATCGCCCATCAATCGCTCGCCGGCATCCGCCCGCTCGATCCCGGTTGCGGCCGAATCGAGGTGCGACCCCAGCTTGCCGACCTCGAGCAACTCGAACTCGTCTCGCATCTCGGCAAAGGCCCGGTTGCGTTCAGCGCGCGGGGCAAGCTCGGTGCGCGGACCATCACGGTCGATTTGCCCCCGGGATGCACGGGCGAGCTCGTCGCGCACCGCGAGGAAAAACTCACCCTCGATGCCATCGGCGGCGCCGCGCCGGCGAACCACCTGCGCTACCGGCTGCGGGCCGGGCGACGCAGCGTGTTCACCCTGACACAGTCGTAGGACAGGATCGCAATCGGCTCCTCAAAACTTCAGCGAAGTGGAGAGGGAGAAATTCCGCGGCGTTACCCAGTAGTAACGCAGGCCGGTCGTCACCCGCGCCGGGTTGGTCAGGTCGCCGCCCGGCGGCCGCAGGGTCGTGGAATAGTAGATGGGTTTGTCGTAGTCGAAGACGTTGTCGATTTTCAGATCGAGCGCCAACGTGTACCGCGACCGCAGTCTGGTCGAGTAGTGGAAGGTCACGAGCGCCGTGGTGTAGGGCGCGCGATTGACGGTATCGAGCGCACCGACCGAGGGATCGTCGATCGCCAGCGCGGGGTTGGTCGGACTGCGAACGGTGTCGGCCCCCTTGTAGCCGATCACTTCCCGCCCGCGGTAGACCACGCCGGCTCCGAGGCGCAGTCCCTTCAGCCGGCCTTCCCGAACGCTGTAGTCGGCAAAAAAATTCGCCATCGACTCGGTGAGACGCGTGAGCTTCTGCGGCTGGGTGACGATCGAGGCGAGATCGGTGCGGATGTTGTTCCAGGCGGTAACGGCCGCCGGACCACGGGGGGACTGGCTCGTCGGAACCGCCGGGTTGAACGTGGCCACATTGTTCGCGCCGATGATCGCCCCGGCCTCAGTGAGGATCTGCCGTAGCGTCGCGTCGTTCGTCGCGAGGTAGCTGCGGATGCCCCGGAGCACGTCGGTCTGAAACGCCCGCGGGAGCGCACCGTTGGCCATCAAACGCCAATTGCGATTCAGGTTCGCCGTGATTTCCAGCTCCCAGCCTTGGGATTCGCTCGCCGCCTTGTCGAGATGCGGCGGCACCAGGGCCAGCCCATGTGTGTTCAACCCGCCCGACGTGTCGCCCACCGGCGGCGCCGCGATGATCTGGTTCAGATTCGTGCCGAAATTCCCGATGGAAAACGTCCGCTCCTTGTCGCTGCCCTCGTACCGGATGACGTTGGCGACAAAGTCACCCCCGAGCAGCGTCACCCGCAGACCCACATCCCGACCCTCCGCCGCCTGGGGCGCGAACAGTTTTCCGTTGATGTCGTAGGAATTCCCCGGCGGCACAAACGACAGCGCATAGTTGGCAAACAGCGTGAGGCTTTTCGTCACGTGATAGACCGCGCCGACCGAATAGGTGTCCACGGTGCCGGACGCGTCCTCGGGTGAATAGTCACTTTGGAAACGGTCGTTCAGGTAACGCGGGTCGGGTTCGATTCCGATCCGCGGTCGCGTCGCCGCCGGCAGCACCGGCCCGATGGGACTGCCGTTGGCCGCGCGCTCGCGGTAGGTCAGCGTCCCCCAATTCGCCGGTGCAGCCGGTTTCGGCACGTAGGTCACGCCGTCCCAACCCGCCGGCAGATCCCCGCGCTCGACGAGATTGGACCGCTTCGCCTCGTAATGATCACGCCGCACCGCGCCCAACAGGTTGAGGCGCGCATTGAACAATTTCGCATTTCCGGCGGCCTGCGCGTAGCGATACTCCGTCTTGCTGCGCACGGTGAAGCCGGTGTTGGTGTAATCGTAAACCAAACCGGCCGGAACCGTCCGCGTCGTTCCCGCCACCGGGTCGACAAAGCTAATCTGATCTGGCATCGGCATCGGCCGCGAAGCATCGGTGTGGTAATAGTACCGGAACCGGACGATGTTGAACGTCGGCCACTGGCGATGGTCGGCGTTGTCCTTGAAGACATAGATGAACGAGTCGTTGTGAATCGTGTCGCTCGAGGCGCCGGCAATCGCGTTGAACCGGAAGTCGCCGAACCTCGTCTTCCCGGGCACGTAGCCGAGCGACAGGCGGCCTTCCTTCGTCTCGTGAAACTTGTTGTGCACATACGCCGGCGTCTCGCCGTACGTTTCCAGGAAATTGGGATTGGGCGTCCCGTTCGGCAGCCGCGAGTTGACGTCGATCAGCATGCTGCCGAGCGAACGCGCGGGCGAGAGGTTGGTGTCCACCTTTTCCCGGCCGAGGTTGAACGCGGCCTCGGCGAAGAGCTGTTCGCCGATCTGCTGCGTGATCGCGGCCGTGACGTTGTCGTAGTCCTGCGCATAAAGCGGCGCGTCGATCGTGCCGGAATCGGTGCGGCGCGGGATGCGAAAATGCGAACCGTTGATCGCATTGTTGAACCGCGCCTCGGAAAGGTTCTGCGCAAAGTTCACCGGGTTGGCGGAGACGTTCGCGCTCGGTCCGACCACCAGGATCCCGCCCACCGGGGTGGTCGCCGTCGAATTGCCGCCCAGCGTCATCGCCCAGCCTTCGTAGTTCGTCACCGTGCCAAGGCCGTTCGTGGGCGTGAACACGAGCCAGCGCGCCGCCGTGCGGGCCACGCCCCCGGGATTGTTCGCCGCCGCAATTGGAGCGCTGAAAACCGAGCGACCATCCCAGCCGCTGAACTGGTCGTTGAAGTTCGTCAGGTTGACCGACCGGTCGCGCCGGCCCTTCTCTCCCTCGAGCCGGACTTCCGTACGGGAAAAAGGCTTCCATGTCGCCGCGAGCGTCGCCGCCTTTTTCTTTTCCCAATCGTAATCGCGCCAGCCCTGCCGGTCCTGATACAGCGCGTTGAACCGGAGCGCCACCCGGTCGCCCAGCGGCTCGTTGTGATCCAGCGTGAAGCGACGGTTGTCCCATGAGCCGTAGGAGGCACGCCATTCGCTCAACCGCCGGTCCGTGCGAGCGCGCTTGGTGACACTGTTCGCCGTGCCACCCGAGGTCCCGGTGCCGAAGAGCACGGAGTTCGCGCCGCGCGCGAGGTCGAGCCGGTCGAGATTGTAACTGTCGAAACTGAAGCCGTACGGGAAAAAATTCCGCTGCGGGTTGTTGCTCACCACCCCGCGCGACGTGACCGTGACGTCGCTCCCCGTGCTCGTGCCCGCCGTGCCCATGTCCACGCGAGTCACGCTGTTCGGCGCCCACATCGCCATCTCGTTGAGATCCGTCAACTGGAGCGCGTCGATGAAATCCTTCGTCAACACGGAATAGGCGACCGGAGTGTCACGCAAATCACCGGCGAGCCGTCCGCCGGCGAGCGAGCTGGCGGCGACGAATCCCTTGTCGCGATCGGTACGAACTTCAAACGGGCTCAACGACACGACCCCGCCGCCCGCACCGCCGGTTTCGGTCGCGGTCTGGGCATGAACCGTGACGACGACTGCAAACGCGTAGAACCGCCGCGCGGCGAAAACGGACCAGGGGGTGAGAAGGCGCATGGGAAGAGGGGATCGGGACCGGAGGGTGGTGCCGGCCGCCAGCGCACCGGCGGTCAGTTGGGGAGATTGACGGTCGGTGGATTTTCTCGGGGATCAAAATCGCGATCAGGCGAGGCCGATGTGCCGGAGTGCCTCCGGCGTTGGACCTTCGAAGGACGTCATCGCGACATTTCCGACATAGCCGAGATCGCGCATGCCCACCGGCGTCGTGTAATAGCCTCCAGCCGTCAGATCGCGGAAGCGCTTGAAGAATGACACGGCGCTCTTGTGCTCCGGCTTCGCCTTCGCGGAATTGCAAATCGTGTCACAGATCGCCGTCTGCTGCTCCGGGCGAAGATCGGCGAAGTCACCCTGAAACCGCTTTTGCGCCTCGGCATCGAGCCAGGCCAACCCGTCGGTGACGGTTTTGCGATCGGCCGCTTGTCCCGGATAGGGCGAGCTGATCCACTCGTCGATGAAGTCGGGCACGCCCAGATCCGAAGCCTTCGGCGACTTCTCGTCGGCCGGGATGATCACGTCGCACAACGCCGTCGTCGCCCGCCGTTGTTTCGGCGTGAACGTCAGTGGCCACACGTCCCCCGGTTGGTAATTTTTCAACAAATCCGGATCCATGCCATATCCCTTGGCCGCGATCGCGGTCGGAGTGGCTCCGGATGAGGCGTGATCCAGGACGGCCATCGAGGCCGCCGCCGTCATCATCCACTTGATCGCGGTCCGGCGATCAAGGCGCGGGGTGTCGGGCGCGCTCATCAGATGTTTCCTTTCTTCATTTCGTCGAGCAGGTGCTCCGCCGCCCGCCACGCGAGCGCCATGATGGTCAGCGTCGGATTCTTGCTCGCGGTGTTCGCGAACACCGCGCCGTCCGCCACGTAAAGATTCTTCACATCCCAAGTGCGGCTCCATCGGTCGGTGACAGACGTGCGTGGGTCCGCCCCCATGATCGCTCCACCGACCTCGTGAATAATTTCGCCACCTGCCCGGATGACCTTGGCGCCATCGGTCTCAGGCTTGCGATTGTAACGCCCGCCCATCGCCTCGATCAGGGCCGCGAGGATCTTCTGCTGATGCGCGACCTGCCGGAGTTCGTGTTCCGACCACTTCCAATGGTAGCGCAGCACCGGAATTCCCCACTGGTCCTTCACCGTCGGGTCGAGTTCCGAAAAGCAGTCGTCGTTGGGGACCATGCCACCCTGAGCCGTGAACCCCTGGGTGGAACCGTAGTACCGCCGCGCATCCTCCTTGAGCGCCTTGCCATAGGCAGTGCCACCCCGCCCGCTCAGCCAGTCGAAGCCCGTCGCCGCCGTCATGCCCGGCATCTTGCGACCAGAGGAAAACTCGACGTGATAACCGCGCGGAAAATCCAGCTGGCCGACTTTCTGTTGCTCATAAAGCCACCACGGAATGTAGGCGTGCGGTCCGCCGACGGCACCGTCCTCGTTGTGCACGGGCAAATTCTCGAGCGCAGGAATCTGACCCGAAAAACTGCTGGCTACGGAGTCCGTGAGGTATTTCCCCACCTTGCCGCTCGAATTCGCGAGGCCGTGGGGAAATGCGTTGGACTTCGAATTTAGCAGGAGCCGCACCGTTTCCTGCGAACTGGCGGCAAGGACGACGGCCCGGGCGGAAACCCGGTGCTCGGTCCGCGTCCGCTTGTCGATGAAGATGACTCCGGTAGCCTTGCCCCGGTCGTTGACGATCACTTCGCGCGCCATGGCGTGCGTGATGATGTCGAGGTTCCCCGACGCCAGCGCCGGCGGTAGGTGGACGGTCGGCGACTGGTAATTCGCCCGAATCGAACACCCCCGGTGGCAGTCGGTGGCCCAAAAGCAAGCGGCCCGCTGGCGCATCGACTCGGCCAACAGGCGCTGGGCCTTGGCGTTGCCGGGGTGCAGCCGGGCCGGGATGCGATCCGCATCCTGCCGCACGCTCAGGACCGCGCGATGGCACGGGATGACCGGGATCCCGATCTTCTTCCCGTGGTGTTGCGCGAGCAACTCACCCGCCCGGAACTTCGGCGCCGGCAGGAGGACGCCCGGCGAGGAATCCGGGCTGTTCTCCATGCCCTCGTTGGTGCCGAAAACTCCGATGAGCATCTCCACCTTGTCATAGTAGGGCGCGACGTCGTCGTAGGAAATCGGCCAGTCGAAGCCCAGCCCGTCCCGGCTGTAGGGCTTGAAGTCATACGGTCCGTTGCGCAGCGCGATGCGGCCCCAGTGGTTGCTGCGCCCGCCGAGCTGGCGTGAACGCCACCAGCGGAACTGGCGCGACGGTTCCTTCTCCGCGTTGGTGTAAGGCTCGCCCGGAATCGTCCACCCGCTGTTCGGCGAAGCGTCGTAAAACTCACGCTGCTTGTCCGGCGTCGCGACGCCCCGCAGCGGAGCCTGGCTGCCGACCTGGAACATCGCCGTCTCCGTGACGGGATCGTAATTGCGGCCCGCCTCCAGCATGAGGACCTTCGCCCCCTCCATCGTGAGGGTGTACGCCGTCTGGCCGCCGCTCGCGCCGGAACCGACGATTATGACATCGTAGGACGACTTGGCCTGTTCCGGAGTGAGATGAGGCATGGCGGCGGGGCAAGGGCGTGGACTAGAACTTGAGCGACGTGGAGAACATGAAATTGCGCGGGGTTACCCAGCTGAAACGGTTCGGCGTGCCCACGCGCGCCGGGTTGGTCAGATCGCCGCCCGGCGGCCGCAGGAGCGTGTTCACGAAGATCGGCTTGTCGTAGTCGAAGAGGTTGTCGATTTTCAGGTCAAAGCCGATGGTATATTTTTGTCGGATACGCCGGGAATAGCTGAAGGTGAGCGTGCCGGTCGCATAGGGATCCATGTACACGTAGTCCAGCGGGCCCACCGCCGGATCGTCGATCGCCTGGGCGCGGTTGGCCGGATCGCGCATCGTGTCGGCCCCCTTGGTGCCGATGATCTGGCGGCCGCGGTAATTGACGCCGCCACCGACGCGCAACCCTTTGAGCCGCCCATCGCTGACGAGGAAGTCGGTATAAAAATTAGCGGTGAGTTCCGTCAGCCGGTTCAGCTTCTGCCCCGAGGCGAGCGAGGCGATGGCCGCCAGGTTGCCGTTCCATGCCGTCACGGCATTCGGCCCCTCGGTGGTCGACTGGCCGGGCGGAATCGTGGCAGTGAACCGGGCGACATTGTTCGCGTCGATCGTGCCGCCGGCGTCGATCACGATTTGCTTCAACGTGGCCTCGTTCGCCTTCTGGTACGCCAGCGACTCCTTGTTCGGGTTGGTCTGCAGCGCGTTGGGTCGGGCGGCGTTGAACATCAGCCGCCAATTGCGGCTCAGATTGGCCGTCACCTCGAGTTCCCAGCCGGAGGTCTGGACCTCCGCGGAGTCCACGTAGCCCGTGGGCACGGGGCGCAGCCCGCGGGAATTCAGCCCGCCGGACGTGAGGTCGTTGAGCGCGTTCGCCTGGATGATGGCATTGAAATTCTGCTGCAGCGGTGTGCTTGAGATGGAACGGTTCTTTTCCCGGCCCTCGTAACGGGTGACATTCGCCACTACGCCGCCATCGAGCATCGTGAAGCGCAGGCCGTAATCCCAACCCTCCGCCGCCACCGGTTGGAAAACGCTGCCGTCAATCTTCAGGGCGACACTGGGCGGCGTGAACGACTGCGCGTAGTTCCCAAAGACACTGACAATCTTGGTCACATGGTAGACCGACCCCATCGAAATGGTGTTGATGTTGCTCTTCGTGTTCGGCGGCGAGTAGTCGTCCTGAAACCGGTCGCTGGCATAACGGGGATCGCGCACGCCGCCGACGCGCGGACGGGTCTCGGCGGGCAAGACGGCGCCAATCGGCGCGCCCGCCGCATTGCGCTCGCGGTAGGTCAGGGCCGACCAGTCAGCCGGAGCGGCCGGCTTGATGTTGCGGGTCGTGCCATTCCAGTCCGCGGGGTTGTCGAACTGCAGGACAATCGACTCCTGGTTCGTCTGATAACTGTCGCGCCGCACCGCGCCGAGCAGGTTGAGCCGGCCTTTGAAAAGTTTCGCGACCGCCGACGCCTGGGCGTATTTGTAATCCGTCTGGTTGACCTGGTTGAAGCTGGTGTTCGTGTAGTCGCGCACCTCGCCGGCCGGGGCGGTCGTGGTGGAATTCGTCAGCGGGTCGAGATAGGTCCACGACGCCGGCGTCGGCAGGGGGCGCGCCTTGTCGGTGTTGAGATAGTACCGGTAGTTCACGGCCGCGAAGCTCGGCCATTGCCGAGGGTCGGGGTTGTTTTTCAACATGTACCGAAAGGCATTGCGATCGAACTTGTTCGTCGCCGTGCCGGCGATGGCGTTGAAGCTGAAATCCCCCCAGCGCGTCCGGTCGATCACGTACCCGAGCGACAGCCGGGTGTTCGTCTTGTCGCGGGTCTGATAGTAGGGGTAGCTCTGCGCCTGGGAGAAGGGTTCCAGGTAGTTCGGGTTCGGCGCCCCCGTCGGCAGCACGGCGTTCACGTCCAGGTAAATTCTTGTCATACTCCGGCTGATACCAATGTCGCCGTCGGTGTCTTCCCGCCCGAGATTACCCGCCAGCTCGGCGAAGAAGTGTTCCCCGATGCGCTGCGTGACGGACAACGTGTAGTCCTGGTTGTCGACGGTGAAGTTAGGCCCGGAGGCGAAGGTCGAAGCCTCGCGCCCTGGCACCCGAAAATGCGAGCCAGCGATTGCGAGATCGTAGAGGCCAGCCGGCAGGTTGACCTGGCTGTTGACAGAGTTGTTGGTGATGTTCGCCGTGCTGCCCGCGACGATTACGCCGCCCGCTGGGGTGGTCGCGGTGGCGTTTCCGCCCTGGGTGATCGCCCAGCCTTCGTAATTGACCAGCGTGCTCAGTCCGCCCGTCGGGGTGAACACCGCGGTGCGTGCCCCCTGGCGGGAAATCCCGATGGGGTTGTTGGTGGCGGGAACGAGCGCCCGGTACGTTGAGCGGCCGTCCCAGCCGCTGATGTTATCGTCGAAATTGGTGGTGATGACCGATTTTTCGCTCCGCCCCTTCTCGGCCTCGGCCCGGATTTCCGTATTGCGGAAAAGCTTCCAGGTGGCCGCGAGCGTCACGCCCTTGCGCCGCTCCATGTCGCCCTCGCGCCAACCGTCGCGATCGGCGTAGAGGGCGTTGATCCGCACGCCAAAATTTTTCCCGAGCGGCTGGTTGTGATCGAGCGTGTAACGAAAATTCTGCCACGAGCCGTAGGAGGCCCGGAGTTCGGTGAACGGCCGCTCCGGCCGTGCGCGCTTGGTCACGCTGTTGGTCGTGCCGCCGACTCCGCTCGTGCCAAACAGAATGGCATTGGGACCGCGCGCCAGGTCGAGTCGCTCAATGTTGTAGCTGTCGAAGTTGTAGTTTACCGGAAAAAAATTCCGCTGCGGACTGTTCGAGGCGACGCCACGCGAGGACAGGCGGATGGCATTGCCCGTGTCGTAGGTCTGGTTGTTGTCCGCCAGATCATAACTGTTGGGCGCCCACTTCGCCATTTCCGTAAGATCGGTGAGTTGCAGCGCGTCGATGAAGTCTCGCGTCAGCACCGAATAGGCCACCGGAGTATCCTTGAGTTCTCCGGCCAGCCGGCCGCCGGCCAGCGAATTGCCGGCAACGAAGCCCTTATCGCGGTCGGTGTTGACCTCAAACGGGCTCAACACAATCGCCGAATCCGGTTTTCCCTCGGCCCCGACTGCCGGTAGCAACGGGCAGACCAAGAGTCCCCACAGGCAGGCACAATGACTCGCAAAGCGTCGAGCAGGTCGGCAGGACATGGCGGGCGTAGGGGGGATGGGGAGGGTAAGCTCATCCGCGTGAACATCGCGCGGAGAATGACAGAAATCAGCGGAGCCCGCTCCAAACTGTCAACGCCGATGATCGATCATGCTTTTCGCCAGCAGACCGCCCTCGCATCGGGAAGGCATCGTTGGACATAATCGTATGGAGAGTGAGTGACGGCACCGAAAATCACACCTAAGACCGAATCCCGCCAAAAATCATCCGTCCCCATTGATCGATCATGGAGCGGTCCAAGCTAGACGACGTGGAAGACCCCAACAGGGAGCGATTTCACGGTTGGAGTGATCATGTCACGAATTCCGCGCGGGACCGGTCCGAAGCGGCGGTGTGGCTCCTCCGAAGCGACGACGCGTTTGATCGGGGTTGGATTTACCGTTGACCGCGGGAGGGGTCTGACGTTCTTTGGCCCTTCGTCCATCGGGAAGCGCTCGCAAGAGTGGCCGACCGAACGCCGGAGAGATGGCAGAGTGGTCGAATGCGCGTGCTTGGAAAGCACGTGTAGCCGCAAGGCTACCGGGGGTTCGAATCCCTCTCTCTCCGCCAGTTTTTCTTCCGAACCGAAATTCGGCGGGTTGCACTCCTGCCCAGGCAGGGAGTGGTCGGACAACGCGAACACCGAGGAAAGGAATTAGGGGCAGGATTCTGAGTACCAAATAGCGTGCGTGTTGGCAGGCGGAGTGCTCTTTCTCGTAATGCTTCGTTGCGCACCCTCCCGCCGTCGTTTGAATTCGACCAACTCAAGTCGCCCTACTTGACAGCCAAGGACGGCCCGCATCCGAGATGCCCGCATTTTCACTCCAAACCTCATGAACCCTCCCGCACTCCGCCCGACCCTTGCTCTCGCTGAAACGCCGCTCGTGTCGTCGCTGACGCGCCGCCGCTTCGTCGCGCTGCCACTGCTGCTCGCCGCGCACCGCACCCTCGCGGCAGCGACGCCGAACTGGCCGTCGTTTCGCGGCCCGTTGGCGAGCGGCGTCGGCGATTCGTCGCCGTTGCCAACCGAGTGGAAGGTGAAGTGGAAGACTCCGGTTGCAGGCCTCGGTCACTCCAGCCCGGTGGTCTGGGGCGATCGGATCTTCGTCGCGACCGCGGTGAACTCCGCCGGCAAGTCGCCGATCAAGCTCGGCCTCTTCGGCGACCGCACCGCTGCGGAGGAAACCGCCGAGCAAGCGTGGAAGATCATCTGTTTCGACAAGCGCACGGGCAAGGTACAGTGGGAGCAGACCGCGCATCAGGCCGTGCCCCGCACGCAGCGCCACCTGAAGGCGACCCAGGCCAACACGACGATCTCGACCGATGGCAAAGTGCTCGTTGCGTGCTTCGGCTCCGAAGGGTTGCACTGTTACAGCCTCGACGGCGAGCGCCGCTGGAAGAAGGACCTCGGCGTGATCAACGTGAGCAAATACGACGTGGGCTGGGGCTACGCGAGTTCGCCGACTTTGCATGGTGATCGGATCGTCCTCCAGTGCGACGCGCCCGCCAATCCCTACCTCGCGGCGTTCCGCCTCTCCGACGGCGAGGAGCTCTGGCGCACGCCGCGCAAGGGCGTGTGCGAGCGCTGCTGGGCTACGCCCTACGTGCACGCCGAGGGCGGGCGCACGCAGATCGTCGCCAATGGCTGGCCCTACGTGGCGGGCTACGACTTCACCACCGGCGCGGAGCTCTGGCGGCTGAAAACCGGCGGCGACAATCCGATCCCCACGCCGTTTTCCGCGCATGGCTTGATCTACGTGGCCAACGGCCACGGCGGCGCCGCGCCCGTGTGGGCGATCCTCCCCGGCGCGAAGGGTGACATCACGCCGGCGGCCGGAGAGACCTCGAGCCCGTTCATCGCGTGGTCAGATCAGAAGAGCGGCATCTACATCCAGACGCCGCTCGTTTACCGCGACCTGATCTACTGCGGGTCGAACGCGGGCATCTTGAAGTGCCTGGACGCCCGGGACGGCAAGGAGCACTATCAGGAGCGCCTGGTGCCCGCCGCCGCCGGCTTTTCGGCGTCGCCGGTGGCCGGAGACGGCAAGATTTATTGCACCAGCGAAGAGGGCGACGTGCATGTGATCGCCGCCGGCCCGGAGTATAAAAAGCTCGCCGTCAATCGCCTCGAGGAACCCGCGATGGCCACCCCCGCCATCTCGGAGGGGCAGCTTTATTTCCGCACGCTCCATTCCTTGGTCGCGGTCGGCTAGCCCGCATCGATTACCTTCCCAAACGATTTTAGCGATCCCTTCGACCCACCAAGCAAAACCATGCCTAATCAAACACGTTTCCCCGCGGCGATTCTTGCCGCTTTCGTCGGATGGGTGGCCTCGGCCCAGGCCCAATCCTCCCCGGTGGCAACCCCCGCCGCCGCTCAATCCGCCATCGCACTCGATAAATTTGAGATCAAGGGCGACCGCTTCGAGACCCGCAATGTGGATCTGCCCCGCACGGAGAACGACATCACTCCCTACGTGGTCGCCAACCGGGATCTCATTGACCGCAGCGGCGCGATTTCGATGCAGGACTTCATCACGCAGCTCCCGCAGAACACCGCCAACGCCGTCTCGCCTAGTGGCATCGGCAACACCAACGCGAACGTGAGCGTGATCAATTCCCGCGGCCTCGGCGCAGCCGATACGCTCGTCCTCGTCAATGGCCGGCGCCTGCCCAGCGGGTCGGCGTCGTCCACCGCGTCCGGCCAGACCGACCTCAATACCATCCCTCTCGCGGCCGTCGTACGCATCGAGTTCCTGCCCAGCTCGGCGGGTGCGATCTACGGCGCCAACGCCACCGGCGGCGTCGTGAATATCATCCTTCGCAGCGAT
>CANJIU010000018.1 GCA_947474365.1 Opitutia bacterium | reverse complement strand
CCGGTTTCGCTCCGATCAATTTACGAACCATCGTCATGTTTTCGGGTTGGGCCAGCCGTTGCTTGATGGGAATTGTAAGCTTCATCCCTGTTGGCTTAGCCGAGCTCGCACCGAAAGTCCCGTCATTTCTTGTGGGCCATGCGCAGGGCGAGCTCGCGCCAGACGCGGGCCTCCCGCGGAATCCGCTCCGCCAGCGCCTGCAACGACCGCTCCGCGCCCTCGAGGTCCTGCCGAATAACCATCTGCGCCTGCGCCGCGGCGATCTGGGAATCGGGTGAATCCGGGGCGAGCTTCACCGCGCGGTCGGCCTGCGACTGCAACGACTCCATGCGCGCCGGTGAACGGTCGAGCCCCATGATATGCAGGTAAGTCGACAGCCGGACGTGCAGCGCCCACGCGGATGCCTCGGTGACGTCGAGTGTCTCGGCCTTCTTGAGCAGGTCCTCCGCGAGCACGTACGTCTCCCGGTTTACCTCGTCGCCTTCGTCGAGGATCTTGCGCGCCTTCGCCACGAGTTGCTGGGCCTCGGTAAGCGGCGCGGACTTTTCCGTGGAGGCAGAACGCGTCGCCGCCAGGTCGGTGGTTTTCGAACGCGACCCCTTCACCGCGATCGTCGCCACGAGGGCGATCGTGGCGACCAGGACACCGATCCCCAAAGCGGGCGAGATTCGCCGACGCGAGGAGCGCTCGGCCGATGCAGCCGACGCCGGACCGGCCGCCACAGCAGCGGCGGCAGAGCCGCCGAACAGCGTCTTCACACGCGCACAGAATTTCTCCGGCGTCTCGCCGCCGGGCAGGCGGGTCCACTGCACCGCACGGAATTCCGGCGGCACGCGCGCGGCGGCGTCGGTCGTGTCGTCGATCACCACCGGCAGCAAGAACGGCTGGTCGTGCGCCATCAGGTGCGACCGGTCGACGGCGAGCTTCCATTCGAGGCGGAAGTAGCCTTCGCCGCGCGCGTTCGTGTTTGCGGAAATCACCGGCACGAACAGCGCGCACCGCGCGATCTGCCCGCGGATTCTCTGGTCCCACGCATCGCCGCCGACCAGTTCGGCGCGGTCGAACCACACTTCGACCCCCGCGGCGCGCAGCGCGTTGGCGATGCGCTCCACCGCCTCCGCGTCCTGCGACGCGTAGCTGAGGAAGACGGCTTGGTGGTCCGCGGTGCTCATTTTCCGGTTCCGTTTTCCCTGAGCAAACGGGCGTGGGTCACCCGCGCGACCTTGTATTCTTCGGCGCAGCCCAGTTTCTCCAGCAATTGCTGGAAGCGGGTCGTGGGGCGCGCGGCGTCGAACACGGGATCCCAGTAGAGTTGTTGCCAGAAGATCGCCGGCGTTTTTTCCAGCAAGGGATACGCTTTCTCCGTCTGCCCGAGCATGAGAAAAATCACTCCGCTCGCAAAACTGTCGGGATAAAGCCGCAATAGTTCAGCCGTCCACCGGTCGCGTTCCGCGGGCGAACTCAACGCGCGCAGACAATACACCGCTTCATTGGCGAATTGCGGATCGCTCCCCGTCCGCTTTCCCTCCAGATAGGTCTGCAGCGCGGCCCGCGCCTCCGTCTCGGCCGGGCGGCCGAGTTCCAGCAGGAGTCGCGCGCGGCGCAGCGAGAGGCGGGCGGCGCCCGTGGGCGTGAGAGCCGCCGCGCGCTCGACCAATGCCAGCGCCTCGGCGAAGCGGCGGACGTGCATCAATTCCCACGCAAGATCCCACAGGATGTACGGCGCCAGCGGCTCGAGCTCCAGCGCCCGACGGTATTCCGCGATCGCGACGTCAAGCCGGCCCTGGATGACGGCGAGGTCGGCATACCAGTCGCGCACGAGCGCATTGTTCGGCTCGAGCGCCAGCGCGCGGCGGAATTCCTCCTCGGCCTCCACCAGGCGCCGCTCCTCCATGGCGATTTTTCCCAGCGCGGCGTGGGGTTCGCCGAGCGTCGCATCGAGTTCGATTGCCCGTCTGGCCTCCCGCGCCCCGGCCGCCATGAGCTCGCTGAACTCCGCCCCCCCACCCTTGAGGAACGAGGCTTCAATGGTGAGCAGATTGGCCAGTGCGGCACGGGCGGGCGCCCAGTTCGGATCCAGCGCCACGGCGCGGTTGAACAAATTGCGGGCGCGGGCGAAGCCTTCCGGCGTGCGCAGGACCCAGAAATGACGTCCCTCCAGCAACGCGGTCAGCGCCTCCGGGTTGACCTGATGCGGCGTCCGTGCCGCCACGCCCATGCTCACCGAGAGGTTCTTTGCAATCAGCCCGGCAATCTCGTCCTGCACCGCGAAGATATCCTTCAGATCGCGCTCCAGCGAACCGGAGGACCACACGACCTCGTCCGTCGCCGCCCGAATGAGCTGGGCCGAGATGCGCACGCGGTCGCCGGCCCGGCGCACGCTGCCCTGCACGAGATGGCTCACGTTGAGCTGCCGGCCGATCTCGGCCGATTTGAACTGCCTGCCCTTGAAATAGAATCCGGACGAGCGACCGCGGACGGTCAGCCCCGGCACCTTCGCGAGCACGTTGAGCAATTCCTCGCTGATGCCGTCGGAGAAATATTCGTTGGCCTTGTCGTCGGAGAGATTGGCGAAGGCCAGCACGGCGACGGATTTCTCGTCGGCCTGCGCCGTGACGGGCGCGGACGCGGCGACCTTGGCCTTCGGCGACCGGAGTGGATCGGATTCCGCAGTGGCCAACAATGCCGCAAACGCGGGGTGATTGCGCAAAGGATCGTAGGCGGGATTCAGTCGCAAGCTCGCCGCCGTCAGGTCGACGAACCATTGCGAAAAGAAGTCCACGCCTTTTCTTGCCCGCGCTTCCAGTTCTGCAATGGCGTTTTCGGGCGATTCGAAAAGTGCGAGCAGGTCGATCGATGGCGGTGTGATCGCCACTGAGAGCCGGTAGTTGCGCTCCGCTTCAGCGCGATCGTCCAAGTAGAAAAGAGCCGTGGCCTTGATTCCGAGCAGCTCGGCGTTGTTCGGCTCGACCGCGAGCCGCGGCTCGATCAAGTCCAAGGCCCGGCGAAATTCCCGCCGGGCGACTTCAGGCTGCCTTGCCCGCAAACGCGCCTGACCTGCAAGGAACGACTTGGGTGTAATCACCTGCCCTGTCGTGACCCACTCCCGCGGGATGGAACCGAGAAAGGCCAGCATCTCGTCCGCATCGCGCCGCCACCAGAGCACACCCCATGCGATGCCTTCGCTCCCCACCTCCCTCAACGCGGACGGCGGCAGTCGGTTCAAAGTGGTCTTGGCCAGTGTCAGGTCACCGTGCCACCGACGCGCAAGCTGGATCTTCAGCCCGAGATTGTCCCAGTAGGGTTGGAGGGCGATGGAGCGGTCGGCCGCCTCGTCGGCCTTGGCCCAGCGGCCGGCCCAGTAGTGCTGCCAGCCAATTTCCTTGGAGGCCGCGACGGCGAACGACGGATTTTTCTCCATGCGCTCAAGTGCCGATTTGTCCTCGCTGAGATTGTCCTTAAGAAAGACGAACATCCCTTGAAGGTAGAGCACCCGCGGCTCGTCGGGTCGCTCGCGGAGAAGATCACGAAGCATTGGCTCGGCTTCACCTGCCGTCGTGGTTGCAGTCTCCTTCTGCCACACGCAGCGCACAAGGTAGTTTGCGTGCGCCAAACGCGCTTCGTAGGACTTCGGGGCCAGGCGCATCGCACGGGCTGATTTGTCCCGCGCGGACTCTTGTCGGGTGGGCGTACTGTCGAAGCCATACCAAACAAACCACACGTCGGCATAGGACCACGCGGCCCAGATATCCGCATCTGCCTGATCGAGTGTGACCGCCTGCTTGCAAAGCGCATCGGCCGCGTCCAATTCCGCCCGCGCCAACTCAGGCTTGTTCAAAAGCGCCCAGATTTTGGGCAGCAGGGCACGGGCCTCGGACATGGGCGCAGCGGATTTTTCTGCGGCGGGCGGGCGCGTCCCGGCGCCCGCAGGTGGCGCCGCAGGCCGCAGTGCGAAGTAGAGTGCGACCGCGACAACGATCGCGACTGCTGCGATCCATGCCGGCGCTCTGACGCGGCGGGCTGGCTTTTGAGGTAGGGACGTCTCGCCGAGACGTCCGGGACTTTCGCCTGCATCCGACGACGGACGCCTCGCGCGTTCGACATGCTCAGCGTCCCGAGCCTGCCGAGGGAGAGAGGCGTCCCTACCTTCGCCTCCGAGCAGCGTCTTCACTCGCGCGCAAAATTTCTCCGGGGCTTCGGCCCCGGGCAGCCGCGTCCACTGCACCTCGCGAAACTCGTCCGGCACGTGGGCCTCGGCGTCGCGGGTGGCGTCGATCACGATGGGGAGCAAAAACGCCTTGGCGGTCGCCATCGCGTGCGTGCGGCGGGCGGCGAGTTTCCACTCGATGCGGAAATAACCTTCGAGCCGCGCCTGCGTGTTGGCCGAGATGATCGGGACGAAGAGCGCGCACTCTGCGATCTGCTTGCGGATTTTCGCGTCCCAAGCGTCGCCGCCCACCAGTTCGTTCTGATCGAACCACACCTCGACTCCGGCGGCGCGAAGTGCCTCCGCGATGCGCCGCACCGCCTCCGCGTCTTGCGACGCGTAGCTGAGGAAGACGGCCTTGGGGTCCGGGTTGCTCATCGTTCGGGACCCTGCATCCGCACGGGGTTGGCCGCGCGCCACGCGTTGGCCTGAGTCAGCACATCGGCGCGGTCGATGCGCGCCATCCAGGCCTGGAAGACCGGAGCGGCGCGCACTGCCGCGAGGCGCGGGTCGAAAAGGAACCAGTGCAGGCCGTCCACTTTCAGCTTCTCCACCTGCGCGACGAATTCCTCGGTGCGGCCGAGATAGGCGATTGCCGTCAGGTGGTCATCCCCGTGCGGCACCATCCGCGCGAGCAAGCGCTCGGCCTCGGCGGCATGTCCCGTGGACCCAAGCACCATGGCAGCGATGCTGTGACGGTAGCTGGCTTCCTCCGTTTCGGTTTCGGCCGCGAGGGCGCGGGCGGCGGCAATCGCCTCCTCGCGCCGGCCCATCGTCCAGAGCAGGAAAACAATCTTGCACCGCACCTGCACGCTGCCCGGGTTCAGTTGCGCCGCCCGCTGCAGCAGCGACATGGCCCCGGCGAAATTGCCGACGAGCACCTCCGGGTCGGAGGCGTTGTCGAGGATGCGGTGTGAAAGCGGGTCGAGCTCGGCGGCGCGCTGGTGCGCGGCCCTTGCGCCCGGGAGGTCGCCCATCTCGGACAACCGGCGTCCGAGCCATTGGTGCGCGGTGGCGTAGTTGGGATTCACTTCGACGGCACGCCGCAGGGCGCGCAATGCTTCGCGCGGCCGCCACGCCATGCCGAGGACACTACCGAGCGCCGCGTAGGCCTCGGCGCAACTCGCATCGAGCGCAATGGCTTCCTCGGCCTTGGCAATGGCCCGCGCCAGGATGGGCGAGTCCCGCTTCGCGAAACTGCCTCCGTCGTCCATGCGAACGAAAGAGAGCGCCCACACATCGCTGAGCGCCGCGTGGGCGGGCGCGAAGCGGGGCTCCTGCGCGATGACGCGCCCCAGGAGTTCCTCGGCCAGCGTGAAACCGTCCAGCGTGCGCAGGTTCCACGCCTGCCGCGCCTGCAGGTAAAGCTGATAGGCTTCCGGTGAAACTGACCGGGCCTTCGGGGGCGACGACACCCCCAGTTGCATGGAAAGGTTTTCGCTCACGATCCGCGCGATCTCGTCCTGCACGGCGAAGACGTCCTTCAGGTCGCGGTTGAAGTTCTCCGACCAGACACGGAAGCCGTCGGCCGCCTTGATCAGCTGCGCCGTGATGCGGACCTTGTCGCCCGCCTTGCGCACGCTGCCCTCGACGACGTAGGCGACGCCGAGTTGCTTGCCGATCTCGGGCATCGGAACGTTTTTCCCCTTGAACGAAAACGCTGAGGTGCGCGCCGACACTTTCAGGCCTGGCACCTTCGCGAGCACGTTGAGCAATTCCTCGCTGATGCCGTCGGAGAAGTACTCGTTGGCCTTGTCGTCGGAGAGATTGGCGAAGGCCAGCACGGCGACGGATTTGTCGTCCGGGGGGGCGGCCTCACCCGCCCTGGCCGGCAGCGGACCCGGCGAACCTTTGAGCTTTTCCAACGCCGCGGTGTGCTCGGCGACCAGCCGCTGCACGCGCGGATCGCCGCGGATGGCGGCGAGCTGCGGTTCGTGGGCCAGGTCCCCGCGCAGATACGACCGCAGGTGAAAGTCCAGCGCCGGCCACTGCGACTCGAGGAGCGCAATCGCGGCTTCCGTTTCGCCGGTCAGTGCCAGCACATTAATCCGCCAGATTCCCCGGGACCACGCGCGCTCCCCGCCCAGCTCGACACCCAGCCGCAGGGTCGCCTGGGCGTCCGCCTTTTGGCCAAGCGAAGCCTGCAGCAGGGCCTTGCGCTGGAGCAGATCCAGGTTCTTCCCGTCGGCCGCCAGCCGCGCCTCCACCTGGGCCAGTGCCTGGCGCCATTCCAGCGTCGCTGCCGCGGAGCGGCCGGCAATCGTTTGGGCCCAGCCGGCGGCATAGCCCTTCGGCTCGGAGTTGCCGAACTCCTCCAGGAACTCGCGCGGCACGCGTTGCAAGGCCTTGAGGGCGGCGTCGCCATCGCCGTTCAGGATCCACATGCGCGCCGCCAACGCCACGAACGAATCCTCGTCGAGGAATTGCGCCGGGATTTGCGCGAGGAATTTCCGCGCGGCCTCGTAGTCCGCCCAGCCGCGCACGAGCAGGTAGAATTTCTCGTAGCACGGCAGCAGGCCGGGGTTTTTCGCGATCACGCGATCAAGTAGCGCGCCGGCCTCCGGGTAGCGGCCGACATTGATCAGATGATGGGCCTCCGTGAACAGGCTCAGGGGGTCGCCCCCGGTTAGCGCCTGCAACCGCGCGAGGTGGTCGGCCACCGCGGCATCGTCGCGCCGCAGGCGGGCCAGCTCCGCGCCGAGGCGCAGCACGCCGCGATTCGTCGGGTCGCGGCCCATCAAGCCGCGCTGCAGACGCACGGCCTCGTCGATGTTGCCGCGCTGGCGTTGATCGGTCGCCACCGCGAGGCCCGCGCTGATGGAGTCCGGGGCCAGCTTGAATGCGCGTTGCGCCTGCTCCCGGCCGAGTTCGCGCCGGTGGTCGGACATGTCGTAGGAGCGGAAAATCTGATCGAACGAAATGCGGGCCGCGAGTGCCCAAATCTCCGCATCGGCGCCATCGGCGGCCAACGCCTTCCGGCACAGCTCCTCGGCCAGCTGGTAATTCTCCCGCGTGGAGTTGAATTCGTCGGCGAGGAGCGCCTCGGCCTGCGCAGCGAGCTGGCGGGCAGGGGATGCGGTGGCTGAGGATTTTTCCGGAGCAGGCGGGCGCGTCGGGGCGTCTGATTTCGGGCCGGGACGAAACGCGAAATAGCCCGCCGCTCCAGCCATGACCGCCACGATCGCGAGCCAGGCCGCCACCGGGACGCGGCGGCCCACGTCCGGCGTGGCGCGGGGCTTCAGCCCGCGCTCGGACGCTTCCGGCGCGGGCGGAAGCAGCGCGCCACCACCAAGCAACGCCCGCACCCGCTCGCGGAATTTCTCCCGCGTCTCACCGCCGGGCAATCGCGTCCACTGCACGGCGCGGAATTCCGGTGGCACGCGCGCCGCGGCGTCGGTCGTGTCGTCGATCACGACCGGCAGCAGGAACGGCTGGTCGTGGGCCATCAGGTGCGAGCGATCGACGGCGAGCTTCCATTCGAGGCGGAAGTAGCCTTCACCGCGGGCGTTGGTGTTGGCCGAGATCACCGGCACGAACAGCGCGCACTCGGCGATTTGTTTCCGGATTTTCGCATCCCACGCATCGCCACCGACGAGTTCGTTCTGATCAAACCACACCTCGACGCCCGCGGCCCGCAGCGCCTCCGCGATGCGCCGCACCGCCTCCGCGTCCTGCGAGGCGTAAGAGAGGAAAACGGCTTTGTCCCGCTCACTCATGTTTGTCTGCCTCCGCGTCCTGCTTGCCGCGTCGTAGCCTTGGCGAAGGCGGGCGACGCGTAGCTGAGGAAGACGGCTTGGTTGTCGGTGGGGTTCATCGAATCCCGGTTGACCGAAGCTGGGGGGCGCCTAACGTCCCTCCCATGACAAAAGTGCTGGCCGAAGTTACCCGCGACGCACTCGATCTCCCCGTCGCCGAACAGAGAACGCTTGCCCGTATCCTTCTTGAGGTTTCCGACGCGGATCGTGATTTCTCGCCCGAAGTCGAGGCCGCTTGGGAGGAAGAAATCGTGCGCCGTCTGCGCGCCGTTGACGGAGGAACGGCCGAGTCGCGGCCGGCCTCGGAGGTGTTCGCCGATCTCGACCGGCGATTCTCCTGATGCTGACTCGGATCGTTGCGGAAGCTGAGTTTGAGCTGACCGAGGCGATCGAGCGATACGAAGAGATCGAGCGCGGCCTCGGCTTGCGATTGAAGGACGAAGCGCGGGCGGTGGTTACGTGGATTGAAGCGCATCCGACCACGCCGCGTGTCCGACCGGCCGGTTATCGTCGCGTGAACCTCAAAGTGTTTCGATATTACATCGCCTATGCCGTGCGCAATGACACGATTTGGGTTCTGGCAATCGCGCACGGTCATCGCCGGCCGGAGTTTTGGGCGGATCGGAAAACGCAGATAGACTAAATCGTTTGGCGCCACGGGACGCGCCAGGTGCGCCACACAGACAACCGGCGCATGCAGCACGCACTGCTTGATCTGTTTGCGGATGTTCGCATCCCACTCGTCGCCGTGCTCAAGACCGCCGTCGGCATCGAACCAGACCTCGACCCCGCCCGCCCGCAGCGCCTCACAAATGCGCTGCGCCGCTTCCGCGTCCTGCGAGGCATATGACAGAAAAACTGCTTTCGAGCTTTCGGACATGATCTAGCGCTTGCCGCGCCGAAGCCTTGGCGAAGGCGGGTAGCTGAGGAAGACGGCTTTATTTTTGGCGGCGCTCATTTCTTCGCCTTCGTTTTTTCCGGCGGATTCGCTTTCCGCCAAGCCTGGGCGCGCGCGTGGGCCTCGGTCAGGCCGAGGGTGGCTAGAATGTTCAAGAATCGAGCGTCGCTCCGGATCGGGTCGAGCATCTCGTCATACAGGGCATGATAGAGCACGAGCGAGTTGAGATCGAAATTCGCGAGACTCACGACCTCCAAGGCCTCCTTCTGCCGTCCTAGGGCGAGGAGGCCCCAGAATTTTTGCTCCGGACGCGCTTCCGCGACCAGCCGCCCGGCTTCGCTTTCTCGCCCGGCCCGCCGGAGCACCTCGGCCTTCCACATATCCCGATTATTCCATCGTTCGCCCGGGAGGTTGATCATGGCCATTGCCTCGGCGGTCCGACCGAGACGGGAGAGCGCTCGCGCCCGACCGGCCTGGACCGCCGCCGGGGCAAGACTCTGCGCTCGATCGAAAGCGGCCAGCGCCGCGTCCAGCTTTCCCGCACTCATCAACACTTGGGCGTGGTTGTTCCAGATGATGAATGACAGTGGTTCTATTTCCGTGGCGCGGCTCGTCTCCAACAGGCTTTCCTCGAGCCGTCCAAGTTTTGCCAGCGAATCGCCCAGCCATTGCCGGGCGGTCGCGTAGTTCGGGTTCAAAGTGATGGCGCGCCTGAGGATCGCGACGCTTTCCTCCATTTGCCAGTTCATGAACGCCACATTACTCAAGGAGGTGAGTGCCTCCGACGAATTGGGGTCGAGCGAAACCGCAAGTTCAGCCCGCTCACGAACGCGACGAATTGTTTCCGAATCTCGCCAAGCAAACGTGGCCCCGGCGGGCTCCAAATCCCCGCCGCGCATCAGCCATACATCGGAGAGCTGCGCATGCGCTCGGGCAAGTCGTGGCTCACGTTCGATTGCTTTGTTCAGGAACTCTTCGGCTTGGTCGTATCCTTGGGGCGTGCGCAGATTCCAAGCCCGCCGTGCTTGCAGACATAATTCGAACGCCAGCGGATCCACCGTCATCTGCGCCGTGGAGCTCGCGCCCAGCTTCAGCGAGAGATTTTTCGCGATGAGGCCGGCGACTTCGTCGTGCAGGGCGAAGATGTTCCTGGCTGCCCGCTCGAGTTTGTCGGAGACCCACACCTGAAAGCCGTCGGCTTGGATGAGCTTGGCGGTGATCCGCACCGTCGAGCCGTCTTGGATCACGGTGCCGTCGACGAGATGGGTCACGCCGAGTTGCTTGGCGATTTCCGGGATCGGTACCGCCTTGCCCTTGAAGGAAAACGCCGAGGCACTGCCGACGACCTTCAGGCCCGGCACGCGCCCGAGCACGTCCGTGACCGCTTCGCTCAGCCCGTCGGAGAAAAACTCGCGCGCCGGATCGCCGCTGAGGTTCTTGAACGCCAGCACGGCGACGGATTTCTGGGCGGCGGTCGGTTGCGCGGGAGTTGGGCTGCCCGGGCCCGCGGCAGCCGTGGAGTTCGTCGCCGCCTGTCGCAGCTGCTCCAGTTCTGCCACTCCAGTTTTGATGATCTGCTGAACGCGCGGGTCATTCCGAATCGGCGCAAAGCCCGGATCGTAACGAAGCGTGTTGAGTTCCCAGTGAATGAGTTTTCGTCTCCGTTCGTTTGTGAAGATGGCGATGGCCTCTTCCCGCCGACCGAGCGCGACCAGCATTTCTGCATCCTGTAGCGAGTTCGGCTTCCCGACCTGACGACCGAGCAGTTCCTTGCCGACCTTCCAAACGGCATCGGCCTCTTCGGCGCGTCCGACAAGTGAGAGGAGCAGCGCCTTGAGCAGCAAGTATCTCGTGTTATTCGGGTCGCCTGTGAAACGCGTGTCCAATACGTCCAGGGCCTGCGTCCACTCCGCTCGCGCGGCTGCTCCCCGGCCCGCGATCTGCATCGCCCAGCCGGTCAGATAACCCTTCGGAAACTCGCGCCTGAACTCCTGAAAATAGTCCCGGGGCACCCGGCGCAGCACGGAAAGCGCCTTGTCGCCGTTTCCCAGCCGAATCCAGAGCGACGCAGCCAACGCGGCGATGCCATCCTGCTCGACGACTGACGCCGGAATGGTTGCCAGATAAGCCCTGCCTGCCTCCAAGTCCCCCCAACCGCTCGTGAAATTGGCGAGCTTGAGATAGTATCCACCGAGCGTCGGCGCCAACGCCTGCGCCCGGTCGAGCAAGACATCGGATTCCGCCAGTCGCGTGCTTCGGATTTCCTCCGCTTCATCCACCAGCGGACGCGGATCGCGGCCGCCAAAAGCGGGGTGAGTCAGGCGAAGCTCCGAGCCCTCCGCGAGCCGCCCGGTGCGCTGCAACGACGCGGCGAGCCCGAGAACAATGCGCGCGTCGTTGGGCGCGATTCCCAGAATCTGGCGAAACTGTTCCGCTGCGCCCCGCGCGTTATCATTCTGCAGTTGATAGGTTGCCATCGCCAGGCCCACTTCGACGGATGAAGGCGCGAGGCGCATCGCCCGATCCGCCTGAGAACGCGCCGCATCCCGCCGGACGGCACTCGTGTCGTAATTGCGCTCCAACATCCCCAGTGAGACGCGGGCAAACGTCGCCCACGCTTCGGCATCGGACGGATCCAGGGTTGTCGCCTTTCGGGAGAATTCTTCGGCGAGCCGATAATTTTCGCGAGTGGCAAGAAAATCATCATCGATCAGTGCGCGGGCTTGGAGCGTCAGTTTGCGCGACTCGGTGAGCGGTGCGGTCGCGGTGGCCTTCTCCGCGGTGGGCGGGTGCGTCCCTGCGCCCGGATTCTGCGCGGGACGAGACGCGAAGTAGAGGGCGCCTGTCGCAACGACGGCGGCGGCGATCCACGCTGGCGCAGGGATGCGATGGCGTGCTTTGGGAATCGTTGGGGACGCGGCGCCCTCGACGCGTTCTCCGGGGCGAGGGCGCCCCGCCTCCATCACTGAACCGCCGAGCAGCGCTTTGATGCGCGCGCAAAATTTCTCCGGCGCCTCGGCGCCCGGCAGCCGCGTCCACTGCACCTCGCGAAACTCGTCCGGCACGTGGGCATCGGCGTCGCGTGTGTGGTCGATCACCACGGGCAGAAGAAAGGCCCGGGCCGTCGCCATCGCGTGCGTGCGCCGGGCGGCGATTTTCCACTCGATCCGGAAATAGCCTTCGAGCCGAGCCTGGGTGCTGGCGGAGATCACCGGCACGAACAGCGCGCACTCGGCGATTTGTTTCCGGATCTTCGCGTCCCACGCATCGCCACCGACCAATTCGTTCTGATCGAACCAAACCTCGACGCCGGCCGCCCGCAGCGCCTCCGCGATGCGCCGCACCACCGCCGCGTCCTGCGACGCGTAGCTGAGGAAGACGGCTTGTTTTTCCGCTGCGCTCATTTTTTCAGCTCCACTTTCTCCGGCGGATGCGCCTTCCGCCAAGCCTGCACACGGGTGTGGGCATCATCTAGGCCCGCCTCTTTCAATACCGACAGGAATCGCGGGTCGCCGCGCACCGCATCCAATTCCGGCGCGTAAAGAAACCACGGATCGTCGACGGTCAGCATGTTCGGACCCCAGTTCGAAAAAAACTCATCCCACCGTCCCATCGCCACCGCACCCTGCAGGCGGACTAAATTCGCCAGACCTCCGCTGACGTTTCGCTTCGTCTCTACTTCCGCGGTGAGACCGGCGCGGCCCAGCACAAGGAGCGCACGCCCCAGCCCTTGCGAGGAAGGGTTACTCTCCTCAACCGAGCGAGCCACGGTCACCGCCTCCTCCTTTCGACCGACCGCCCACAACGCCGCCGATTTCGTAGCCACCGCTCGCCACGCGTCCGGCTGCAGCGCCACCGCTCGTTCCGCATGCAAGAGAGCGGCCGCAGTATCGCCAAATTCCTGCAGCACCACAGCACAGGCCGCGGAGATCACAGAGGAAAGAGGATCAGCCGCGACGGCCCGAAGAGCCGAGGCCCGCGCTTCGGACAGTCTGCCCTCGCGCCAAAAGTGGAGACCCAGCCATTGATGCGCCGTCGCATAGTTGGCGTTGAGCGCGATCGCCCGCTCCAACGACCGCTGCCCCTCCTCCCGCTTACCGCGATAGTTATGAAGGTTGCCGAGCGAAGCGTGTGCTTCGGCCAAATCCGGATCCATTTTCAACGCCTGCTCCAGATCCTCCGCCAACTGCGCCAACTGCGGTGCATTGCGTTGTCCCCAAGTCCCTGCCTGCCCCCGGCGAACAGCCAAAAACGTCCGGGCATCAGCTCGGCCCACGTAGGCCCGGGCAAACTTCGGATCGAGGTCAATCGCCCGGGTGAAGAGCACCTCCGCCCGCTGGTAGTCCTCCAACGTGCGGCGGTTCCACGCCTGCCGCCCCTGCAGATAAAGTTCAAACGCCTGAGGGTTCACCTCGGCCGTGGAGGCAGCCGATCCCGCGGTTAATTTCAACGACAGCGCCTGGGCGATCAGGCCGGCGATCTCCTCCTGCACCGCAAAGAAGTCCTTCACGTCGCGCTTGAGCGGGCCCCACGTCACCTCATTTTTATTCGTCGCCGCGTGCGTAACACTTGCGGTGATCTTCACGGTGTCACCCGCCCGCTGGACACTTCCGTCCACCAGATACGTGGCCGCTAACTGACGCCCCTTCTCCTGTGCCGTTGCTTTGGTCGTCTTGGAAAACTCCAACGAGCTGCTGCCCCGCACTGTCAGCCCCTGCACCCGCCCGAGCACGGCGATCAATTCCAGTCCGATCCCGTCCACCAACGCCTCATTGGCCGGATCGCTCCCCACATTCTTGAACGCCAGCACCGCCACGGATTTTTCCGGGACTTTAGCGCCTTCGTCCGACGATGGGCCTGGTGCGGCGGCGACGAGAGCTTGAAACCTCGGATCGTCCCGCAGGGGGTCAAAGAGTGGATTGAGCCGCAGGACCGTCCTCGTCACCGACCGGATGTTGCGGGCGGGGTCCGGTCGCACCTTGGCGATTTGGGCCAGCGCTTCGTCCTTGCGCCCGAGGGCGAGCGCAAGACCGCCGAAACCGCCCGCCACGTGGGACAATCCTGCGATGTGGGCGTTGTTCTCGGTGAGCTGGGCGTAGGCGGCAGCGGCCGGGGCTGCCTCTCCGAGACGGGCGAGCGCCCACGCCTTCCAATGCAAGGCCGCAGGCTCATCCGGCGCCGACTTAAGCTCGCGTTCCGCCACTTGAAGCACCGTTCGCCAGTCCGCTTGCGCCGAGGTGGCATTGCCCGCCTGCTCATGCGCCCAGGCGCTCAGCACCGCGCGCGGGCCGGTGAAAATGAACTCCCGCAGATAGTCCCGCGGGAACCGACCGACAATCGCGAGCGCCTTGGAGTTATCCTTGTGCCATAGGGCCACCAACGTCGCGTAAGCCGCGCCGCGGTCCTCGAGCAAAAACCACGCGGGCCAACCTTCGATGGCCGCAGTCGCCGCGGCGAGATTGCCGCCCCACAGCAGTTCGAGATAGGTCGCGAGTCCAAGGAGGCGTGAATTCGTGCGGCCCTGGAGTGCGCGGGCCAAGACACTTTGGCACTCCGCGAAACGTTCGGCGTTCAGATAAGCCGTGACCACGTCACTCTTGAGCATGGGGTCGTCGGGCAGGAGTTGCAGCGCCTGCTCATAGCAAGCAAGTGAGCGAGCGACCTTGCCGTTGCGGGCGTAGGCGCGGCCGAGGAGCTGAAGCACCTGCCAATTTTTGGGAAACTCCTTGGCCAGCGCCTCCAGTTCCTCCTCGAGCCCGGCGAATTGCTGGAAGGCATAACGGGTATAAGTTGCCGCGAGCCTGGCCTCGAGGCTTCCCGGCCGGAGCCGACCGACGCGATCGGCCTGCACGCGCAGCGCCTCCCGCCGGGTGGCCGAATGATCGGCGAAGAAGGTGTAGCTCAAGAATGACAAACGGGAATGCAGCACCCACGCCGACGCTTCGCTGGGATCGAGCGACTCCGCGCGTAAGAGGAACTCCTCGGCGAACACATACGTATCCCGCTTCATCTCGTCGCCTTCACGCAGGACATTTTGTGCCTTGGCCACGAGTAGTTGTGCTTCCGTGAGAGGACCTGGCGCGGATTTTTTCCACGATTGCCAAAGCGCGAGCCCGGCGACGAGAACGGCGGCGATGAGTGCGGGCGCGAGCCAAGGGCGGAACGATTTGATTGCAGCCGGCCTCGTCCGGCCTGAACCCGCCCCATGGGTTGCGGACGGTGCGCTTTGCGCCGGCGCTCCGGAGTTGGCGAGCACGGCTTCATTTCCCGTCAGCAAAGCCATTACTCGTTCGCAGAATTTATCCGGCGTCGCCCCATCCGGCAATCGCGTCCATTGCACGGCCCGAAACTCTGGCGGCACGCGAGCGGCCGAGTCGGTCGTGTCGTCGACCACGACTGGCAAAAGAAACGGCTGATCGTGCGCCATCAGATGGGAGCGATCGACGGCGAGTTTCCATTCGAGCCGGAAATACCCTTCGCCCCGCGCCTGCGTCGCCGCCGAAATCACCGGCACGAACAGCGCACAACCCGCGATCTGCTTCCGGATCTTCGCGTCCCACGCATCCCCGCCGACCAGTTCGTTCTGATCGAACCACACCTCGACGCCGGCCGCACGCAGCGCCTCCGCAATGCGCCGCACCGCCTCCGCGTCTTGCGAGGCATAGGAGAGGAAAACGGCTTGGTTCGCGGCGGGGCTCATCGTCATCACAGCGGCGCCGAATTCTTCGGATCCGCCAGCAACGCCTGAAACGCCGGATCCTCCCGCACGTTGTCCCACGCGGGATCGACATTGAGCATCGGGACGGTGAGGCCGCTCGGCACGCGAAGGAGCTTGGCGAGGAGTTCGACGCACTCGCGCGGTCGATTGAGGTAGGCGTAGAACTCGGCGAGGGTCACCTCGCGAGTGACACGTTCCAAGGGTGTGACCTCGGCGTTGCGCGCGTTGACGTAGCGCTGCATGGCCGCAAGAGCCGGAGCGGATTCGCCGAGTCGTGACAACGTCATCGCCTGGCGAAGGTCGCGCAGCGAAGGATCGATTTCCTGCTGGGCGTTGGCCTTTTCCATCTGGATTTTCGATTCCTCGGCGGCCTGCCTGGCTTCGGCGTCACGCCCAAGGCGACGCAGCGCATCACAGCGCTCGATCAGTCGCCGGTGGCGATCGCCATCGGACACTTTCGCGTTGTTGGTCAGCTGGCTCTCGACCTCAGCAATCGCTTCGGTCCATTTTCGGCTCCGTAGGAGCCAACTAACCCGGGCTTTCGCGGAACGGACGTTCTCGATCACATCCGGCGGTGTCCCGTAAAGGCGGTAGCGCACGTCACCAGTGTTTTCCCATGAAGCCGGTTGCGAACGATCTGTCCGGCGATGCTCGGCGTCGAATTCCTCGAACTCACGTGTCCGACGCAGATAGCTCAAAATCAGCAGATGCTCCGAGCGCGTGCGGTAGTTGAAGGGATCGAGCGCAATGGCGCGGCGATAGCGTGCCTCACTTTCGGTGATACGGCCGAGTGCCCAGTAAACCAATCCGATCCGCTCCTGAACCGCTGCGTCGTTCGGCAGCGCGCGGGCGGCGTTTTCCGCGTAGGGCAGGGCACGGGAGGGATCGCGTTCGAAGATCACAAAATAAGTCGCAAGCGCATCGTCGCCCGCGCCTCCCGGCGCCAGACGGGCGGCGGTATCGGCCCAGCGCCGGGCATCGCGCTTGATCTGCTCCCTTTCTTCCTGGGATTTCCGCTGATCGCGGTAGGGGTATAGGAGCACCGTAACGAAAAAACGTGCCGCGGAGACAAATGCCGGGTCCAACGTCAACGCCTCGTTGAGCCAAGCGACCACTTGTTTGGTGGATGTGCCGCTGCGATCCTTGAGATACTGCTCGCGGGCGTTGAGGAACAAGTCGTAGGCCTGCGGGTTTTTCGTCATGTACTGCGCGCCCGCAAACGCCCCCTTGCGCTCGCGCGCCTGCAGGACCCGGGCAACCTGGTCCGCAATGTCGGCCTGAATGGCGAGGACGCCTTCGCCGAGTTGCTTGTTGTAGGTCTGGGTCCAAAGCAGCGCCTGGTCGCTGGCGCGTCGGAGCTCGAGGACAATGCGGATGTCGTTGCCGGCGCGGCGCACGCTGCCGGTGAGGACGTTGGCAATGCCCAGCTTTTTTGCCTTTTCGGCGAGAGGTTCGGGACTGGCCTTGAATTCGATCGCCGAATCGCGCGACATCACGGTGAGGTCGGCAATCCGGGAGAGCGTCGAAATGATCTCGATGTGCGTGCCGTCGGTGAAGAACGCGTTCTCCGGATCAGGGCTGAGATTTTCAAGCGGGAGGACGACGAGTGATTTTTCAGCAACGACCGGCGCAGAAGCGGAATTGCTCGGCTGTGACGAGACTGACGCCGGCGCGACCCGCGGTGGTGCCGTCTCGCGCCAAGGCCGCCAGAGCGCCAGCACCGCCACCGCAGTTACGCCGAGAATCACCGGTACGAGCCACGGTCGGGAAGCCTTCGCTGGTAGGGACGTCTCTCCGAGACGTCCGGGCGTTTTGTCCACCTCGCTCGACGGACGCCTCGGAGAGGCGTCCCTACCCTCGCCCCCCAGCACCTTCCCGATCCTCGCACAGAACGCCGCGACGCTCGCATCATCGCGGGCCTGCCCGCCGAAGCCCACCGGGCGAAGGCGGGTCCACTGCACCGCCTTGAACTCCGTCGGCACCTTCGCCTCCGTGTCCCGCGTGTCGTCGATCACCACCGGCAACAAAAAAACTTTTTCGTCCGCCATCGTGTGCGTCCGCTGCGCCGCCAGCTTCCACTCCAACCGGAAGTATCCCTCCAACCTCGCCTGCGTCGCCGCCGAAATCACCGGCACGAAGAGCGCGCACTCCGCGATTTGTTTCCGGATCTTCGCGTCCCACGCGTCGCCACCCACCAATTCGTTTTGATCAAACCACACCTCGATGCCCGCCGCGCGCAGCGCCTCGGCAATGCGCCGCACCGCCGCTGCGTCCTGCGACGCGTAGCTAAGGAAGACGGCTTGAGGGTCCGGGCTGCTCATTTTTTCACCGGGAGAATGGGCCGCGGGTGCGCCGCGCGCCAAGCCTGCGCGCGGGCGTGGGCTTCGGTGAGGCCGAGGGTCTGGAGCGCTCGTTTGAACCGCACGTCGTTCCGCATGGGATCAAAGATGGGGTGAAACAACAAGTAGTCCGCGCTGCCCGATACAATCCAGTTGGGATCGAGGGCATCGAGCGCCCCGGCATAACGTCTGGCTGCGGCCAGCCCGGCGATCTTGGAAATGTGTGCACCCTTTTCGTAGCCGGGCAGCGCCTTTTCCAGCTCCGTCGTTTTTCCCGCCAGGCCATAGACGATCGCCCGGAACATGGAGTAGCCCGAGTCCACGGCCGGCAGCGTCAGCGCCAGTACCACTGCCTCCTCGAGGCGACCCAATAGCGCCAACGCGACCGCTTTAAGGGCTCGCGCCTGCATCGCGGAGTCCTGGAGGGCGAGCGCCCGATCACAATACTGAATCGCCTCAGCAAACCGGCCGGCAAAAATCAGCGCCCACGCATAGTTGTCCAGTATCCGTGGTGACAGCGGATCAAGCTCGGTGGCCTGGCGCAATTCAACGAGCGCTTCCTCCATGCGACCATTGAGCAGGAGCAAACGCCCGAACCATTGGTGCGCCGAGGCATAACTCGGGTTCAGGCGGATGGCCTCGCGCAATTCACGCTCTGCATCCACACGGCGCCACGTAGTATAATAGAAGTACCCCAGCGAAGCATGTGCCTCGGCGGACCCCGGATCGAGCGTGAGCGCGAGCTTAACCTTTTCTTCCACTCGAGCTGCCTCAGGTGCGATCCGTCCCGTGTACAGGGAAAGTTCGTCGCCATTCGGCGCACCCACCGACCACACGTCCGCCATGGCGGCGTGGGCCTTGGCGAAATTCGGCTCGAGCGCGAGCGCGCGATTCAGGAGCTGCTCGGCGCGGGCGTGGCCCTCGGGCGTCCGCAGGTTCCACGCATGTCGCGCCTGCACGTAAAGTTCAAACGCAAGGGGGTTGATGGCCGCGGTTGCCGACGCGGAGCGCACGCCGAGCTTGAGTGAAAGATTCTCCGCGATGAGCCGCGCGATCTCGTCCTGCACCGCGAAAATGTCCTTCACCTCGCGTCGGAGCGAGGGCGAGGACCATACCACCTCATCGGTCGACGCGAGCGTGAGGTTGGCGACGATGTTTACGGTGTCGCCCCTCCGCTGCACGCTCCCGTCGACGAGGTAGGTGGCGTTGAGCTTCCGGCCTTTTTCCTGGGTGGTCGCAGCGGAGCCCTTGAAGTAGTTCAGCGAGCTGTTCCCTCGCACGGTGAGCCCGGGCACGCGGCCGAGCACGCTGATGAGTTCGAGCCCGATCCCTTCGACGATGGCCTCGTTGGCCGGATCGCCGCCCACATTCTTGAACGCCAGCACTGCGACGGATTTCCCTCCGGGCTGCGCTGGCGCGGTCAGGGTGACGGTCGGCTGGCTGGATGCCGGTACAGGAGCCGGCGCACTTTCGATCAATCGCTGAAACGCCGGCGTCGCGCGGACTGGGTCGAAAACCGGGTTAAGTTCCAGGGCGGACCGCGGCGCGTCTCCCACGGCCGACAGCTTTATGCCGCGCCAGTCCAGCCCCGCCTTGGTGGCGATCGGCCCTGGGGTGCCAAGCGTCGTCGCCAGCAATACCGCCGGTGAAGTGCAGGACCAAAACGCGGAGCGCAGATCGCCGGTCTGTTCCAAATCGTGGTAGAGGCGCCGCGCCTCTTCGGTATCGCCGAGCTTCGCAAGTGCGCACGCCTTCCAGAGCACGAACTCCCGTGCCAGCGGATCGGCGGCGGCCATGCGGGTTGTCACCGCCTTCACATTTTCCCACTCGCGCCGCGCCGCTTCGGGCTGCCGGCCCATCTCGTGGGCAATGGCCATCAGCACCGACTTCGGCCCGCTGAAATAATAGTCGCTGAGATAGTCGCGCGGCACCGAACGGAGCACGGTTAACGCCCGCTCCCAATCGCGGCGCCAGATCGCCACCTCGGCGGCAGTCGCCGCCCCGCGATCTTCGAGCAACAACCACGCCGGCCAGAGTGCGACCGCCTGTGCTGCGCCTTCGAGATCGCCGCGCCACGCGAGCTTGAGCAGTGCATCGACCGACTGCGCCCGCCCGTTGACGCGGATCCCCAGCGATCGCGCGACCGCCTCTTCGGCCTCGGAGTAGCGTCCAGTCGCCGTAAAGTGGAGCGCCGCCTTGATCACCAGCGCCTCGGAATCGCCGCCCGGCAACGCGTTGGCGCGATCCAAGGCAGCGCATGCGTCATCATAATTTTGCAGCCGGCCGAAGCTCATGCCGAGCAGGCGGAGTGCGCGGCGATGCTGCGGCGCTTGGGCGACAATCTTCTGGAGCAGCGCCACCGCCTCCTCAACCGGTGCAGTCGCCCCCTGCCGGCCCGATTGCCGGAAATAGCCGGCATAGGCCACCTGTGCCTCAATCGAAGCCGGCGCGAGCTTGATGGCGCGCTCCGCCTACATCTTCAAAGTCTCCATTCGAGTGCTCGAACGATCGACCCCGTAGGTGATCAAATCCGACGAGAGCTGCGCGTGCGCCGCCCAGACTTCGCCATCCACAGGGTCGAGGTTATGCGCACGTTTGAGCAACTCTTCCGCGAGCACGAAATTTTCGCGATTGGCCGTATCGCCGTCTTCGAACAGCGCGCGGGCCTGCGCGACGAGCTTGCGTGCCTCGCTGAGTGGCGCGGCGGCAGTCGCGGTCGGTGCGGCTACCTTCGATTCGGCGGTCGGCCCCGAGGCGGGGCGCCGCAGCCACAACCATGCGCCGGCGACGACGAACGCCCCGAGCACGGCGAGAACCCACGTCACGGACGAGACCCGCCGGCCCACCGACGCAGCGGCACCGGGCCTCGCCGGGGCCGGGACGGGGGCGACGACCCCGGCTCCATCACCACCGAGCAGCCGCTGCACCCGCGCGCAGAATTTCTCCACGGCCGCACCCTCGCCGCCCGGCAGACGCGTCCACTGCACCGCCTTGAACTCCGCCGGCACCTTCGCCTCCGTGTCCCGCGTGTCGTCGATCACCACGGGCAACAAAAACACCTTCTCGTCCGCCATCGTGTGCGTCCGCTGCGCCGCCAGCTTCCACTCCAACCGGAAGTATCCCTCCAACCGCGCCTGCGTCGCCGCCGAAATCACCGGCACGAAGAGCGCGCACTCGGCGATTTGTTTCCGGATCTTCGCGTCCCACGCATCGCCGCCCACGAGTTCGTTTTGATCAAACCACACCTCTACGCCCGCCGCGCGCAGCGCGTCGCAGAGGCGCTGCACCGCTGCCGCGTCCTGCGAGGCGTAGGAGAGGAAAACGGCTTTGTTCGCGGCGGTGCTCATCGGCTATTTCAATCCTTCCAGTCCACACACCGTGATCTCCAGCCCCGCCACTTTCTTCGCATAGGCGCGGCCGGAGAGCGGGCTAAGGAGATAATTTTCACCCTTGGGATAGGCCTCGCGAAACACCTTCAGCGCGGCCGCGTCAAAGGCGCCCGTATCCCACTTGCACTCGTAGACATCCACGGCGTCGCGCGCCCGCGGACGCACGAAATCCACTTCGTGCCCGGCCTTGTCCCGCCAGTAGCGCAACGGCTCGTCGGGCCACTGGGCTTGAAACGCCTCCAGCGCCAGGTGCTCCCACAGCACGCCGCGGTCGCTTGGGCGCAGCGGATCCCAGCCACGCGCAAAGCTGACGAAGCCGGTGTCGAACGCATACGCCTTGGGCTGGCGCACGATCTCTCCCTGCCCTCCGCCGTGAAACGGCCGCACCAGCGTGAGCGCCTGCGTGATTTCCAGCGCCTGCAGATGGCTGTCCACCGTCGCCCGCGAAATTCCCAGCGCCGTCGCCGTGCGCGACGTCTCCAACTGTCCGCCGCTCTGGCGTAGCACGTATTCGAAGAGGGCGTTGAACCGGTTGATGTCCCGAAACCCAAACAGCCGCTGGATGTCGCGGGCGAAAAACGAGTCGAGCCACTCGCGGTAAAACCCCGGCTCCTTCCGCTCCGCGAGCATCGCCGGCGGCAGACCGCCCTGATAAAGCCGTTTTTCCAGCGTCACCCCAAACGCCTCCAGTTCTCCCGTGAGCACGGGCACGAACCGCAACTGCCGCTTCCGTCCGGTCAGCGTGTCGCGGAATTTCTTGCTCGCCGCCAGCGTGGACGACCCTGTCGCCAACACGCGCAGTTTCGGAAATTCGTCCGCCGCAATCTTCAGCACGCGGCTCGGGTCGGCGAGCTGATGGATCTCGTCGAACACCACCACCGGCCGGTCGCAGTTTCTGAAAAACAGCACCGGGTCGCGCAGCATGTCCGCCGTCGCCGGCAGATCGCAGTTCACCACGAGGCAACGGTCAGCCCCGAGGCTTTGCGCCAACGTGGTCTTGCCGGAGCGCCGCACGCCCGCGAGCCAGACGATCGGCGCCTGCCGCCAGGCCTGCTCCAGCCGTTCTTGCCAAAAGGGACGCGGAATCATGGCAGCATGCTTAGCAAATGGTCCGACTTTTTGTAAAGTATGGTGTCGGCGAAATATCCGCCCCTCCGGACGACCAAAACGCCCGGCGACACCAAACCTCCACGAGCGGCATGCAGCAAAGCAGTCACGGTTTCGCCGCCGGCTTTTCCGGCGGGTGCGCCTTGCGCCACGCCTGCGCGCGGGCGTGGGCTTCGGTCAGGCCGAGATCGGCGAGCATCTTCCGGAAGCGGCTCTCGCCGCGGATCGAATCGAAGATCGGCCAAAACAGCAGCTGATCCGCCGACAGGATGTTCCGCGAACCTTGCTCAAGCGCGTGCCAGCATTCGTCGGTCAGGCCGAGCACGAGCAAAGCAGCAGCGGCGGCGGCGCTGCGATCGGCCGGTTCGATGCGCTCCAACATGGCTTGGGCCTCACCACGCGCCCCGGCGCGAGCCAGTGCATAGGCAGCATTGGCTTTCCAAGTGGCGGGTGTCGCGCCGGAGACCTGGTGCACCGCCGCAACCGCCGCGTCGACCTGGCCCAGTTCCGCGAGTGCCCAGGCGCGAATACTCCAGGCCCAGATCGAGTTCGGTTGGAGGGCCAGCGCCCGATCGGCCAGTGTGAGGGTCTCACGGTGGAGACCGGCGGAGGCAAGCACGAGGCCGAGATTGTCGGCGATCTTATGCGCAAGTGGCTCCAATTCGTGGGCCCGGCGCAAGGCCGCCAGCGCTTGATCCATCTGGCCGTCGGTTGCCAAAACTCGTCCGAGCCATTGGTGGGCGGATGCATAGTTGGAATTCAGCGTCACCGCGGCGCGCAACGCGGGGATCGCCTCTGCGATCTGCCAATTGTGCCATTGGGCGCTACCGAGCGCCGCGTGAGCCTCGGCGAGGTTGGGGTCCAATTCGATCGCGCGTCGTGCGGCCGCAATGCTCTTCTGGATCGTCGCACTGTTGCGGAGGCGAAACAATCCGAGGGACGCGGCCGCGCCGGCTCCGGTGGTCCACACATCCGCCAACGCCGCGTGGGCCCGGGCGAAATCCGGCTCCAGTTCCAAAGAGCGGTTCAGCAGGAGTTCCGCCCGGGCAAACCCCTCCGGCGTGCGCAGCCCCCAGGCCTGCCGCGCCTGCACGTAGAGCTCGAAGGCCTCCGGATTCACCGCAGCCGTCGATGTGGCGGACCCTGCGCCGAGTTGCAGCGAGAGATTTCTTGCGATAAGCCCCGCCACCTCGTCGTGCAGCGCGAAGATGTTCTTCACCTCCCGATCAATTTTGTCCGAGCCCCACTCTTGAAACCCGTCGGCCTTGATGAGTTTCGCCGTGATGCGCACGGTCTGCCCTTCCTGCAGCACCGTGCCCTCGACGAGATGCGACACCCCGAGCTGCCGCGCGATTTCCGGGATCGGCACCGCCTTGCCCTTGAACGAAAACGCCGACGCGCTGCCGACCACCTTCAGTCCCGGCACCCGCCCGAGCACAGCCGTCACCGCTTCGCTCAGGCCATCCGAAAAAAACTCGCGTGCCGGATCGCCGCTCAGATTCTTGAACGCCAGCACCGCGACGGATTTGGCGGGCGCTTGCGCGGCGGCAGCAGGCGGCGGCGCGGGCCGCGGGAATCTCGGGTCGTCACGCATCTTTTCGAGCAGCGCTTGAAAACGCGGATCGCTCCTCAACGGCGCCCACTCGGGACCGTGCTGCAAGCTGGCGCGCAGCAGCAGGGTCGGATTGCGGCCGTCGAGTCCGGTGCGCCGCCATTCCGTTACGCGGGTTTCCAGCTCCGCCAGCGCTTCGGGATAACGTTTCAGCGCAAACAACAAGTGATGCATCCCGGGCGTGGATGGCCAGAGCCCAGCGGCGGACTGTTGGAAAAAGCGCATGGCAGCCTCGGCCTCCGATGGTTCGTCCATCAACGCGAGCAGGCGGACTTTCCACGCCGCATAAACGGGTTGAAGGATTGTGCCCGCCGTAGCTGTGATCTGGCGCTCCACCGGCTGGAGTGCCTGCCGCCAGGCCTGCTTGGCCCCGTCCTCGCGCCCCATCATCCGCAGCGCCAGACCCGCGAGGTATCCCTTCGGCACGACATCAACGAAGTCTTCCTTCCAGCCAGTCGTGGCACTGAACACGGAGATACAACGAGCCGGTTGGTTGGTCCACAGCCACGTGCGTGTCGCCCATTCGACCACATCGTCCCGTAGGAAATACGAGCCCGGCAGCTTGTCGATCAACGCTGACGCCTGCGGCAGATCGTCATGGACGACGATAAGGCTGGAAATTTTGCGCACCATGGCGGCGGGCCCGCTCCGCAGCGCGAGGGAGCGATCGAGCGCCTCATCGGCTTCCGCGTAGCGACCGAGGTCGAAGAGCACGGATGCCTTTTCGCGCAGGGCCACCGGATCCCCGGGCGGAAGCGCGATGGCTTGATCATAGAGCGCGAGGGCGGCCTTCAAGTCTGCTTCGGAAGCGTCGGCCTTCCGGCGGCGAAGCGCGGCCAGACTGCGCAACACGCGACCGTCGTTGGGGTGGCTTTGGCGAAGCGTAGTCAGGATGGACTCGGCCTCGGCGAACGTGGCCACCCGATACCGGTAGCAAGTCGCCAACGCAAACTTCGCTTCGGGGTCGTCGGGTGCGAGGCTGACAGCCTTTTGGGCCCGTTTCATCGCGTCCGGCAGCGGCAAGCGTTCACGATCACTGTAGAACTCATAGAGCCCGGAGGCGGCATTCGCGTAGCAAGCCCACGCCTTGGCATTGCCGGGCTCAAGCTTCACGGCCTGTTCGCCGAGCGACTCCGCCAACGCCCAATCCTCGCGGGTACAGTCGGCTTCTTTGTCGAGGATCGCGTTAATCTTCGTCAGGAGCGCATCCACCTCGGAGTTCGTCGAAGATTTCACACCCGGCGCAGGGCGTGACGCGATGGCTGATCTGCGCCAGGGTTGCCAGACGGACATAGCGGCCAAGCTCGCCAGCATCACGGCTCCCGCGACGAGCCACGGGAAACGCCTCTTCGGTCGGGACGTCTCTACGAGACCTCCGGAATTCTCGCTCGCATCGGACGACGGACGCCTCGGAGAGGCGTCCCTACCTTCGCCTCCGAGCAGCGTTTGCACGCGGGCGCAGAATTTTTCCGGGGCTTCGGCGCCGGGCAGCCGGGTCCATTGCACGTCGCGGAATTCGTCGGGCACGTGCGCCTCAGCGTCGCGCGTGGCGTCGATCACGACCGGGAGCAGAAACGCCTTCGCGGTTGCCATCGCGTGCGTGCGGCGGGCGGCGAGTTTCCACTCGATCCGGAAATAGCCTTCGAGGCGTGCCTGCGTGTTCGCCGAAATCACCGGCACGAACAGCGCACACTCGGCGATCTGCTTCCGGATCTTCGCATCCCACGCATCACCGCCCACCAATTCGTTCTGATCAAACCACACCTCGACGCCCGCCGCTCGCAGCGCCTCCGCGATGCGCCGCACCGCCTCCGCGTCTTGCGACGCGTAGCTGAGGAAGACGGCTTGGGACGGGGTTTCGGCCATGCAGTGGTGGCGCGCATTACGCCGGAGGGCGCGGCACGACGGAAGACTTTTTCGGCGTTGGGATTCCGGTCGCACTGCCCGCACCGCCGCATTGACCGCCGACCGCCGTTGCGCCCTGCTCGGCGTCACCCCGCATGAGCACCTCCTCTCCTTCCGCGTCCACGCCGGCGTCCGCCCGGCTTGTGTCGCTCGACGCGTTGCGCGGCTTCGACATGTTTTGGATCCTCGGGGCCGACGCATTGGTCCACACACTCGCGAAGGCCTGCAACGTCGCCCCGCTGCGATTTCTCGACCAACAGCTCGAACACAAAGACTGGGCCGGCTTCGCGTTCTACGATCTGATCTTTCCGCTTTTCGTCTTCATGGCCGGCGTGTCAGTCGTGTTTTCGCTGTCGCGCCTGATCGAAACCCAGGGTCGCACCGCCGCGGTGAAACGCGTGCTGGGGCGCGGCACGCTGCTCTTTGTGGTCGGCTTGTTCTACGCGGGCGGCTTCTCCAACGCCTGGCCCGACATCCGGGTGCTCGGCGTCCTCCAGCGCATCGCCCTTGCCTACACCGGCGCCGGGTTGCTCTTCTGTTTTTTCAAGCCGCGCTCGCTCGCCGCCATCGGCGCCGCGATTCTCGTCGGGTACTGGGCGTTGCTGACGTTTGTGCCCATCCGCGACGTCGCGCTGGAGCGCGCCGCGGTGCCCGCCAAGCTCGGCGTCGCGAAGCCCACCCTCGCCCAGGCACGCCAACTCTACGAGTCGACCACGACGCACGTCACCGGCACCTACGAGGCCGGCCGCAACCTCACCAACCACCTCGATTTCGAATATCTGCCCGGGCGCAAATACGATGTGTACTGGGATCCCGAAGGACTGCTCAGCACGTTTCCGGCCGTGGTCTCGTGCCTGCTCGGCGTCTTCGCGGGGCTGCTCGTTCGCCGCACGGATTGGGCGGACATGCAGAAAGTCACGTGGCTGGCCGGCGCCGGTGCGGCCGCGGTGGCGCTGGGTTTTCTCTGGGGGCTGCAATTTCCGGTCGTGAAAAAAATCTGGACGTCATCGTTCGTGCTCGTGGCCGGCGGCTACAGCGCGCTCCTGCTCGCGGCGTTCTACTATCTGATCGACGTGCGGAAGTGGCGGAGATGGTGCGTGCCCTTTGTCTGGATCGGGATGAACCCGATCACGCTCTATCTGATCAGCGGCATCGTCGGCTTCCGCAAACTGGCGCCCCGGCTCGCCGGCGGCGACGTGCAAACATGGCTCGACACCACGCTCGGCGCGGGCTGGGGCAACGTGGGCATCGCGGCCGTCGGCCTGGCGCTGATGCTCGCCCTCGCGCGCTTTCTGCACCAGCGACAGGTTTTCCTGCGGGTGTGAGGGTGAAAGTTGCAGAAGGAGGAACCGCTAATCGCCGCTAATCAAGAAACCGCAACGTGGACTTCCGCGCTTCGCCGATTAGGCGAAGCACGCATACCCTCAATCGCCCTCAACGCCTCATCAAGATTAGCGAAAATTAGCGGTTAAAAAAGCCGCAGTCAGTTTCCGGCAAGGTCGTCCTCAACCCGGCATCACCCGCGACCCCAGCATCGGCCGAAAGGCATTGCGGTACGACCAGGCCAGATACAGCTCCAGGCCCAGGATCACGAGTGCCATCGGCAGACCCGACGTGGCGAGGAACATGTGCACCGCCACGATGTTCACGATCACCGGCGCGATCAGCGTCAGCGCGAGCGGGACGAAGCGATTCAGCAGGAACAGCGCCCCGACGATCACTTCGGTGCCCTTCACCAGCTGAAACAAGAACCCTGTCTTCATCATCGCCTCGGAAAAGGCCACCAGGCCCGCGGGCAGCGACTCCTTGGGCGGCGGCGGGATGAAATTGAGAAATCCATTCAGTCCAAAAACAAAAAACATCAGCCCGAGCAGAATGCGGGCGATGGTGGGTAGATGGCGGGTGAAGCCTTGCGGTGCGGAGACGGCGGCGGGTTCCATGGGAAAGCGGGAGCCTTATTTTTTCGCGGCTGCTTCAGCGAGGATCTTCAGCTCGGCGAGCCCTTTTTCGAACTGACCGCCGACCATCTTGTCCATGTTCATGAACAGGCACATGACCTTGCCGAGGTAGTTCTGCGGGCCATACATGTGCCAGGTCATGACGGTCCTGTCGCCCTCGGGCTTGAACGTGAAATCGACGGTGCTCGTGCCCTCCATCGGTTCCTTCCAATCCATGCGCAGCCGCACGAGTTCGCCGGGCTTGCTCTCGATGATGGTGGAACTGCCAGCGCCTATCTCGCTGTTGCCCTGCCAGCTGCACACTGAGCCGACGCCGGTCGCGGGCCCGGTGAAGGTGTTCTTCACGTTCGGATCGAGTTTCCCCCATGGGTTCCACACGACAAACTTGCGGTGGTCGTTGACCTGTTCGAACAGCGCCTGGGCCGGGGCCGCGATGGCCAGTCTGCGCTTCACTTGAAACTCGCCGGGTTGAAACGCGGCGACAATCAGGATCAGGGCGACGACGGCGGCGAGGCCGAGGAGGATTTTCTTGAGCATGACAGAGGGTGGGGATTTTCGAGACGGTGGATTGCTGGCGAGTGAGGGTGGCGGGCTTAAGGATTCGCCGGCCGGGCGCGCACGTCGCTCAGCACCGGACTGAACGCGACCACCGGCCGCACCTCGACCGTGAGACCAAGCGGCAGGCCCGGGCACTGTTTCGCGATCGCGGTCGCATCATCAAGGTCCGTGACCGTGAGCAAAAAGTAGCCGCCGACCGCCTCTTTGGCTTCGGCATAGGACCCATCGGTCACACGGGCACCGCCTGTTCCTGACACGACGCGGCCTCCGAGACCGAGTGGCTGCCCATGCTGCAACTTGCCCTGCGCGACAAGGCGCTCGACCCAGTCGTTCCACTGTTTGGCCATGGCCTCCTTCTCTTCGGGTGTGAGGTGCGCGTGGCTCTCCACTCCGGCGTTGCGGAAGAGCAGCATGAAAGGAGAGGGTGAAGCCGGGCGGGCGGTGGTCGGCATGGGTGAGCGGATCAACTATTCAGGGGACCTGCGAGCCGGTCTTGCGCAAAACTTCCGCCGACAAACGATCAAGATTTTGCTCGTTGGCCGGAACCACAATGGGGCGGACGCGCTCGGCGAACTCCGAATTTTCAAACGTCTGCGACCAAGTGACAAGGGTGCCGACTCCTGACGCCGTCAGCTCGATGACCAAGCGATACTTCGGCCCCGAGAGATGCTCGACGACGACCTTCCAGGGAAACTCGATCTCGGCGAACTGGCTCTCGTTCGGAAAATTCGCGCCGTTGGGTCCGTGCATGACGAAGGACCAACGCCCGCCCACCTTGAATTCGCAGAGGCTGAAAGTGTTGGTGAAACCCGCTGGTCCCCACCACCGCGCGAGGCGGTCGGGGTCGCTGAGGGCGGCAAAAACTCCCTCCGGCGCTGCGGGGATCTCACGGGAAGTGTGGAAGGTGGTCATGGCTTCTTTGCGGTTTTACCGGAGCAGAAATGTTTACCTCGGCGCGCGGCGGCGCGGAGTTGGGCGACGTCCAGCTTCACCCTTTTCATCATAACGACCTGACGTTTTGCAGCCGGGGCCGCGAGAGGGTCGAGTCCACGGGATCAATTCGGGATCTCGGGCTCGACGAGTTGTGCGAGTTGGGTGAGCGATTCCTGCCAGCCGAGGTAGCACATCTCGGCCGGGATGACCGCCGGCACGCCACTTTGTTCGATGTGCACCTCGGTGCCGCACAGCACCTTCTTCAGGTTCACGGTGATCATGAGTTCTCCGGGCAGGTTGGGATCGTCGAACTTGTCCGTGTAGCGCAGGCGTTCGGGCGGCACAAGTTCGAGGTAGGTTCCGCCAAAACTATTGCCGGACCCGGTGCCGAAGTTCGTGAACGAAATGCGAAAGGTGCCTCCGACCCTGGCGTCAAGGTGGTGCACTTTCGCGGTGAAACCGAAAGGCGCCATCCACTTGGTCAGGGCATCGGCCTCGACAAAGGCGCGGTAGAGTTTTTCCGGCGTGGTGCGGATGACGCGATGGAGGCGGATCGTATGGGTGGACATGGGGAGGTCGAGGTTGGTCCTTCAACGAAGGGCATCGCTGGATTCGGACCGAGCGGTGGAGTTTTGTTTGGAGTTGGTGTCGCTGGGTTGGGTGGAGAAGTCGTCGCACAGTTCCGCGATCCGGGCCGACGTCGTCATCGCCACATCGGCTGCCGCGCACGCGCCGCGGACGTCGAGAGCGTAGGCGAGGTCGACCAGCTCGACACGGAGGGCGGCGAGCCGGTCAAGCAAGCTCGGCGGGGTCGCAGGGTGCATCGGTTGGGAAGCCGGACACCGGTGCTCAGGCCGCGACGACGACCTCGAAGCCGCCGTACGCCATCCGTTTCACGTCGAAGGGACAGTGCTTCGGATCGCACAGTTCGGCGAGCCGCGGATCCTTCATCACCTTTGCGTTCACGCGGTCGCGGTGCGCACGCGACTTGTATTCGATCCAGGCGAGGACGACGGTCTCACCCGGCTTAGCGTTGGCGGCGCGCGGAAACGGGCGGCCCAATTTCACGGCGAGGTCCTCGCCCACGCATTCGCGGTAGCTCAGCGCCCCGTGTTCCCGCCAGATTTTTGACGCTTTCCGTGCCATCGCGAAGTACGCGGCGAGATTTTTCTTAGCAACGGGAACAACAAAGCCGTCGACATAGTTGGGCATAACAGAGGTCTCGTGTGGTTGAGGTGGGAGAGTGGAAGGCGGGACAGGTGCTCGCTGAATCAACGAACGACTCTGCGCGTTTTGGACCTCGCGGGAACTTTTTTTCTGAAATGTCCTTTCGGCGCCGGATCATTCGTCGTAAGTGCTGATGGCCCGCACCGGGCCGAAACCCACCCATCTCCATGGCCACACCCACCGCGTCCAAGCCCTTCATGCTGCTGTTTCGGAACACCGGCCCGGAAAACCACGCGCACCTGTCACCTGAACAACGTCAGCAACTCGTGACGCACTGGAACGCGTGGTTCAACGGCCTGGTGGCCGACGGCCGCGCGACCGAGGGGCAGCCCCTCGAGCTGGAAACGCGCGTCGTCTCCGGCGCCGGCGGCACGCGCATCGTCGACGGGCCGTTTGCCGAGGCGAAAGAGGCCGTTGGTGGCTTCGTGAAACTCCTGGTCGCCGATTTGGCCGAGGCCACCGCGATCGCGCAGCGGCATCCGGGGCTCGCCTACGGCATGATCATCGAAATCCGCGAGATGACACCGAATTGCCATCTTGGCGTGGACACCCTCGCCGGCGGTGCCTGAAGCCGTGGAAATCACGGACCGCGGGTACACAACGGGCGCCAATTCCGCCGCGCCGGCACAGTTTGTGGAGCATTTTTTCCGCCACGAAACGGGCCGCCTGCACGGCGCGCTGCTCCGGCTGCTCGGCGTGGGTAATTTTGCGCTGGCCGAGGACGTCGCCCAGGAAGCGATGCTCCGGGCGCTCCGGACGTGGGCGATGGGCGGCGTGCCCGCCAACCCTTCGGCGTGGATCACGCAGGTCGCGATGAACCTCGGCCGCGATGCGCTCCGCCATCAGCGCATGGCCGGCGGCAAGGAATCCGCGATCATCACCCACCTCGAACTCGGCGCACCCGCTGCGCCCGCTCCAGCGGCGGCTGTCGATGCGACCCATGAGATCCGCGACGACGCCCTGCGACTGCTTTTCGTCTGTTGCCACCCATCGATCGCACCCGACGCCCAGGTCGTGCTCGCGCTGAAAGTCCTCTGCGGTTTCGGCACCGGCGAAATCGCCCGCGCCTTTCTCAGCAGCGAAGCCGCGATCGAGAAGCAGCTCACCCGCACGAAGCAGCGCATCGCCGCCGCCGGCCTCGCGTTCGATTTGCCCGCCGGCGAAGACCTCGCACCGCGGCTCGACGGCGTGCTGGCTGCGCTCTACCTCCTGTTCAACGAGGGCCACAAGGCCTCCGCCGGCGACCGACTCCTACGGGAGGAACTCTCCGCCGAAGCGATTCGACTCACTTCACTGGTGGCCGCCCATCCGGCCGGAGACACGCCCCCCACCCACGCGCTGCTCGCCCTCATGCTGCTCACTGCCGCACGTTTTCCTTCGCGCGTCGACGCCCACGGCGACCTCCTCCGCCTCGACGATCAGGACCGTTCCAAATGGGACCAGGCACTCATTGGCCGCGGTCTTGTCGCCCTCGCCGCCGCCGCCCAGGGCAACGAACTCAGCAACTATCACCTGCAGGCCGGCATCGCCGCAATCCACTGCACCGCCGGCGACGCCGCGTCAACCGACTGGGGCCGCATCCTCGCCCATTACGACGAGCTCCACCGTCGCCAGACCTCGCCCATCATCGCCCTCAATCGCGCTGTCGCCGTCACCCATGTGCACGGCCCGCAGGCCGGCCTCGACACACTCGCCGCGATCCCGGACCGAGATCGACTTGAGTCCCATTACCTCCTGCACGCCGTACTCGGCGAACTGAACTGGCGGCTGGGCCGCCATGCCGCCGCTGCCGGCAATTTCCGCCGCGCGCTGCACCTCGCGCAGGTCGGTCCCGAACAGACGTACCTCTCGCGCATGCTGGAACGCTCCGCCCAAGTCTCGCACGGCGACGGGAGCGAAGTGGCGGCACCCGTGGACGCTCAACGAAGCAATTCAGCTGACAGCGTAGAGCCGGGAGCTGAGAGCACACCCAAAGGATGAACTTCGTTTTCAAGTTGGGCGGCCGGCGCGCCGGCGCGGGAGATTCGACTCTCAGCTCTTCCCTCTGAGCGCTCGACTGCATCGTCGCCGCCAAGACGATGGATTGACGCTGCCGGTTGATTGCCGTCTCGTCCGATTTGCTGACTCGTTTTAGCACCGTTGCCATGAAACCCTCTCACGCTTCCACGTCTCCTCTCGTCGTTCGCACGCTTCGTGCGTTCTCCCTGCTGCTCGCCGGATGGCTGGCGCTCACTCGGCCAATCCTGGGGGCCGACGCCGCCACCGGCTCGGTGTCCGGTCGCGTCTTCAACGAAGCCATCGGCAGTTACGTGAACAACGCCCGCGTCGTCATCGAGACCCTGAAGCTCGAGACGTTCACCGACGAAAAAGGCCTGTACAACTTTCCCCGCGTGCCCGCCGGCGAAGTTGTCGTTCGCGTGATCTACACCGGCTTTCCCGTCGAGACGCAGACCGTCAGCGTCGGCGCGGGCCAGCGCGCGGAGCGGGACTTCAGCCTGCGTTCCGCCAAGGATCTCAAGGCGGACGCGACGGTGCTCCTCGATGCGTTTACGGTGGCTTCAAAACGCGACATGGCCGCCTCCGACATCGCGGTCAACGAGCAACGCTACGCCCCGGGCATCAAGAACATCGTTTCGACCGACTCGTTTGCCGACATCGCCGACGGGAACGTCGGTGAATTCGCGAAGTATCTCCCCGGCGTGACGCTCAATCGCAGCGGGAGCGACGGACTGACCTTGTCGATCGGCGGGGTGCCACCCGGCGGCACGCCGATCATGATGGACGGAAATGGCATCGCAAGCGCCACGGGCTCGAATGCGAATCGCCAGACTGAATTCGAGAACATCGCAGTCGGGAGCATTGCGCGCGTGGAGGTTTCGCGTTCGCAGAATCCCGACTCGCCCGCCAACGCGATCGGCGGCTCGGTGAATCTCATCAGCCGGAGCGCCTTCGAACGCTCCCGGCCGCAATACATCGTCAAGGCGCACGTCTCGTTCCGCGGCGACGACTTCAGTCTGGGCAAGGAACCGGGTCCGTTCGCCAAGAAGGACTATGTCTTCGAGCCAAATTTCGAAGTGAGCGCGGTGGTGCCGCTGTCCCGCAACTTCGGCTTCACGGCGAGTGGGCTGGTCTCGCGGACGCGCAACAACGGACCGGGCATCACGCAGGATTGGGTGCCCACGGTCGCGGCGCAGTCGGCGAATTTTCCCGCGACCACCCCTGACAAGCCGTATCTCGCGCGCTATCGCCTGCAGGAGCGCCCGAAGATCACGGTGCGGGATTCGCTCAACCTTTCCGCGGACTGGCGCCTTTCGCCCATCGACGTGCTTTCGGCGGGATTCTCGTACTTCTATCACTCCCAGAATTTCTGGGTCCGCCAGTTGAATTTCGACACGGGCCGCGTGGCGTCATTCGGACCCGATTTCACGCAGGGCGCGGCGGGCGCGGGATTCGTGCAAATACTGACGGATGCGCGCGAGAAGAACAACACGAGCTGGGCGCCCAGCTTCCGTTACAAGCACAACGGCCCGATTTGGCAGTGGCAGGTAGGCGGCACGTACTCCGCCGCGACGAACCATTATGCGAACAAGGGATATTTCCTGAGCAACAACGCGTTCTTCCGCAACGTCACCGTGCGCTTCGAGAAGCTGACGATCGACCATCCCGAGATCGTGTCGGTCAAGGATGCGACCGGCACGCGCGACGTCGACCCGTACCGTCTCGCCAACTACAGCCTCGAGAGCCTCTCCGGGCAGTCGTTCGAGAGCGCGGCCGCCGTGCGCTCCCTCAACGCCTTCCTCAAACGCGACTACAACCTCGTGGTCCCCGTCTCCGCGAAGCTCGGCGCGGACCTGCGTTCCGAGCACCGGGACATGGTGCGGCCGACCTATGCGACGAATTTCATCGGCGCGGATCGCACGACGCGCACGGCGGATGACAGCGCCGCCCAGTGGTTCGACCCGAGCTATTCCTCGCGCGACTTGATCTTTGGCCCGCGGATGCAGTGGTTCGATCTCAACAAGATTGGTGAAACCTACCGCGCCCACCCGGAGTATTTCACGAACAACGAGTCCGACGCCGTGAATTCCTACCGGACCGAAGTCACCACGTCGCAGGCGATCACCGAGACGATCCTGGCGCCGTACCTGCGACTCGACGCGGGCTTCTTCAACGGCCGCCTGCAGGTGACGGGCGGCGTGCGCTACGAACGCACGGAGGACGACGGCACCGGTCCGTTGATCGATCCGACGCGCATCTACCAGCGCAACGCCGCCGGGCAGATCGTGCGCGATGCGGCTGGCCGGCCGGTGATCACTTCCGCACTCGCGACGCTGGCGGGCACCAAGCTCGCTTACATCGAACGCGGTTCGCGCGCGAAGAAGGAGTACGACGATTTCTTCCCCAGTCTCAACGGATCGTACAAGCTGCGGCCCGACTTGATTGCCCGCGCCTCGTACGGACGTTCGTTCAACCGGCCGGATTTCGGCAGCATCCTCCCCTCGATGAGCCTGCCCGACACCGAGACCACGGCGCGGACGATCACGCTCACCAATTCCACGCTCAAGCCGTGGTACGCAGACAGCTACGGACTCGCGCTCGAATACTACTTCAACGAGCCCTCGACCGGCGTGTTCTCGGTGCGAGGCTATCGTCGCGACATCACCGATTTCTGGGGCACGACGCTCCAGCCGGCGTCGAACGAATTGCTGGAACCCTACGGCATCGATCCGGCGGTCTACGGGCAGGCCCTTGGATACCAGGTGAGCACCACGAGCAACGTCGGCGACGCGCGCGTCACCGGCACCGAGTTTGATTACCGTCAAAACCTGGTCTTCCTGCCCCACTGGGCACGGGGCCTCACGGTGTTCGGCAACATCACGCTGCAACGCCGCACCGGAGCGCAGACGACGAGCTTCACCGGGTTCGTCCGGAAGACCATCAACTACGGCGTGACCTTCAGCCGCGAGCGTTTCACCGCGCGCGTCGCGGTCAATCTCCGCGGACAAATCGATCAGGGTCGCGTGACCGGCGCGGGCACCGAGCCCAACACGTTCACGTACCTGCAATCGCGGGCCATTGCCGACGTGGCGGCCGAATACCGTCTGACGCGGGTCTTCTCCCTCTTCCTCATCGGACGCAACGTCAACGCGGCCAACGAAGACACCGTGACCTACGGCCCAACGACTCCCAGCGACCGAATCATTCGCGGCCGGATCAACTACGGGGCAAATTGGTACACCGGCATCAAGGGGACTTTTTGAGTCCGGAACGATCCAGCCGAAAGCTCCATAACAGACACGCATGCCGCCCACATTGAAAACGAAGTTCACTCTATGTTGTTGCTCTCGGCTCTAAGCCCTCAGCTCTCAGCTAAATCGCCCGTATCGCAGCCCTTCATCCCATTCCACCCATGTTCACCCGCCGCACCTTTCTCAAAACCTCCGGCCTCGTGCTCGGAGCAAGCGCCCTGCCCGCCATCGCACAGAACACCAAGCCCAAGAAGACCGTCCTGCTGCAATGCGGTTGGGCGACCAAGAACATCGGCGATATCGGCCACACGCCGGGCACGCTGCGCTTTCTCGAACAGTATCTTCCGCAGGCCAACGTCATCCTCTGGCTGCAAAGCACCAACGCACAGGTGGACACGATGCTGAAGCGGCGATTCCCGAAGGTGGAGGTGGTGAGGGGTACGCTTTCCGCGAAAGACGGGGCCGTCCAAAAGGCCATCCAGCGCTCCGACTTCTTCCTCCGCGGACCGGGCATGGGACAGAGCACTGACTTCATGTTTCACTGCCAGAAGCTCGGCAAACCGTGGGGCCTGCAGGGCCAGTCGTACTTCCCCGACATGGTCACGGGCTCCGGCGCCGCGGACCGCATCGCCCTGCTCAACAACGCTGCCTTCATCTATTGCCGCGACTCCAAGTCGCTCAACCTGCTCCGAAGTTCGGGCGTCAAGCCACCCGTTCTCGAGTTCGCGCCCGACGGCTGCTTCGGCATCGACGTCCGCGACGAGGAAAAGGCGCTGGCCCGTTTGAAGAAGCATGGCCTGGAGCCGAAGAAGTTCATAACGCTGCAACTCCGCACCCACACCCCCAGCAGCCCCGGAGTCGACGACAACCGGCCGCAAAAGCTCAACCCGCTCCATCCGACGCCGGAGAACATCGCCGACGACAAACGTCGGGCGAAGGTCTATCAGGACCTCATCGCGATGTGGGTGAAGGAAACCGGCGGGAAGGTCGTCATCGCTCCCGAGGTGAACAAGGAGATGATCTATAACAAGCAGTTCATCTATGATCCGCTGCCCGAGAATCTGAAGAAGCACGTCGTCAATTTTGATGAGTTCTGGAACGTGGACGAGGCCTGCTCCTTCTACGCTCGCGCCCACACCGTCATCTGCCACGAGCCGCACACGCCGATCATGGCCCTCGCGATGGGCACGCCGATGATGCACACGTTCTCCGAATTTCATTCCCCCAAATGCTGGATGTTTAAAGACATCGGCCTCGAGGAATGGGCGCCAGAATTCGACGCCACGCCCGCGACGAAGATGTTCGATATCCTGATGGGCATCCACCGGAACTACCCCGCAGCCGAAGCGAAAGTCAAAAAAGCCATGGCTTACGTCGAGGCCCGGGCAAAGTCGCAGATGAACGTGCTGAGGGGAGTCATCGGAGCCTGAACGCAGTCCAGGCGGTCGCAGCGGGTTACGGCCCGACGCCGTTCGAATTGCCCTGCCCTCCAGGCTTGGTCCCGCGGCGTACACGGGATGCAAGGATTTCGCTTTGCGCGAATGGACGAAGACGCTTTGGTGAGCGGATGGAGCCGGAAAAAGATGTGTTTGAGGAGGCACGGAAGGCAGGGATCGATCTCGATTTGATCGATACCAACCTCGCGCTGCCGGTCACGGAACGCTGGCGCCAGCACGACGGGGCTTTGCGTTTTATTCTGAAGCTCCAGGAAGCGAAGCTCGCCCATGACGCCCGACTTCAGCCAGCTCATCGCTAGCCTTACCGACTCGGGTTTCGAGTTCGTCATGGTCGGAGGTTATGCGGCGGTGACGCACGGCTCCTCGCAGGTGACGCGCGACCTGGACATCTGTGCGGTGCTCACGAATGAAAATGTGGAGTTATTGCGACGCGTACTCGCAAAGTGGAATCCTCGTCATCGTCTGACGCCACAGAGGCTTTCGTTTCTAAGCTTTCCGAAGTTGGGCGAGTTGGTGGAAAACCTCTATCTTGAGACCGATGTGGGAGTGGTGGACATTTTGTCATCGGTGCTTGGAGTCGGCGATTTTTCACGGCTCAAACGCACAGCGGAGAAATTCGAGGTCGATGGGCGCACGTGCTGGGTAATTTCGCTGAATGATCTCATTGCCGCGAAGGAGGCGATGGGCCGAACTAAAGATAATCTGACCGCGATCGAATTACGGGTGATCGCGACAAAGCGCGGGATAGGGTGACAGTCGATCGCACGAAAGCCCGAGACCAGGGTTCAACCTGCTGATTGGCACTCGCCCACGGGCCCATTCCATGGGTCCGCCTGTCCGCCAAACCAGAGACACGGGGTTATTTCTTCACGCAGGGGTGGCCTCCGATTGGAAATGAACACCCGCGGCGCGCCGTTGACGGTCGATTGCCGTGCGGTTGTGCTGCGGTCGGCTCTCCCGAATCCATGCCAGAAAAAAAATCCGCCGAGACGTGGTTCACCGCATTCGGCGCCGCCCATCGGTATCGCTCGCACGACGTCATCCACTGGATCGCCGCACCGGTGAGTTTTGCGAGCCTGCTCGGATTCGTCTGGGCGATTCCGGTTCCGGAAGCGTGGCGAGAATCCGTGCCGTGGTTCAACTGGATGCTCGTCGCACTCCTGCTGGCGACCGCGTTTTACGCGTCGTTGTCTCCGGCCCTGGGCGCCGGAATGACATTCATCATGTCGATCTGCTACTCTGCTTTTGTGCTGATCGAATTATTCGTACCGTGGCCTGTGTGGCAGGTCAGCTTGGCCGCCTTCGCCGCCGCCCAACTCGCCCTTCTGATCGGCGACATCATCAACGCCCGAAAATTCTCGTTTCTCGCCAAACTGATATTCCTGTTCATCGGACCCGCGTGGCTGGTGGGCCGGTTGTATCAAAAAATCGGGCAGCGCTACTGACACCGCGCGTTCTCTCTCGTCGCACGGTACGCAGTCGTTCTGTCTCCCCTATTTCACCACACGCCCGTCGTCATGAGCATGCGCAGTCGACTCTCCTGGCTCTTGTTTCTTGTCTGCCTCCGCGTCGGCGCCCAAAACCCCGAGACGCGCCTAGCCACCTTGAATCCTGATGAGGCGCGCTCGTTTGAACGCGAGGTGCTCCGGCAGGTCGCCGACCTTTCCCTCGTGCCACCGAGGATCAACACCTCGCCGTTGCCGCGCTACGACCATGATCAGCTCGATTACGGCATGACGATCGGCATCGCCCGCACTCCCGGTGGCCGGCTCTGGGCGGCCTGGGTCGCCGGCGACGACGGTCCGAAGGCGTTCATGGTCGCAGCCACGAGCGACGATGACGGGGCAACCTGGTCCAAGCCCCGCCTCGTGGTGGACAGCCAGGCGCCCCACCTGCCGCTGCCGCGCAGCGTGATCGTCGGCAATTTTTGGACCGACCCGCGCGGACGGCTCTGGTTTTTCTTCGATCAGACTATGAACCACTACGACGGGCGGCAGGGCGTGTGGGTGTCGGTCTGCGAAAATCCCGACGCCGACCAGCCGACGTGGCCGCAGCCAATCCGCCTGTGCCATGGCGCTGTGCTCAACAAGCCCACCGTGCTGGCCAACGGCGAGTGGTTCCTGCCCGTGGAGCATCCCAACATGCGGGGCTTCGGCCCCCTGCGGGACGCGAATGCGGAACTGGAGCCGTTGCGCGGGGCCAACGTCTATGTCTCCACCGACGAGGGAAAGTCGTGGGTCCGCCGGGGCAACGTCCGCTTTCCGAAGCCGAGCTGGGATGAGCACATGTTCGTCGAATTGAAGGACGGTCGGATTTGGATGCTCGCCCGCACCGGCGACGGCACGATGCAGGCCTTCTCGTCCGACGGTGGTCGGAGTTGGACCGAGCCGTCGTTTCCGACCTTCAAGCATCCCGCCGCCCGTTTCCACATCCGCCGCCTCACGTCGGGCCGGATCCTTCTCATCAAGCATGGCAAAACGATCGACGCCCATGAAGGTCGTTCGCAACTCACGGCGTGGCTCTCGGACGACGAGGGTCTCACGTGGCAGGGCGGACTCATGTTGGACGAGCGCAAGGGCCTTTCCTATCCGGACGGTTTCCAGGCACCCGACGGTACGCTCTACATTTCCTACGATCGCAATCGGAGCACCGACGGTGAAATCCTCCTCGCGCGTTTCCGCGAAGAGGACGTGCTCGCCGGCCGGCTCACCCACCCGAACTCGAAACTGCAGATGCTCATCAGCCGACCACTGAAGAAAAAGGAGCCGACGCGGAAAACCTCCGCTCCAGCGGCCCCGCGCCCATGAGCGCTCCGCACCGTTCGCGCAAGGGCACGCGGTAACCGGATGGCACTCCCGGCCGGATCCGGCGTGCTTTCTGTTGGCCAACGGGCGCGTTTTTCGACGATACACCAATCCGCCAGCCGCTCGCCTCCCGGAGCGCCAGGCGAACCGCACCGATGTCCTCCCAGCCTGCCCACGAGCGAGTCATCCTCCTCGATCCCCATCCGCGCCGGATCGAGCGCATCTTCGACACGCCGACCCGGCTGCGGCTTGAACGCCTTGGGCGCGTGCTCTGGCACGACGGCTCCCCGGCGGCCGCCGAGCACATCGACCGGCACCTGCCGCAGGCGATCGCGTTGATCGGCCAGTCGCCGCTGGACCGGGCGCGCCTCGACCGGGCACCGCATCTGCGTGCGGTGTTCAATGTCGAAAGCAATTTTCTCGGCAACATCGACTACGCGGAGTGCGAACGGCGCGGGATTCCCGTGCTCTCGACCGCCCCGGTCTACGCGCAGCCGGTCGCCGAAATGGCGCTCGCCATGGCCATCTCGCTCGCCCGGCGGATGCACGAGGCCGATGCAGCGCTCCGCATCGGCCGGGAATTCAAGGGCGACAATCACGATTCCTTTCTTCTCCACGGCAAGCCGCTCGCCATCGTCGGGCTCGGCAACACCGGTCGCGCCCTGCTCCCGCTGCTCCGCCCGTTTTCCCGCGAGATTCTCGTGCATGATCCGTGGATACCGCAGGCGGTGCTGCGCGAGCGGGACGTCATCCCGGCGTCGCTTGACGAGTGTTTTGCCCGGGCCCGCGTGGTGTTTCTCCTGGCGGCCGTCACGAGCGAAAACGCGGGCCAGATCGGTCAAAAACAGTTTGCGAGCATGGCCAAGGGGAGCGTGGTGATCCTCGCGAGCCGCGCCGCCCTCGTGAACTTCCCCGACCTGCTCGCCGCGGCGCAGAGCGGGCACATCCGCGCCGGCATCGATGTCTGGCCCGAGGAACCGGTCCCGCGCGACGAGCCGGGCCGGACCACGCCCAACACGCTGATCCAGGCGCACCGCGCCGGCAGCGTGCCGGAAATTCAGACGCTCATCGGCCGGTACGTCGCCGACGATCTGGAGGCGATCCTCGCTGGCGTGGCGCCGCAGCGCTGCCAGCGCGCCGTGCTCGAAACGGTCAGCAAGCTGCGCAGCATCCCCGTCGGCGCCTGGTCGCTCGGCACCTGAAGCCGGGATTCAGACGGCGGAGCCGCCCCCTTGCTTTCGCACCGTGCGCCCCGGGTTCCAACGGCCGAGGGTCGTGTGCGTGATGGGATGCTCCGGAATTCCCGTTTCGTTTCGTTCGACCGAGCTGATCAGCTGGTCGATGGCCACCGCCCCGATGACCTCGCCGTCCTGCAGGACGCCGCTCAGGCGGTTTCCGGCCTCCGGGACGAGCAGGCCGACCAGGCCGAGATCGGCGGGGATGCGGCGACCGGAGGAGCGGATGATCTCCTCCAGCTTGCCGAGCACCGGGCCAATCACGACATCGGGCCGTTCGCGCTCGAGCCAGCGTTCGACGGCCCCAGGCGTCCATTCGTCGACCAACAGAGGCGACGGCGGAGTCTTCAGTCCAAAGCGTTCGCAGGCGACGAAGTAGGCGCCCTCCCAGCGGAACTCGAGCCGCTTGATCGTCTCCATCCGGGCGGCGAGTCCGGGTCGCCGGTATCCGAGCTTCAAACACTCCTCCATCACCAGCAGCATGGACTGGTAGTAGTCGGTCGTGACGCGGTGGAACGTCCTCGTCACCGGCGTGAGTCCGAGCACCACGGTGGAGAAGGCCGCCCAGTTCAGCTCGATCACGGTCTGCGTATCGGGCACGGGCGCAACGAGCAGTCCGCGGATGCCGCGCGACTCAAGCATCTGGGAAAACCGCGCGTTGCTCATGCCGTCGCGGAAGAGCCAGAAATGCTCGAGCCGGTAGTTGCGCTGCACAGCCCGGGCCTCGGCGCCCGCGAACATCTGCCGGAAGATCGGCGACGGATGCTGGCGCCAGCCGTCGGCGGTCGGGAAGGCCGTCACGTAGGCGAGCGTGAGGCCGGTGGCGGGCGACGTGTGCCGCCGCCGGCTCCGCATGAGCGCCGCCACGAGGGGATTCGTCCGGTAACCCAGCGACCGGCCCGCCGCCAGGACGCGCCGCCGCGTCGCGGCGGAGACATCGGGTTTGTTGGCGAGACACTTGGAGACCGTCGCGACCGATACCTTCGCGTGCCTCGCAATGTCGCGCATGCTGACCGGCGATTCCATGGGGTGGCGTGACGATCGGCCGCGGTCGCGCGGTGCGCAATGGTTTTGTCGACCGCGAACGCCAATCAATCGACCTGACCGCGCCGTAACCGGCACGGCTACCAAGGCGAATTGTCGTAGCCGAACCGCTTACGGTGCGGATGGGGGAATCGTCGACTGGGAGATGAGCCCCCATTCCCACGACGCCCATCGCCCTTCGTAACGATTTACGTAACGGCCGGCTTTCCGTTCACTCCGCGCGTGCTCAAGGTGTCGTTTTCCAACCGTCAGACTTCGCCACGGCCGCCCGCATGGTCCGGTCGGCGACCAGCCCCAATCCCTTCATGAAGCACCTCGGAACGTCCGCCGCACTGCTGCTCGGCCTCACTCTCGCGCCGTCCGGGTTCGGCGCAGCGCCCGAACGCAAGGATTCCCTCCTGCCGCCCGACGTCTACACGGCACCGGTGCCCGACCGGTATCTCGACGAGAACCGGATGTTTCTCTGCGGCCCGGGCATCACGATCTCGCGCGGCGGCCGGCTGTGGGCCACGTTCAAGACGGGTGACATCGGCGAGGACGAGGACAACTGCACCGTCGTCATCACGAGCGGCGACCGCGGCGAGACCTGGAGCAAGCCCGTCCTCGTGGTCGACATCGATGGCCCGGTGCGCACCAACGACCCGGGCATCTGGACCGATCCGAACGGCAAGGTGACGCTGATGTGGGGCCAGGTGTACGGGTTCTGGGACGGCCGCGGCGGTTATTGGACGATGACCGCCGAGGATGGCGACGACGAGCACACGCGCTGGAGCAAGCCGGTGCGGTTGAGCGACGGCTACACAAAGAACAAGCCATTCATCACGCGCGACGGCACCTGGCTTTACCTGATCGAGCACTTCGGGCCGAAGACCAGGCGCGGCCGCTTCGCGGGCGGTAAGCCGATGGAGCCGGAACTGACATTCTCGCTGCCCGAGCTGCATCACGCCAACGTGTTCGCCTCCCGCGACCAGGGCCGCACCCTCCGTTTCCTCTCCCACGCCCGCATTCCGGCGACCGACCAGACGTTTCAGGAACACATGCTCGTTGAGAAAAAGGACGGCACGCTCTGGCTGCTGGGCCGCGCGAAGTACGGCATCGGCGAGGCGTTCTCCCGGGATCAGGGCCGCACCTGGACCGACCTCGCTCCGGCCAGGGGCATCCAGGGACCGTCGTCGCGCACCTTCTTCCGCCGGCTCGCCTCAGGCAACATCCTGTTGGTGAAAAACGGATACGATGTCGACCGGCCTTCACCCCGCACGCACATGACGGCTTTCCTTTCCGAGGACGATGGGGCGACGTGGCCGCACCGCCTGCTGCTCGACGCGCGGGCCACCTCGTATCCCGACGCGGTGCAGGACGGTGCGGGGACGATCTGTCTCGTGCACGACTTCGAGCGCACCGGCGCCAAGGAAGTCGTCTTTCACCGCTTCACCGAGGCGGACATCAAGGCCGGCAAGATCGTGGCCGACGGCTCCGTGCTGGGCCGAATCGCCAATCAAGCCAAGCATCGCACGCTCAACGCCAAGGACTACGACAGGTGGAAAGCGGAACGCGACACCCGCCCGTGAACGGAACCGGCGGCGCGGCGACCGCAGCCCGGCTCCCGGAATCACCGGCGCCGCTACGTAACGATTTTCGAAACGACCGCATCGCGAATCTGGCGCGCATCGCCACTCTGCCGATCCGTCCGCCAGCGTCGCCGTTCCTCCCGGCTGATTCAACCCCGCCACATCGCCATGAAAACCCGTCTGCCATTTCTGTCGCCGGCTTACGTCGGCAACCTCTCCGTCTTTCCGTCCGTTTCGGCCCGGCGGTCTTTCGGCACCCGCTGGCGTGCGTTCCGGCTGATGGCGGCGATCGTGGCGCTGCCAATCGCGGGCGTGGAGCGCGCGCCCGCCGCCGTCCCAGCCGCCCAGAGCACGGGTATCCTGGAGGGACGCGTGTTCAACACGACCAGCGGCGTGGCGCTCGGGAACGCCCGCATCACCATTACACCGGGCGGACTCACGGCGTATTCGGATGCAAGCGGGGAATTCCGGGTCACGGGCGTTCCGCCGGGTGAAGTCCGGGTGAGCGTGTCGTACGTGGGCATGGCGACGAAGACCGAGGTCGTTTCGGCGTCGGCGGGAACCGTGTCTCGCCTGACGTTCGATTTGGTGCGCGCGACGGTCGCCGGCGAAAAGGGCGGCGATCAGGTGGTGGCGCTGGAGACGTTCCAAGTCACCGCCGAACGCGAAATGAGCGCGCAGGCGCTGGCGATGAACGAGCAGCGGGCCGCGGTGAACATCAAGAACGTCGTCGCGATGGACGAGTTCGGTAATCGCGGGGACGAGAACCTGGGGGAGTTCCTGCAATTCCTGTCAGGCGTGTCGGTTTCCATCGACGGCGACGTCGGCCCCAACGGCGCATCCTTGCGCGGATTCTCCCCGAGTTTTTCCAACGTCACCATCGACGGCGGCTCCGTCGCGACGGCGCGCGGCACAAACCGCCAGGCCACCACGACGGACGTGCCGTTCTCCAACGTGTCACGCGTCGAAGTCACCAAGGTGCCGACACCGGACCAGCGTGCGTCCGGACTCGGCGGATCGATCAATCTGATTCCAAGCAACGGCTTCGAGGTGAAGAAACCCGTCGTGAACTACCGCGTCTCGACCCTGTTCCACAACACGAACGGAGCCTCGATGCGATGGAATCGCGGGCCCAACCCCGACGCCTCGCCGCGCTATACCCTGCCCTCGGCCAATGTGAGTTACCAGGGGCCCCTCAACGAGCGGTTCGCGGTCACGGCGAGTCTGTACAACACCTGGCGGCTCAACCCGTCGTATGGCGGGATCAAGGAATTTGACGTCCAGCCGACGTGGGATCGCGTGCGCAACATCCAGACCGCCGGCGCATGGCAGTCGCTCATGGCCTGGACGCAGACGTACGGCGGGCAGCTGGGTTTTGCCTGGAGGCCGACGTCCCGGGACCTCGTCTCAATCAGCGGCGAGATGAAGAACTATCTTTACGACGTCTCGCGCAGCCGCCTGGCGGTGACGTATGGCGCCGGCGCGACCGGCGGCGAAACGCTCACCCAGGGGGCCGCGACCGGCGTCGGATCGACGGCGACGGGCGGAGGCTCCGGCATCTACCAACGCGATTCAAAGCAGCAGCAGCTCAACTTGAAATACGCACACCGCGGCGACCTCTGGCGCTTTGACCTGGATGGCGGGCTTTCCGCCGCCCGTTACCAGGAGCACGACGCCGACAACGGCTATTTCTTCACGATCAATGCGCAGCTCACGAACCTGGTCATCCGCGGCGACGACATCTTCCGGACCGGCATCGCGCGGCAGTACACCGTCCGGGACCGGACGGGCGCGCCGGTCGACATCTTCAAGGGCGAGGACTACGCGATTAACTCGGCGGTGGCCCGCAGCCGCCGCACGTTCTCCGAAAATTCGTTCGTCCGGGCCAACGGCAGCCGTGAGTTCAACGCCACCCTTCCGTTTTCCCTGAAGTTCGGCGTGGCCTCGGACCAACAGGAACGGTCTCAACGCAATCGCTCGTTCACCTACACTTTCCGGCCCAACGGGGCGTCGAATGCCCCGGCCCTGCGCGCCGGCAATTTCGACGTCTTCGACGAGGACTACCTGCGGGTTGCGCCGAAGGTCTACGGCCATGCCCTGCGGGACATCAGTCACACGAAGATGTACGATCTGTACCGCCGGAACCCGTCCTGGTTTGTCCTCGACGAACCGGGCGCCCACCAAAACCAGGTCACCGGCTCGTTCGAGTTTACCGAGACGATCTCGGCCGCCTATCTGCGGGGCGACCTGCGGCTGCTGCAGGACCGGTTGACCGTAGTGGGCGGCGTGCGACTGGAGGAGACCGACATCAAGGGGAAGGGCCCGCTGGACGACATCAACGCCCAGTATCAGCGGAATCCGGACGGCAGCTTCGTGCGCAACGCCGCCGGTGCCCGCATTCTCCTCACGAACGACGCGCTCACGCTGCGCCGGCTGCGCTACAAGGAGCGCGGGGCTTCAACCCACAGCGATTACCACGGTTACTATCCGAGCATCAACGCGAGCTACCGCCTGTCGGATCATTTTGTCGCCCGCACGGCGTACGCACAGACGATCGGACGTCCCGGCGTGAACCTGCTGATCCCCGGCACCACAATCAGCGATCCGGAGGCGACGAACCCGACGATTACGGTGAACAACCCCGGACTGCGTCCGTGGACCGCGGACAACTACGACCTGACGTTCGAGGTCTACGACGTGAAAGGCGGCTCCGGTGCGGTGGGGTTTTTCCAGAAGGATGTCCGAGATTTCTTCGGCTCGGTGCAGACGCCGGTCACCGACGAATTGCTCAACCAGCAGGGTTTGCCCACCGATGGGACCTACAATGGTTACCAGTTCCGCACGATGGAGAATGCGGGCAACGCCCGGGTGCGCGGCGTCGAGTTCAGCTATCGCCAGCAGCTCGTCTTCCTGCCGGGACTGCTCAAAAGCCTGCAGCTGAACATGAATGTCACCAAGCTCCGACTGCAGGGCGGGAAGCTGGCGGACTTCTCCGGATTTGTCCCGATGAGCTTCAGCACGGGATTGAATTTCATCCGCCCGCGGTACCTCGTAAAGTTCACCTACATCTATCAGGACGGCTTCGCCACCAGTGCAGTCAACGCGAGCGCCACGGAGCTGCCCAATACCTTCGCGTACCAAAACAAGTACAAGCGCTACGGCGTCGAGGCGGAGTACAGCCTGAACAAGCATTGCACCCTCTTTCTGGGAGCGACGGATCTGGGCCGCAGGGCGTGGATCACCCTGCAGTACGCGCCCTCGACTCCGGACTACGCGCGCTACACCCGGAACCAGACGAACGGCTACTATATCGTCACCGGCCTGAAAGGCCGGTTCTAATTCTCGTTCGATGAAACTGAACGAGGATTGGTTTGAAGCCACGCCGTCGCGCACATTACGATAACGCCGTCTGGCTCTCGTCCGCGACGAGCGTAACGATATACGGAACGCAGCGCTTAAGATTTGAGTCCGGCCCGTTAGGAAGGGGCGGGCGTTATTCTTTCCACTCAAGACCGCACTGCTGCCGGCCCCGTGTCGAGGTTGCCGGCCCAGCCTCATCTCAACCCCGAAACTTTCCATGAAACTTCTGCCCTATCTGCGCCTGAGCATCACGACCCTGCTGCTTCTGGGGTCGTTTGCCCGCCTGCAAGCCGCCGACTCCAACCCGTCGAAGGGAACGATCGAGGGGCGGGTTTTCAATACCGCGACCGGCGCCGCACTGGTGAACGCCCGGGTCACTCTCGCCGGCACCCACCAGATCGTCGTCACCGATGAGTCGGGCTCCTACCGTTTGCGCGACGTCACCCCAGGCGAAGCTCGCGTCACTGTGCTCTACATCGGACTTGAATCGCAGACTGCCACCGTCGTCGTGGGCAGCGGCGCGACCGTGCGCCGGGAGTTCGAACTCTCCCGACCAGCGAGCGGAAGCTCCCCGTCTCCGGACCCAGTCGTCCAGCTGCGCGCCTATACCGTGGTGGCCGACCGCGAAATGAGTGCACAGGCCGTGGCGATGAACGAGCAACGCCAGGCACCCAATCTCAAGAACGTCGTCGCCCTCGACGAGTTCGGCGACCGCGGGCTGGAGAACGTCGGGGAGTTTCTCCACTTCCTGCCCGGAGTGGCGGTCGACGCGCCGGGCGATTCCGGACCCGAAGCCATCTCGCTGCGCGGCTTTCCGGCCAGCAACTCGGGCGTCTTGATTGACGGCGGCGAGCTGGCCAGTGCGCGCGGCGCGACGCGTGCGGTGGACCTGCGCGATGTGCCCTTCGTCAATGTCTCGCGCATCGAGGTGACCAAAGTGCCCACGCCCGACATGCCCGCCAGCGGCCTCGGCGGCTCGATCAATCTGATCACGAAGAGCGGATTCGAATCCAAGCGGCCAACGTTCTCCTATGATGTCAGCACGTTCTTCCACAATGCCAACGGCGTGACCTTTGACTGGCGACGGCACCACGTGTCCGCCAATTCCCCGAGCTTCACCCAGCCGTCGCTCAACCTGAGCTATCTCTATCCGGTGAATAACTCGCTGGCGGTGACGGTGGGATTTTCGCGGACATGGCGTCTGAAACCGATGGACGATGGCGAAAGGACTCGCAATGAAACGCCCACTTGGAACCAGATCGGCCTGTTCCAGCGCCGTAGCATCTGGGAAAGCCTCGCCCAACTGTATACCACCAATGCCGGCCAGATCGGCCTCGACTGGCGGATCACTCCCTCGGACGTCGTTTCCTTCGGCTACCAGCGCCGGGAATACTCAATGTATGTCACCCGCAGCATCCTGGAGATAAACTTCGGGGCCGGCGCGACCGGCAACGACCGGTTCACCCAAGGCGCAGTCCCAGGTGTCGGCACGGCCACTCAAAACACCGGCAATGGTTGGTATGAGCAGCCCACCGAGCAGGATCAGTTCACCCTCAAGTATCGGCATTCCGGCAACACGTGGCGGATCGATGCCAACAGCTCCTTCTCCCTCGCCGACTACGCGCGCAAGGACATCGACAACGGCCATTTTTTCAGCGCCCCCTCGACCCAGTCCAACCTCGTCATCCGTGGCGAAGATCTGGTGCCCAATGGCATCTTCCGCAAATTCACCGCCGTCACGCGAACCGGGGTGCCGGTGGACATCTACGACGGCGGATCCTACCCGATCGTCAGCGCGATGTCCGCCCAGCAGAAAAACAAGACCGACAAGATCGCGGGTCGCATCAACGCGGCGCGCGACTTTCGCGGCGTCATTCCCTTCACGCTCAAGTTCGGCGGCGCCGTGGACCGCATGCACACCGATATCCGTGCCGTCTCGAAGACGTGGACTTTCCGCCCGAACGGCACCACCGACGCCAATGCGCGCGTCGCGCGGAATTTCGACGTGTTCGACGAAGCGTTCCTCGCCAGCGCGCCGAAGCTCAACGGCACGCCTTACCGGGAACCCAGCCTTAAGAAGCTCTACGACCTCTATCTTCTGCATCCCGACTGGTTCGCGCTCGACGAACCCGGCGCGTATCAGAACCAAGTCACCGGCTCCCGCGAGCTGAGCGAAACCATCTCCGCCGGCTACGGGCGCGCCGACGTGCGCCTGCTCGACAACCGGCTCTGGCTCGTCGGCGGTGTGCGCTTCGAGCGGACCGAAGCCGAAGGCCGCGGCCCCCTGAACGACCTCAACGCGCAGTATCAACGCGACGCCCGCGGCAATTTCATCCGCAACGCCGCCGGCCAGCGCGTCCTCATCACGAACGACGCACTCGCCCTTCGGAAGCTCCGTTTCCAGGAGCGCGCCGCCCACGCGCAACGCACCTACGACGGTTTTTACCCCAGCCTCAACGCCACCTACACTCTGTCCGAAGCCCTCCTGCTGCGCGCGGGCTATGCCCACACGCTGGGCCGGCCAAATCTGAACTTCATCATCCCGGGCACGACGACGACCGACGCCGACGCCGCCAATCCCACCATCACGGTCAACAACACCGGCTTGAAGCCCTGGACCGCAGACAGCTACGACTTCACGCTCGAGTCGTATAACTTCAAGGACGGCTTCGGCTCGATCGGCGTGTTCCAGAAGAACATCAAGAACTTCTTCGGCTCCGTCCGCATGGCAGCCACACCCGAGCTGCTGGAGCAATACGGCCTGCCGACCGACGGCACGTTCCACAACTACGAGATCGCCACCCAGGAAAACGTCGGCGACGCGAAGATCACCGGGTTCGAATTCACCTACCGCCAGTCGCTCACGTTCCTGCCGAATTGGGCGCAGGGCTTTCAGATCTTCGTCAACTACACGAAGCTGAAACTGCAGGGCAGCACGACCACGGATTTCTCAGGCTTCACGCCGAGCAAGGCCGCGGGCGGCATCAACTTCATCCGCCCGCGCTACTTCATCAAGCTCACCTACAGCTACCAGGGCGAAACCCGCCGGGGCGCGGTCGCCGCCAGCGTGAGCGAAGGCATCACTCCCAACACGTACGTGTTTCAAGGCGAATACTCCCGCCTGAGCCTCAATGCCCAATACAGCCTGACCAAACGCTGCTCGCTTTACATGTCGATCACCGACCTTGGCGGCTCCACCATCATTTCGCGTCGTTACTCGCCCGATACGCCCGTGTATGCCCGCGGCGGCCGCTATCAGGAGAACGGCTACTACACCGTGTTCGGCGTCAAGGGCACATTCTGATCTCGGCATGAAATCCTTTTCACTCCCGCTCCTCGTCTTCGTGGCCGCATGCGGCACCGGAAGTTTCGCGGCGGAGCCGGCCCGGCCCAAGGACGCGCTCCAGCCTCCGACGATTTACCGCGCGCCCGTGCCGGAAATCTATCAGGACGAAAATCGCCAGTTCCTGTGCGGGCCCGGCATCACGATTTCCAAAGGCGGCCGGTTGTGGGCCACCTTCAAGACGGGCGACATCTGGGAGGACGAGGACAACTGCACCCTCGTCATCACCAGCGGCGATGGCGGTGAGACTTGGAGCAAGCCGGTGCTCGTGGTGGACATCGACGGCCCGGTGCGCACCAACGATCCCGGCATCTGGACCGACCCCAACGGAAAGGTGACGCTGATGTGGGGCCAGGTTTACGGATTCTGGGACGGTCGCGGCGGCTTGTGGACCATGACCGCCGACAACGGCGACGACGAGAACACCACCTGGAGCGCGCCGGAGCGTAAGAGTGACGGCTACACAAAGAACAAGCCTTTCGTCACCAAAGATGGAAGGTGGCTCTACCTGATCGAACACTTCGGCCTGAAAACCTCTCGCGGCCGGCTCGCCAAGGACGTGCCGATGGCGCCGGAGCACGTTCACCTCCGACCCGAGTTGAATCACGCGAACGTCTTTGTTTCCGACGACGAGGGCCGGACCCTGAAATACCTGTCGCAGGCCATCATTCCCGCCACCGCGCGCACCTATCAGGAACACATGCTGGTCGAGAAGAAAGACGGCACGCTCTGGATGCTGGGCCGCACGCGCACCGGCGTCGGTGAGTCCTTTTCGAAGGATGGCGGAAAATCCTGGTCGGAGATGGCGCCCGCCAAAGGGATCAAGGGACCGTCCAGCCGCACGTTTTTCCAGCGGCTCGCCTCGGGCAACATCCTGCTCATCAAAAACGGCGCCGCGATCAACGAACCTTCGAGTCGCGACAAGATGACAGCCTACCTATCGGAGGACGACGGCCAGACGTGGCCGCACAAACTGCTGCTGGATGCCCGCGGCACGTCCTACCCCGACGCCTGCCAGGGCAAGGACGGCACGCTCTACATCGTACACGACCTGGGCCGGAGAAAAGAGAAGGAAGTGATTTTTCACCGCATCAACGAGGCGGACATCAAGGCGGGGAAAATCGTCTCCGCTGGCAGCAAGCTCGGGGGCATCGCGAACAAGGCAACGCATCCGACGCTGACCGCCGAGTCCTACGCCGAATGGAAAAAGAAATTCTCGAAGGAGACCGCTAAGTGACTTCGCACCACCAACCGCCGCGATTTCCTACGTCCAGATCTATGAAACAGCTGCTTCCCTTCTTCGTTATCAATCTCATCCTGAGCATGCTCGTTGGGCCTTTGGGAGCCGAGACGCTCTACAACGGCATCCGACTCCCCGCCGAGTGGCCGGTTAACTCCCGCGATCCGAAGTCCCGCGCCCCGATGGATGTGCCGTATCTGAAAGCCCCGCCGCAGGTGATTCCGATCGATGTCGGCCGGCAGCTGTTCGTCGACGACTTCCTCATCGCCGAGACGACCCTCACGCGGACCCATCACGTCGCGAAAAAGCACGCGGGCAATCCCGTCTTCAAGCCCACCACGCCGGATGAAATCGGGCCGGCCGACAGCCAGCGGGCGGTGTGTTATCTCGGGCACGGCGGCGTCTTCTACGATCCGACCGTGCAGCTCTTCAAGATGTGGTACACGGCGGACTGGCGGGGCGGACTCGCGCTCGCGACCAGCCGCGATGCGATCCACTGGGAGCGCCCGAATCTCGGCCTCGCCGGCGGGAATCTGATCCTGGCCCGGGGTTCCGCCCAGGTCGGCGGCGACAACGCCGTGTGGCTCGACACCACGGCCACGAACCCGGCCGAGCGCGTGAAATTCCTGGCCGATCACACGGGGAAGCGAAAATCACACTTTCTCTCCACGATTGCGGACGACGGCCGGGTGCTGAATGAGACCGCGGCCGGCAGCGCCGGCGACTACTGTTCGTTTTTCTACAATCCGTTCCGGCGCGTCTGGGTCTACAGCATCAAACGCAGCGGCCCATACGGCCGTAACCGCTATTACGCCGAGAGCCCCGTGTACGGCCAGCCCGGCGCTTTCGACCGTTCCGTCTACTGGGCCGACGCGGACGATCTCGACAAGCCGGATCCGAAAATTGGCGACGCACCCCAGCTCTACAGCGTCAGCGCCGTCGCCTACGAGAGCATCATGCTCGGCATGTTTCAGATTCTGCTTGGGCCGAGAAACAGCATCTGCGAGCTGGGCAATTTCCCGAAGTTCACCGCGCTGAAGATCGGCTACAGCCGCGACGGTTTTCACTGGGATCGCCCGGATCGGCGCGCTTTCATCGGGCCGACGCAGCGCGACGGCGACTGGGACCGCGGCTATGTCCACACCACGACGGGCGTGTGTCTCGTCGTCGGTGACCAGCTCTTTTTTCCCTACACGGCCTACTCGGGGATCGCACCCGACGGTCACCGCGGGATGTACACCGGCGCCAGCGTCGGCCTCGCGGTGCTGCGCCGCGACGGCTTCGCGTCGATGGATGCCAAGGACAAAGCTGGCACGCTCACCACGCGTCCGGTGTCCTTCAGCGGCCGCCAGCTCTTCGTGAACGCGGCCGTGCCCGTCGACGGCGAATTGCGTGTCGAAGTCGTCGACGAAAACGGCGCGCCGATCGCGCCATTCACCCGCGAAAACTGCGTGCCCGTTGCCGCGGACAAAACCCTGCAGGCGATCACCTGGAACGGCGCGACTGACCTGGCGACGCTGCGGGGCCGGCCCGTGCGGTTCCGCTTTCATTTGTCGCGCGGCAGCCTTTACGCGTTCTGGGTGAGCCCGGATGCCTCGGGGGCAAGCCGAGGATATTTGGGCGCGGGCGGGCCCGGTTATCCCGGAGTCATCGACACTGTCGGCGCCGCCGCGCGGCCATAAACCACGCCGCAAATGCCAGAGCGATCCGCGCCCATCGTCGGCGTTCCCCTGAACGCCACCGCCAGGGTCGCGCCCCCCCCAACCCATGGCATCGCGCCCGTGAATACTCCCCATTCCTCGCGGCAGGACATCTACTATTGGAAATGCGACCGGCCGGCCGCGTTTCACGGCACGGCGCAGGGCGCGGCCCGCGCCGCGCAACCCGAGACGGTGGCTCGGGTCCGCGACCTCCTCACGAGGCACTTAGGCCAGGCACCCGCAGCGTTGCGCGACGGCGGTGGTCAGGGAAATCACGCGACGTTCGTCGCCGACGTTGCCGGGCGGAGTTATTTTGTCCGGATCGAGGATGGCCCCGAGCAGGACGATTACATGACGGTGGAGTCGGAAGTGATGGCGCGCGTGCGGGCACTCGGCGTGCCGACGCCGCAGCTCTTTGCGACGGACGCAACGCGACGCGAGGTACCGTTTGCCTGGCAGATCATGGAACTCGTGGCGGAGCCGGACCTGAACCGCCTTTTCAAGGCAGGAACGCTCGACACCGATCGCGTGGCGGAACAGCTCGGCCGCCTGATCGCGACGTGGCAGGCGGTGCCCGTGGAGGGCTTCGGTCCGTTCGAAGTCGGTCGCGTGGGAACGGATCGCACCCTGCGGGGGCTGCATTCGAGCTACACCGGTTATTTTTTCACGCGGCTCGACGCGCATCTCGCCTTCCTCGTGGATCGGGAATTTCTCGCGCCGGCCCGGGCGACCGAGATTCGGGCGGGAATCGAGACGCACCACTCCCTGCTGGATCTGTCGGCCGGTTGCCTCGTGCACAAGGACATCGCGCTTTGGAACGTCCTCGGCACCGTAGACAAAATCACCGCGGTGATCGATTGGGACGACTGCATCGCCGGCGACCCGATGGACGACCTCGCGCTGCTTGGGTGTTTCCACAACGGAGCATTTCTGCGGCGGGCTTTTACCGGCTACGCGGCGGTGCGGGCGCTGCCGGACAACCACGTCGCACGTTTCTGGCTGCACCTGCTGCGCAACATGATCTTCAAGGCGGTGATTCGTGTCGGCGCCGGCTACTTCAAGCTCGACGGGGAATTTTTTCTGATCGGTGCCGCCGGCACCGGCTCCTCCCTGCGCGAGCAGACCCAGTCCCGCATCGACGCGGCCCTGCGCGGGCTGCGCGAAAACCGTGATCCTTTTACGCTATGACTTCCGAAAATCCAGCGCGCACGCCCACCGGAGAAGCCTTCATCGGCACCTGGCTCTCGATCGGTTCGCCGGTCGTGGCGGAACTCGCCGCCCTGTCGGGTTTCGACTGGCTGCTGTTCGACCTTGAGCACGGCAACCAGTCGGACGCCGGACTCTTCGCCAATTTACAGGCGATCCACGGCACGGCGGCCCAGCCGATCGTGCGGGTCGGCGCCCCGCATCCGGATTTGATCCTGCGCGCGCTCGACTGGGGCGCGGCCGGCATCATGGCACCGCACATCGAGTCCGCCGCCCAGGCGCGCTCCTGCCTCCAGGCGATGCATTATCCGCCGCGCGGCCGACGCGGCCTGTCGCGCTCGGCCCGAGCCTTCGACTACGGCCTGCGTCCGCCGTCCGAGGTGGCGGCTCCGCTGTTCTTCGCCCAGATCGAATCGTTGGCCGGGGTCGAACAGGTCGGTGCGATCGCGGCGGTGGACGGCGTCGATGTGCTGTTTGTGGGCCCGGCCGATCTGGCCCTCGATCTTTCCACGCACAGCAACGGTCACGCTCCGACCTACGACGATTGCCTCGCCCACGTGGTGGCGGCCGCCGGGGCCGCGGGCAAGCATGCGGGCATCCTCGTGCGCAACCTCGGCGAGCTTCCCCGCCTGCGCGCGCTCGGCTTCTCGCATGTGGCGATCGACTCCGACGTGGCGATCCTGCGCGAACGTTACCGGAACCTTCTGGCCACCGTGCGGGAGGCGGATCCCGCCACCGCGGCGCGCGCGTGATAGGTTTGCCGGTCAGCCGGCAAACCTTGTTTACAGGAGGTCGCGACCGGCCCTACTGAGAGGCATGCGCCCACCCCTTGTTTTTGCCGCCCTGATCTTCGCCACCTCCGCGGTTTTCGCCGCCCCCGCACCCCGCACCGTCGTCTCAATCACCGGAGAAAAATTCCTGATCAACGGTCAGCCCACCTATGCGGGCCGCTCTTGGAGCGGCGTCTCAATCGAGGGGCGATTGATGAATTCGCGGATGGTGCAGGGCAATTTCGATGACCTGAATCCGGAGACGCGGGCACGCTGGACGTTTCCCGACGGCGCCAAATGGGACCCCGACCGCAATACCCGCGAATTCATCGCGGCGATGCCCGAGTGGCACCGCCACGGGCTGAACGCCTTCACGCTCAACCTGCAGGGCGGCAGCCCCGAGGGCTACTCCGCGAAGCAGCCCTGGCACAACTCGGCGATCAACGCCGACGGCTCGCTGCGTCCCGACTATCTCGCCCGCACCGGGCGTATCATCGATCGCGCCAACGAACTCGGCATGGTCGTCATCCTCGGCATTTTCTATTTTGGGCAGGATGAACGCATCCGGGACGAGGCCGCCGTAATCCGCGCCGTGGACGCGACGGTCGACTGGCTCTTCCAACGCGGCGACCGCCATGTGGTCATCGAGGTCAACAACGAGACCAACGTCCGTTACGACCACGCGATTCTGAAACCAGATCGCGTCCACGAACTCATCACCCGCGTTCGCGAGCGCAAGGCAAAGGACGGCCACCGCCTGCTCGTCGGCACCAGCTACGGCGGCAACAAGGTACCCGAGGAAAATGTGGTGAAGGCCTCCGACTTCATTCTGGTGCACGGCAACGGCGTGAAAGACCCGGCCCGCATCACCGAGATGGTGCAGCAGACGCGCGCACTGCCGTCGTGGCGCCCCATGCCGATCGTGTTTAACGAGGACGACCACTTCGACTTCGACCAGCCCACGAATAATTTCGTCGCCGCCGTGCGTGCGGGCGCGTCGTGGGGTTACTTCGACTTCCGGATGAAGGACGAAGGCTTCGTCGACGGCTACCAGAGCGTGCCCGTCAACTGGGGCATCAACTCCGCGCGCAAGAAGGCGTTCTTCGCAAAGCTGAAGGAAATCACCGGCGGGCTGAAATAGTCTGCGGCAGCTACGGCTTCGGCAGGTCGAGCCGCAAAATTCGCAGGCGCGCCGGCGTGGTTGCCGCGCCACCGCCCCGCCGACCGCCGGCCATCCCCGGTCCGCCGGCAAATCCGGGACCGCCTTTCGCGTTTCCGCCGCCCGGCATGAATCCGCGACCGGGCATACTGCCCCGTCCCGGCATACCGGGCATCATTCCCATCGGAGCACCACCGGGAGGGCCGCCACCCGGACCGATCATCGACGGAGCGTCGACTTCCGCGACGGTGCGAAAATCGGCGCCCAGCGGCAGCGCGTTGTCGACCGCGTCGAGGGAGCGCGCGAACCAGAACACGGGCTTGTCACCGGCCCAGGCGGCGATGTCAGCCCAGACTTGTTTTCGACGCTGGTCAGGGCGCAGGCCGGCGTAGCGTTCCTGTTGCGCGCGATTTTTTCCCCGCTGCATCGGACTCGGATTGTCCTCGAAGGCCGCGCCCGGGTCACCGCCATCCGGACCACCGGATCCGGGGAAAAATCCTCCGCGCCCGCCACCCGGGCCACCCAATCCACCGGGGCCGCCCGGACCCATGCCGCCGCCCGGACCGATGCCCATGCCGGCGACCAGATTTTCTTCCACGAGTTTCCATCGTCCTGCCGCGTCGAAGCTCTCCGCGAGCTGCCGATCCACAATCACGACGCTGCCGGCGGGAATGTCTTTTTCCGCGACGATCCGCGCCCGGGCCGCGGCCCCGAGAGAAGCTTTCGCTCCGGAGAGCATCTGGGCGGAGCCGACGATCCCGAGCAGCAATTGCAACGCCGCCACTGCCACCATCGCTGCGCGGCCGGCGTTGCCCAGATGATCGGCCAGCCGCGCCAAAAGCCACACTCCCGCCACGGTGAAAAAGGGAAATGTCGGTACGAGAAACCGCAGGTTGCCCACCGCCGCCCCACCGCCCGCTCCGCCACCGCCGCCGCCGCCGAAATAGTACGCCATGTAGAGCAGCACGAGCGGCACCACGATGCCGGCGAAAAGCACGCCTTCGCTCCGGCGCTGAGCGTCGGTCGCCAGCGCCGCGAGCCCCGCCACCCCGAAGGCGAAGACGAGTGCGATCCCCTGCCCACCGAGGGCCTGCAGGTAGGGCAGCGCGTGGGACGAGAAGTAGCCGACACCGAAGCCGGTCTGTTCGTTCGTCAGCGCGTATCCGGTTCTCCAAAACGCCCCGTACGCGCCGGCGTTGTGGAGGAACAGGGCGCCCAGCGGCAGCGCGGCCCCCACGACCGCGGGCCAGACCCGCAGTACCGGACGCACGCGCCAGAGCAGCCAGGCGCCGACCGCGAGGCCCACGATCGCCTCGGGATAACGAATCGTCGGCACCGCACCGAGCAGGACACCCGCCAGGAAACCGCTTCGCGACGAACGCGTGTCGCCAAAGTGCAGCAGCGCCAGCACGCCCCCCACGAGAAAGCAGGCGGACGCCACGTGTGCGTCGGCATCGAGCGCGTGTTGATTGGTCACGGGCACCACCGCCACAAACGCCGCCGCGAGCAGCGCGTGGGAGTCGCGCATCAGCCGCCGCGCGAGAAAGAACACCAGCAGCACCGTCGCGCTCGCGAGCAGCGGGTTGACAAAGAGCGCCGCCTTCAGGCCGCCGAGCTTCCACACCGCGGCGAAAATCACGGGCAGCCCCGCCGGATAACGGCTGTGAAACACGCCGCCGTTGGTCTCAAGCCAGTGCATGCCGACGTACTGCACCGGCGACGCCGTGGAAAACGAGGTGCGTCCCGCCTCCGCGATCAATCGTGCCTGCACGACGTAGCCGTTGGCATCCGGACTCATGATCGCGGGCGCAAGATGCGCGGTCACCCAGACAAAGTGGACCAACGCGAGCGCCACTGCACCGATCAACACAAGGTTCGCCCGGCGCGGCCGCGGGGGCCCGGGGTTGGAAGCAGAAGTGGAGTCGGCGTCACTCACGGACGGATAGACGCGACGCTGGCGGCGTCAGTTGCGCAAATCCGATCCTTCCTAAATCCGCACTCAGAGTTTCCCGCGCAGCAGACCCGCCACGATCGCATAGCCCTTCGGGCTGAAATGGGTGCCGTCCTCGACGAAGAGCTCCGGCCGCGACTTTCCTTCCGCATCGAGAAACGCGGCGAACAAATCGACGAACTCCGCGTTCTTTTCCGAACGGGCGACCTCGGCAATCAGGCCGTTCATCTTCTTGATCGCAGCGAGACTTTCCGGTGCGCTGGCGGCCCGCAGCACCGGCGGCAGCGCAAGACAGTAAACACGCGTGTCGGGCAGCGTGGCGTGGACCTTCGTGATGAAGGCGCGCGCGGCGTCGCGGATCTGTTCGGGCGATTTGCCGGAGGCGAGATCGTTGCCGCCCGCGTTGAGCAAAATCGTCTTCGGCGCATACGGGAGCACGATGCGATCCGCGAAATGGAGTACGTCGGTCAGGTGCGCGCCGCCGAAGCCCCGGTTGATCACCGGGTGCCGCGAAAAATAATCGCCGACGTCGGTCCAGCGCCGCGCATTCGATCCACCCACCAGGAGGACCGCGCCTTTGGGCGGCGGCGTCGCGGCGTCGGTCGCCTCAAATTTCCGGATCGTTTCCTCCCAACGCGTCGGGCCCTGCCCGGCCTTGGCCGCCTTGCCACCCTTGTCCTTCTTTGACGCAGGTTCGGCGGCGGGAAGAGCGGTGACAAGGCCCGCCGCGAGCACGAGTACAGCGAGGCGGATTTTTTTCGCGGCCGGAGCAGTCAACGGAGTGGGATTCACGTGTGGCGTAGTCTGGCTATTTCGACTCGTCGATCGCGAGGTAGCGGCGCTGGCCTTCGCGCCAGACGAGGACGAGAACCTTGGGCCCCTTGATCTGCTCGCTCAACTTCACGGCCTCCTCGGCGTCCGTCACGGGTTTGCGGTCGAGTTCCAAGATGATGTCGCCCTCGCGCAGGCCCTGCTTGGCGGCGGGGCTGTCGGCCTCGACGCTCGTGATCAAGGCGCCTTTCACGCGGGCCGGAATCTGCATCTGGCTGCGAATTTCCGGTGTGATTTCACCTACACCCACGCCGTTGAGCACACCGTCGTCCTTCTTTCCCTTGCCGCCGTCGTCGCGGGCCAGCGCATCCTCGTCGCGGCGCGCCAGTTTCGCCGTGACATCGCGGGATGCGCCATCGCGGAGATATACGATTTTCACCTCGGTGCCGGGCGCGATCTGGCTGATCGTAAGCAGAAGATGGCGGGCGTCGCGGATTTCGGTGCCGTTGATCTTGGTGATCACATCGCCGGACTTGAGACCGGACTTGTCGGCCGGACTGCCCTCGGTGACCTCGCTGAGGAGGGCTCCTTTCTCAGTGCCGAACTGCGCGGTCAGCTCCTCGGTGAGTTCCTGCGGGCGGACGCCGAGGAACCCACGCTCTACGCGGCCGGTGTTGACGATCTGCTCGGCGACGGAACGCACGAGGTTGATCGGAATCGCAAAGCCGACGCCGGCGAAGCCGCCGCTCCGACTGAGAATGGCGCTGTTGATCCCGATGACGCGGCCGTCGGTGTCGAGGAGGGCGCCGCCGGAGTTGCCGGGGTTGATCGCGGCGTCGGTCTGGATGAAGTCCTCAAACACGCCCATGCCCATGCCGCGGCTGAGCGCGCTCACGATGCCCCGGCTCACCGACTGGCCCACGCCAAAGGGATTGCCGATCGCGAGCACGACATCGCCGACCAGCACCTGGTCGCTGTCGCCGAACGACGCGGGCGAGAGTCCGGTGGCCTCGATTTTCAGCACCGCGATGTCTGAGCCGGGATCGCGGCCGATGACCTTCGCTTCGTAACGTTTGTTGGATTCGCCGATGGAGACCTTCACGTCATCGGCATCCTCGACGACATGGTTGTTCGTGATCACATAACCGTCGGCGGTGATGATGACGCCGGAGCCGAGGCCCTGCTGGGTCTGATCGGGGGCGCGGCCGCGAGGAGACGGAGTGCTGCGGGGATTGCTTTTGCCTCCGCGGTTACGGTTGTTGCCCCGGCTGCCGTTGCCCGGCGTCTCATCGTCATCGCCGTTGCCCTGCTGTTCAAAAAAGCGGCGGAAGCGCGGGTCGTTGAAAAACGGTGAGAGATCCGGGGCGCGCACCGTCTTCGACGAGTAAACGTACACGACGCTCGACGCAGTCCGCTTGATCATCGGCGCGTAGCTCACTCGGTCAGCGGCGTCGCGGTTGATCGGCTTCGAATCGATGCTGATCGTGAGCGGCGAGCGTTTTTCGTCCGAGGCGGCGCCGGCCGGGGCGGCCGCCTTCTTCTCCGCGGGAACGGAGCCTTTGCGGTTAGCCTTGCGGTCCGCCTTGCTGTCGGCCCCGAACAGCGTGAGGCCGGCGGTGCCGGCAAAGGCCAGGACAAAGGACAGCAGGGGCAACAAGGCGCGGAACGAGCGGGAGGATTTCATTTCAATCAGGAAAAGGATGCGAAGCGGTGCTGGCGGAGCGGCGTGTGACTAGACGCAGCATAACAGGTTCCGTCAGCCCGATTGTGCAACTTTGAAAATAATGGACCGGCCACGAGCCTTGACCGCGCGCGACTCGCGCTGTTATCTCTCACTTCTTATGTCCGCAGAATCCACCGCACCCACCGTCACCATGGATGCCATTGTCGCGCTCGCGAAGCGCCGCGGCTTCATTTTCCAGTCATCGGAGATCTACGGGGGATTCAACGGTTTCTTCGACTACGGCCCGTTCGGTGCCGAGCTGAAGAAGAACATCCGCGACTGCTGGTGGGACGACATGGTCCGCCGCCGCGACGATGTCGTCGGCATTGAGACCTCGATCATCATGCATCCCAAAGTCTGGGAGGCGTCGGGCCACGTGGCCGGCTTCACCGACCCGCTCGTCGACTGCAAGGTGAGCAAGCAGCGATTCCGGGCGGACCAGTTGTTTTTCGCGGCCGTGATCGTGGACGGCAAGACGGTCGGGTACGTCAGCGCCCTCGAAAACGAAAAGACCGCCGAGGATCTCCAGGCCGCGGCGGAAACCTTCAAGCGCAAGAGGGCGATCCAGGGTGCGCTCACACCGGTCGTCGTGAAGGACTTCACCGAAGCCACGCCTGAGGAAATCCCGTTGATCCCCTCGCCTGCCACGGGTGAGCCGGGCAGCCTCACCGAGGCGCGCGCGTTCAACATGATGTTCCAGACGAACGTCGGCGCGATGACCGACGGCTCGTCGGTCGCCTATCTGCGGCCAGAGACGGCGCAGGGCATGTTCGTCGACTTCAAGAACGTCGTCGACACCGGCCGGGTGAAGCTGCCCTTCGGCATCGCGCAAATCGGCAAGTCCTTCCGCAACGAGATCACGCCGCGCAACTTCATCTTCCGCTCGCGCGAGTTCGAGCAGATGGAAATGGAGTATTTCATCTCGGAGGACGCCGACTGGGCCAAGGCGCACCGCGAGTGGATCGAATGGTGCAAGGGCTGGCTGCTCTCGATCGGCCTGCCGGAGACGCACCTCAGCGAATACGACCACCCAAAGGCCAAGCTCGCGTTCTACTCCAAGGGCACGACGGACATCATGTTCCGCTATCCTTTCGGCGTGCAGGAGCTCTGGGGCATCGCGGCGCGCGGCAATTACGATCTCAACCAACACGCGACCGCCAGCGGGAAGCCGATGGACTACTTTGACGAGGCGTCGAAGAAGAAGTTCGTGCCGCACGTGATCGAGCCGGCCGTCGGCGTCGATCGCATCTTCCTCGCCGTGCTCTGCGCGGGCTACGCCGAGGAGGAGGTCAAGGACGAGAAGGGCAACGTCGAGAAGCGGACCGTGCTCCGGCTCTCGCCGCGCATCGCCCCGGTGAAGGTCGCCGTGCTGCCGCTCCTGAAAAACAAGGAGGCGCTGGTCGGCCGCGCTCGCGAACTCCACAAGAAACTTCAGCGCCGCTACGCCGTATTTTACGACGAGGCCGGCGCCATCGGCCGGCGCTATCGCCGGCAGGACGAGATCGGCACCCCCTGGTGCGTGACGATCGACTTCGAGACGATCGAGAAGGACGGCTCGTTCACGTTGCGCGAACGCGATTCCATGACGCAGCGGCGCATCACCGAAGCCGAGCTCTTCGCGCTTCTGGAGGAAAAAGTTTACTGAGACTGGGCGGCCCCGCCGCGTCAGTCCCGATCCGCCATGTGCGCCGCCCGCGCCCGTCCGCCCATCGTGCGCAGCGTCCAAACGCCTGAGGCGTTGGCCGCGTTGCGCACGTGGCTGGACGCCCTGCCCAGCCGTTCGCGCGAGCAGGGGGAAGCGCTGGTCGCGAAACAACAGGTGCTGCGCGTCTGGGCCGGCGCCGATCACTACGTCGAGGCCAAGGTCAACGACGACGAGGTTTACGGCGTCACGCTCTTTCTTACGCGCGGCAAGTGGAGCTCGCGCTGCAGTTGCGACCTGAAGGACGAGTGCAAACATGTCTTCGCCGCCGGCCAGGCGTGGATTGCCGACGTCGACACCCGGGCCAGGACCGCGGCGAATCCCGCGGCCGAAGCGCCGCCGGCGCCCGAGATGCCCGCGCCACCGCCCGTGCCGACGTTTGCGGCGCCACCCGGCAAGGTGTCGTTCCGGGAACATTGGACGCCCGTGCTCGCCAAGAAACTTGGCCGCGCCCTCACTGAGGCCGAAGCCAACCAGCTTGAGAATCTCGCCGCGCTCTTCGGCGACTTCGTACAGGCGCACGGCTCGCTGTATCCCGGCACGCTGCTGCGACACGGTTTTGAGCACACGCCGCCGCGGGGCGCGCCCCTCTACGCGCCGGCATTCGCCGGTTGGTGGGATCATGCCACCGCACCCGCTGATCCCTGGGCGCTCTGGCAGTACATCGCCTACGATTACGAGGAGGGCGGCCGGCCAATTCCCACGGTCTTCCGGCCGCTGACCAACACCACGGCGATCCGCGCGACGATCGAGGAGCGCCTCGTGCAGAACGATCTCGGCGCGTGGCAACGGGCGCTCTCCCAGGCCGACGATTCCAGCGCACCCACCCGTTCCCATCCGGCGACGTCCGACGTCGCGGCGCTGCGCGCCCGCGTCCGACCGGAAGGCGGATTGCTGATCGAAACGCGCGCCGCCCCCGGCAAGGCCTGGCGGTCACCGCCGCAGAAGTGGTACGGCATGCTCGCCAACGCCCGGCCCATCGATTTCGAACACCTCACGCCGCCTGAGGCCGCGCTCGGTGTCGCCCTCGCCGCCGAATGCGCCGCTGGGCTGCAGGGCCCCACGCTCAAGCAACCACTGTCGGCCGACGCCACGGCCAATCTCTTCCGCACCCGCGCCGCGCGCGACGCGATCGTGATGCCCGACGGACGTCCGCTGGTGATCGAGCCCCTGCCGCTCGCCCTGGAGGCCAGCATCTCCACCACGGCCCGCGAACGGCTCGATCTGCGCCTCATCACGCCCGACGGCCGCAACGCCGCCCGCGCCACGCTGCTCACGCTGCGTCCGTCGCCACTGTATTATTTCGAGCAACGCGTCTGGCACGGACCGCCACCCACCCCGGCCACTCCGCTGCCGACAGCCGCGCTCAGCGACACGAAGATCATGACGCGCCTCCGCGCCGTCGGCCTGCGTCTCCCTGCCGCCCTCGAAAGCAACGTCCGCCGCATTTCCCTCCGCCCGGTCTTAAAATGCTGGCTCACCCCCACGCCGGGGGACGATGAGACGATGGAGTTTCACGCCCAGCTCTTCGCCCGGGCGGCCGATTTCCCGGTGGAGCAGCACTGGATCAAGACCGGCTGGCAATGGACCACTCGGGGCGCTCCGGCCCCGCGTCGCGCCGGCGATCCGTTGCTCGAATTCGATCTTTCCGCCGCGCAGGTGGCGAGTAACCGCCTGGCGGATTTTGATCTCCTGTGGCACGACTGGGAGAGCGCCTGGGGCCGCTCCGTCGGCCGGGATTTTCCGGACGAATTCATCGCGTGGCACTCCACGCTGCCGCCCGGCCTTACGGTCGACGCCTCGCCCGGCCTCGCCAACCTGCTCGGCCCACCGCTGCAGGCGCACGTGGAATTTTCCGCCGCGCCCGCCGAGGCCGCCGGCCGCGACTGGTTCAACCTCACGGTGAACCTCCGCGTCTCCGACACCACGCTCACACCCGACGAGGTCGCGCTGCTCATGAAGGCCCGCGGCAAATGGGTCAGCCTGCCCCGCCACGGCTGGCGACGGATGGAACTCATGAACGCCGGCGCGGGCGAATCGGCCGACGAGGCGCTTGGCCGGCTCGGTCTCGACGCGAGCGATGTGCTCACCGACGGCCGCCCCCGCACCCATCGCGTGCACATGCTTCAATTGGCGGCCGAGGCGGATCTGCTCGACGCCCGCGACGCAAAGCTCGCCGCCGCGCTGCGGGAACGCGCCCAGGTGCTCGCCGCGCTCCCACGCCCGGCCCTGCCCGCCGGTCTGCGCGCCACGCTGCGGCCGTATCAGCAGGAAGGATTTCATTTTCTCGCCCACCTCTCGGCACTCGGCCTCGGCGGCGTGCTGGCCGACGACATGGGCCTGGGCAAGACGGTGCAAACCCTGGCCTGGCTGCTGCACCTCGCCGAAATCCGCGAGGCGGAGGCCTCCGCGCCGCGCGTCCTCGTCGTCTGCCCCAAGAGCGTCACCCACGGCTGGCTCGTGGAGACGGAGCGTTTTGCCCCCTCGCTGCGCGCGGTCGTGTTCAGCCCCGACCGGATCCTCTCGCCATCCCAGCCCCCGGAACCCGGCCCCCAGCTACTGATCGCAAACTACACCCAGCTCCGGATCAACGCGTCGTGGTTTCAGGCACAGTCATGGGACGCCGTCGTGCTCGACGAGGGTCAGTTCATCAAGAACCCCGGCAGCCAGGTTGCGGGCGTCGTGCGCGTGCTGCCTTCACGGCACCGGCTGGTGCTCACCGGCACGCCGATTGAGAACCGCCTCACAGACCTCTGGAGCCTGTTCGCGTTTGCGCAGCCCGGCCTCCTCGGCACGCAGACGGCGTTTCGTCGGCACTACAACGAGACCGATCCCGAGGCCCTCATTCGGCTGCACCGCCGGGTGAAACATTTTCTCCTTCGCCGCACCAAGGCCCAGGCCGCGCCCGATCTGCCCTCGCGCACCGAGGACGATCTCGTGGTCGAACTCGACGGCGAACAGCGCCTGCTCTACGACGCCGAACTCAAGCGCGCCCGCGCCCAGCTCCTCGGCGTCGACAACAACCACGCGCTCGCCGCCGTCCGTTTCAACGTGCTCTCGAGCCTGCTCCGCCTGCGCCAGATCTGCTGCCATCCCGCGCTGGTCGATCCGGCGCACCGCGATCTGCCGAGCGCCAAACTCGAGGCACTCCTCGAACGCCTTGAGGAACTCCGCGACGAGGGTCACCAAGTCCTCGTTTTCAGCCAGTTCGTCGAGATGCTCGAGATCATCCGCCACCGGCTCATCGCAGAGGACATCGGCCATCTGATCCTGACGGGCCGGACGGAAAATCGCGCCGAGCTCGTGGACGAGTTTCAACGCGATCGGACGAAGACCGTTTTCCTCCTGTCGCTAAAGGCCGCCGGCTTCGGCCTCAACCTCACCGCAGCGAGCTACGTGATCCTCTACGATCCGTGGTGGAATCCCGCGGCCGAGGCGCAGGCGATCGACCGCACCCACCGCATCGGCCAGACGGAAAACGTCGTCGCCTACCGGTTGCTCGCGGAGGGCACAGTCGAGGAAAAAATCCGGGCGCTCCAGCGGGACAAGGCCGCCCTTGCCTCCGCCGTGGTGCAGGAAGAGTCGCTCGCGAACGTCCTCGATCTGGACAGCCTGCGCGAAATTCTGGCGTAGGTTGGGACGGTGATTTTCCGCGGTCGCGAGGTCCGCGCTTCCGACGTGACGACCCGGCGCCGCGCTGATTCGTTGCTCGCATGTCCGACAGTGTTCGCCCACCTCCGCATCTCCGGTCCGAGCTCGCCGGCTGGCTGAACGGCTTCGAACTGCGCGATCGCAGCCGGGGCCGCGACTACTACGCACGGGGCGCGGTGGACGAACTCGATTTCATCTGGGTTCCACCCAACCAAGCCACCGCCACCACCACGGTCCAGGGCAGCTTTCGGTACATATGCACCCTGGCCTTCCGGACCGGCGCTGGTTGGGACGGTACCTGCTCGTGTCCGGTCGGCGTCCGGTGCAAGCATCTCTTCGCCATGGGCACGTCGCTGCTCGATCGACTGGTTTCCGAGGATTCCCTGCAGGCGGAGCTCGCCGAAGCGGCCAAGGCCACCAAGCGCGACGCCGGGAAAAAAGTCTCCGTCTCGCCAGAAGAGGACTCTCTGGTTGAACAATTCACCACAGCCACGGGTGCTCCCCCCGAGCGCAAGCATCGCGCGTTTCTACGCACGCTCCTCGACCTGCACCAGAGCGTCCGCGCGGGCAGTTCCTATCATTATCACATTCTGCAAAGCCTGATTCCCGCCGCGCAGCGCTACAGCGCCTTCAATTTCTACAGCAATCCCTTCGAACACCGCTGGAGCCGCCCGCCCGCCACCCCGCTGGAACTCTGGTCTCATCTCGCGCTCATCTTCACGGAGAAAAACATCCCGTTGCCGGGCTTCATGGAGAAACTCACCGATGTCGCGTGGGCCCGCGCTGCCGTCACCGCGCACCACCGCGAACGTGAACTGGCCGCCTGGCGCACGCGGTTCGCCTCGCTCGAAAACTCGGTATCGAGCACCACCCCCGAATCCGCGACGGTCGTGCTGCGCTCCCTGCGGCTCCGCCTCAGCCGGAAAAAACCCGTTTGGGAAATCTCCGCTCCGCCCGCCACCTTTTCCTCCGACCCTGCGGTCGGCTCCACCCCCGTCACGTTCTTCGTCGCGCTCTCCGCCACGGAACTGCGCGACTTCCTCGATCGCGCCGAAGACGCCGCCACGTCCCTTGAGCCCGCCTCGTCCACCCTCGCAAGCATCGTGCGCGCCCATTATCTTCGGACCGGCCGCACCGCCCTCAAACTTTCCGATGCCGCGGATCGCGAATTCCTCGGCCGGCTCCTCCAGCATCCACTCGCCCGCACCTGCATCGTCGACGATTCCGGCAAACCCATCGTCCGCGATCCGCGCCATCTGATCTGGCAATTTCACGATCATCCCACCGACCGCGATCTCACGCTCGCACGACTCGGCTTCGCCGACGGCACGCCGGCGCCTGCACCCCTGCTTCACCTTCCTGCCCGCACTGACCTCTACCTTCACGAGGCGACGCTCTTCACTGGGCTGCCGCCACCAGCCGGATCGACGGCCGATGTCTCCGAGCCCGTGCCGATCCCTCGCGCCGCCCTCGCGCTCCCCGAGGCGGGCCGTTTCGCCCTTCGCGCCGGCGTCAAGCTCCCCAACGACACCGCCGGCCGCTTCCGCTCCGAATCCCTCCGGCCCCGCCTCCGCGCCCACCTCGCCCCGCGCCGCCCCAATCACACCTCGCCCGACGACGACGTGCTCGTCGCCGAATTCGCCGCACTCGCACCCGACGGCTCGATCCGCGGGTTGTACGAAAACGGCACCTGGCGGCGCACCGGTCCCGGCCTGCCGCCTCCACCCGCGGACGCTGCGTTTCTCCTCCTGGACTTCGATCCGACGCATGCCGCCGTCGAACAGTTCCGCCGCTTCTCCTTCATCAACGACTCCTGGCATCCGGACGGCCCGCGACTTTACGCCGAAATTTTCCAGAACAATTTTCCCGAGGCGTTTGCCTCGTGGATCGCGGGCTTTCCCGCAAATACGCTCATCGAACTCTCGCCCGAGATCGCCGCCTTCGCGCAGGCTCCCACCCGCGCGCACTTCGCCCTCGACCTCACGCCCGGCGACGGGGCCGGTATCGACTGGTTCGATGTCCGCGTGACGCTCCGCGCGGAAGACACCACCCTCACTCCCGCGGAAATCGCCCTCCTGCACAACGCGCGGGGCCGCTTCGTGCGCCTCGGCGCTCGCGGCTGGCGCCGGCTTACCGTCGAGGACTCCGCCGCCACGCAGGAAAAACTCTCCCGCCTCGGCCTCGATCCCGCCTCGGCCGCTAACGAGACCAGCCGTGAGCCGCTTCGTTTCCACGCGCTGCAACTCGCCGATGATTCCCTCCGCGACGCCCTGCCGGAAAAACTCTGGGACCAGGTCCGCCAACGCTCCGCCGCCCTCCGCGCCTCCGCACCGCCGCCCACACCCGGCGGCCTCGTCGCCGACCTCCGACCCTACCAGCACGAGGGGTTTCACTTCCTCGCGTTCCTCTCGGAAAATAATTTCGGCGGCATCCTCGCCGACGACATGGGCCTCGGCAAAACCCTCCAAACCCTCGCCTGGCTCCTCTGGCTCGCCGATGCCACCGCCAGGGCAGCACGACCCAAGCCGTTCCGGGCCCTCGTCGTCTGCCCCAAATCCGTCGTCGTCAACTGGCAGCTCGAGTCCGCCCGCTTCGCTCCGGCCCTCACGACCACGGCCTTCACCTCGGCCCTGGTCGCGCCCGCCTCGGGCTCCGGTTCCCCGCTGTCGAAGCTCGATACGCGGATCCTGGTCCTCAACTACACCCAGCTCCGCCTCCACGCCGACGCGCTGGCCGCCGAGACGTGGGACGCGGTGATCCTCGACGAAGGCCAGAATATCAAGAACCCCGCGAGCGCGACCGCGCAAGCCGCGCGCGCCCTCCGCACCGCGCGCCGGCTGGTGCTCACCGGCACACCCGTCGAAAACCGCCTGCTCGATCTCTGGAGCCTCTTCGCCTTCGCACAACCCGGCCTCCTCGGTGGACAGGCCGCCTTCAAGCGCCTCTACAACGACAAGAACGATTCCGTCGGCGCCCGCACCCACCTCGCGCAGCGCGTCAAACATTTCCTGTTACGTCGCACCAAATCCCAAGTCGCCCGCGATCTCCCTCCGCGCATCGAGGAGGAACTCGTCGTTGAGCTCGAGGGCGAACAACGCCGCCTCTACGACGCCGAACTCAAGCGCACCCGCGCCCTGCTCCTCGGCGTGAAAAACAACCGCGACTTCGACACCCAGCGCTTCAACATCCTCCAGTCCCTCCTTCGCCTCCGCCAAATCTGCTGCGATCCCCGCCTTATCGGCGCCGGCGAACTGCCCAAAACCTCACGCCGCAAAGCCGCCGCCAAAGCGTCCGCCAAATCTGTGGCCGCGTCCGCATCCGACTCGCCGTCCTCCGCATCCGACTCCCTGCCGCTCCCGAGCGCCAAACTGGAAGCGCTGCTCGACACCCTCGAACCACTCGTCGCCGAGGGCCACAAGGTCTTGGTCTTCTCACAATTCGTCACGATGTTGGAACTGATCCGCGACGAACTCACGTCCCGCGGCATCGCCCATCTGCTCCTCACCGGCCAGACGGAAAATCGCCAGTCCCTCGTGGACAAGTTCCAAAGCGATTCCGCGATCCCTGTTTTCCTCCTCTCACTCAAGGCAGCCGGCTCCGGCCTGAATCTCACCGCCGCGAGCTACGTCGTCTTGTTCGATCCGTGGTGGAACCCCGCCGTGGAAGCACAGGCGATCGATCGCACCCACCGCATCGGCCAGAAAAACCAGGTGATCGCCTACCGCCTGATCGCCCGCGACACCGTCGAGGAAAAGATCCGCGCGCTCCAGAAGGAAAAGGCCGCCCTCGCCGCCGCCGTCGTGCAGGAAGAGTCGCTCGCGACCGTCCTCGATCTCGACAGCCTCCGGCGGATCCTGGCGTAGGCCCGTCCGCGGACTGTAATTTCCCTTCCGCTCCGCCGTCGCGGACGCCAACCTGCCCGTCATGGACCGCTACGAAGCCTACATCGGAAAATCCTGGCAGGAACACGGACTCGCGCAAGTGCTGGTCGTGCGCCGGCGGGGTAACAGTTCGGCCGACGCCGGCTTTTTCCTCGTCGATGTCTGGTGCCTCGGCGTCAAGGACGCGTTTGCCGACACGGATCTGCTCGAATCGGAGCTGGAAGATTACATCGCCGAACGCCTGCCCGAGGCGACGAGGGAACCCATCCACCCGACCTGCGCGAAAAAATTGATCGAGGGCGCCGTCGCCTACGCCGAGCGGTTCGGCTTCGCGCCGCATCGCGATTTCCGCAAGGCGCGGCGCGTGCTCTCCGGCATCGACGCCGCGCTCTGTCCCACGGATTTCACGTTCGGCCGTGACGGCCGGCCCTGCTTTGTCCGCGGTCCCCATGATTCCGAGGAACGCCTCGAACGCGTGCTCGCCATCCTCGAAGCGCGGTGCGGGGAGGACGGCTACGATTTTGTGGACGACTCAGAGGAGGACGACGACATCCTCGCGGTGCGCCAGGATCTCATCGCCTGGCTCGACGACGAGGCCGACGAGGTGCCCAAGTTCTACCACTTGAGCGGCCTGGTCACCGCGCTGCAAATCTGTCCGCATCCCGTCTCGCCGACCAAGCTAATCGACGCGTTGTGGGGTAAAGACGGGGCCACGTGGAGCAGCGACGCAGAGCTGCAGGATTTTCTGTCGCTGCTGATGACCTACTGGAACTACGTCTGCGAACTCGTTCAGGCCCACGTCGAACCCGATGCCAGCCCTCACGATCAGGCGATCGATGTGTGGCAGGAGGATTTCCCCGGTGAGTCCGTCGTCCCCTTTGCGGCGGCCATGGTGGAATGGGCGGGCGGCTTCATGCGGGCAACCGAACTCTGGCCTGAGGCCTGGGGCGACGCCCTCCGCCGACCGGACCTCGCGGAGCACTGGGAAGTGATTCGCTGGTGGGCTGAGTTCGTCGGCACGGGCAACAAAGACCGCATTGCCGACGCGGCCGAGGGCAACCCGCCGCGCACGATCGGAGCCTCGGTCGCCGCGCTGATCCGCGCGCTCCGGACGCAGCCGCCGGCCGGGCCCCGCTGAGGATCGTCGCGCGAACGCATGGAAAACCCCTGCCATTTCTCGCCGGACCGCCGTCACCGCTATTCGCTCGTGCACTGCTGGAATCCGCTTTTTGGCGACAAACTCATCCTCTGGATCGGGCTCAACCCCAGCACCGCCGACGAGGCCCAGCTCGATCCCACGCTCACGCGCATCCGCACGTTTTCGCAGCGCGAGGGATTTGACGGATTCTGGATGGCCAACCTCTTCGGACTCCGCACGCCCTACCCGAAGGAGATGATGGCCGCACCCGATCCAGTCGGCCCGGAAAACGACGCCTCCCTCCTCGCCGCCGCCGATCGCTGCGGGAAGATTGTCGCTGCCTGGGGCGTGTGCGGTGAATTTCAGGCGCGCGCTGATGCCGTGGTGCGCCTCTTCGCCGGACGCGAACTCTGGTGCCTTGGCACCACCCAGGACGGACACCCGCGGCATCCCCTCTATGTCGCCGGGAAGCAGAAACTCGTGCGGTGGAAGCCACCGGTGTCGGAGGCGGTTTCACCGGCGAGCCGCGCCTAGCCGATCCGCCAACGATGCCCACCGCCCGTCCGCGCATTCTGTTGCTCAACGCCTCCCTCGCGGGCGACGACGGCAACACCGCCGTCATCCTCACGCGCGCCCGTCGCCGGATCGCCCGCCGCGCCACCGTCGAATCGGTCACCCTCGCAGTTCCGCCGGCTTCGCCCTCCCGCGCAGGATCATCCACTTTCACGCCGGAACTCCGCGCCGCGCTCGGCCGCGCCGATGCATTCCTGTTTGGCACCGGCACGCATTGGGACTCGTGGAGCAGTGTGCTCCAAAAATTTCTCGAAGACGCCACGCCCGCGGAGGGCACGGCGATCTGGCTCGGCAAGCCCGCTGCCGTTGTCGTCAGCGAGCACAGCACCGGAGGTAAAGGCGTGCTTTCGCGGCTGCAGGGCGTGCTCGTCACGCTGGGTTGCACGCTGCCGCCGATGAGCGGGCTCGTTCTCTCCCGCGCCGCGCTCGCCGCGGCAAAACACGACCGCGCCGCCGCGCGCGACTTCTGGTGCGAGGCCGACCTCGGGATCGTGTGCCACAACCTCGCCGAAGCGGCCCGCCTCACCCTTAAAGACGCCCGTGCGGCGGCCCCGCGCTGGCGCCACTGGCCGGTTGATCGGCGGGATTTCCGTGCCCGCTGGATCGCCTGAATCGATGGCTCGCGGCCGAGCCGGGCACGGTTACCGCAACCGACAATTCACTTTGCACCCCGGCGGACATGGACGTACGATCTGCTGATGCAATGCCCCGCTATTCCCCGGCTCATACTGGCCTCGTTAATCCTCCTGGTCGCTGGCATCTCAAACCTCACCGCCAAGGAAACGCCCGAGGAGAAACGTGCCTCGACCCTGAAGATGCGCGACGCCGTCCTCACCGACCTTTACAAGGAAAAGCCCGAGACGAAGGCGCGGATCAAAAAAGCGGAGGGCTACGCCGTGTTCACCAACGTCGGGGTGAATGTGATCTTTGCGAGCTTCGCCGGCGGCCACGGCGTGGTCGTCGACAAGAAGGGCCGGGAGACGTTCATGAAAATGGGTTCGGCCGGAATCGGGCTGGGGCTGGGCATCAAGGATTTTCGGGCAATCTTCATTTTTCACGACAAGGCCAAGCTGGAGACCTTCATCGAAAAAGGCTGGGACTTCAGCGGACAGGCGGACGCCGCGGCCAAGTCCGACGACAAGGGTGATCAGGTCGCCCTCGCCGCGACCGTGATTCCCGGCGTGGAAATCTACCAGTTCACCAAGAACGGCCTCGCGCTCCAGGCGACGCTGCAGGGGACCAAATACTGGGTCGACCGCGACCTGAACAAATAGCCGCGCCGCGTTCGGTGTGAAAACGGGCACCGCGCAGACGGGTCCGCCATCGCCCCGCTACGCCGTTCCCGCCACCGCGAGCTGGCCGCAGCCGGCGGCGATGTCGATCCCGCGACGCTGCCGGACGGTGCTCGGAAGTTTGAATTCGTCGGCGAGGACGCGTTGAAAAGTCTTCGCCGCCACGGTGTGGGTCGGCGTGCCGTCGTAACCAGAGGTCGGATTCAACGGAATGAGATTAACCTGCGCAGGCAGGCCACGCAGCAGGGTGCCGACGGCACGGGCATGCTCGGGCGAGTCGTTCTTCCCCTCGATCAGGGTCCACTCGTAGAAAATCTTCCGGCCGGTCGCCGTGCTGTAGGCGCGGCAGGCCGCCATCAACTCGTCGAGCGGCCACTTTTTCGCCGCCGGCACGAGCGCCGCCCGCTCCGCCTGCGTGGCGGCGTGCAATGACACTGCCAGGTGCATGGGACGCTGCTCCGCCGCCAGCCGCAGGATGCCTGGCACGACACCCACCGTGCTCAACGTGATCCGCTCTGCCGCGACCGCGAGCCCCGCCTCGTCCCGCAGGATGTCAATCGCGTGCATCACCGCGTCGTAATTGTGCAACGGCTCCCCCATCCCCATGAGCACGACGTTGCGCAGCCTCGCCCGGATCACAGTGTCACTTAATACGTGACACTTTTTTTCCGCTTCCCTCGTGGCGGTAGGCACAGTGTCACGTATTACGTGACACTCTGATTGGGACGGATGACGCAGGGCGCGGGCGACGTGGACGGCCTGAGCGACAATTTCGCCTGGAGTGAGATGGCGGGTGTAGCCCATCTGGCCGGTGGCGCAGAAGACGCAGCCCATCGCACAGCCGACCTGTGAGCTGATGCACGCCGTGACGCGACCCGTGAAACGCATCAGCACCGTTTCAATCCGTTCCCCGTCAGTGAGCGAGAGCAGATACTTGCGCGTGAAGCCGTCGCTCGAGTCCGTCTCCAGCGCGGTAGGGAGCACGCCAAGCGTCGCCGACGCCGCGAGGCGCGTTCGTACCTTGGCCGGCAGCTCCGGCATCGCCTCCGCGGAAAACGAGTCGGCCAGTTGGAGGTAGAGATAATTCCACAGCCGGTCCGCGTGCACCGGGGAAAACTCCCACCGCCCGAACTGCGCGCGCAGCTGCTCGCGGGTGAGATCGTAGAGATTAAGGGCGGTGGCGGACGTGGGCACGAGGGCCCGACGCTACGGCGGTGACGGACGGCCGCAACCTCGCGATTGCGAGCGCATAACCGCGAAACCGGTGTCACCCCGGATCCCTCAACCACACCGGCCCCGCGCTCGGTGCGCGGATCAGAAGAACGTGTAGTACTTCCCGTCGGCGAGCCGTTGAATCAGCAGCGCCAGCTCCACCGCGTGGTAATCGCCCCACATGCACGCCTCGCCGCACGGGACCTTGCGGCCGGGCGGGATGTGATCCCAGCCGTTCGGGCGGTGGTAGACGCTGTGCAGCAACAGGCCCTGGTGTTTCTTGTCCGCGGAAAGATACGGCTCGTCGAACAGCGTGTTGGCGATCGTCAGTCCCGCCTGGAAATACCGCTCGCCCGCGGCCGTTTCGCCCTTCGCGCTGAGATAGGTGCCGAGCCGGAGGAAGCCCTGCGCCGCAATCGCCGCCGCTGAACTGTCGACCGGCTCGTGGGCGTTGAACGGATCCGCGTTCTTCTTCGTGTAGTCGCCGAGCAGATGGCTGTGCAACGCCATGCTGTCCCAGTACGGCACACCGTCCTTCGAGGAATAACCGTCGATGTAATGATCGCTCGTCGCGCGCGCCGTTTCCAAAAACAGATCCGTCACGGCCCGCCGCCCGCCGACGGCGTCGAGGTCGGAGCCCTTCACCGTGTCGAGAAACTCCAGCTGCTCCGCGTAGCCGCAGATCAGCCACGCCGCGCCACGCGTCCAAGTCGTGAACGGCGAGTAGCCCTGCTGCGAGCTCGAGTTGCGGAACTGGCCGTCGTTGCGGTTGAAGACACCCTCGTGCGCCACGCGACCGCGCACGTCGTAGATGTCGCGGCCCTGGCCGAAAAACACGTTGAACCGCGCCGTGGTCGCGGCGTGCTCGACGGCGCGATGCAGGAGGTTGATCGGCTTGTCGCCCTCGCCCATCAGGACGTGGCCGAGCTGATGCGCCACCACCAGCGAGCGCATCGAGCGGATCGTGTCGGAGAACAACGATTGCGGGCCGTTGAAGGAGTAGACGTAACCGCTCGGCGCGACGCCGGTGCCCGCCGGCGTGCCGGCGACCGGCGACCACGGCTGCTTGTAGGCGGTCGTCACGTAACGTGCGGCCTGCACCGCGCCGGAAACCTTCAGCGCCATCTCGGTGTAATCGAGCTCGCCCTGCTCCCTCGCGATCTTCCCCTCGAGGATCAGCCGGCGGAGATTGCCGTACGTCGAGATATTGTTGAAGCCGTGGTCATGCACGCCGATGTGCGAGACGTGCGACGCCATGTATTTCACGGTCTTTTCGCGACCGAGCTTGAGCATCGCCTCGTCGCCCGTGGCGTCAAAGTGCAGGAACGCCAGGCCGAATTGGAAACCCTGCGTCCACTCGGTCCAGCCGCGGGAGGTGTACTTCCCTTTCCACGTAAACACCGGCGTGCCTTTCGCGGGATCCCATGCCGCGTCAATCGCGCGGATCTTCTGGCCGGCGAGCTCGAAGACGCGCGCGGTTTTCTTTTTCAGCTTCTGCGGAGTGAGAGAGTCGTTGATTTTCATTTGGCGAAGAGGGCTGCAACGAAGCAGCCAAGGGACAAAAGGACCAAAAGACCACGAGACTAAAAGACTAAAAACGCCCCGTCGCATCGGAGGACTATTTTGTCCCTTGGTCTTTTGGCCGTTTGGTCTTTTGTCCCATGAGCATGCCGCCCCTGCTGGAAGATTTCCTCAAGGCCTTCATCCCGCTGTTCGTCGCGATCGACCCCGTCGGGCTCGCGGCGATTTTCCTCGGTCTGGGCCAGGGCATCGCACCCCCACAGCGGCAGCGCATCGCGCGCCAGGCGACGATCACCGGTGGCGCCGTGGCGCTGGGGTTCCTTTTCCTGGGTCAGACGATGTTCGCCGCGCTCGGCATCTCGGTGAACGATTTCCAAATCGCGGGCGGGCTGATCCTCTTCATCCTCGCCGCGCGTGACTTGATTCACTCGGCGGTCGAGGCGGAAAAACTCCCCGAGGATTTCGGCGTCGTGCCGCTCGGAATGCCGCTGATCGCGGGGCCTGCGCTGATCGCGACGCTCCTCGTGCTCGCCCACAAGGTCGGCTACGGCGTCACGCTCGCCGCGCTGACCGTCAACCTCGGGATCGTGGTGCTGGCGTTCGCCTACAGCGACGTGCTGGGGCGGATGATCGGCGCGATGGGCATGCGCGCGATCTCGAAGATCGTCTCGATGCTGCTCGCCGCGATCGCCGTAAGCATGATCCGTTCGGGGCTCAAGGGATAGCCCTCGTCGCATGCCCGGGCTGGGTAGACCAAAGCGGAACTTGGCCCCGGCCGGGATGACGGATAGGACGTCATGCGTCGCACACCCTTTACTCTGATGAAACACGAACTTATCGCCCGCCACGGACTGCGCATTTTGTACGGGATATTGGCGCTGGCAACGGTTCCAGCCTTCGCCGCGGACACGCCCGCGCTCCGGGGCCCGGCTACCGCCGCGAACCGCGCAACATCCGGCGAACGGGATGCTTTCGTCTCGACGACACCCATGGAGCTCGAAGCCGAGGGCACGGGCGCGCACGGGCAATTGGTTGTCGCCCCGGAGGTGGTCAGTCCCGATTCGCGCACCGATCTGATTTACACGATCACAGCCGAGCCGCGGTACGGCCGCGTGGGGCTTTCCGGGGGCGGCGACGAGGCGGATTTTTTCAAGACCAAGACGTCGCGCCTCGGCTATTTTGCGTATCGGCCACAGGATGACTACACGGGCGAGGACTCCTTCAGCTATACGGTGCGCAATGAAACATCGGGCCTCGTTTTCAAGAACACCGTCGTGATCACGGTGAAGGCGCCTCCGGCAGTCGTGATGCCGAAGTTCGAAGTTGGCGCCAGCCGCGAGCGCGCCATGAACGTACGCGGTGTCTCCCTCACGACGCGCCCCAATTCGCCGGTCACACACCAACTGCCGAGCCACGAGGATTTCATGACGCCGGCGGACCGCATCGGCATCGCCACCCCGAAGGTCTCTTACCTGCTGGACGGGAAGGCAGGACCCTCGCACGGCACCGCCCGCCTCGACCGCGCCACCGGCCGGCTCACCTACGCGCCCAACCCGGGTTTCATCGGCGAGGAGAGTTTCAAATATTACACCATCGACGAAAACAACGCCCACCTCGGCGTGGAAAATGTCGTTTCGATCCAGGTCGAGCCGATCCGCAATTCGAAGCACCTCTCGGTCGATCGCTCCCGCAGTCGCGAGGTGGACCTCGTGTTTGTCATCAACAATTCGCCCTCGATGGCCGCGCATCAGGGCCGCATCGCGGCGAATCTAAACCGCTTTCGGCAGCTCTTTCACACGCGTGATCTCGACTATCGCATCGGGGTGCTAACGACCGATTTTGTGAACGCGGATCCGAACCGCCGGCCTGACGACCAGCCTTACTTCAAGGAAGTGCGCTCCGTTGAACTCGACCCGGCGGGCAACCCGGTGACCGACAGCCGCGGCCGGCCGAAGCCGCTGACCAAGCGGGTCGCGAGCAACGGCACACTCGTGACGCTCCCCGTGCTGGCCCAGCCCTGGGTCACATCCCGGACGCCCGACCGTGTTTTCGCCGAGCTCGTGAAAGTCGGCACCAATGGCGACAGCAACCGCACGGCGTTCACCGCGGTGTATAATTTCGTCGTCGGTTCCTACCAGCACCAGCACGCGTTCCTGCGCCCCGACGCCACCACGATCGTGGTTTTCTTCATGGATGAGGAGGAGACGCGCATGGCCCTGTGGAAGGAGCAACGGAGCGGTCCGCCGCAGGCCGAATGGATCGAAAACGGCAAGCTCCCGGATCTGCTCAGTCAGTACAACGCGCGTGCTCCGCAAAAGCGGCAGACGCTTGACGGCTACATTAATTACTGGGTGCTGCGCCCGTTCATCATCGCGAAGGGCAACAAGCGCGGAAAGATCGAGATGCACGCCGTGGTGTCACCGGGCAACCTCTCGCACCGGCGCGCCGCCGAGCTCACGGGCGGCACGGTGTTGAATATCGAGAGCGATTTTTCCGGTCCGCTGGCCGCGTTGGGCGACCGGATCGCCGACACCGTCGCGGTCGCGCTCGAACCGGTCGGAGGGGCCGCGACGTTCTATGAAAAAAGCCTGCGCGTCCGGGTCGACGGACAGGAGGTGCGCCCCGACCCGCAAAACGGCTGGGTCTACGACGAGCTCACGCACAGCATCCGCTTCCAGGGCGCCGCGAAGAAGCAGGCCTTCCTCGCCAAAATCGACATCACCTACGATGAGCACCTGTGAGGCACACGCCCAAGGGCGATCCTAACATCCTACCCGCCAAACGTCGTCATCAGCTCCGCGTAGATCTTCGCACTCGCGAGCAGTTCCTTCACCTCGGCGCGCTCGTCGATGGCGTGATAGTCCCTGCCGCCGGGGCCGTAGCCGAGCGTCGGGATTTTCAGGTGGTGTGAGAAAAAGTGCATGTCGTTGAAGCCGGTCGACACGTTGAACCGGGCCTTCTCCTTCCGCACCCGCGTCACGCAGCCCGCCATGGCGGCGAAGAACGGATGCGTCGGCGTGGAAAAGCACGCAAAGTTTTCCGACACTTTCTTCACTGTGATCCGGCATTGCGGAATCGTGCGCGCCGCCGCCGCGAGCACGGCCCGCAGTTCGCGCTCCGCCGTCGCGTGATTTTCCAACGGCAGCACGCGGCGGTCGATCGTGAAGCTGGCGTGGGCGGGCACGGTGTTGATTTTCGCGCCTTCGCCGCAGTGAAACACGCCGCCGAGGTTGACGGTGGGGCGGTGCAGCCTGCCCTCGGGCGATTTCCAGGTGCGGGTCGCCAGCGTACGCTTGTAGCCGTCGAGGGCCCGGACGAGCGCGGACATCTTCTCCAGCGCATTGATGCCCTTTTCGGGCGTTGAGCCGTGCGCCGGCCGGCCGTGGACCTCAACCTCGAGCCAGAGCGTGCCGTTGTGGCCGCAGCACACGGCGCGACCCTCGCCGCCCTCCATCACGACGGCGTAATCGGGACGGATCGGGGCGTGGCGCACGAGCCAGCCGGTGCCCAGTTCGGAGTCGGTCTCCTCATCGGCAGTGAAGGAAATCTCGACGTTCATCTTCGGGACGGTGCGCGTGGCCCGCAGCGCCTGCACCGCCAGGAGCAGGCTGGCAATCGAGCCTTTCATGTCGGCCGTGCCGCGGCCGTAAATCCATCCGTCCTCCACCGCGCCGCTGAACGGGCTGCCGTGTTTCCATTTTCCGGATACTGGAACGACGTCGTAGTGTGCGTTGAAATGCACCGTCTTCCTCGCGCCGGGCGCCGCGATGCGGCCGAGCACATTGTACCGCGGAAAGCCGTGCTGTTCGGGCGGCAGCGTCCGGCGCAACAACGGGCCCGGAATCGTGAACCGTCGCGTCCGGATGCCGAGCGCCTCCATCTCGCGCACCAGCCAGGCCGTCACCCGGTCGTAGTTCTCGCCAGGCGGGTTCACGGTGACCGTTCCCACCAACTGCTGGAGTCTGCCCAGCAATTCGGCGGGATGGCGGTCGATGAAGTCGGCGGGTGTCACGGCGGGGAAAGCTGCCGGGTTGGCGGTCGCATGACACGGAAAATCGTGCGTCCCCTCTCCGGGAACGGCGCCCCGGCACGCCCAGCTACAAGATGTGCGTACGGTTCGCCAACGCGCGCGAAGTGAAGCGTTCCCGGCAAGACTATGATGGCAATGCCATGAAAAGCGCTGTTGTCGGACTGGAGGCGGAACACGCCGCGCGACCCGCCGATCTTGCGCGGCACGACGAGGCCGCCTTGCTCGACATGTTGGAAACATTGGAGGGGCAACACGGCTACGTGCCCCGCGATGTTTCCGACGAGGTCGCCCGGCTCGTCGACGTGAAGCTGGAGCGCCTGCGGCGGATTCAGCGCAAGCTCGACACAACGGTCAGGCGCGACGTCCAGCAGCACATCGCCCGCTGGCGGAACGAGGAGGGCAACCTCATCATGATTCTCCACGCCATCCAAAACCAGCACGGCTATGTACCGCGCGAGGTGGCGATGGAATTGTCGCGCGAGCTCGGCGTGAAGCTGGCGCGGATTTACGAGGTCATCACCTTCTACCACTACTTCAAGCTGCAGCCGCCCGGCGCGCACACCCTCACCGTATGCAACGGCACGGCGTGCTATCTCAAGGGCTCGGCCGACCTGCTCAACGAGGTCCGCTCGCAGCTCGGTGTCGCGGAAGGCCAGACGACGCCGGATCGCCAGTTCCACCTCGACGTGGTGCGCTGCATCGGGTGCTGCGGCATGGCACCCGCCATGGTCGTCGACGGCAAGCCTTGCGGCCACGTAAAGCCCGGTGACATCGCCGGACACATCGCCGCCATCCGCACCAAAAAGGAGGCCGTCACATGAACGCCCTCACCCGCGAGTCGCTTGAGGCCCTCACGCGCCAGCCCGTCGCCGATCCACCGGAGTGGATTCGCGTGCAACTTGACACCGGCGGCATCGCGGCCGGGGCCGAGACCGTCCTCGCCGCCCTCACCCAATTGCGCGACGAGCGCCGCCAATCGTTCGCGCTGCTCCGCGCGGGTTCGATTGGCTACGCGTTCGCCGATCCCGTCGTCGAAGTGCAGGCCGGCGGTCTGCCCGTGGTCCACTATGGTCACGTCACGACCGAATTCGCGACCCGCATCGTCGACGAACACTGCCTCGGCCATCGGCTGATCGACGACCACATCATCGCCTCGCGCCAACGCGCCCTCGCGCTCGACGGCCCGGTCACGCACCTGTTGGTCCGCGACACCGGTCCGGAGGCCACGAGCAAGACCGCATTTTTCCAGGCCTCGTTTGCCGAGGAATTGAAACGAACCGGACTCGGCGATCGCGTGCAGGTCGTCCGCGCCCTCGATCTCGGCATCTACGACGAAGGCGCCGTCGTGCAACTGCTGCCGTCACGCGTCACCTACGCCAACGTCCTCGCACCCGACGTCGCACGGATCGTGGCGGACTCCGTCGTTCAGGGCCGGGTCGTCGACGATCTGCTATGGCGGTCCCCCGACAAGCAGGTTCGCATCGTGCTCCGTCATTGCGGGACGGTGGATCCCGACAGTCTCGACGACTATCTGCGGCGGGCCGATGGTTATCAGGCCCTCCGGCGCGCGCTGTTCGAGCAAACGCCCGAGGCGGTCATCGCGGAGATGAAGACGAGCGCGTTGCGCGGCCGGGGCGGTGCCGGCTTTCCCACCTGGATGAAGTGGCAGCTTACGCGGTCGGAGCCCGCGCCCAAGCGTTACGTGATTTGCAACGGCGATGAGGGCGATCCGGGCGCGTTCATGGATCGCAGCGTGCTGGAGAGCGACCCGCACGCCGTGCTTGAAGGCATGATCATCGCGGCCTACGCGATGGGTGCCTCGCAGGGCTATTTTTACATCCGCGCCGAGTATCCCAAAGCCGTGGAACGGATCGACCGCGCCATCGCCCAGGCGCGCGCGCAGGGACTGCTCGGCCCGGACATCCTCGGCAGCGGATTTGCCTTCGACGCCAAGATCCGCCTCGGCGCGGGCGCGTTTGTATGCGGTGAGGAGACGGCACTCATCGCGTCGATCGAAGGACGCCGCGGCAGCCCGAGCCCGCGGCCGCCGTATCCCTCTGTCCGCGGCCTGTGGGGCATGCCCACCGCGATCAACAACGTCGAAACGCTCGCCTGCGTTCCCGCCATCCTCCTGCGGGGCGGCGCGTGGTTTGCGAGCCACGGCACGGCCAATTCGAAGGGCACGAAGGTCTTCGCCGTCTCCGGCAAGGTCCGCAACGCCCAGCTCGTCGAGGTGCCGATGGGCACCACCCTGCGCGAAATCATCTACGAGGTGTGCGGTGGGGTCTTCGAGGGCCGCGAACTCAAAGCCGTACAAACCGGCGGCCCGTCCGGCGGTGTGATCCCGGTCCAACATCTCGACACCCCTGTCAGCTACGAATCGCTGCAGCAGCTGGGCTCCATCATGGGCTCCGGCGGCATGCTGGTGATGGACAAAACCGACTCGATGGTCGAGGTGGCCAAGTTCTACCTGAAGTTCTGCGTCGACGAATCCTGCGGAAAATGCGCCCCGTGTCGGATCGGCGGATACCAGCTCCTCCAGATCCTCGACCGCATCTCGCGCGGCCGCGGCACCGCCGCGGATGTCGTCCAGATCCGCCGCATCTGCCTCGCCATGCAGCGCGCGTCGCTCTGCGGTTTGGGCCAGACCGCGCCCAATCCCGTGCTGTCGACCCTTCGCTACTTCAACGAGGAGTACCAAGCCTTCATCGAGGGCGGGCCGAGCTACGCCCGGAAAGTGAACCGCGCCGCGGCACCCGCCGTGAAACCGCCGCCGGCCAACGAGGCCGCCACCGTCAACCCCTCGACCGCGCCATGATCACCGCACGCATCAACCAACTCGCCGTCGAGGTGCCGGAGGGCACGAGTATCCTCGACGCGGCCCGCCAGGTGCAGGTCAACATCCCGACGCTCTGCAAGCACCGGGATCTGCTGCCCACCGCGGCGTGCGGCATCTGCATCGTCCGCAACAAGGGAGGCAATAAGCTCATCCGCGCCTGCTGCACGCCGCTCGAGAACAACATGGAGATCACCACCCACGACCGCGAAATCGTGGATGTCCGGCGCGCCACGCTGGAACTCATCCTCTCCAACCACCCGCAGGCCTGCCTCACCTGCGGTCGCAACGGCGAGTGCGAACTCCAGTCGCTCGCCGCGGACTTCAACATCCCCGTCGAAACGATCAAACGGTACGTGAAGGACGTACCGCCCGATCGCTCGACCGGATCGATCATATTCGATTTCCAAAAATGCATCAAATGCGGCCGCTGCCTGCAGGTGTGCCAGGACGTGCAGAACGTCTGGGCGCTCTCGTTCCTCGATCGCGGCATCAACACCCGCATCGCCCCGGCCGGTGACATCACCCTCGCCGAGTCGCCCTGCGTGAAGTGCGGCCAATGCTCGGCCCACTGCCCGACGGGAGCGATCGTGGAAAACGACGAGACGCCCCTGGTGTGGGAGGCGCTGCACGATCCAGACAAGATCTGTGTCGTCCAGATCGCCCCCTCGGTGCGCGTCACCGTCGGCGAGGCCTTCGGTCTCCCGCCCGGCACGAACCTGACGAAGAAGCTCTACGCCGCGCTGCGCCGGCTGGGCTTTCGCGCCGTGTTCGACACCAACTTCTCCGCCGACGTCACGATCGTCGAGGAGGCGAGCGAGTTCATCCAACGCTTCGTCCACCAGCGCGGCGCGCTGCCGCTCATCACCTCCTGCTGTCCGTCGTGGACCGACTTCATGGAGAAGAACCACTACGACTTCATCGATAATTTCTCCACCGCCAAGTCGCCGCAGCAGATCCTGGGTGTGCTTGCGAAGACCTACTACGCGCAAAAACTCGGGATCAATCCGGCCAAAATGTACGTCGTGTCGATCATGCCGTGCACCGCCAAGAAGTACGAGCTGTCGCGCACCGAGGAGATGTATGCCTCCGGCCACAAGGACGTCGACGTCGCCCTGACCACCCGCGAACTCGCCCGGATGCTCAAGCAGTCGGGCATCGATTTCCTCAACCTCGCCGACGGCCAGGCCGATTCGCTGCTGGGGGAATACTCCGGCGCCGGCACGATTTTCGGCGCCACCGGCGGCGTCATGGAGGCCGCGCTCCGCACCGCGTATTTCTACGCGACCGGGGAAAAACTCCCCAAGATCGAGCTCGAGGCCGTCCGCGGCTTGCAGGGCGTCAAGGAGGGCACGGTAATGGTCGGCGACAAGCCCGTCCGCGTCGCCGTCGCCCACGGGCTGGCCAACGTCGAGCAGGTGCTCGACCGCGTGCGGGCCGCCCGCAAGTCAGGCGGAGAGACGCCCTATCACTTCATCGAAGTGATGGCGTGCCCCGGTGGCTGCATCGGCGGCGGGGGCCAGCCCTACGGCGTCGACAACGAGCGGCGGAAGCTCCGCATCGCCGGCTTGTATCAGGATGACCGCGACACAATTCTCCGTCACTCGCATGAGAACCCCGAGGTGATCCGGGTCTACGACGAGTTCCTCGGCCAGCCCCTCGGCGAGCGCGCCCACGAACTGCTCCACACCCGCTATACCGCCCGGCCGCTCTACAAACGCTGACGCCCATGCACCTGCGCGTCCTGACCACCGCACTTCTCCTCACCCTGGTGCATGCGGCGGAAAGCGACGGACCGCAGGTGCTGGACCCGTGGATCGTGGTGGAAACGCGGCTGCCTCCGGATCTGGCACCGGTGCGCGCCAGCGCCGTGCTGCCCGCCGATGCCTGGTCCGGCCGCGCCATCGCGACGCTGGCCGAGGCTTTTCGCCAGATTCCGGGCGCAACCATGCAGGAGAGTTTCGGCGGCTTTGAACCTCCGCGGCTTTCGATCCGCGGTTCCGGCGTACAAAGCGCCCCGTCCAGCCGCGGCCTCGCGCTGCTGCTCGATCAGCTTCCGATCGGGCTCGCCGACGGATCGTTCAACAGCGCGCTCCTCGATCCGCAGGTCGCCGGACGGATCGATGTCCAACGCGGCCCCGACGGCTGGCGGGTGGCGCCCGCGACGATGGGTGGCGCCCTTGATTTCCGCACCGAGCGGACGGCGTTGAGCGGCGTGGACCTCAAGCTCGAGGCCGGCTCCTTCGGCACACGGAGCGCCCACGCGAGCGAACGGTTCGCGAACGATGCCCTCACGGCAAACGCCGCCTTGTCGTTCAGCCAACAGGACGGCTACCGCGAACACAGCGAGCAATCGCGCCGCACGGCCTCCGCCTCCCTCGGGCGTAAACTCGGTGGCGACAACCGCGCGCGATTCGGACTCTATCACGCCCACGCCCGGTATGAGGTGCCGGGACCGTTGACGCTCGCCGCGGCGCTGGGTGCTCCGCGCAACGTGTCGGCCGACGTGCGACGGGACCTTCCGCAGCGCGAATCTGAATTCAACCGCGCCGACGCGGCGTTTGAACATCACACCGCGACGCGGGAACTTGAATTCCGGCTCTCGTTTGCCCGCACGGCGGACGATTTCCAGCAACTGCAGGCCAACGGCCTCAACCGATCCCGCAGCGACGACGCCGGCGCCCATCTGACGCTGGCGGAACGGTTTCACCTGGGAGAACAGGCCCACCAGGCGCGATTCACTGCGACCGCCGCGCGGGGCTGGCGGGAATGGGAGCGGTTGCGCAACGACGCCGGTCGGCCGGGGCCACGCTTCGGACTCGACGATCTCCGCCCGACAACCTCGGTCCTGCAGATTGAAGATACGTTCGCCGTCACGCGCCGGGTCGCGGCTACGGTCGGCATCGCCCAGACTTCGGCGCGGCGCGACATCACCGATCGGTTCGCTGGCTCGCCGCCGACCCGTTTCTCCTCCGATGACGTGCTCCCACAGGCCGGCCTGCGCTGGAGCGTGACACGGGACACGACGGTCTTCGGCGGCGTTTCGAGCGCGGCGGAGGCGCCGACCTTCGATGATTTGGTCGTGGTGACGGGAACCTATCCGGCGCTCCGACGGAAGCTGCAGCCGCTCGAAGCCCAGCACGCAACGACGGCCGAGATCGGCATGCGCGGGCGAATTGCGCACCTCGCCTGGGACGCGGCCCTCTATCGGGCCACGTGGCGGAACGAAATTCTCCGGCTCGCCGATGCCACGGGTGCGGCGCGCGGCGCGGTCAACGCGAGCCCCACGATTCACGACGGGATCGAAGCGGCGGCACGCTGGTTGATCCTGGATCGGAATCCGCGGCTTTCCCTCGCCGCATCCGCCGCGTGGACCCGCTGCCGGTTCGAGTCCGATTCCGTCTTCGGGCAGGGCCGGGTCGCGGGCGTGCCCCCTCACATCGGCAACCTGGAGTTGGTCGCCGATTTTCCCCGCGGCCTGTTCGTGGCGATCGGCGCAACTTGGAGCGCCGGAACCGTCTTCGTCGATCACGCGCACCGGCTGAGTTACGGCGGGCACACGCTCGCCCAAGGGCGCGCCGGCTGGCGGTTCGAGCCGTACTGGACTTTTTTTGCCGACGTACAAAACGTCTTCGACCATCCGAACATCGCGAGCACGGCAGGGATCCTCGATCTCGCGCGCAATCCCGCCGCGACCGCGATCTTTCTGCCCGGGGCCGGACGCCGTCTCACCTTCGGCGTCGAGTGGAAGCGGTAGCGATCCACGCCGATGATCGCCGCGCTCGGAACCCTGGTGTTTTTCGCCGTGACGCCGGTGTTTGCCAACCGTGCGGCACACCTGCTCGGCAGCCTGAAGGCCAACTTCTGGCGGCTCGCCGTCGCTGCCGTTCTGCTCGGCGCGTGGGCGCATCTTGCCGGGGGCGGAATCGGTGGGCGGGCGTTGCCGTGGTTTGTGTTCGGCGGCGTGATCGGTTTCGGCGTGGGCGGGATCGCGATGTTTCAATCGCTGCCTCGGCTCGGTTCCAACGTCTCGACCCTCATCGTACAATGCGGCTCCGCGGTCGTCGCCGCCTCGGTGGAATGGCTGTGGCTCGGCACCACGCTCACCGCGCTGCAATTGGCCGCCGCAGGCCTCACGCTCGTCGGCGTGGCGATCGGATTTCTTCCCGCCGGCACGACACGGACCGATCCGGTCGTCTGGCGCGCTGGAATCGCCTGGGCCGCACTGTCGGCGCTGGGCCAGGGTGTTGGCGCAGTCATGAGCCGGAAGGCCTTTGCCGTCGCGGCCAGCGTGCACGAGAAGATCGATCCGGGCACGGCCGCCTATCAACGCGTCCTCGGTGGGCTGGCGGTGGCGTTGCTTGCGCTGTGGTTGACTCGGCAACGGACCTCACCGCCGGACGCGCCCGCGACCGCCTGGCCGTGGGTCACGGCCAACGCGCTGACCGGACCCGTGCTGGGGGTGACGTGTTTCCAATGGGCCCTGCGCACCACTCCAGCGGGCATCGTCCAGCCCATCGTCGCGGCGGCGCCCTTGCTGACGATTCCCTTTGCGATGCTGCTGGAGGGCGCCCGACCCCGCGCGACGTACTATGCCGGAGCCGTGCTCGCCGTCCTCGGCGTCGCCGCCCTGCTGACACTGCGGTAGGCGGGGCCTTCGGGCTCACGCCATTTCTGGCTTTCGCCATTTCAAACTTGAGATTTGAAATTTAAAATCCCAGCAGGGCGTTTTCTGTAACCTCGACGTTCCCACGCGTGTAGTGCACGAGTTCCCTCTTTCGAACTCTTCCCCGTTCCGTTGCAGACGACCGACTCTTCCACCCAAGCGACCGCCGACTCCGGTCGCGATGGCTCCGCCTTCATCATCGAGGCGGAACATCTCGGGAAGACCTACGGCAGCCAGCCGGCGCTGATCGACGTGACGGTGCGGGTGCCGCCAGGGACGATCGGCCTCCTCGGTCCCAACGGCGCAGGCAAGAGCACCTTCATCAAGTGTCTCCTCAATCTGGAAACACCGACCACCGGCACGGCCCGCGTCCTCGGCCGCGACATCCGCGCCGCCAACCGCGCCTCGCGGGAAAGCGTCGGCTACAGCCCGGAGCAGGACTGCCACATTGCAGGCATGGCCGGCTGCGAATACGTGACCTATTGCGGACAACTTTCCGGTATGCCGATGGCCATCGCGCGCCAGCGCACCCATGAGATCCTCGATCTCGTCGGCATGGGCCAGGAACGCTACCGCACGGTCGACACCTATTCGACCGGCATGCGGCAGCGGATCAAACTCGCCCAGGCCCTCGTTCACGATCCGAAGGTCATCTTCCTCGACGAACCGACCAACGGCCTCGATCCCTCCGGCCGTGAACACATCCTCAAGCTGATCGGCTCGCTGCGGCGCGACCTCGGGATCAGCGTCGTGATGTCGTCACACCTGTTGCGCGACATCGAACGCGTCTGCGACCGCGTGATCATCATTGGCCACGGCCGGATGCTGGAGCACGACAGCATCGCCGCGTTGAAGAGCCGTCATCGCCGGATCGTGGAAATCGCACCCACCTCCGCCCGCGACCGTTTTGTCAGTGCGCTGGGCGAGAGCGGGGCGAAGGTCACGCAGCTCTCCAACGGCCGGCTGCGCGTCGAGTCCGACTCCGACTCCATCGAGTGGATCCTCCAACTCATGCGCGCGCGCGGACTGCCGCCGGCCGAGATCGTCGCCAATCCCGACGCTCTCCACGAGATGTTCATCCAGTCGATTTCCAACGCGGTTCCCGCCGCCCCACCTCCCCTCCCCGCCGCCGATGGACGCCAGTCTTGATCTCAGCCGTTGGCGGGAAACTCCGCGGGGCGTAAACTATCGCCGCTGGACGATGGTGTCCACGGGGCTGCGCCAGCTTTTTCGCACGCGTCTTTTCAAGATTCTCCTCGCCGCCGGTTGGGGCGGCGGCGTGGCGCTGGCGGCGCTCGGATACCTGTTCAGCCAGTCGGTCACGAGCGGCGGCTGGGTGGAAACGATGGCGGTTTACCTTGGGCCGCGGGCGCAGGCGTTGTCGTCGGCCCTCGCGGGATTTGTCCTGCTCTATCCGGATATCTGCATCGGCGGCTGGTTCACACTGATATTTTGGGCGCACTCCTATCTCGCGCTCGTGATCAGCCTGGTCGCGATGACAGCGATGGTGCCCCGCCTCGTCACGCGCGACCGCGCAACCAACGCCCTCACGGTATATCTGTCGCGGCCATTGACGTCGGCGGACTACCTGATCGGAAAACTCGGGATGATTGTCGGCGTGCTGGCGGTGCTGTGGACGGGACCGCTGCTTTTCGGCTGGCTCCTGAGCGTCGTCTTCGCGCCCAACACCGATTTCATCGTCTACTCGTTTTCACCGCTGCTGCACGCGCTTTGGTTTCATGGCATCGCACTTGTCTCCCTGGCTGCGATCGCGCTCGGCGTTTCGGCCCTGAGTCGGACGTCGCGCAACACCACCATCCTCTGGATCGGGCTGTGGTTGATCATGGGAACGGTCGCGAAGCCGCCCAGTGCCCCGACGTGGCTGCGGCGCGCGAGTTTCACCCATGACCTCAACGAGGTCCGCCAGGGCATCCTGCGGCTCGACACCGCATTGATCACCGCCGGCGAAAGTCTGCCGCTGCTCGACCGGCGTTTCGCGCAAAACCTCACCGCCGGCGGCAGGAAGGCGGAGGCCGTGGATTTCGACGGCGCACTCGCCAGTCTCGGCGCGTTCGTCGCGCTGTCATCGTTTGTCTTTCTGCGGAGGCTGCGACCGGAATGAGCGCGAACATCAATCCCAACGGCGAAGGTGGCCGCGAACGCCAGCGAGGGGACGAGCCACCACTCGCTGGCGCTCGCAGCCACGATGCTTCGCGCTCTCAACCGATCATCCGCGGAGAAAATCTCAGCCGTTTCTACGGCATGATTCTCGGCCTGAACAACGTGTCATTCGCGATCCGGCCCGGCATCACCGGCGTGATCGGTCCCAACGGCGCGGGCAAGACCACGCTCTTCCGTCTCCTCCTCGGCCAGATCCGGCCGAGCGCGGGCACGCTCCACGTATTTGGTGAATCTCCCTGGAGCAACCCCGCGGTGCAGGCGCGACTCGCCTATTGCCCGGAAGCAGAGACGGTGCCGGCCGGCATCGGCGCCTCGGACTGGCTCGTCGCGCTCGGCATGATCTCGGGGCTCTCGGCCGGCGAATCGAAGTCCCGCACGGTCGCTTGCCTCGACCGGGTGAAACTCGCGTCGCCGCACTGGAAGAAACCGCTGACGGCGCTCTCCAAAGGCATGCGCCAACGGGTGAAGCTCGCGCAATGTCTGCTGCACGAACCGGAGCTGGTGATCCTCGACGAGCCGATGAACGGCCTCGATCCGATGGGCCGCGAGGAGATGGGCAACGTGTTGCGCGAACTCGCTCGCGACGGCCGCAGCGTCCTGATCTCGAGTCACATTCTCCACGATCTCGAGGCGCTCTGCGCCGAATTTCTCCTGCTGCGCTGGGGTCGGATTCCGCGCTCGCTCAACGAATCCACCTCGGCAGTGTCGCGCGCGCGTTGGCCCGAGGCGACGAGTTTCCGATGCGACGCGCCCGACCGGCTCGCGCGTTTTCTTTTCGAGCGGAGCCTGTTGCGCGGCTGCGACATCGTCGCCGAGAGCGGCCTGCTGCACGTGCGGTGGAACGACCCCGAATGTTTCTACGGCGAGGGCCGGTTTCATGAACTGCTCCTTGAGAGCGGCGTGCGGATCTTCGAGGTGCAAAGCACCGCGTCGCTGTTGGAAAAGGCGATCGACGCGCCCCCCGAGACATGAACGCGACCTCCGATGAATTTCCGGCGCCGCGCGTGCGGCCCAACGCCACCCACGCATTCGGTGGCGTCTGGCGGCTGACGGTTCGGCGTTTTTACTCACCCGGGCGGTGGGCGGTGCTTGCCGCCATGCTGGGCGTGCTCGTGCTGTTCTCGATTCCCTCTGCCCCGAACCACGCGGCGGCGGTCCACGGTTTCCTCCCATGGGCGGCGCGTTTCTACGTCTGTTTTCTCGTACCGATCCTCGCGTTCATCTCGGCGGCCGGCGTGATGCGCGACGATCTCGGGGCGGGCTCGGTCGACTACCTCTTCACACGATCGGTACGCCGGCCCGCGTTCGTGGCGTTCCGCTATCTCGCGCACGTCGCCTGCGCGCAACTCGACTTCCTCCTCTCGCTCATCGTGGTTACGGGCATCGGCCTCTATCACGATGTTCCGGGACTCTGGGCCGCGCTGCCATGGCTGCTGCTCGGACAGGTGATGATGGTGATCGCGTTCAGCGCCTTCGGGTTTCTCTGCGGGATGCTCACGTCGAGGTACGTCATCGTCGGCCTGCTTTATGGTGCGATCGTGGAGGTCGGAGTCGGCAACGTCCCCACGCAGCTGAACTACGTGTCGATGATCCGGCAGATTCTCGGACTCCTGCGCCCCGTGATTGGAGCCGAAAAGAACGCGACGGGCGCAGCCGCCCTTGAACTCGCGCTTGGCACGCCGGCGACACTGGCGGTTTTGCTCGGGTTTTCCGCGGCGATGATCGGCGTGACGGCCGCCGTGTTCACGTTTCGCGAGATGGCCGGCGCAGCGAGCCGCGATTCATAAGACAGCCGATCCGGCGGTCGCAGCCGACTCCTGTAACCTTTCTGACCGCGCCGGTGTAGTAGCGATCAAACCACTTCCTTTCATGCCTTCCCTTCTCCGTCATTGCCTGCTCCTCGCCCTTCCCATCCTCGGCCTGCCGTCCGTCCGCGCCGCGTACACTCCCGCCGTCGTCTCGGCGGACGCGCGCTGGGTCATCTACGCCGACCTGAACTCGCTGCGCGCGGGCACGGTGGGCAAGGAGCTGATCCTGGCGATGGAAAAGGCGCAGTCCCAGGCCACCGGCGGCGTCATCGGGATCGATATTCCCAAGCTCCTCGCCACCGTCGGCGCGCTGACCGCCTACGGCACGAATCTTTCCAGCGATCCAAACGCAATTGACGGCACGTTGATCATCCAGGGCACGGCGGAAATGCGCACGATCGCCGAAAGCCTGCTGCTGCAGGGCACGCTCGCCCAGCCCAAGATTTTTTCGGAGGTGAGTGACCTGCCATTTTCCGCCTACGCCATCGCGGATCCGAACGCCACGACCGCCGAAAAGACCCGCGTGGTCATCGCCTTTCCTCCTGAGCCGATCGTCATCGTGAGCAAGTCGAAGCCGCAGGTAGTGAAGGCGCGCGAGGTGTTTCGCGGTACGAGCCCCTCCTTGGCTAACACTCCGGCCTCTCCCCTGAACAAGCTCGTCGCCACCGCCGAGGGCGCGTTCCTCTACACCGCGAGCGTCGTGCCCACCGAGCCGCTTTTTCCGCAAAACGCCCCGCAGGCGCGCATCCTCCAGCTCGCAAGCTCGGGCTCGCTGGCCTTGGGCGAACGGGGCCCCAACACCTTTGCTCACGCCGAACTGTTCGCCTCGTCGGAACAAAATGCGGAGCGTCTCACCAAGATCCTGCAGGGCATGACGGCCATGCTCTCACTCGCCGAAACCAACGACAAGCAACTCGCCGAGTTCATAAACTCCACCTCCGTCACCCGCCGCAACGACACCGTCACCCTCGATCTGGCCTACGCCAGCAGCCGCCTCGCCCAGATGGTGCAGGGTCTGCGCTCCACGGCGGAACCCCGGCCCGCCAATCGCGGGCCGTCGATTACAAACGGCAAATCCCTGGCCGAGTGGACCGCCCCTGCGGCGGACGGAAATGCCGCCACCGACCCAAACGCCCTGAGCTGGCGCACGATTGAAAACGTTTCCCTCGTCAACGGCACGACCATCACCCTCGGTCGCGCGCTCAACAGCGGGCGCAACGCCCGTTTCGACCGCGTGGAAATCTCCGCGGCCGATGGCACTGGCACGCCCCTCGTGTTTCGCTCCGAGTTCATGCGCGCCGTGAACAATCGCAGCGGCCTCTCGCAGTTCCAATTCCCCGGATCGGACGGCGTCTATACCGTCAAGGTCGCCTACGTGAACGATCCCGACGGCAAGGCCAAGTTTGCCGTCAGCGTGCGCGACCCGAAGTCGCCGGCGCCTGGAAAGAAATAGCAATGATGGCGCTCTCGCCCGCACCGCGCACCGCTGAGCCCCTGCCGGAGGCGGAGGATGCTCTCTCCGCCGACGCCGAGATCGTGCGGGCGGCGATCGCGGGTGACGCCCGGGCGTTTGAACAGATCGTACGCAACCATCAGGGGCGGGTATTTCATTTTCTCCTGCAGATGACGCGCCAGCGCGAGGATGCCGAGGACCTCACGCAGCAGACATTCATCAAGGCCCATCGCCATCTCGACCGTGTTGATGTCGGACGTCCAATAACGAATTGGCTGCTGACGATCGCGCGGCGCACGGCACTGAATCATTTTCGCTCGGCGAAAAAATGGGAAAGCCTGCCGCCGGATTTCGCGGCCACCGGGCCGTCACCGGCCGATCGGGCCGAAGGCCGCGATCACGCCGATCAACTTTGGGACCGCGCGCGGCGCACCCTGTCGCAACGGGAATTCGAGGCCCTCTGGCTGCGATTTGCCGAGGAGAAGTCCGTCGAGGAAACCGCAGACATCATGGGTCTCACCCGGATCCACGTGAAGGTCCTCGTCCACCGCGCCCGCCAGCATTTGTTGAAAGGAGAAACCGCGTCATGAAAAACACCCCGTCCCCCATCCGCCCGGCCCCACGTCTGGTTTGCCGCGTCGTTCGCCAGTGGTGTTCGCTCGTCGAGTCCGCGAATCCGCCGCACGTCGCATCCTGCGCGGAGTGCCGGGATTTTGTTCGCGCGGGTGCCGCCCTCGATGCGGCCTTGCGGAGTTCAGCGGCACCGATCGTGCGGGCGCAGGCGGACGAGGATGACGTCCGGACGCGCGCCATCATGCGGGCCGTGCGCTCGGCGGCGCCGGCAACCGAAAGCTCACCGAGCTGGCGCGGGGCACTGGCCACCGGCGCGGCGATGGCGGCATTGTCGGTCGCGATGGTTTATTTCAACCGCAGCCCGGAAATTCCTGCACCGGTCGCGGTCGCCACCCCTCCGGCCGCGGCTGCGGCTGATGCGGCGTTGCTGGCCGACACGGTACAGGATCTTTCCGGAAGATTTGTCGGTTCGGTGCTCCCGACCGCGGGCGCGATGGTCGCCAACAATCCCATGCAGCAGGAATTCGGCTCCCTCTACGCCGATGCCCGCGCCGCGCTCGGTTTCCTAGCGTTGAACTTCCTGCCGACGGCGCCGGAAGAATCCTCCGCTCCCGCGAAGCGACGGATCTGAGGCGGCGTCAAACGGTTTCCACCCAGGGCACAAACGCAGGCGAGAACAGCCGCAGTGCGACATTTGGTACGCCACCATACGCAACTCGGCGGTTGAGCTAGCCAAGCAGGCGGGCTAGCCTATAACAACTGTAGTTTCGCCGCCGCGCGGCAGCGGAATTTCCCGCTAAAACCTCACCGCGCCACTACATGCAAACCCTGACCAGAACCTGTCTCGCCGCCCTGTCCCTCGTCTCCCTGCTCGTGCCGCCGCTCGCGGCTCAGGGCGCGCCGGCCGTCCCGCCGCTGTCTTTCTCGTCCGACGAGACGGTGAAGCTGAGTCCGTTCGTCGTCGAGGAATCCGAGGACCGCGGCTACGCCGCCACGTCGACCCTTGCCGGCACGCGGCTGCGTACCGAGCTGCGCGATGTCGGCGCGGCGATCTCCGTCGTGACCTCGCAGTTCATGACCGACACGGCGTCGACCAACCTTCGGGACATCCTCGTTTACACGACCAACACCGAGTTTGGCGGATTCGAGGGAAACTTCTCCGGAGTCGGCACCGGCAATGGTTTCTCCAGTGCGGAGGGCACGTTGCAGAGTCCAAGCCAGTCGACGCGGGTTAGGGGTCTCGCGGGCGCTGATCTCACCCGCGATTTCTTCCTGACGAACATCCCGCTTGATTCCTACAACACCGAGCGGGTCGATATTTCCCGCGGCGCCAACGCCATCCTGTTCGGCCTGGGCAGCCCGGCCGGCATCATCAACAACCAGCTCCGAACCGCCAATCTCCAGAAGAGCACGTTCAAGTTTGATCAAACGGTCGGGCGCTTCGATTCCCACCGGGAGGTCCTCGACCTCAACCAGTCGATCATCAAGGGCACGCTCGGCCTCCGGATGATTTCCCTCAACAAGCATGAGGCCTATCGTCAGCAGCCGGCATTTGAGGATGACCGCCGTCTCTTCGCCGCCCTCAAATGGGAACCCAAGCTCGTCGCAAGCGGCCTGACACAGCTGCAGGTCAGCTACGAGGCGGGCATCCAGGATTCCAACCGGCCGCGCCCGAATCCGCCGCACGACGGCATCTCCGCCTGGTTCAAAGTGCTCAACAAGGTCGCGCTCGATCCGACGACCCCCGGCTCGGTCACGAACAATCCCTTCCTCAACGCCCAGCTCGGATCCCCTGGCCGCTGGTTCGGTGCCGTGGGCGCGGTCTTCACCGATCCGGCCTCCGCGGTGCAGGGTGGCAACGGCGTGCCGCCGTTCATGCGCAGCGGCGGCGGCACTCCGAACACCCAATGGTATGCGATCGGCAATTACACCTCCCAGGGCAACAACCCGCTGTTCTTCCTCAACCAGCAGTTCGCTCCCGCCGGCGAGGCCTACAAGGGCCTGTGGCGCTACCAGGAGCTGCGCGATCCCTCGATCTTCAACTTCTACGACCAGCTCCTCGACGGTCCCAACAAGCGCGAGCAGGCCGACTTCCGCGCGCTCAACGCCACCTTTCGCCAGACCTTCCTCCGCGACCTCGTGGGAGTTGAGGTCGTCTACGACAAACAAAACCACTATCGGGATAATCTCGGCATGTTCGGCTACGACGCCTACACGATCTACGTCGACATGAACACGAAGCTCGTCGACGGAAAGCCCAACGCCAACTTCGGCCGGCCGTTCGTTTCCTCCGATTCGATCGGCAACAACCTCGTCGATACCACGCGCGAGGCGTTCCGCGGTACCGCCTACGCCACGCTCGATATGCGCCAGAAATCCGGCCTGGTGCGCCACCTCGGCCGCCATGTGTTCACCGGATCCTACACGGATCAAAAGGTGGACAACTTCAGCCGCAGCATCTCCGGCTACTCCTACGGTCTCGAACTCAACGCCTACGCCAACAACCCCAACACCACGACCTACCCGACCTATGCCGGCATCCACTACCTCGGGGGTTCGCTGGCCAACGCCACCTCCGCCGCCGGCGCCAACATCTCCGGCATCACCGCGGTCCATACGCCGCAGGCGTCGGGCACGGCGCTCCTCTTCGACAGCCGCATCAACCAGTGGGTCTACGCCCCGGTCACCACGCTGAGCGCGAATGAACGCGACATCAGCAAACTCTACAATGGCGCCTCGAAAAGCTCGAACAAGACCAAGAGCGAATCGTTCGTCTGGCAGAGCTACCTCTTCAGCGACAAACTCGTCGGCCTCGTGGGCTGGCGCCGGGATGAGTTCGACCTCCGGGACGCCGGCCCCGCCCGGCAGGCTTCGCTCACCGGCGAAACCGATCCCTACAACCCGGCGTGGACGCTGCCGGCGACGCCCTCGATCTACGCGAAGGATTCCACCCTGAGCTGGAGCGGCGTGCTGCACGCCCCGCAGTTCGTGAAACGCTGGCTGCCCCGCGGCACCGACTTCAGCCTCTCCTACAACGAGTCGAAAAACTTCCGGCCCAACTCCACCATCGCCGACGTCTACGGCCGGCCCTTCAGCCCGCCCGCCGGCAAGACCAAGGATCTCGGCGTCACGATCTCCGCCCTCGACCAGAAATTCACCCTGCGAGTCAATCGCTACCGGACCACGCAATCGAACGACGGCGTTACGATCTACAACACCTTCTGGCCGGGCAACGACGTCGTGCGCGCGATGAACGGCCTCCGCGGCACACAGGTCAACGAGGTGCTGATCAACAAATGGTTTGGCTTCGCGCCGAGCGATCCCCGTTACCTCCCGCTCCGGGCGAGCCTCACCGACCCGGCGCAGGCCAACATTCTCAACCCCGTGCTCACGCCAGCGGAAACGACCGCGCGCAACCTCTGGTTCACCCAGCGCACCGCCGCCGAATGGCTCCGCCCCGTCGACCCGCTGCTCGCGCAGACGTGGGCTTTCACCCAGCCCGTCGCAGGCGGCAACTGGACCGCCACCCGCCCGCCGAATGTCGGCAACGTCGCCGACACGGTCTCCGAGGGCTGGGAATTCGAGGGCACGTTCAATCCCACGAAGAACTGGCGCATCTCCTTCAACGCCGCGATGCAGCAGGCGCGCAAGACCAACGTCGGCGCCGATTTCGCCGAGTTCGTGAAGAAGAACCTGCCGCTGTGGACCGATGGCGATGGCATCCAGGCTACGAATACACGGCAGATGAACGGCTTTGAGGACATCCCGTATTTCGGCGGCTTCACCAACCAGCTCGGCGTCCTCGCGATCAACAACATGTACGTGCCGTACCTCAATGCCGTCGCCGCCGACGGCTCGCCCGTCCAGGAGCTCCGGCGCTGGCGCTACAATCTCGTGAACAACTATGATTTCCGCGAGGGGCGGCTCCGCGGCTTCAGCGTCGGCGGCGCCGTCCGCTGGCAGGATCGCGTTGCCACCGGCTTCCCCGTCAAGAAAAACGCCATCGGCGCCTGGGTCTACGACGTCACGAAGCCCTACTACGGCAGCAACGAGATCAACTACGACGCCTGGCTGCGCTACAGCCGGAAAATCCTCCGCGACAAGGTCCGCTGGAGCGTGCAACTCAACGTCCGCGATCTCTTCGGACCCAACGATCTGATCGCGATCACCTCCCAGCCCAACGGCCAGGTGGCGAGCGCCCGCATTCCGCAGCCCAACAAGTGGACGATCACGAACTCGTTCGAGTTCTGACCGGGTCGCGACCGGGCACGAAGGATCATTTCACCGCGTCCGCCGCACGCCTCAGTTCCGCGAGGAACACGGCGAGCGGCTTGTCGTCCGCTCGGTCCGCCCGGTAGCCGGCGGCAACGCACAGCGGCTTCGGAGCGGCGGTGAGCACCTTGAGGCGCACGCGGGAGGGAAAAAGATGGCCTGTGCGCGCGGTGACGATCGCGACCCCCAAGCCCGACGCCACGGCCGCCACCAGGCTGTCCGCACCATCGTATTCGCCGGCGATCCGCGCCCGCACGCCGTGTTGCTGCAACCAGCCGCTGACCGTTTCCCAATAGTCCGGATATTCCTTCGGACGGAGCACGAGCAGCGGTTCACGAACGACGTCCTCCGGCAACACCCGCGACACCCGGGCGAGCGGGTGTTGCCGACCCACCGCCAGCCGAAATGGCGTGCGCAGCAGCGGCGCCCACGTGATGCCGCGGAGACCGTCGTCGCCCGTTGCCGTCACCACCACGTCCAGCCGGCCCGACTCCAGTCCGCTCAACAACTCCCCGCTTGCCAGATCGAACAGTTCCACCCGGGTGCCGGGGTGCACCTGGGTGAAGCTGGCGACCGCCGGCGAAAGCAATCCGCTCGCCAGTGAGGGCGAGTAGCCGATCCGCAGCCGGCCACCCGCCGCCGAAGCGCGCACCCGCTCGATCGCCTGATCGGCATACTGCAGGATCTCCCGGGCCTCTCGCAGCATGACCTCGCCCGCGGGCGTGAGTTTGACCGAGTGCGCATGCCGCTCGAGGAGGCATTGCCCGATTTCCTCTTCCAACGTCTTGATCTGCCGGCTCAGCGCGGGCTGGGTCAGGAAAATCTTCTGCGCCGCACGGCTGATGTTGCCGGTCTCGGCCACGGCGACGAAGTAACGCAGCTGTCGGAGCTCCATGCGCCGGACCATAACTGAAAGTATGGCTCAGGCAAAGAACTCAGCATTGGCCGGTTTCGCTTCGCGCTGGCATACTGGTCACATGAAGACCACGTCAACGACCGACCTCACTATCCGCCGCGCTCAGGAACGCGGCCACGCCGATCACGGCTGGCTGAACTCTCACCACTCGTTCTCGTTCGCCGACTACTACGATCCGGCGCACTCCGGTTTTCGATCCCTGCGCGTGATCAACGACGACCGCGTCGCGCCCGGCCGGGGCTTCGGCGCCCATCCGCACCACGACATGGAGATTTTTAGCTACGTGCTCGAAGGCGCACTGGCCCATCGCGACAGCCTGGGTAATTCCCGGGTGTTGCAGCCGGGACAGGTTCAACTCATGAGCGCGGGCCGCGGAGTCACGCACAGTGAATTCAATCCCTCGGCCGACAAACTCACCCATTTCCTGCAAATCTGGATTCTGCCCCGCGAGCGCGGCCTCGCGCCGACCTACACGGAGTGGCATCCGACGGTCGAACATGCCACCGCGCCGAAGGTGCTCCTCATCTCACCCGACGGTCGCCAGGGATCCGCGACGATTCACCAAGACGCAGACATTTACCGTCTACGCCTCAAGACCGGAGAATCGGTGACGCACGAGTTGAAGCCGGGTCGCGGCGCCTGGCTGCAGATCGCCGACGGCACGCTGGCCTTCAACGGAGTCGAGCTTGCCACCGGAGACGGCGCGAGCACCGAGATTCCCGGCCTGCTCACGTTCACGGCGACTGGTCCCGTGGAAGCCCTCCTCTTCGACCTGAAGTAATTGCCCTCTGCGCCGGCTCATCGGTGCATGCCGGAGGCCGCGGGAAAAAACGATCCACTCTTTTCAATCCAAACATCCAAAACGACAAATCCATGAACGCTCTCTCCTTCCTCACCCGGACCAACGACAGTGCCGCGCCGCTCGTGGCGCGACTCACGTTGGGTCTCGTCATGTTTCCCCACGGGGCCCAAAAGGCCCTCGGCTGGTTCGGCGGTTACGGCTACAGCGGCACGATGGGATTCTTCACCGGCACGCTGCACATTCCCGCGGTGTTCGCGTTTCTCGCCATCGCGGCGGAGTTCGCGGGGGCGCTGGCATTGATCCTGGGGCTCTTCGGTCGCGTCGCCGCCTTCGGCATGGCCGCAGTCATGGCGGTAGCGATCCTCTCGGTGCATGCCACGAACGGGTTTTTCATGAACTGGAACGGCAACCAGAAGGGCGAAGGTTTCGAATACCACCTGCTCGTCCTCGGCCTCGCGGCCATCGTGATGATCTACGGCGCCGGCAAGGCGTCGCTCGATGGGATTATCTCCCAACGGATTGGCGGGAAGTAAATTTGCCGTCTGCGACCTGGCGGTCGTCGGTCACAACAGGGAGAAAGGCTCCGCGAGGACCATGCGCGCCGCCAGCCGCGGGTGGGGACCCTTCACTGTCTGGGGGAGTGCCGGGCCGCCCGCGCGGTGAAGAAATCGATCAACGGATAGATCTGATAATTTACCTCTCGAGCCGCGTCCTGCAACTCGACCCACGGCGTACCGTCGGCGTGATAAAGGCCCTTGTTGGCGCCGCCGGCGGAATCGAGCGCAACCGAGTCGGAGTCATCGTCGAGATATTTGAAATAGTGAAACCCGACGAGCGCCGGTGTCTCGCACGCGGCGAGGACGAAATGCTGGTAATACTTCGCCCGGTCGGCCTGATTGCGGACGAGCCAGCCAGCGCCATTCGTGTTGGCGAGTCCCGGTGCGTCCATCGCCTTGGCATACCATTCGGTCAGCATGATTGGCCGCTGCATCGCCTCGCTCCACTCCTGGATCTCGTCCCGGCGCGGTCCCCACAAGGCATAGTAGTTGACGGCGACGACGTCGATCCAGGGGCCGATCGCCGGCCAGAACCAGGGATTGTCGAACTGGCCACGGTGGACATTGCAACGCGGACCGAGGATGAGGTGGTTCCGATCAACGGCGCGAATGGCATCGTGCACGATTTTGGCGTAAGTGGAGAAGACATACGCGATAAACCGGTAGCGATCCTTTAGCGTAAATTGGGCCGGATCCGCCGACCGGCCCTCCGCCGCCAGCCAGGCGAGGGCCGCGGCGCGTCCGTGGCGAAGGTAGGGGTCGTCGGCCGGCAGGCGAAAGTGCCGGTCGAGGAGATCGACGGGGCATTGGAGCTCGTTGTCGGTGAAAATTCCCAGCACCGCCGGAGAGTCGACGGTCGCCGCGAGGGACCCCGCGTGTTTTTGCGCCCAGGCCGGAAAGTCCGGATGAAAAACGGGAAAGCACTGTTCCTTGAAGCCGGTGTGCCCGCTGGTCGGATAAGTCTGTTGGTGCTTCTGGGCGAAGCTGGCCATGAAATTGAGTCGGATGCTCCATGGGAGTGGATCCCGGACCGATTGCAGGGTGGAAACGCTCCCGTTGCCGAGGCCATTGTAACCAAGCGCCCGCAAATCAGCGGTGGCCGTAGTCGCGAAATTCTTCCCCGTCGCCGGGGAGATCGCGCGTGGTGGGCGGACGCTGTTGATGCCGACGTTCCAGAAAAGATGGCCCTCGGGCGTCACGAGCCACCAGCGTCCGTCAATCTGCTCCGTGCGGAAAAAGCCGGTTGCGCGTCGTGCGGGGCGGTCGGTTCGACCACCCCACCGATCCGTCGCGAGCGGCTGGGCGGCAACAAAACCGTTCAGACCCCCGAGCGTCCGCGTGGGGCGCATCCGCCAGGCCGCGCCGTCGGGTCTGGAACCGGGAGACCCGACCTCGACCATTCGATCGCCCCAGGAGGCGGCCTGGCTTTCACTGGAAGGCTCCGCGTTGGCGTGGCGCGGGGCCGTTTCCGCGAGAACGGCCGCGACCTCACCCGGATTCAAGGCGCGGTTCCAGAGGAGCGATTCGCCCAGACGCCCGCGAAAGAACTGGGTCGTGGAGCGGCCGAAAAACCAGGGCAGCTGGCCCGGCGCGGGGAATGACAGCGACTCATTCGCCTCGGCGGATTTCACCCCGTTGACCCAGAGTGTTGCGTGGTGTTCATCCGCGGTCACAACGATGAGCGACCACGAACGAAGCGGAAGCGCGGAGCCCTCAAGGAGGAATTTCTTCTTCGCGGGGAGCAGGCCGAAGACCGGACGCGCTTCGGAAAGATAGAGTCCCGTCAGGGGTGTGGTCCACGCCGGGTTGGGGTTGGGGCGGCCGAGCAACGGTTCGTAGCCAGTGGAGCGCACGGGCCAGACCCACAGTGCAATCGTCAGCCCCTGCTTGAAAATCAGGGGCGTGCGTTCGTCGATCCGTCCGCCGACTTCGAATCCGTCGCAGGCAAGGCTCGCGGCTGATCCGCTTTCCGGATGCGTGACCGCATGATTCACGACCAGCGGATTTCCTGACGGCGATTGATCGGGGGCGCGGTTCTCCCGGAGCGATTCGAAACGCCAATGGCCCACAAGTCCGGCGGGCGGCAGGGCCGCGAAGGACAAATGGAGGGCCACCAGGCCCGCGACGAAAAAACACGAGGCGCAGCAACGCGACAGGCTCATGGTGCTGGGAGACGCAGGGACCACACGGCGGCCTGCTCGGAATTTGGCCGCCATCGCGCAACGATTGCCCTCGTTGTTTCGACGCCCGGCGTAAGGGCGACGGCGCACCGGCTGAAACGGTCTGGCCATCTTCCACGAAATCGAGCTGATCGCTTTATCCCAATTCGCATGAAAGCCCGCCTCCTCGCCGTCCTGCTTCTGCCCGCCCTGTTTATCGCGTTGAGCGCCGCCGAGCCGAAACCACCGGCAGGTTTCCGCGCCCTTTTCAACGGCCGCGATCTCACGGGCTGGCACGGGCTCAACCCGCACTCCGTCGCCAAGCTCAGCGGCGAGAAACGCGACGCCATGCTCGCGAAGATGCGCGATGAGTTTCCCCAGCACTGGCGCGTGGAAAACGGCGAACTGGTCAACCCCGGGACAGGCCCCTACGCGACCACCGACGGGGAGTTTGGCGACTACGAGTTGCTCATCGAATACAAGACCGTGGCGAAGGCCGACAGCGGGATCTATCTCCGCGGCAATCCGCAGGTGCAGATCTGGGACAAGAACCAGATCTTCGATCCGAAACGGCCTGATCGCCGGCCGCATCTTGGTTCGGGCGGTTTGTTCAACAACGCACCGAAGACCCTCGGTCGCGATCCGATCATGGTCGCCGACAAACCCTTCGGCGAATGGAACAAGCTCATCATCCGGCAAATCGGTGCGCGCGTGTGGGTCACATTGAACACGCGTCTCGTCGTCGAGGGCGCACCGATGGAAAATTTTTGGGAAAAGGGAAAACCGTTTCCGGCGAGCGGACCCTTCATGCTCCAGACGCACGGGGGAGAAATCCGCTGGCGCGCGATTTACGTGCGCGACATCCCGGCCGAAGAAGCCCGGCGCACCCTCGCCACGCCGCCGCTGCCGAATCCCACGCACTACGACGTCGCCTTCGGCCCGCATCCGAAGCAATTGATTCATTTCTGGAAGGCCGAGTCGGCCGCGCCGACGCCGTTGCTGCTCTTCATCCACGGCGGCGGCTGGTCAGCGGGTGGGCGCCTGAGCGGACTTAGCGCGATGCTGCCCGAGATGCTCCAACGCGGCATCTCCGTTGCGTCGGTCGAGTATCGGTTCATCACGGAAGCGATCGCCGACCAGGTCTCGCCTCCGGTGAAGGGCCCGCTCCATGACGCCGCGCGCGCGCTGCAGTTCATCCGCAGCAAGTCCGCGGAGTGGAACATCGACAAGACGCGCGTCGCCGCGAGCGGCGGCTCCGCCGGTGCCTGCACGTCGCTCTGGCTCGCGTTTCATCCCGACCTGGCCGATCCCACCAGCAGCGATCCGATTGCGCGCGAATCCACCCGCCTCCTTTGCGCCGCGGTGAATGGCGCGCAGACCACGCTCGATCCGCAACAGATGAAGGATTGGACGCCCAACAGCACCTACGGCGGCCACGCGTTTGGGCTCGGCAAGTTCGACAATTTTCTCGCGCAACGCGGCACCATCCTCCCGTGGATCGCCGAGTACTCGCCCTACGCGCTCGTCACGCGCGACGATCCACCGGTGTATCTTATCTACACGGTCGCGCCGGCGCTCGGCCAGCCGCAGAAAGATCCCACGCACACGTCGAACTTCGGCGTGAAACTCCAGGAGCATTGCCGCGCGAATGGCGTCACGTGCGAGCTGGTCTATCCCGGCGCTCCCAACGTGCAGCACGCCACCACGCAGGATTACCTCATCGCCCGGCTCACCGCGCTGAAGCGCTGACGCAAAGGCCGCGAGTCGCAACATCACCGTGTTTCTCGGAGATGCTCCGGAGCGGAATCTGTGGTCCCGTAAGCTGAAACCACTTTCCGAAATCTCACCCTCTTGAAGTCCCTGCGAATAGCGATCGGCCTTCGCCTGTCTGGCCTACCGTTGCAAGCTGCGGGGAATATTTGGGCAAAAGGTAAAGCCTGATTCCTTCTGCTGTCCTCCCGGCCCCGTTGATCTGGCTGCACTGGTCGGCCCATTCGGGCCGGTTGCATCGCCGACGCCAATCACCAGTGTCAACTGGCTGGGCGGAAGAATTTACCAACTGCGCGACGGTTCCCATCGCCAGGAAAACGCGGTTCGGATCACTCCCCAACGGCAGGAATCCGAACTTCCGATAAAATGTCAGTGCGAGATCGTCCTTGGCGTCGGCGACCACCGCGAGCGAAGCGACCTGAACCGACTGGCGATGTGCTCGCGCCAATGCATCCATCAGGAGCAGCGAACCGGTGCCTGGAAACCGTTCGTCGCGGGCAAGGCGTCCGAGGAGTGTTGCAGGCAATCGTGGATACCGCGGCAACTTCTTCTGCATTTCCTCCGGCAATTCCTTCACTTCGACAACGAAAGCAGAAAGGGTGTAGAAGCCGACGATTGTCGCTGGGGTTGATTCCTCCACCATCACGAAGCTGGCGGCACCCCGCCTCTTAGCGTCTTTGCGTGCGAGCTGTTGGAGGTAGGTATTTAGCGCGGGACTCGCGGAACGAAAGCCCGCGCGATCATGCTGATTGGTCAGCGGCTCTAATCGGTAGCCCATCAGGCGTGGACTTCCCGCTGGTAGCGCCCAAACGCGGCGCGAAGGGTGGCGTTCGGAGCCGCCGGAGCTAGCAACGCATCCACAAATTTCCTGGATTCATCCGCCGTGAGTTTGGCGCGCTGGTGTTCATCGATCACTTTGCGTGCGCTCTTTTGCAACGCGTCGATCATGAAGCTGGTCAAGGTTGGATGCCCGGTGACCGCAGCCGCACGTTCCAACGTCTTTTTCAGATCGCGGGGAATACGCGCTTCCAGTCGGGCCGTCGGCGTGCGCGTCCGAGTTGATTTCGCCGTCAAAGTTGCCATGAAAAAAGCATCCGGCAATTTGCCGTACGCACAACTGCAAACGCGAAATTCACCGCCGGCTGAGAGTAGCCCCGCTCTCCGAGCAACAGGAGATCGTGCGGCGGGAGGAAGCGCTCTTTGCGTTAGCCGACCAAATCGAGGCACGGTTTCAAAAAGCTAGGGCACAAGTGGACAAGCTCACACACCCTCACGGGTATCCGCGACACCGCAGCCCGATATGGGCACCACGTGCGCGCGATTGCGCGTGAAATTCACGCTTCACCCAGTTCGGTTTGCCGCGTTCTGGCGAGAGTCAGCCAATGAGTGGCAGCGGCGGTAGGTGAACGGCGGCGATGTCTTGGCTGCGACGATTGTCAGGAGAACTTCGCAGCCAAGCGATGCAGCCGTGTTCGGAGAGCCTTGGGATTGACACGCTCGGTCGTGTGTATCACTTGTGTTGACAAGAAGAAAACACCTCTCATGGCCACCGCTACCGCCCAAATCCATCTGCGCACTCCGCCCAAGACCAAATCACTGTTGATCTTGGCGGCGGAACTCTCAGGCGCGACCAATCTGACCGACTACATTCTGCGCGCGGCCGTCGAGCGGGCGCAAGCCGACCTCCTCAGCCAACAGACATTCGCGCTCAAGAAAGGCCCGTGGAATGAATTTGCGAAACGGTTGGACGCGCCCGCGCGCGACTTGCCCCGGCTGCGCAAACTTCTGCTGACTCCCGATGTCTTCGCCCGCACCACTCAATCGACCTGAGCCGCTGGGAGCACATCACCAAGTTACCGCATTTGACTGCGGCGTATCTGCGCTCAACGAGTTCTTGTCTCGCCACGCCCTGGGCAACCATCAATCCGGGACGGCCAAGACCTACGCGGCGACAACTGACAGCCATATCGTTGTCGGTTATTATAGTTTGGCTGCATCACAGATTCTCTACGCCGATGCACCGGCCCGCCTGCAAAAGGGCGCACCGCGACACCCGGTTCCAGTCGTACTCTTGGCGCGACTCGCGGTGGACCGTACTTGGCATGGCAAAGGACTTGGCGCCGGGTTGCTGAAGGACGCGATCATCCGCGTGTTGACCGCTGCCGAGGGAGTCGGCGTGCGCGCGTTGCTCGTGCATGCCAAAGACGAGGCAGCCAAAGCCTTTTACGAGCGTTACGATTTCGTGCCGCTACCTAGTTACCCGATGCACCTCGTGCTCCTTCTCAAGGATGCCCGGCGCATCGTCAGCAGTTGATCTTCGAGTACAGTTCTCAGCAGGCGGACAAATTGACGTCCAGCCAAGGTGGGCCGGGAGATCGTTGCTCACGCCGTGCGTTTTCGGCACAAGCCGACTAACGGAGAATCTGATCGTCACTCCTCCCGGGCATGACCATCGCGCAAAGTGTTGATGGCAGAATTGGACGGGAACCGGTCCTGTTTGGGACGCGCCAATTCGGCACGCGCACCAACGTTGCGGTCAACCGCGGCTACGGCTGGCGCGGCTCGTGTTCCGCCGGAACCGTGACAGACGCAGGCGTCGGTTGCGTCTGGTTCGGCTCTTTCTTCATCGGGTGTAAGAATGGCCTCAAAGGCAAGTTACACGAAAGACCGTAAAGACCTGCCAAGGTGTATTGACGTAAAGATCTGCCAAACCCGGGCAGACATTATGTCAGTGCCCAATAGCCGCCAGCGGTTCATCGGACTACCGCCAGGTGCGAGACTCGACTTTAAGAGGCGTGGGCTACCGAACCGCAGCCTGTTGTCGCATAGCGGAGCCAAAAACCGAAAAGCCCAAGAAATCGATTTTAAGGCCCGATCTCGCTCGGACCATAGAACACCCCACCCGGCGATCCGGGGGGCCTTAAAATCGCGCAATGCCCCTCCTGTTATTTTTCAGGAGGGGCGATTTTGCCGGGATGTTTCGATAAATGCCGGCGTGTTTTCAAAAAATGCCGGAGCTATTGTCGACGGACACCAAATGTGCGTCGACATTCCAAAGTGTCACCGGGCTCCCTCTGGAGCCGTTTCTGATTCGACAATCTAATTACCGCGGCTTTCGGCGGTTTCTTCCGACAATCAAAGTGTCCTCGACAATCAGGTGTGTACTTGGATCGAGACGGACAGAAAAGACACGATGAATTTGGGGTTTAGAGACATTCCCGCGAGTATTTCAAGTCGATCCTATGCCGCCGCTCCGCCCGGCGCCGCCTTCCTGAGGCCAGGAAGTCTTTCATCGGCCAGATAGGTTGCCTTCGATCCCGCCAACGAAAGTGATTACCTCATCGTTTTCACAGAAGGCCGGCAAATCACTTACGTCACAGCCGATTGTTGATGCCAGACTTTCCACGAAGTCACGGTCAAGTAGGACGTCCTCGTCCCAGCTCATATTTGCGATCCACTGCAGAACGGCCTGAGAACGCTCGTCCGTGATGTTCTCGGCGGCGAACTCATGGCCAAGTTGATCCAACTCGACGCGAGAGAACCAATTCGGTTCCAGTGAAGCGATGGCCTTGGCGAGCTCATGATGCATGACGAGTTGAAAGTGCCCCTCGGAATACGGGTTGGGGAAGCCAATCGCGCTGCTGTAAAACTTCTGACCGGGCCTCGTGTCTGAATCTACGAAGTCAAAGCCGACGGCCTCGCCCAAGGTGCGCCCGAGCGCGCCATATTGAGCATTCGCACCATCGTAGGTTTCATAGCCAGCAGCCTTGGCCAACTGGGTGTAGGTAATCGAACGATTCGGCGCGTCGTGGTGCGCCTTCAACATGGCGCGCTGAGCGAAAGTGATCTTAATGCGATTGAGTGCGGCTAACTACCGAGGACCATCTTTCGTTGCGGCAGTAGAGGTCTTCGCAATTACGGTTGGACTCTCCACCGGAGGTGAATCCGCCGGACGTTGCGGACCAAACCTGTGGAGTTTTTCTTGCCAAACCGCAACCATCGTTTGGATACCAATTGGTCGGGGCGCCCATCGGTATGCGACTGTCGTCGGAGGAACAGACGGCTGGGGTAGTTCTTCGTTCATGCGCATTTTTCTATCGCGTAGCCCAATCTTCGTGGCAACCTGAAACATCCCTTCAGGGAATAGGAGATGGTCGTTAGTGTTGTGGTCACAGTCGTTGTGTCATGACACCAAGCAAACCCCTACTGACCGTTTTTTATTCCTGAAGGGACCTAGGGATGTACGTATCGCTCGCTCCGATATGAATGATCAGCCGTCAACCCGCAGGCATTCGGTGGCGAGTTTTTGTGGGGCGAGTTGCACGAGGTTGTCGGGCGACTTGTGCCGGATTGGCCCGTTTCTAATCCCACCGTATTCTGGACAGGGCCAGATTTGAGGTGGCGTCGAACAATCTGCCTTCCGCAAGTCGTTGAACGACGTTTTCGCGGGGCCGCGTGTTCCCGAGACGCACCTATTCGGGACGCCCAAACTCGTGCGGAGGCACCCGGCAACCGCAGACCGAATCGGCAGTTCATCCGGTAAGCTCCAAACCCGTGAGCGCCTCGGCGGCCTTCTAAAATTCTATCACCGAGCGGCCGCATGAGTTTTTTGACCATACGGCGCCGGCTATCCAGCCAGATCATGCGTGCCCGTTTTCCGGACACGGAACGACGCAGTCCATTGAACAAGAAAGTTTGGCGTCTTATCTAAGCGCCATTCTGGGTTGACCCCGTCGGCTGTTTCCATGGGTGTCCGGTATCGGTTCTTAACGTACCGATATACAGGCGATAGATGCCGCCAGATCGCGTGGCGCGTGCGATCTCCAGCCGGGAGGGTTTTTCGAGAATTGGCATCGCGAAAACCCGGAGGGCAGAAAATGGCATTGTTCTTCGCGGCCACCTGAACAGCCCGGCAGGACCGATCCTTTGGCCGTAGACGTATTTTCAGAGCGTCGACGAGTGGAACCGACACCGGCGGAGACATGGCCGCCAAGGGCCGGGCATTAGCGGGTTGGGGCGATCGCTTTTGCAGGTTCCACAGGCTTTATGGTCGTCGACTTTTTCGGCGCCGACTTGGTCTTCTCCTGGCCGCCCGAGGCTTCACTCACCAATTGCCGCAGCCGCACCGCGCCGCTGACGTCCTTCCCTGCCGCCACGTCCTCCTCGCGGAAATTGGCGAACAGGATGTGGCGCGCGCCGACGCGGCTGTAATCGTAGGCGATGCGGATGACGCCGTCCGCCACCTGCTGGCCGTCCGGATAGGACACGCCGACGCGTTCGTCGAGCAGCAGCCCGCCGGCCCAGGTGCGGCCGTCGTCGCGGGAGACATATGCGGTCAGGTGCGAGCGCGTGCCGCGCGTTTCCATCGAACCGTGTTTGACCAGCAGAAGGTTGCCGGAACTCAACCGGGTGACGAAGAACCGCGCCGTCGGATGCGGGATCGCAGCGGCCTTCAGCTCGGGCCAGGTGCGCCCGCGGTCGGTCGAGATGCTCTCGCCGATGCCGTAGCGCGTGCGGGCCAGCAGCCAGAGCGAACCGTCGCGCCGCTCGACAATCATGTGTTCGTCGTGCCCGCGGTCCGCCGCCGGGACGTGGCAGGCGCCGCGCAGCGACCACGTCACACCGCGATCGGTCGAGACGACCATGCGGGCGCTGTGATCGGCCAGCCGCCAGAGGGACGCCGGCAGCGCCCACTCGCCCGTCGAGAGCACGAGCGGCTTGCACATCATGACCCCGTCGGTCAGCCGCCGCGACGCGCTCCACTTCGGCTGCGGGAGGTTCGGCGTGTCGGTGGTCACGCACCACACGCCGCCCTTCAACGCGGCCTTCACGCGCGCGTCGTCGTTGTCGCCCACCCCCTGCGCCCAGAAGACGAACAGCCGCCCGTCGGGCGCCAGCCAGATTTCCGGATCGAACGCGCGCACGGGGCCGCCCGCATCCGGATCGATCGTGAAAACCTCCTGCCAGGTGGCGCCGCCGTCGCCGCTGGTGCTGACGACGACGTAGTTGTTGCGGTCCTCGCCCGGCGTGATGCCCGCATACCACGTCGCCCACAGCCGCCCCTCCCGCGCGACCGCCAGGCTCGGAATGCCCTGGAAGGCGCGGCTGGTGGTCGCGTGCCACGCGAGCGGCGGTCCGACGTGCGCCGGCGGCGCGAGAAACGGCTGCTCCTGCGCCATGGCCGCGCCGGGAGACGCGAAAGGCAGCATGATCAACGCGACGCATGCCAGGGCGACACGCGCTGGCCGGCGTCGCGCCTGCCCGGATGCGCTGGATGGAGCGAGTGCTCGAAGGAGGATTGGCATGGAAGTGCGGGGTTGAATTCTCGCCTGGCGCGGATCGCTGAAAACTTGTGCGTGCCATCGCGGGCGTAGAGGGCGCGGTTTATGTCTCTCGATAATCGCCCATCTCTACTTCCGTGCCGCAACCTTTGCCGGGGCCTTCAGCCAGGCAAGGTTGCAGCTGTAATAATGACGGCTGGTCACGAAATGAATCACTCCGTCCGGCGTCTGCACGAAGGCCAGATACCCCCCGCGCTCGCCATCAAACGGGTTCTGCTGATCCAAGGGGATGATTTTGTAGCTTCCCCAGGTTTCTCCTTCATCGAAGGAAAGCGCGGAGAAAGTCCCGAATCCTTTGCTCACGCGGCCGGCCTCGTCAGTCACATCGATTCCCTGTTGAAGTCCTTTTTGGTAGCTCGCATTGAGATCGGTATAGGAGAGGACCAAAAGCGGCCCCTCCTGCAGCCTCACCAAAACCGCTCGCTGCCCAGAAAGAATAGGCGGGAAAGGGCTTGCTCTATAGGTCCAGGTTAGGCCCCGGTCGGCCGTGACACTCATTGGCATGCGCCCTTCGATGTTGTTACTCCTTCCGATTGCCAGCAGGCGTCCATCCTTGAGTTCGACGAAAGACGCATGGATGCCGGCAATCCAGCCGGCTTTGCCTCCGGGCTTGGCGAACTCGGCGTGATTCCAACCAAAACGCGTCATCTCTGCAAATGACTCACCCTCGTCTCGGCTCCTCCACAAGACCGTCCCGCCGTCGTTTCCGCCGGCGGCGTCACTGGGAATGACCAGGGTGCCATCCGCCAATCTTACCGGGTGTATTTCGCTGATGAACCGCGGGGTGCCGGTGAACGTGGTCAGCGCCGATTGTTTGGCGGGATAGGGATGCACGGTCCGTGCCGCGGTCCAGGTCAATCCGTTGTCCGTGCTCACGCGCTTCGCGATGGAATAGGCGTTCTGCACATTGTCCTTGAACATATTGTAGTGATGTAGCTCCCCCGGCCCCGCGTTGAACAACAACCCCTTGTTATTTCGATCGGGAACGATGAAGAAGCGTGCCGGAGGGGACCAGGCGGTGGCTCCCCGTCTCAGGCGGCTGAAGATGATCGCCATCTGTCTGCTGCCATCGTCCGGTGCTGTGAAGGACGTAGCCAGCAGATCGCCATTGGCACAAAAGACGATGCTGGGCACGTGATGCCGCCCGAAGTAGGGCAGTGACAGGGGATCCTCCGGTTGCCGGATAAACGGAACGCCGCCGATGAAGTAGGGTGTTGCGGGGTCTCGTTGTCTCTCCCACGGCGCCGCCTGCTGTGAAACGTTGGTGTTGGCTTCGGCCGGTGGCGGATCGGGGCGAAACGAGCCATCCGGCCGTTCCCCCTGCACCAACCGAAAGGAGAGATTCGCACTGCGGTCGTCGGGTACGCTGCCGGATCGGTCGGTGATCCGCGGTGTCACTCGCCTCGTCGCCGCCGTTATGACGCCATCGACTTCGATCTCGGCGGTCTCCAGGCGTTCCGGGCCATTGCCTCCTCCGCGCGCCACCCGGACATCGCCGCTCCCGGCACCGAGCGGATTCGTTTCAGGTTCCGGGCGGTAGGGCCCCCACCAGTCATGACACCACTCCTGAATTCCGTCACCCATACCCACAAGCCCCAGGCGTTTCGCCTGCCGGGCAGCAAACTCCCACTCGGCTTCGGTAGGCAGCCGGATGACTTTCCCCTCCCTTTCGCTTAACCAACGGCAGTAGGCATCCGCCTCGTGCCATGAGACCATCGTCACGGGCGCGTCCGCATCCCATGCCAAACCTCGGGAAAGGAGATATTCCCTGTGTTGCGGACGGAACCGCGCATACTCCTTTTGGGTAACACGCGACAAGCCGATGGCAAAGGCCTGGGTGATGCGCACGTCGTGAACCGTGGACTCATCCCAGTCGGGACCGTCGTAGCTTCTCAGACGTCCGGGCTTCAATACGTCCGGTCCCGGTTCCGCCCCCATCCGGAAGCCACCGGGCTGAACAAACACCCAGTATGAGCCGTCGTTTTCCGCCTGAGATGCCCGAGCTGCATTCAGTGCGGACGGCAGCGCGAGTAGCAGGGCCGTGACCAGCTTGCCGGTGGATTTCATCGAATTGCGGTCGGCTGTGGGGTGGAGACAAATTCAGGCGCGGTCAAAAGGATCCTTTCACGCCGATCGTCGTGTAGGAATTCAGCGCCTGGGCGCGACGTGTCCTCGCGTACTCGGGAGTCTGTGGCGCATAGCGCCGGCTGTCCTGTGACACGGGCAGGAGATCCGTCAGCGCGACGTAAAGGGCGATTTTTCGAGTGAAGGCATACTGCGCGCTGAGGGCCAACCGGGTGACCTTTCCCTGGTAGTCGAAGGTCCCCACCGGAATGGTCGCACTGGCGGGGAAGGCGGCCCCGCGGGTCTCGGCCTGATAGCTGAAGTTCGCTTTGATGTAGAAGCGCGGACGGATCAAATTGACTCCTCCTGAGAAGACTTCCGGCGCAAATCCTACGAAGTCCGACGTGCTGCTGCCTTGCACCTTCAACTTCGTGGCAGTCACGAACACCTGGAGGCCGCGCGCCCAGTGCGGAAGGAAGGTCAGCGATTGCCGGTAGCCGAACTCCAGGCCTGTCACCCTCGCATCGCCCGCGTTGACTTGCGTCGAAACCGAGTAGTTGAGAAGCGATGAGTCATGTTCGAGCCCGTAAATGGCCAGGAGTTCCGGGGTCGCCGGTGTCCGCAGATCGCCGAAAAAGTCCGTGATGTCTTTCTGGAACACCCCGAGTGATCCGACTCCGTCCTTGAAGTTGTACGTCTCCAACGACAGGTCGAAGTTTTGGGCTTTCCATGGCTTCAATTTGGGATTGTTGAGCGTGATGGTCGGGTTTGTGACCTCCGGGGCCGAGATGGTGAGACCCGGGGTGATGAAATCGAGCCGGGGGCGGCCAATGGTACGGGCATAGGCCGCGCGGAAGACCAGTTTCTCCGTCAAATCGTAGGTCGCATTCAGGCTCGGGAAGAAGTCACGGTAATTGGTCGATGACTGGGCCGACCGTTCCCGGTAACGCAACTTGGCGAGCGCGAGCGCATCGTTCGTGATCAGAATCCGTTGTCCGCTCGCATTACGCAGGAAATTCCCCGCCGCATCCCGCTGGTACTGTGCGTTGATGTCATCAAGGGGGCCCTGCCCTTCGCCGCTGGTTTGCTCAAAGCGAACTCCGGTGACGATCCCGAGCCGGTTTTGCATCAGGCGAAGATCGGTCCGCAAATAGGCCGCCGTGATCGTTTCCTGATAGGCACGCGATCCAGCGACGAGGTTTTGGTGCGCGAGCGGTTCGTCCAGCACGAACCAGTCGGGATGCAGTCGGTAGAGATAAAACAGCTTCTTCTGACTGGTGAGTCGCACGGGAACGCCGGCGACTCTTGGCGGCTCACGGAGGAAGCCCTCGTCAAACACATCGAAGTTCGCCGCCAATCGGGACGCCACATCGGTCGCGCCATTTGGGCGAAAATTCCACTGCCAGGTGCCGGAGCGAAGATCCCGCCGTTCTTCGTTGGCCGCGGCCCCGACCTTAATGCTCAACGGAACACCAACACTCAACTCGCGGGTCAGATCCAGCCGTGTCCCGGTCAGCCGGCCACCACGCGTCTGTGCCGCCGATTGGCCATTGTTGATCGAGTAGTTGGCCCCGTCGTAAATGTCCACCGGCGCGCCTGCACGAGTGACCGCCGAGTACCGGGCGGGCAGGATCCCACCAGCGTTCCCAATGCCGTCGCCGCGGAGAATCAAGTTGGTGATCGAGGCGTTCCCGGTAAAGAAGAACCCTTTCTTGATATCGTCTTGCACCGCCTCGGACTCGGACCAGGAGCCGGTTGCGTCCAAGCGCCACAACCTGCCCAGATGTCGATATTTCAGGGTGGCCTGGTTGGTTTCTGTAGCCAACACGTTCCAGTTGTTGCCGTGACTCACCGAGCCCACCCCGGTGGACGCTCCCTGCGAGAACGTCGCATCCCCGATCGTGCCGGCGCCATAGGTGATGGCCAACTGGCTTCGGGTGGTCCATCGCTCATGTTCGCGATGGTGCAGACTCAGCGACAAAGTGTCCGACGACCCGAGCCGCCATTCCGCGCCTAGTTGGGCGGAGCGGGTGGTGATGGGCTGGGTGAGTTCCGCCCACGCGGCGCTGGTCTGGACCAGGCGCACCAGATCCCAGGTGCCCTGTTCATCTCCCTGGATCATCCGGCGCCACGTGTAGTCTGCACCGAGGGTCAGTGCAAAGTTGGGCGTCACAGGAAAGGCATACCGAAGTTGCACGGAAGGTTTGTGGTATTTGGTGTTCATCTCCGGCAACTGCCACTGGCGTCCGCCGCCCAGATTGATTCCGGTGGTGTCGTCGAACTGCCAATACACTTGATAGGAGAATTCGGGTCTCTTCTTGTCGAAGGCACTGGCAGAAATCAGGTTCACCGATCCGCCGAGTCCGCTGGCGGGAGTGTCCGGTGTGGGCACCTTGGTGATTTCGACGCGCGAGACGTTCGCCATCGGAACGGCCTGCAGGTTGACCGACCGGGAGCTTGGTTCCGCGGAAGCCACGGGAGCGCCGTCGATCGACATGTTGGTGTTGTTGGAGGGAATTCCCCGGAGGGAGAGGTTGCCGGCCTCTGGAAGGCCAACCACCGCAACGCCCGGCATAAAACGCAAAAACTCGCCGATGTTCTCTCCACCGCGATCCCCGTATTCGTCGATTGAAACGACGTTCTTGATGTTGGGGGCGTGCCGTTGCTCGTTCATGGCAATCGCCTGGGCGCTCATCTCGCGGTCAGCGACGACGTTGAACGCATTCAACTTAACCACTTCACCAGCCTTCTCCATACCGAGCAGCCGCAGTTCGAACTCGCGCTGCACGGTGCCGTCGGCGGGCACCCTGACCGTGGCGAACTCACGTTCCATGCCGGCGTAGGCGACGCCGAGGCGCGCTTCGCCCGCAGGCACCCCCGCTATCCGGTAGGAGCCGCGGTCGTCAGTGGTCACTTGGCGTGCCGTGCCCTCAATTGACACTTGAGCGTTGACGAGCGCACTTCCAGTGGCGGCGTTGAAGACGCGGCCTTCGATGGAGCCGGTGCCTTGGGCGCTGGCGGCGGGAGTGCCGGCGGCGAGCCAGCCGGCGAGGAGGGCGAACAGGGTGCGGGTTTTCACAGAAGAAGATTGGGGTAGGGCGACCTGAGGTGCGGCCGAAGATGGCGCGATTTCCGGTTGATCTCGTCGCCCGATGAGCAGCGCGCCGGTTTGGGGATCCTGGGAAACGTACAAGTCGGTGCCGGCGGTCATCTGCTCGGCGGCTTCGCGGGTCGTGAAGTCGCCCTGGATCGGGTTGGTCCTGACGCCGCGGACATGGTCAATTGGAAAAACAACGGAATCGCGCGCTTGCCGCGAGAGTTGTCGGAGGGTTGCGGCGGCGTCGCCGCCGGCCACGTCGAACGGAGTCTTCAGTGCCTCGGGAACGGCGAATACCAAACCGCCGAGCAGGACACCAGCCCACAACACGACGAGACGCAGCAGTCGCGTGGCGGGGTGGAGACAGATCATGGGGGTTTCATATATCGGACTCGGGCGCTGGCGGGGTGCTGGCCGGTCCGCGGTCATTAACGAATGGGCGGGCGATTTCCGTTAAAGATTCCGTCACAATTTTTTCGCGGCGGGCGGCGGGGCACTGTGCAGCACCCAAGCGCCGCCGGCCCGGCGCTCGACGGCGATGCCGAACCCCGCTTCGAGCAGACGCGCGAACGCCTCAGGTTTGTCGGCCTGGAATGTGCCAGCCACCTTCACCCGCCCCGCTGCGGCGTCGCCAATCGCGAGTTGGAGCGAGTTGCGCAGATTGAACTCCGTCACCACGGCCACGAGCGGCAGGCCCTCGAATTCGAGCCGCACGGTGCGCCACGCCAGCGCCTGCTCGATCGCCTCGGGTTCTTCCGCCGCCACCACCGGTCGTAGATCCGCGCCGACGCGTGCCCGCTCGCCGTTCGCCACCGAAACTGGGGCGCCGTTCGCCGATTCAACCAACACCCGACCCTCGGTCACCAGCACGTCGACTTGGTCGCGCTCAAGGCGCACGCTGAACGCCGTGCCGACCGCGCGCACCTTCACGCCGCCCACTTCGACGACGAAAGGCCGCGCGGCGTCCTTCGCCACGGTAAGATGCACTTCGCCTTTCTGCAGTCGCACGCGTCGCTCAGCCTGGTCGAAGGCCACCTCGAAGTGCCCGCCATGCTTGATCTCGGCGACCGAGCCATCGGCCAGCGCCTGTGGTTCGGGGCGGGGCAACACGCGCACCCCGGCCACCGCGGATGAAATCTTCCCGACCGCGACGGATGAAACTGGAGCCGGCCACCAAAGCGCAATCACCGCGGCCGCGAGAACAGCACCAGCCGCCGCAAAGCCCGCGCGGGCTAACCAGCGGTGCCGGCCGGCGGGCCGTGGCGCCAGCAGATCGGGATTGGGCGCAGTGCCGTCCGCCGGCTGCCAGGCCGCGAGGGAGTCGAGCGCCTGCCAGGAGCGCTCGATGCGCGCGACTTCGGCGCGGTGGCGCGGATCGGCCGCGAGCCACTGTAAAAACGCGTCCTGTTCGGCGGGCGTGAAACCGCGGTCGCGCCGGGAGAGCCAAGCCGCGGCGGTGGCGGCAATGGGGTGGAGATCGCTTTCGAAATTGGAATCGTGGGAGCTCATGGCAGTCCCAGGCGGCTGAGGTAATCGGCGCAGCGGTGCATGCCGATGCCCACCTGCGCCTCGACCGTGTGCTCGGAGATGCCGAGCTGGCGCGCGATTTCCTTCTGCGGCAGGCCGTAAATTTTCCGAAGCGTAAGAATTCGCCGGCAACGCTCGGGAAGCGTCTGAATCGCCTCCGCAAGCAGGGCGAGTTCCTCGCGCCGGACCACGGTTTCGCTGACGCCGGGCGCGTTGTCGGCAAACACTGCCGCGTCGGCATCCTCCGGCAGCGCGTACATGGGTGCGATCTGGCGACGGCGCAGCTCGTCGAGCGCGAGATTGCGGGCGGTCGTGAACAGCAGCGGCTTGACCGCGTGCTGGCGCAACGGATCGCGGGCGCGGATCTGCAGCACACGAGTGTAGGTTTCCTGCACCACGTCATCGATGTCGCCGAGTGCCGAAAACTTGGCGCGCAGCCAGCCTCGCAGCGCCGCATCGTGCGGCTGCACCTCGGCGGAAAACCAGCGGGCATCGTCGGTTGGCGGGGAAGACATGGGCGGCACGGACATTAACGAACGGCACGGTCGTTTCCGCTAGCGGAAAAGTACGCTTGGACCGAAAGGGTATTTGTCGATCCCGCCCCTATCGAATTACCGGGCAGGACTACCGGCGGGGACACCCAAGAATGAGCAGTCCCACTCCGGAACCTCGGGCGTTCTCACCTGGTCACGCCTCGTCTCTCGGCTACCGGCCGTCGGCAGACGATAGTTTTAGTCAGTAGTGTTGCGCCATTATGTCGCGTTTCTATTTGGACCGTATTCTGGACAGGGCCAGATTTGAGGTGGCGTCGAACAATCTGCCCTACGCAAGTCGTTGATCGACATTTCCGGCGGGCCACATGTTTCCGAGACGTGCCTATTCGGTACGCCCACACCCGAGCGTCGGCTCCTGGCGACAGCCGACCGGATCGGCAGTCCATCTGGTCAGGTCCCAACCCGCGATCGCCTCGGTGGCCTCCTGAAATTCTATCGCCGAGAGGCCGTATGAGTATTTTGACCCTACGGGACGATTCTAGGATATGCGCCAATCTGGCGCGTCCCAATAAGCACCGATTCTGACCCGAAACCGGGTTCAACGATTTGAGTGAAAGCCGTGGTCACCGAAGTCGTTGATCCGGGTTTTGAGCGGACCCGGCGTTTCGCTGACGTTCCTTTGCGGAACGAGCGGTTTTCGCAGTGTGGTGCGCCGAGATGCACGCCCGTTCAGACTCGGGTCGTAGAGACTGCGGCTTG